>CAZNFA010000012.1:0-101627 GCA_964572345.1 uncultured Planctomycetales bacterium
ATGAATAATGATACGGAGCCGATCGGAATTTCAACTAGAAAAGGGATTGACCCGGGGGACCGACGCTACGTTTGGACGGCCGATACGGGGCTCGGCCGCTACGTTCCGACGGGCGGCGGGAGTGAAACCCTCGCTTGCGCTTCGGGCTCTGTTTGAGCGTGCGGGCGTCTCTCGGGCGGGAGGAGGAGCGACAGGGGGTGCATTCGTGGTATCATGGCGGGCGGCGTGTGAGCGAGGAGACCGGTCCGTGGTCTGCGGGCCGGGCCAAGCGCTTGTTTCTTCTCTAGAAAGGATCCGTCATGAGACCGACGCTGAAATTCGGCTGTTTGGCATTGCTGGGACTCTGGTTACTGCTGGCCGGTGCGGAGCTCGCCGCCGGCGGCGGGTTGCTCGACCTGCTGGGCGAAGAGCTGGCATACTCCATGGACAAGCTGGTCATGCCGGACGGCACCCGGCCCTACTACCTGGCCTACAGCGTCGCCGACCAGCAGAACATCGGCATGTCGGCCACGCTGGGCGCCCTGGCGCGCGACGACGCGAGTCATACCCGCCTGCTGGACATCGACGTGCGCGTCGGTGATTACGGCCTGGACAACACGCACAAGATCCGCGGCGGCGGCGGGTTTGATCTATCAGACTACATCTCCGCCGGCCCGACGGTGCTCAGCCTCGAGGACAACCCGGATGCGATCCGGCACGCGCTCTGGCTGGCAACGGACACGAAGTTCAAGGCCGCCGTCAGGAAATACCAACGAGTGCTGACTAACCTCAAGACCCAGGTCGAGGAGGAGGACAAGTCGGGCGACTTCACGCGCGAGCAGCCAAACGTCCACAGCGAGCCACAGGTATCGCTGAACCTCGATCACGCGGCTTGGGCGGAGCGGATCCGCAACGTCTCCAAAATCGGCCGCGAATACCCGCTGATCTACAACTCGTCGGTGTCGCTGAGCGCCGTGGCCGACAACCGCTACATGGTCAGCAGCGAGGGCACCCGGCTGCAGCACGGACTGAAGTACCTGCGCGTCATGGTGAGGGCCAGCACCAAGGCCGAAGACGGCATGGAGCTTAGCCAGACGCACATCTTCAACGCCTGCAGTGAAGACAAGCTGCCCAGCGAACAGGAAATGGCCGCGGGGATGAAGAAGGTTATCAAGCAGGCCCTCGCCCTGCGCGAAGCCTCGTTCGTCGAGCCCTACATCGGACCGGCGATTCTGATGAACCGGGCCAGCGGCGTGTTCTTCCACGAGATCTTCGGCCACCGTATCGAAGGCCACCGCCAGAAGGACGTCGAGGAGGGCCAGACCTTCGCCAAGAAGGTCGGCGAGGAGATCCTGCCAGACTTCATCAGCGTACGCGATGATCCAACACTGGCGGAGTTCAACGGCGAGGACCTGCGCGGTCGCTACAAGTTCGACGATGAAGGCGTGGCCTCCAGCAACGTCAAGTTGGTCGAGAACGGCGTGCTGCGGAGGTTCCTGATGTCGCGCTCGCCGCTGGAGGATTTCCCCACCTCGAACGCCCACGGCCGGCGTGAACCGGGCCACGATGTCGTCTCCCGGCAGGGCAATCTGATCATCGAATCAACCAAGGCGGTCAGCTTCGATGAGCTCAAACGACTGCTGATCGAAGAGTGCCAAAGGCAGGACAAGCCGTACGGACTGCTCTTCGAAGACATCACCGGCGGCTTTACCGGCACGCAGCGCAGGGGACCGCAGTCCTTTAAGGTGCTGCCCGTCGTCGTCTACAAGGTGTACGCCGACGGGCGACCGGACGAGTTGGTCCGCGGCGTCGATATCGTCGGTACCCCGCTGACCTGCTTCTCCAAGATCATTTACACAGGTGACGATTCGGCGGTCTTCAACGGGACGTGTGGGGCGGAGTCGGGGATGGTACCGGTCTCGGCGGTCTCGCCGAGCATCCTGGTCTCGCAGATCGAGGTAGAGAAGCGGATGCGGGAGCAGGACAAGCCGCCGATCCTGCCGCCGCCGATCGCGGAGGACAAGTAACACCGGAATCCCGGCCTGATCGAGGATGACTGAAGCTGACTACCAGTTTCCGACCGGCTTCCCGCCGGTGAACGACATAAGGAGCAAAACCGTGAACCATCGACGACTGCGAGGATTGCTGGCGATTGTGATGCTTGGCGCGGTTTGCGCGGGGCCCGCCGTCGCCGCGGACGAGAAGCTGCCGGACAGCGATGTACTGATGCGGGCGCTCGTGGATGAGCTGGAACGGTCGCTGACGTTGCAGATGGAAGATCTCGAGCAGCCCTACTTCGTGCAGTTCGACGTGGACGACTCGATCAACTATCAACTGTCTGCGGAGTATGGCGCCTTGAGCACCTCGGAACGGGACCGCGCGCGCCGCTTCCGCTGCCAGGTGCGCGTCGGCTCGTACGAGCTCGATAACACCAACTTTGCCGGGGGGCGCTCGTCCTTCCGGGGCAGGGGCTCGCGCCGGGGTGGCGGCGGCCGGGCGTCACTGCCGCTCGATGACGATTACCTCGCTCTCCGTCAGGCCATCTGGCGCGCCGCCGATCGTAACTACAAAAGCGCGGTTGAGACGCTCACCAGGAAGCGCGCATACATGCGCGACAAGAATATCGCGGACCGGCCCGACGATTTCTCGCTCGCCGAGCCGATCGAGCGCACCGAGCCCACTGCGGTGCTGAGCTTTGATCGGACCGGGTGGGAGGAGAATCTGGAGCGCATCTCAGCCCACTTCAAGAAGCACGAGCAGGTCCAGGACGCCGCTGTGCGGCTGGCGGTCGGTGCGGCCAACTCCTACGTGGTCAATTCGGAAGGCACGCGCCTGCGCGTGGCCGACACCGGGGCGCTGCTGATCATCACCGCGCAAGTCCAGGCCGAGGATGGCATGCGTCTGTCGGGCGGTCGCACCTACGAGGGTGAGTCCACCGCCGACTTCCCGCCGCTCGCGCAGATTCTGAACGACATCGACGAGCTGGTGGCCGAGCTGACCGCCGTCATGGAAGCACCGCTGCTCGACTTCTACAGCGGGCCGGTGCTGTTCGATGACACCTCGGCGGCGCAGCTCTTTCAGGCGATGCTCGCGGACGGCGTAGTGGGCCGCCCTGATCCGGTTGGCGAACAGCGGCGCGGTCCCTGGGAAAGGAGAAGCCTGGAAAACAAGCTCGGCACGCGCATCTTGCCGAAGTCCTTCCAGGTGTGGGATGATCCCGGCGGCGACCGGTACGACGGCAAGGTCCTAGCCGGGCACTACGATTACGACGATGAGGGCGTGCCGGCCCAGCGCGTCCACATCGTTGCGGACGGCAAGCTCCAGGCGATGTGCCTGTCACGCTCGCCGATCAAAGAGCTGTCCGGCTCCAACGGGCACGGCCGGCGGGCACCGGGCGGCGGCGCCCTGAGCGCCAGCATCGCCTGTCTCTTCGTCAAGGACGACGACGGCATCCCCGACGACGAGCTGAAGGCAGCCCTGATCGAAGCCGCGCGCGATGCCGGGCTCGACTATGGCCTGCGGATCAAGTCGCTGAAGTCGTTGGGCATCACGTCCAGCCAGGCGGACCTGGCCTCGATGCTCATGCGTCGCATGCGCGGCGGCCGCGGCGGTGGCGGCGCCTCGCTCGGCGACCCGGGCGTGGCCTACAAGGTCTACGTGGAGGACGGCCGCGAGGAGCCCTTCCGTGGCTGTGGCTTCGGGCCGTTCCGCGTGACGGAGTTGAAGCGCATCGCCGCGGCGGGCGACACGCCGCGCGTGTACAACTACATCAGCCTCGGCATGGGCGGGGCGTCACCGCCCGCGACGATCGTCGCGCCACCCATCCTGTTCGAGGAGCTCGAACTCTCCAAGATTGAGCAGGAGCACGACAAGCTGCCGATCCTGAAGGCTCCCGCCGCTCGGTAGGTCCGGGGCTAGAACTCGAAAGCTTCGTCGCCCAGGCCGGTGTTCAGCCGGACGTTGGTGAAGACATAGCTGCCGAGCAGCTCCTTGCCTTCGCGGTCCGCGTAACAGTACACCGCCGTGGGCAGCAGCCATTCCTGGTCCAGGTGCAGGACCATGAGTGCATCGGGATAGGTGCCGTTCGGCCCGTCGTAGGGCAGGTGGCGGATCAGGACGTAGGTCGGCCGACCATCGATGGCCCCCTCACCGCCGCCGCCGCGCCACTGGAACATTTCGTTGCTAGATCACGGCCGAATCGACGCGGTTTGAGGGGTCGAGTAGCATCACCCTCGGGCTTCGCTCATACGCGATCCATCTTTGGGCAGCCCCAGGCCATGGATAGCAGACGAGAAGGCCAGATCGCCGATCCGACCGAGACACAGGGTGAACCGCGTTACTGGTCCCTCTGGATACTGATGCCTCTCGCCGCACTTCTCGGTTTCCCTGGCGGGTACTCGTTCGTCGAAATGTACCCGTCGCGTTCCCTTCTCTATTTGCTGCCACTCGCGTGCATCCCGGTTGCCGTCATCGGTGCTCGGATACGCAGCCTATTGCACACCGTCCTCTTTGCTCTCGCCTACTCACTTGGGGACACAGTCCTCCCCTTCGTAGAGGGCCTGCTACGGCCCGATTGCTTTTGGAATGCCACTGGCGCCAGCGTTCTGGGCGCATTCCTCTTCGTTGCGAATGCCTTTTTGTGCGCCACCGTTTGGTGGTTCATCTGGGGGCGGCCGCGCAAGATGAAGGCCAAACGGAGGTTTCTTTGTGATAACTGCTCGTATAGTCTGATTGGGAACACGAGTGGCGTGTGTCCGGAATGTGGGACGCCGATTCCATTCGAAGCCAAGGGCATTACCCCCGAGCAACTGAAGATGCTTGCCCGCCCTGACGATTCTGCATGCGGAGACTCGCCATCGTGATGACGAGGATCGCTTCCCAGGGGTCACGGCTCGGCCCCATTCTGATTCGCGTTGCTCGTTGGCTGACTGCGCGGAACAAACGCGTAGTATGTGGTGAGGCGCTTTTCGTGCTCTCGACGAGCGTAGTTATAACGCCCATAGTAGGTCCAGGCCAACTCATTTCCGTCGAACGCCAAGCCCAATGTCACCTGCACATATGGATCGCTTATGTATGTTGAGTAGTACCAGTAGTCTCCCCTCTTCAGCATCCATCTTGTCAGAAAGCTGCGCGCTTCCATAGCCTCCTGATCCAGGTACACCCACCTTGTCCCGTGCTCCTTTCCGAGTCGGGCCTCGATCTCGTCACGCGACAAATTCTCCAGCAGGCGCCGGCGGTCTATTTCCAGCGCCCACTGTTCGAACCTCTCGATATCTCTAGCCTTGTCGGCCTCGCGAAACCCCGCGAATACCTCGTCGGCCGGAAGATCCGCTGTGCTCGGTTCGCTTGTCTGGGCACCGCCGCTCGGGCCACGGCTACACTGGTATGCGACAATCCCAGCCGCGCACAGCAGTACCCCAAATAGAACGAGGCACGCTATCCGCCGTGTCGCACTCAAGCCCGGCTCCTTTTGCTCGAACCGCAGTCGTGGTCCTGCCGCTTATCGCTGCATGCTATTGTATTCGATCTGATCCTGTAGGATCAAAAGCGTTTGGTGCTTTGTGCGCCTTGGGCCGATAGCCTGTTTTGCAGGTGTAATCCGCAAGCCACGGCGTCCATCGGCGCGTCACGAAGCGCGAAGTGATGTTCTTGGGCCCCCAGGGGAACGCGTGGCACCCAGCGCGCACGGAACTCCGGACAAGCTTAGTGCGATAGACAGCCTTAGCCGCAGATCAGAACTTGAACGCGTCCTCGCCGAGGCCGGTGTTCAGCCGGACCTGCGTGAAGACATAGCTGCCCAGCAGCTCCTTGCCTTCGCGGTCCGCGTAGGAGTAGACCGCCGTGGGCAACAGCCATTCCTGGTCCAGGTGCAGGACCATGAGTGCATCGGGATAGGTGCCGTTCGGCCCGTCGTACGGCAGGTGGCGAATCAGGACATGGGTCGGCCGGCCGTCAATCGTCCCCTCGCCGCCGTAGCGGATGTCCAGCACGCCGTTTTTCTCGCCGACCCGGTTGTAGTGCTCGAGCAGCTCGAAGGTGGACTTGAAGCCGAACTCGTCGATAGTGCGGCGGCTGGTGCGGTGTGCCTCAGGCCCGTCGATGGCCACGCGCACGTCCTTGACGAACAGCCGCACGATGGCCCCGTTGGGCTCGACGCGGGCGACCTTCTGATTCTTCTTGTCCAGGAATTCCATCGTGTTTTTGAACAGCGCGCGTTTGGCCTCGCTCGCGTTTTTCTGCCAGATCATGTAGATGCTCGTCGGCGATTCGCGGTAGCGAACCTTGATTTCCTCGCGGGGCCTGAGTTTGCCGTCAATCCGTTCCTGCTTGAGGAAGAGGCAGCGATAGTCGCGGATTTCGCGCTCGTACCACTGACGCCCACGCCGGGTCAGCTCGAGCAGGTCGCGCTCGGTCAGCGCTGCCATGGCATGGGTCGGCGTGGGCGCGTCGGCGTAGGCGGCCGGGCCGAGGAACGCGCCGGCCGGCGTTGCAGCCGGC
Source organism: uncultured Planctomycetales bacterium (assembly GCA_964572345.1). Lineage (GTDB taxonomy): Bacteria > Planctomycetota > Phycisphaerae > UBA1845 > Fen-1342 > JAUWXH01. Next base: position 6,478 of record CAZNFA010000012.1, read on the forward strand.
GTCGCGCGGCCCAGCCACACGATCAGAGCAAGCGACGCTAGACCGCCACTAATCCAGAGCGCACTGCGGTAGCGAACGGGCATGCGTTTTCAACTCCATGAGGACAGTCGGGCGGTCAGCTCAGCGTGTCTCTGCCCCGGTCCTTCAATCGTCAACCCGCGCCGTCATCCTTGACGTATTCTGGCAGACCGCCCCTGCGGCTGCGGAGGTTGGGGCCCAGTATACGAGTATTCTACGCCACAAACAACCGGAGGTTGCAAACCTTCCCATCAGCTATTCTCACCCGTGTGACAAGCGTCCCAAGTGGCTAGCAGGCCGCTCGGCCGGCTTGACGTCTATCCGGGAGCGGTTCCGACGCAGCCAAGCCGTTATGGGCTCTCGCTGGCCCATTGCCGAATGAAACCCTCGAACGTGGCGACCGATTCCTCGAATTCGAGCGTGTGGGCGGCAGGGAACACCCGCACAGTGACCGGCTGTGCGGCTAGGCGGCGCAACCATTGCTCAGTTGGCGAGTTACGGATGATGCGGTCGCGCGCCGCCAGGGCAAGCGCCACCGGCACACGCAGTGAGCCGGGCGCGGCCTTTGCCAGTTGCCGGTCCAGCTTCGACGACTGATAAAGGAACCGGGCAGTGGCGTGGGTGAGCTTGAGGGGGTCATCGTTGATGAACGCTTGCCCGGCGGGGTTGTCGGTGAACAAGCGCGGATCGTCAAGCGGGATCGGAAATCGCCGAAGCCCGCCGAATAGCAGCGACCAACCGACGCGCGAACGACCTATAATCCCCAGATCCACCGCCGGAAACACCCCCGGCGCTACCAGAAGCAAGCGCTCCACACGCTCGTTGTTGCGCAGCGCCCAGGCAACGGCCGGCTTGCCACCCCAGCTTACCCCGACCACGCCGAACCGCTCAATCCCGTACCGCGTTTCGAGCCAGGCCACCAGCTCGTCGATGTCGGCGAGCCAGCGCTGGGCGGAGGGCGTATCGCCGGGACTCTGCCGGTTCAGCCCGCTGCCGCGACGGTCCGGGAGAAGCACGGGGTTGCCTGTCTGGGCCAGCAGCGAGGCCGACCACTCGAACCACCCGCCGTGGGATTGAATCCCATGCACATAGATGAATGCGGCTGCGGGCCGGGCATCTGCCGGGGGCGGCCACAGCCGGCCGTGGATCGCGTACCCGTCGCTCATGGTCCAGGAGCGGATTTCTGGTGGGGTGTGCGGCGCCCGCATGTTGCGTTCAGAGTTCGCCCTGATCCAACAGCTTGAAGTCCTTCGAGCCCAGGATGGCCACCGCCTGCGGCAAATCGTCCACGTGAATGGCCAGACACGGCCCGCGCTTCTTGGAGCCCAAGAGCGGGTACGCGTACAGGATATTGACCTCCCCGGAGATCAGGGCCGCGCAGACCGTAATAATCCCGCGCTTGCCGGGGGGCAGTTCCACGATGAGCAGCTCGCTCTCGGCGACGGCAAACCCGGCGTCACAGATCTTCTCCCGGGCCGTATCCGGATCGTCCACCAAAAGCCGGATGGTCCCGCAGTCGGCCGCGGCGTCGGTTGTGAGGGCCAGAATGCGGATCGCCTGGCCGTCGAGCAGGCGTGTGAGGCGGAGCAATTGCCCCACCCGGTTTTCCAGGAAAACCGTCAGTTGCACGCAAGCGGGGTAGTCGCTGCCCTCAGCGGTTTCAAGCGGCTCAAATGCCATAGGCCTCCCGGCGATATGACCAGCGAAAGGCGTTTCAGTTTCCCACGTAGCCGCTAGAGTATCGCTGCGTGCCGCTCGTGTACAGGGAAAAATGCGAAGTTGATACGCTGACCCGTTTGGGGAGCGCTCGTTGCTCGCGAGCTTGCATTTCGCACAGCCGGGACTGCTGCTGGGCCTGGCCGTCGCCGCCCTGCCGCTCTTGATCCATTGGTGGCTGCGCCATCGCCCGCGGCGCGTGCGTTTCCCGGCCGTGGCCTTCCTCCAGCCGGCCATGGCCTCCGGCGACCGCGCCCGCCGACTCCGTAACCTGTGGTTGCTGCTGACGCGAACGCTGGTGCTGGCCTGCGCGGCGTTGCTGCTGGCCGGGCCGACGTGTGTGCCGACGGGCGGGGGTCTACCCGACTCGCGACCGACGGCGTGCGTGCTCGTCATGGACGATTCCTGGAGCATGTACTACCGGCTCACCCCCGTCGTCACCCAGTTCGACCAGGCCCGCCAGGAGGCGCTCACGTTCCTGCGGTCCACGGGGACTTGGCCGGCGGAATCGGCCTTCGGCCTGGTGCGGGCCGATCCGCAGGTGGCCCCCGAAGGCATGACCGCTGAGCGCGGCGCCGCCATCCGCCACCTCCGCACCATCGCTGCGACCAGGTCGCACGCGGTGCCCTTGGGATACGCGCTCGCCGAAGCCGGGCGACTGCTACGCTCCGCACAGCAGCCGGTGCGGCAATTGCTCGTATTCACCGACGCTGCGGCGCACGCCTGGCGGGACCTCCAGCCGGGAGCGCTCACGGACATCGAGAACCTCTCCGTCCGCGTGATCGCCCCGGCGGCCGGCCAGCGGACAAATATCGCGATAACCGCGGCAGCGGGACCGGCACGGTTGCATCCCGCCGGCACACCCGTTCCCATCGAGGCTACGCTGGCCTCGGCCGGGCTGGACGCGGAGTGTTGGCTGGTGGCGGAAGGTGAGCAGGGGATGCTCGCCAGAGTCGGGCCGCTGCAGGTACCCGCCGATGGCACGCGGGAAGTATCCTTGCTGTTGCCGGCCGTGTCGCCGGGTGCCAGTGGCGTGACCCTGAGCGTCGAGCCCACCGACCGGCTGGATTTCGACCAGCGGCGGTACGTCGTCTTCGAGGCGGCCGAACGGCCCAGCGTGTGGCTCGTGACCGCTGCCGACGCCGGGCCCGATGACAACGTGACCGCCCTGATCTTCCGCAACCTGCTGGCACCCGAATCACTCGAACCCGATGGCCAGGTGGTGACGTTCCGGCACGTCCCGGCTGAGCGGGTCGGCGTGGTGGACGACAGTGATTCGCCGCAGACCGAGGAGATGAGGGTCCCAGAGAACCCGGCCTTTCTGGTGGTACTCTCGGGCGCTCAAACATCTGAAACGGGCCTACGCTTCCTGCTGGACCGGGTCAGGCAGGGGGCCACCGTGTTGCTGGCCCCCGCCGGCCGGGGCGTGAGCACGGACTGGCCCGGGCTGCGCCCGCTGGTGAGCGCGTCGCCCCCCGAGTTGAGGACCCCGGCGGCGGTGACGAGCATCGCGTGGGAGGACGGGTCGCCTTACTCGGCGGCCGAGGAAGGCCTCGACGAGCTGGCGCGATGCGCCGTACGGCGGCGGGTGGTGCTGAGCCGCCTGGCGGAGGGGGTGTCCGTCCAAGCACGCTACACCGATGGTGTGCCGGCGATCGTCTCCAAACAGCTCGGCAAGGGTCGGCTGGTTGTGCTGACGACCTCGCCTGACCCTGCCTGGAGCGAGCTGGGCATCCGGGCGGCGGGCTTGCTCACCTGGGTGCACCGGTTGATCGAGGAGTCGGCCGGACCGCCGGCGAACGTGGCCAGCTTTCGCGTCGGCGTGCGGACACGCCATCGCTTCGGCGGATTGCCCCCTCAGGGTCTGGTCCGCGTGTCTGCTGTCAGCGATCCGCAGGGCAAGCTGGCGTGGGTGCGCGTTGCCGACGGCGCGCCGGAGCAAGACTGGCCCACCGATCACCCGGGGTTGTACGCGGTTCGCGCCGCCGGCAAACACAGACGGCCGAGCCTGTATGCCGTCAACTGGCCCGCGGCAGAGTCGGACCTGAGTCCGATCTCGCTTTCGCGCCTGAAAGCGAGGCTTGGGTTGGAGCGGGTAACTTTGGAGTTGGCGGACCGGGGGACAGCGGGGGAAGAGCCGGGGGTGTTAGCGCGTCTGCTGGCAGACCGGGACGCGATGCTCGCGCTGCCGCTTCTGCTTATCCTGTTGTTCGTGACCGAGGTTATGCTTGCCAATCGTCCGGGTCAGGTCCAAGCGTCGAAGCTCCCGCCATAGCTCCGGTCGCCGGACGCGCATATAGTCCGCAGTCCGAGTGTGGTCGTCTCCCTGAGTTTGCCGGATCACGACCGCAAGCGAAGCAAGGAACCCGCTCATGCCCCAACGCATTGTTCGTCGCTACGACGGCAATCCGATCCTGACGCCCGACGACATCCCGTACCCGGTCGAGACGGTGCACAACGCCGGCGTTACGAAATTCGATAGCCGATACGTGATGCTCTTCCGCGCGCACCGAGCCAACGGGCGCTGCATCCTCGGCCTGGCCGAAAGCGAAGACGGCTTCAAGTTCACGCCCCGGCCCGAGCCGTTCATGGTCCCCGCGACCGACGGAGTGTTCGCCGAATACGAAGCGTTCGGCGTCGAAGACCCGCGGATCACGTTTCTGGATGGGGAATACCTGATCACCTACAGCGCGTATTCCCGGCATGGCGTGCGCATCGCGCTGGCCAGGACGCGCGACTGGCAAACCGTGGAGCGCGTGGCCCTGATCAGTCAGGCGGACATGCGCAACGTGGCGATCTTCCCCGAAAGGTTCGACGGCCGGTACGTCCGGCTCGACCGCCCGCACAGCGAGATATCCCCCTGGGCGATCTGGATCAGTTACTCGCCCGACCTGGTTTACTGGGGCGATTCACGCGTGGTGATGAAGCCGATGCAGTATCACTGGGACGAGATGAAGATCGGGCCCGGTGCCCCGCCGATTCGCACGCCCCGCGGTTGGCTGCATATCTACCACGGCGTGTTCCCGACGATGGACGGCTCGGTCTATCGGCTCGGCGTCGCGCTGCACGACCTGCATGACCCGGCGAAGATCCTCGGCGTCTGCGACCGCTGGATCCTCCAGCCGGAACACCCGTGCGAGGTGACCGGCTACGTTCACAACGTGGTCTTCACGTGCGGGGCAGTCCCCGAGGACGACGGGACGGTCAAGGTTTACTGGGGCGGGGCCGACAAGGTGATGAACGTCGGCATCGCGGACCTGGACGAGCTGGTTGACCTCTGCCTGACCGACCGCCGGCCGGCGTTGTAAGCGCGGCGGTAGCATGAGACAGCCGGTGCCGGTCGCCGTCAGGGACTCAAAAGCTGGTCAACCGCGCTCAGGTCGTTGCGAATCCAGGTGATGCGGTCGTTATTATCGTCTTCGGTGGAGTCCACCACGGCGACCAGGTCCACGTCGCCGTCCCCGTCAAGGTCACCGTAGCCCAGCAGGCCGACGTCGCCGGGCGCGGCGTAGTCCAGCACGACGAAGCCTGTCCAGGTATCACGGGCGTCGAGCGGCGACTCGAAGTAGCGGATCGCACCCTCGCTGCCGCCGGCGACCAGCTCGAGCATCCCGTCGTTGTCCACGTCGAGGGCCTTGACGTCGAGCGGCGTGTATGATTCGAACGTGACGATCGAGAACGTATCCCAGTCATACTCGTAGCGGTCGCGCGTGCCGCGATCGCAGAACTCCACCGTGGGATGCTCAAACAGCATCATCTGCATTTGCTCCGGACCGGTCGCGACCACGTCCGGCCGTCCGTCGCCGGTGAGGTCGGCGATGTCGATGGCAAACGCGTCGCGGACGCTGCCGATGCGCCACTGCTTCCAGGGCTCGTCGTCGAACGCCGGGTCCACGTTGGGGCAGACGCTGGCCGGGTTTTGGAACCAGGCCACTTGCACGTTGTCGTCGGTCCGCGCGGCCGAGACGAGGTCCAGGTCGTCGTCCCCGTCCATGTCGTAGACCAGCAGCCCGGCGGCACCCTCGCGATCGAACTCGCTCAGATAACGCTCGTGGATCCCGACCGTCTCCAGTTCCCAGCCCGCGCCGGTCGTGGCCCCGCCCGGGTTGTGGAAGATTTGCAGCTCGCCGGCTCGGATCTCGATCGGCTCAGCGTTGCTGTTTTCCTTGGGCGTCAGGGTGATTCGGAAATGGCGCGAGGCGACGACGTCGTTGTCGCCGTCTTTGTTGAGGTCGGCTATTTCGACGTTGGTGTAGCCCTGCTCGAGTTCGATGTCGTACTCGTTCAGATTGACCGTTGGTGGCACGACCTGGGCGAGGATCTCCTGAATTTCCTCGTTGGTCAGGATGTCGGTACTCCCGGCCAGGTATTCCAGATCCGGGTCTTCGTGGCCCCACAAGCGGAGAAGGGTGGTTCGGGGCTCCGGGTCGTTGGGGTCCCACGGCGGATGGCGGAGATAGACGACGCCCTCCTGGGCCGCCGCCACGATGTCGAGCTGTCCATCGCCATCAAGGTCACCGACAGCAGTGTCGGCCAGGTCAGTCCAGCGTCCGTTGCCGTCGAGCGTCAGGCTCAGGAAATCGACCACGCCGGGTAGACCCTGGCTGAGCAGAATCTGGATCACACCGCCGTTTCGTTGCGCGTATGCCGCCACCGGGTCAATCTTGCCGTCGCCGTTGAAGTCGATCAGCACCGGCGTACGCGCGAGATCGTCCACGCGGTAGGTAATTGTGGTGACGGCGGCCCCGTTGGTGAAGGTGCGCTCCTGGATGAGGTTTTCCGTGAACGTGTCGGTGGCGCTGAAGGCCCCGGTGGAAGGTGCCTTGTCGCCGGTCTCGGCGAACGGGAGGAACCAGTAGCTCTCGCAGCCGGCCAGCGGCAGTACCGCAGCCAGGCCGCACGCACCAACGAGCAGACACGACAGGCGTGGCTTCATGATCAGGGCTCCACAGTGTCCGGGTTGACAGAGCGATTCCGTGTTTATCGGGTCGGCACAACCGGGCGGGAGCTTTAGACGTTCGGCGCGGACCCGCTGGAACTGCCTCCTCGTAATTGACTGTTCATTACAATTGGCGCGGAGGGAAGCGCTGTCCGGTCGGTTTGTGGACAGGAATCGGGTTTATGTGGCCCGGACTTACCGCCAGGGCGCTGTCGCGCCGGGCCGGACTGGGGCGGCAGCCGCTTCCGGCACGGCCGTCCCAATTGGCGGGCCATCAGACGCCTGGCGTCCGAAAACACCCGCTCCGATTTCTCGGACCTGCGCCAACACGGTTTCCACCGCGAGCCGCTCCATACATGAGTGGTGGCCGCACGTCCGCTGCCGGCAGGGTGAGCATCCGATCGGCGTGGCAACCACGCGAAATGTGGGGCGCGTCCCAAACGCACCTTCCTTCGGGCAGCGGTACGGCCCGGTGACCTCCGGATCCGTCGGGCCGAAGATGGCCACCAGCGGCTTGTCAAGCGCTGCCGCGATGTGCATCGGCCCCGAGTCGTGACAGATGACACGGTCCGATAGTCCGAGCAGGGCGGCCAGCTCCCGCAGGCTCGTGCGACCGACGAGGTCAATTGCCGGTGAGTGACAGGCGGCGACAACCCGGTCGGCGAACGGCCGATCACCCACGGAGCCCAGCAGGACGCAGGGCGGCAGCGATTCCTCGTGCATCCGGTCGATCAGCGCCGCGATACGCTCCGCCCGCCAGCGCTTGCTCTCCCATCGTGCTCCCGGAATCACCGCCGTGAACGTCTTGACCGGCCGGCCGGCCGCTGTGGTCAGAAGCGTCTTAGCCGCGCGGATTTCTTCCAGCCGCAGTCCCAGCGGGAACTCGGGGCGATCGGTGCGCAGGCCCAAGGCGGCAACGACGCACAGGTTCTTTTCCACGGCGTGACGCGCATCGGGCGGGCAGCGCACGCGCTGAGTGTAGAACAGCCCCGCGGACTCGCGGGCCGCGGCGAACCCGACCCGCTGCTCGGCACCGCTGGCAAAGGCCAGGAACCCGCTGCGGAACAGGCCCTGAAGATCGACGACCAGGTCGAAGCGCCGACGGCGTAACTCACGCAGGAAGCGTAGGAACTCACCCAACGCGCGGCCGCTACGCAGCATCTTCCCGTAGCGCGCCCGGTCGAAGACGATTACCTCATCGAGCAGGGGGTGTCCGTCGAGCAGCGCTGCAAACGACCTGCTCACCAGCCAGGCGATGTGGGCGCCTGGGTCAGCCCGACGTAGCGCCGCCAGCACCGGCAGCGCATGCACGATGTCCCCCAGCGAACTGGGCTTGATGATCAGGATACGCTTGGGGCGAACGGTGGCGTTGGCCGCTATGTCCGGTTTGCTGTAAGCCATTGGCAGGAGTATAACGTGGATTGCTTCAGTCTGGTTTGCTGCCGGTCCGCGCCACCGCCGGGGCTGTGCCGCGCAGGCGGCGCGCGATCCGTTCCCGCAGATCGATCATCACCCCGAGCACGCTCGGCACGATGACCAGCGTGCCGACCATCGCGACGATCAGCCCGCCGAGCATGACCGACGCCAGTCCGCGATAAAGCTCGCTGCCGGCCCCGGGGAAGAGTGCCAGCGGAAGCTGGCCAAAGAAGGTGGTGAGGCTGGTCATGAGGACCGGGCGGACACGGATGCGAACGGCCTCGCGGATCGCCTCCCGAGCCGGCATGCCGGCCTCACGGATGTGAATCAGCGACTGGTTCACCAGCAGAATCGCATTGTTGACCACGATGCCAACCAGAATCACGAAGCCGAGGAACGTCAGCACGTCGAGCTGCTGCACTGGCTGATACGTCGTCAGCAGCGTGCCCTGGTGCGCTACCCAGAGCCCGAAGAAGCCGCCCAGGATCGCCAGTGGCAGGCTGAACATGATGACGAACGGATACATCCAGCTCTCATACAGCGCCGCCATCAGCAGATACACGATGACGACTGACAGGAAGAAGCGGCTGCCGATCAGATTGACCAGCGTCGTCGGTGACCAGCCCGCCCATTCGCCAATCATCGCGCTGCGGGCGGCCACCAGCTTGTCCGCGTTCCCGGTCAGGCTGATCAAGACGCTCGGGTCGATCTGACCGGACGCACGTAGCTCCGGCTCGATCTCCTCCTTGATTTGCCGGATGACGGCTTCGAGGGCCATCGCCTCCGGCGGGCACACCTCGAGCGTGACGGCCCGCTGGCGCTCGACGTGGTTGATCTGCTCCAGGGCGGTCGTGTCGAGCAATTTGACCGCGGAGGTCAACGGGACGATGTTGCCGGCGGGCGCGTAGACCGGCACCTGGCCGATGTTCTGCGTGGATGTCCCCCGCTGGCCTTTGACATACAGCGAGATGTCGATCGTTTCACCGCCGGCCTCGCGGTAATCACCCACGTACGCGCCGTCCACGCAGGCCTCGACGATCAGGCCGACGTCAATAACGCTCAAGCCCAGGTCGGCGGCCCGCTCGCGGTCCGGCACGATCCGCAGTTCCGGCCGGCCCAGGTTGAAATTCCTGGGTGACGGCAGCGGCTGACCAAAAGCCTGGTTGCAGACCGCGTACGCCGCCGTCGCGGCCGCGGTGACCTTTTCGAGATCGTCGCCGCGAATCTGGATTTCGGCGTCGTTGCCGCCGCCGAACGAGAAAAGCTGCGCCTGCCGGATAACCGGCAGCACCCCGGGGATGCGCGCCCCGGCCGTCTCGAACAGGCGTACCAGCGGCTTGACGCGCGCCGGGTCGCGGCTGGACGCGCCCATGAAGCAACTGCCGCGGAACGAAACAAAAAAGAAGCTGTCAATCAGTGGCGGCGGCGTGAGCCAATCGCGGCGAGCGCGGTTGCGTTCCAGCCAGCCCAGCTTGTTGTCCGGGCTGTCAACCAGATCGGGGATTCCGCCGGCCGCGATGCGGGCCTGTATCTGTTCGACCCACTGCCGGTCGAGCCGCTCATGTTCGGGAGAGCCGGGCTCGACCTCCCAGTACGGCCGCACGACCTCTTCGATGGTGAAGGCCATGCGCCGGAACTCGTCCAGGCTGTAGCCCGGCGGGGTGAGCAACCTGCCGAAGACGATGTTGCGATTACCGGCCGGTAGATAGGTCGCGTCCGGGACCAACACGCGCGCCAACCCGAAGGCGCCGCCGACAACGGCAACGATTACCGCCACGCGGACGGCCGGTGCGCCGTTGAGCCGATCGACCAGCCCGGCGATGCCAGCGGCGATACGCCCCGTGCGTCGCTCTTGCACCGGCGCAGCAGCGCCGCCGGGGCGCTTCACCCCCAGCAGCCGCGCCGCAAGCGTGGGAATCACCGTCACGGACACGACCAGCGACAGCCCGACCGCCGTCGCGGTGGCAATGCTGATGTCGCGGAAGAGTTGTCCGGCCTCCTCCCGTATGAAGATGACCGGGATGAACACCGCCATGGTGGTCAGCGTACTGGCCAGCACGGCCGCCCAGACTTCCTTCACGCCGTCCAGGGCGGCCGTCATCGCATCCTTGCCCATCTGGCGATGACGGTAGATGTTCTCGAGCACCACGATCGCGCTGTCCACGACCATGCCGACGGCAAACGCGATTCCTGCCAGCGAGATCACATTGAGCGTGCGGCGCAGGGCGAACATGACGACAAAACTGCCAATCACGGCGATGGGGATCGCCAGGGCGACGGCCAGCGTGGCCCTCCAGTTGCGCAAGAAGAGCATGAGCACCACGATGGCGAAGGCGCCGCCGAACATGATGTTGTTCCGCACCATCGCGATCGACTGGGTGATGTAGACTGTCTCGTCGTAGACCCCTTCCAGAGCGAGGGGCAGGTTGCGGGCTTGCAGGACCTCCTGGTCGACGCGCGTGATGGCTTCTCTGACGCCGCGCATGACCTGGAGCACATTTGTGCCGACTTCGCGCCGTACCGGGAAAGACAGTGCGTAACGCTCCTTGCTGCGGGCGAAGGACAACGGCTCCTTGTGGCTCAACTCGACTTCCGCCACATCGCGGACGTAGACCGGTCCGCCAGCCGCGTAGGCCACCACCGTATCCAGCACCTCCGCCGTCGATTCGTACTGACCGACCGTGCGGATGGTGTAGTCGCGTTTGCCCTGCGTGCGCGTGCCGGCGGAGATGTTCTCGTTCTGCCGTTGCAGCGCTGTGACGACCTGACCAAAGGTGATGCCGCGCGCGGCCAGTTCGCCGGCGTCCACGCGCACCTGCACCTCGCGCTCCATGCCCCCATAGACATCCACCGAGGCCACGCCCGGCACGCGGTCGAGGTAAGGCTTGATGTTGTCTTCCGCGAAGTCGCGCAGCTCGCGAACCTCCTCGCCGGCTGACTCGTCCTCGGAGAGAAGCACGATCCAGGCGATGGGCCGGTCCACGGCGGGGTCCGCGGCTTCCACGGTCGGCTCGTCCACCTCCAACGGATACCCGGTGACCTGTCGCAGCTTGTCGTTCACGTCGCGCAGGGCGGCGTCTTTGCCAACGTCGGGGTAGAACTCCAGCACGATCTGACCGGAATTGTCGCGCGAGGTGCTGGTCATCTCTCGCAGACCCTTGACGCTGCGGAGCATCTCCTCCTGGCGGTCGACGATCTCCTGTTCGATCTCCTGTGGGTTGGCCCCCGTCCAACGCGTCTGGACCACGATCACCGGCACGTCCACATTGGGCGTGAGTTGTACGGGGATGGCCAGCAGCGACAGCATGCCGAACAATACGACCAGCAGCACCGCGACCGAGACACCCACCGGTCGGCGTAGACATAGACGAATCAGGTTCACCGCGGGCGAGCTCCTTGAGCGGGACGCGTCGTCGGCTGGGAGGTCGTCAGTGGCGTCGGGATCACCGGCGTCGGGCCGTACATGCGCTCGTTCGCGCGGCAGACCACCAGATCGCCGGGGTGCACGGCGGCGCCGCGGATCTCGATTTCGTCGCCCGACTCCAATCCCGTCTCGACTGACACTGGAATCGCCATCTCGCCCCCCTGTGGTCCCGGCCGAATCACGAAGACCTGCTTACTGGCGCCGCTGGCGACGATCGCGTCCTTGCTGACCATCAGGCGCTTACCCGGCGGGCCCGCCGGCACGTGCACCCAGACGAACATGCCTGGCAACAGCGCATGATCGGCGTTGGGCAGGTCGATCTCGATCGGAAACGTGCGGGCCGCCGGCGCGGCGCGCGGAATCACACGCGAAATGGTCGCCGACTGTGTCTGCCCGAAGGCTTCGATCTCTACCGTTGCCGGCTCCCCGGCGCGGGCGAAGCGGATCGCGCTCTCCGGCACGTCGGCGCGCGCCTTAACCGTCTCAATCGCCACCATCTCGCACACCGGGCTGCCAGCCTCGATCCACTCTCCCACCTCCGTCCGCTTGGCCACCACGAACCCGTCGAACGGCGCCCGAATCTCGGTCTTCTCCAGGTCGCGTTCCGAGCGGCGCATGACCGCCTCCTGTCCCGCCACCTCGTAACGGGCCTGGGCAATCTCTTCCGGCCGCGGCCCGTTCTCAGCCTGCTCCAGGGCGGCCTGGTTTTGTGACAGGCGCCGCTTGGCCGCCAAGTACTCCATTTCAGTGTCGTGCCTTTCCTTCTCGCTGCTCTGGCTTCGCTCGAAGAGTGTGACGACGCGCTGGCGCTCGAACTCCCACTTTTGGTAGAGCGCCGTCGCTTCTTCGACGGCGGCCCTGAGGCGGCGTAATTCCTCCGGCCGGGTACCGTTCTCCAGCTCCTCCAAGCGCGCCCGCAGGCTTCCCAGCCGGGCGCGGGCCTCCTCCAGCTGCAGGCGGGCTGTGGTGGGGTCGCAGCGGCAGATCACCTCGCCTTGCGTCAGGAATTGACCTTCGCGCGCGCTGAAGGTTACGACCACGCCCGGCACCTCGGCGGCGACCACGGCGCTTCGGTCGGCCAGAAGCGTCCCCACCAGCTTGATCGAGGCGGGGATCTCACGCTCGACGACCGGCGTGACGGCGACCGGCACCGGCCCGTTAGCCTGCCCCAGCGCGGCGGTCGCCACCACCACACCGGAGAATGTGGCGCGTAGCCATCTCAATCCTATCCCGAGTTCGGTCACTGTTTACCCTCAGGCCCCCTGTCAACCCGGTTCGCACGGCGGGCTCGCGGCTGGGCATGTTAAACGCATCCCCCCCGCGCAACAACGCGCGGCGTTTTGGGCGAAAGTCCGCCTGTCGCATCGGCCGCTGCCGCTACAGCTCGCGCAGCGATTCCTGAATGCCCTTGTGGATCTCGTACCAGAAGCCCAGCCCGGCCTCGCGCTTGTCCCGTTCGAAGCACTCGAGCCACTTGGTCAGCTCGGCGTCATCCACGCCGTCCACGGTGTGCTTGCGCATCAGGAACGTGTGGACATAGTCGATGCTCCGCTCGGTCTCCCAGAACACGGAGGCATTGCGGCTGTTGATGCGGCTGGCGGTGATGGATACCTGCTTGAGGAACTCGTCCTCCAGCCCGTAGAGCGCGCCGATGATCCTGGGCAACATCCCCTCGGCCCAGGCCCGGTGAAAACGACACATGCCGGTGTTGTCGAGCACGAGCTCCTTCTGCAACTGCTCGGCATTTCGCCGGCCCAGCTCGCGCGGCGGCAGGAAATCGTCGCCGTAGTACATGAAGTACTTGCCCGTGATCGCCATGGGTGACATGGCGCCCGGGGTCCAGTACTGGTTGGGCACCATCCAGCCCCTGCGGGCGAACGCGTTGTAGACGAACGCATCCGCAACCCGCGTCCCCTTCTCGCGCGAGAGCCGCCGGGCGAACCCGCGTGCCCCGCGGCTGAGGTCGACGATGCCGCGGCGCTCGATGATCGTGTCGAGCAGGGCCACGCCTAGTTCGGCGTTGTGCATCGAGTCGGGCACCACGTCGAAACCTTCGGGGGTGAAGGCGGGGCGCTCGCTCACGCCCAGCTCGGCGGGCGTCAACCGGCCTTCCCAAAGACATTCCATCATCCAGGAGACGACGCCCCCGACGGAGATGGCGTCAAAGCCGTACGTGTCCGCGCGGTGCGTGAGCTTCTCGGCCGCGCGCTGATCGAATATGCCAGCCAGGGGCCCCATGGTCTGGTAGGGCTCATAGTCCTTTTTGTGCTCGCCGTGCATCTTCTTGCAGACCGCCGCGCACGGTTCGCCACACGTCTGCTGCTTGCGCGGCTGGATGGTCTCCTCGTTGAACTGCTTGAGGTAGTGGTTGAGCACGAACTTCTCGTGCAGTCCGCGGCGGGCCTCCTCGGCGGCGTAGATGCTGCGGTAGTTGAACGACAACATGCGGCCGCCCAATGTGGCGTAGTTGACTCCGAAGGTCCCGCCGGTCTGGAAGCGCGGGTCGAAGCGGTACTTGGTGGTGGCTTCGAAGTCCTTAACCTTGAGTTTTTTACTGTACTTGTCGACGAACCACTGGTCGGCCACTTTGCGGTCGCGGAAGTCCTCGTCGATGAAGGTGCCGCCGTAGATGATGGCGGCGAGGTTGTGGTCCTGGAGCAGCTTGGAGCCGAACCCGCCGCGGCCGGCCCAGGTGTCCGCCCCGGTCAGACGCCCCTGAGAGATGGGCACGGAGCCGATGGCGCCGAAGTCAGTGGCCTGCGCGGCGGGGCCGACGGCCAGCACGCGCGGATCGGTCTGGTAGTCCGAGCCGAAGCGCTCCAGGACGTGATCGATCAGCGCGTAGACGCCGCCGCGCCCGCTGCGCCAAACGCGCTCCACCTCAACCGGGACGATCCGCACCTCGACCTCCTCCCCGCCCGACCGGTTCAGGCACAGAGCCGAGGGGGTCGCGGCCTTACCGACGATGGAGAGCATGTTGAGGCCCAGATTGTCGAAGATCAGTGCCGCCCCGCCCATGGTCGAGATGTAGAACCCGCCCCAGCAGGGTGAGAAGCCGGTGATGATCAGCCGGTTCGAGCCGGGAATGATCGAGCCGGCCAGCAGCCCGGCGCCGATGTTCAGCGAGTTGAACCGGCCGGCCAGGTGCAGTCCCAGATCGACCGGTCCGAAGAACGGCTTACCCACGGGGAAGCGATCGATGCGGTAGAAGGTCGAGCCGGCATCAACGAACAGCACCTTCTGGTGTGTGTCCATCGCGGTCTCTCCGGGAACACGCTCGGACGGGCTATCGGGGGCCAAGGAGCCCGAGTGCCTTCAGGCTAACGCCGCATCCGCCGACGTTGGGTCGCCGGCGTCGAATGGTGCGCATTAGGTACACGGGAATCGTCGCTTTGCGATGCCGTGCGCGATTCGGCACGCGAGGCCCATGAACCATACATGTTAAGCTCATTCGGCCCCGCGAACAACGTCGCGGACCAGCTTGGGTTGGCGACTGCCGAGCCGCCCGCGGGGCCGTCTACTCGCCGGGCGACAGGGCCTTTTCGATGACCTTGACCAGCTTCTCCTCGTCGTCGGGATCGAAACCCGTCTTGCGATAGATGATTTGCCCGTCGGGCCCGATGACATAGAAGACCGGGACGGCCTTGACGCGGTAAGCCTTGGTGACTCGCTCACCTTTCAGCAGCAGGCCGTACGTGTAGCCCTTCTCCTTCATGTACTTGGCCGGGTCGCCGGACTCCTTCACGGTGATCCCGTAGACAGCCACCGCCCTGCCATTGAACTTCTCGTGCAGCTTCTGGACACCCGGCATGGCCGCCTTGCAGGGCGGACACCAGGTCGCCCAGAAGTCCATCACGACGACCTTCCCGCGCAGGCTCTCCAGCGAAACGCTATGGCCCTCCGGCGTCTGGAGCGTCCAGTTCGGGGCCGGCGAGCCCACCGGCAACAGGCCCAGGTGTCTCACTTTGTGGCCTTCCGGCACCTCGATCGCGAACGTGCCCGCAGCGAGCTTGGGCCCCACGTCCAAGTCCGAGAGCGAGACGACCAGGGTGCCGCCGGACCTGATCTGATCCACCCGGCGCGGCAGGTGATCCTTTCGGCCAAGGTACCAGCGTGTTTCACCCACCGCGTTCCGGTAAACGACGTGAATGACGTCGCAGTCCACGCCGTTGACCTTCCTGGTGCCCATGTGCTTGACGGAATGTCCTCGGCGTGCTTCCTCGAAGAGGGTCTGGTCGAAGAACTGGTCCAGCCAGAGATCTGCGGCGGGCTCCATACAGGCGAACAGGTTGTCGAGGGAGCGCGGCGGGTCTCGCTGTATGACCGTCTTGCGGGTCTTGTCGATGGCCGCGAACCGGGTGCCGTCGTTGATGAAACGGTAGGAGGCCGCTCCATCAACGCCGGGCTCGTGGACGACCGCTTCGAGGACCAGCATCGGCACGGCCACGCCGGGGATCTTCCGGGCCCGCACCGAGCCGGTCAGCCGGGGCATAGTGGCGCGAAGCTCACCTTCACCGCGGAACTCGGCCTTGTATGCAACCGCTTTGACGGCCTTGGCGGCCGCCTCGGCCTTTTTGAGGATCCCGATGGGGTCGGGTTCGCTGGCTATGTGGGACCCCAACCCCGCGAGCAACAGGCATACCGCCAGGTTGTACGTGCAGCTCATGTCGTACTCCCGATACTACGGAAACGGACTGAGGATTCCGGCTCAGCGCGGATCCCCCCACCTCAACATTGTTGCCGCCAGGCGCTCGCCGGGCAAGGGGTGCTCCGGCAGCCGTCGGCACCTGCCCAGGGGGTGAACGTCAGGTTTGTGGGTAGTGCGGGCGTCCCCGCCCGGCAGGGGCCCGTCAGAGGCGGGCGAGACGCCCGCACTCCCCGGTTGACGTCCAGTTGCCCACAATCGTGACGCTCACCCCCACCCAGGCGTGCGAAGACAGCCGGGCCGTTGACGGACCGTCCATCCAACGCGATAGTGGCGGCTACTGAATTCAGCATGGCGTGGTTCTGACTGGGGAGTCGATTATGCGGAAGACCGGCTGGAAGAAATGGGCCATCGCGGTCGTGAGCGGGTCGATGCTGCTGCAGGTTCCCGGATGCGTGGAGGCGGCTGCGGTCGTGACGAGCTTCTCATCATTGGTGACCGCCGGCGGCGTTTGGTACCTCATAAGCAGGATCATGAACGACTAGGCCGCGCGGCCGGGTCGGGGGGCGCAACGCATCGGCGTCGGGGCAGGTGGGCCTGCCTGGGGGCGCGCCCGGGCATCCTCCGGCGGCGGCCGCTTGCCTTGGGATGAACCGGCCCGCACGTTGGGGACCCACCTATGGCCCGAACGATCATCGCCTGTCGAACGAGCAGCTACGGTCCATACGAGGCGCTGGCGTACGAGCATCTGGCGTCGCTGGGGCTGCGCCACGTCGAAATCCTGGTGCCGGCCCCTGACCAGATTGAGGCGACGAAGGCCGCGCTGGCCCGTTTCGGTCTGACCGCCAGCTCACTCCAGGCAGAGTGCGACCTCAGTCGCCCGGACGTCGCCGAGATGGTCGAAGCACAAATGCCGGCGTTCGCGGCGCTGGGTACGCGGATCATGTTCGTGTCGGCCCAGGCCGGCGAGACACCACGCGAAACGGCCTACGCCCGGCTGAGAGCAGCCGGCGACGTGGCGGCCCGGCACGGCGTGACCATCGCACTGGAAACCCACCCCGATCTAGCGGCGAACGGCGACATCGCATTGCAGACCATGCACGCCGTCGATCACCCCAACGTGCGCATCAATTTCGACACGGCAAACGTCTATTTCTACAACCAGGGGATCGATGGCGTGGCGGAGCTGCGCAAGGTGGTGAATTACGTCGCTGCCGTCCATCTCAAGGATACCGATGGGGGGTATCGGTCATGGCATTTTCCGGCGTTGGGCCGGGGGGTCGTTGATTTCCGGGAGATCTTCGCCACGCTCGATGCGGCCGCGTTCGCGGGGCCCTGCACGCTCGAGATCGAGGGGATCGAGGATGAGACGAAGACGGAGCGCCTCATCTGCGACCGCATCGCCGAATCGGTCGGCTACCTCCGCAGCCTCGGGCAACTCCTGTAGCGTCGGACGTCCCAGTCCGACGTTTTGTCGCCGTCCGACCACCGCGCTGGACTCGGAGGCTTGCCCTGAGCGTCGTCGAAGGGTGCGGCGCTGCGTCACTCGCACGATCGCCCGGGCCTAGTCCCGTGCGCCAGTGCAAGGCCGGCTCTGTCTGCTAGCCCCGCGCGCCACGGGCTGTTTCCGGCGCAGTCCCCGCCGCCCGCGCACGAAGGCTGCGCCCACGGCAATCAGAGCCAGACAGCCCGGCTCTGGCAGAAGCGCCACGTTGTCGAACTGTCCCAGAATCCCCCCGTCCTCTGCGCCGCCCCGGCACACGAATCGCAGTCTGTCGAACGCCGCCGCGTCGACTTGCATTCGAACATGCCGCGCCTCGAACGGATCGGACTCCGTGATTGTGAAGCTGTCGGCGGCGACCACCACGCCGTCCAACAGCGCCTCCAGGGACACTTCGGTGCCGATAAAATCGACAATGTAGAAGACATCCACCCAGCCCTGGGTGAATTCCTTGCTGGCGACATATGCTTCCCAAGAGTGCACGCGCACAAATGGGCAGGCCCCCGGCCCAGTCGAGAAGCCCCCCACCTTCATCGTGTTCGGCGGCGTGAATACGTCACCGAAGCCCAGATCCGGCATCTTCTCGCTCCCGTCATCAACCGCAAAGGGCAGGTCCACTCCCCCCTCAAACCATGTCCCGTGGGCGAACCTGATGCCTCCGGATACAAAGCTGTTCCCAACGAAGCCCTCCGGCAACTCGTCAAAATCTGCGTACTCGCCGAGCGTCATCGGCGCACCGAGTACCCCCATCATTGCGCCAAGGCCGTATCCTAGAAGTCTCATGATGCCCTCACGTCCGCCGCACGATTCGACGGGGTCTACCAGCGGATCCTTGCTGCGATCGGCCCCCGGCAACCTATGTTCCCTGCTGCCGCGTCCCGAGTATGCGCTCCCCTTGTGTGCGTGGCCTCGACCCGGGCCGCGCGCCTCTACATAGTTATCCTAGCACCCCATGTCGCCGTACGCCACGCGTTGTGTCGAGAGAGTCCAGAAATCACGGCGGGTGCCACGGTTTGATTCAGTCAGGTCGTAAGGGCTCTGGTTCCACGCGGGATTCTTCGCTGCGTTCAGAATGACGACTGGCAGAGCGCCAGGCGCTACGTTCGGCCGGGACAGAGGCCGGCCGCTACGTTCGGGCGGGCTGCGTCCCGCTTCCTGTAGCGTCGGACGTCCCAGTCCGACGTTCTGCCACCTTCCGACCACCGCGGCGGACTCGGACGTCCGACGCTACGTTTAGCTGACGCGGATGCCGGCGTGCCCGCCGACCTCCTGCGGCACGCCCAGCCAGGAATCGCGGGCACGGCTGGCTCTACAAGATTACGGGCAGCCCTCGCCCCAGTGGGTGAGCAGGACACCGAGGTCCGAATGGTCGGTATCGCCGTCGTTGTCGCAGTCGCCGGGGCAATCGCCGCCGGTGCAGCCCCAGTCGGCCAGCAGGATGCCCAGATCGGCCTGATCGACGCAGCCGTCGCCGTTGAGGTCGCCCGGCCGCGTAGGGTAGCCCTTGAGGCCGAGACTGTAATAATTGCCCCCCGCGACTGCCACGAAGTCCCTGTTCGGCTCCGGCACGTTGCACGCGCCACTGCCGGGGTTTCCCCACGCCACGATCGAGCCGTCGGCCTTCAGGCCGAGACTGTGGTCCAAGCCCCCCGCGGCCGCCACGAAGTCCGTGTTCGGCGCCGGCACGTTACACTGGCCAAAGTTGTTCCGCCCCCACGCCACGATCGAGCCGTCGGCCTTCAGGCCGAGACTGTGGTACCCGCCCCCCGCGAGCGCCACGAAGTCGCTGTTCGGCGCCGGCACGTTGAGTTGGCCGAACATACTGCTACCCCACGCCACGATCGAGCCGTCGCCTTTCAGGCCGAGACTGTGGTCCCTGCCCGCCCCGACCGCCACGAAATCCGTGTTCGGCGCCGGCACGTTGCATTGGCCGTGGTTGTTGAGTCCCCACGCCACGATCGAGCCGTCGGCCTTCAGGCCGAGACTGTGCCAGCCGCCCGCCGCGACCGCCACGAAGTCCGCGTTCGGCGGCGGCACGTTGCATTGGCCGTAGGCGTCGTGTCCCCATGCCACGATCGAGCCGTCGGCCTTCAGGCCGAGACTGTGCCAGTAGCCCCCCGCGACCGCCACGAAGTCCGTGTTCGGCGCCGGCACGTCGCATTGGCCGTAGTCGTTCCATCCCCACGCCACGATCGAGCCGTCGGTCTTCAGGCCGAGACTGTGGTACTCGCGCGCCGCGACCGCCACGAAGTCCGTGTTCGGCGCCGGCACATCGCATTGGCCGCTCCCGTTGTGTCCCCACGCCACGATCGAGCCGCTCGCAGGCTCGATGTTGCGGACCACGTACTCCTCCATCGGGTCCTGTGAACCGTAGATGTTGTCAAGCGCGAACCATTCCGTGTGGGGGCCGCCCCAACCGTAGTTGATGTGATACTGGTTTTGTCCGCCGGTGTCGCGCCACCCGTCGCAAACGATGGCGTGTCCGATGATGCGATACAGTATCGGCCGGTCAGCGTTGATCTCGCCCTTTATCAGGTCAAACCATGCTTCGGGCGTGTGCTCGTCGCGATCTTCGCGGTCGATCGCAGTGTCGTAGCGGAAATACGTTGGCAACACATCTAGCGCGTAATACGTTTGCGTGCCCGAACCGCACACGCCATAGTCCATCTCAAACGCGACGCCAACCTCGTAGCAGAGCTCGGCGAGCGCGTCCTGCTGTGGCTGTGAACAGCCGCCGTCACAGTCATCCGGCATGTTGGCCCAGTCGTAGGCGTCGGAGAAGTCGGCATACAGCGGGCCGGCCCCATCGGCGTGATTCGGATCGCAGGAGTCGTCGCCGTCCCAGTCATAGGTGTGATCCCCCACGCCGATCGGCGGCCACCTGTGGTAGTTCACGATCTGGGCTGTCGCGGTCGCCACGCAGCCTACGACACAGCGTCCGCCGTCGCCGATGGGGCAGAGGTTGTTGTACGGATCTTCCTGGTGCCAGGCGGTGGTCAGGAGCGGACCGACCTCGGTTCGGATCGGGAAGGTCCCTTTCTTCAGGTTGGCCTCGAACTCAGCCGGATCCATCAGCAATCGGTCCCATTCCTCACGGTTGACGCGATCGAAAAGCACGTCGCCGTCAGGTGGCTGACTGGCATCCAGGGTCCCATAGGTCTCGATATAGAGCTCGAGGCGGTGTTCCAGCACCTCGCGCAAGAGCTGGGGGAAGCCGACGGTCTGCTCTACGTCCAGTCCGTACTCCTCCGAATACGCCTTGATGGGTGGCAGCTCCATCAGGACGGGCACGACCACGTGCCCTTGGGGGCTGATGGAGAAACAGTGGGCCATAACCATGTCGCCCGAATCCGACAGCACTTCCCTGACGGCCAGGATTTCCGGTTCGGCGTCGCCGGCCCAGGCCCCCGAGTGATACACCATATACGTGAGCCAGTTCTGACAGACCCGGTGCATCTGCTCTTCCGTGGGCACTTCCGCCCGGATCTCCTCAGGCGCCGCCAGGCAGAAAGCCAAGGTCGAGGCAATGCTCAAAACGACCAGCCTCGAATTCGTTGTGCGAGCCAACATGGTCTGCTCCTCCTGCCAGATGGGTAAGGACGTACCACACCCCACAGAAGGAGTGCGGTGTATGCCTTATCCTAACAACCACGCAGGGCTGGTTCAAGGCCTCTTGCACCACGCCCGGTCAGGGATGGCGGGCACGGCCCGCCCTACCAGACTACGCTTCACGCTTCACGAGCGACGCTTCACGCTTCACGAGCAACGCTTCACGCCTCACGAGCGACGCTTCACGCTGTAACGCGGGTGCCGACATGCTCGCCGAGTACGGCGCGGCGCATGGTGCCGGGTTTGAGCAGGTTGAAGACGATGATCGGGATGTGGTGCTGTTGGCAGACGTCGATGGCGCTGACGTCCATCACCTTCAGCCGGCCGTCGATCACCTCGTTGTAGCTGACGCGCTCGTACAGACGGGCGGCGGGATTGCGCTCCGGGTCGTCGTCGTAGACGCCGTCCACCTTGGTCGCCTTGAGCAGCACGTCGGCGTCAAGCTCGGCCGCGCGCAGTGCCGCGCACGAATCCGTGGTCACGTGCGGGTTGCCGGTCCCGGCCGCGAGGATCACGGCGCGGCTCTTCTCGAGGTGTCGAATCGCCCGACGACGGATGAACGGCTCACAGACGCGCGCGATGGCCAGGGCGCTCTGCACGCGTGTCGCCAGCCCCAGCCGTTCGAGCGCTTCCTGAAGGGCCAGCGCGTTGAGCACGGTGGCCAGCATGCCCATGTAGTCGGCCGTGGCGATCTCGATGCCGAGTTGGTCGGCGAAGCGGTCGCCGCGCAGGAAGTTGCCCCCGCCGACCACGACCGCGATCTGCACGCCCAGCTCCCCGACCGCGTGGATCTCGCTGGCCACGCGGTCGAGCTGTTCGCGGTGGATGCCGAACTCGCCCTTGGGGCAAAAGCCTTCGCCGCTGATTTTGAGCAGTACGCGTTTGTGTTGCAGATCGGTTTGGCTCATGGCGGACCAGCCCGAGAAGGATCGTATTGTTGGGGGATGATAGTCTCGGTGGCCGCCGCTCGCCAGCCCCGGGCGGTTCACTAGCGGCTGGGAGGGGGGTGAGCGTCAGTCGGGTGGGTAACGTCCAGATGTCATTCCGACCGCGTCCGCCGATGGCGCACGCGCGGAGGAATCCGGCTCAATCGCGCGACCGAGGCCAGATTCCTCGGCGCGGAGTTCACCCTGAGCACCGTCGAAGGGCTTCTCGGAATGACACGCCACCCATGCAAGTGACGCTCACCGCCGGCGAGCCGGACAAAGCGCCGGCAACGCTAGAGAAGTGTCGCCATTTCGGGTAAGAATGCCCGCGTGGGAACGATGAGTCTAGCGTCAAGCCAGCACGGTCGGACGTATCGCGAGGCCGGCGTGGATCTGGATGCCGCCGAGCACCTGGTCAGCCGGATCGGCCCGCTGCTGCGGCGGACGTACGGGCCGCGCGTGTTGGAGCTGGCGGGCGGCTTTGCCGGGGCGTTTCGACTGGATTACGACGAGCGACTGTTCGCCCGCAACTACCGCAGCCCGGTGCTGGTCGCCTGTGCCGACGGGGTGGGCAGCAAGGTGCTGGTCGCCATCCGGGCCAAGCGCTACGACACGATCGGGATCGATCTGGTGGCGATGAACGTCAACGACCTGCTTACCTGCGGGGCCGAACCGCTCGTGTTTCTGGACTACGTCGCGATCCACAAGCTGAAGGCGGACATCGTCGCACAGATTGTGGGGGGCGTGGCGGCCGGCTGCGAGCAGGCCGGGTGTACGCTGCTGGGCGGCGAGACGGCCGAGATGCCGGGTTTGTACCGCCGTGGACACTTCGACCTGGCCGGATTCGCGGTCGGGGTGGTCGAGCGCGGGCGGATGATTCAGCGCCAGCACGTGCGACCGGGCGACGAGCTGATCGGCATCGGCTCCAGCGGTCTGCATTCCAACGGGTACGCGCTGGCGCGTAAGTTGCTCCTGGTGGACGCCGGCCTGCGGCTGCACGAGCCCGTGCGTGCGTTGGGGGAACCGTTGGTCGATGCGTTGTTGCGGCCGACGCGGATCTACGTTCGCCCCGTACTTCAGGTGCTGGGGCGTTACACGTGCCGGCCACGTGTCACCGGCATGGCCCACGTGACGGGCGGCGGACTGCCCGGCAACGTGCCACGACTGCTGGCCGACGACTGCGATGCCGTCATCTGCCTCGGATCATGGCCCATCCCGCCGATCTTCGCGCTGCTGGAGCGTTACGGCGTGGAGGAGGCGGAGATGTATCGTGTTTTCAATATGGGGATTGGCTTTGTCCTGGCGGTGCGACCGGGATCGGTCGCGCCGGTGCTGCGCACGCTGAAGCGGGCCGGCGAGCAGGCTTTTGTCATCGGCCGCGTGCGGCGTGGCCGGCGTCGTGTGGAGTTCCGTTAGCATGCAAACTTACCCAATCTCACCCATCCCGCGCGTAATCCTCCCGTTGGCCGTCGGGCTGTGCTGTCTGGCGGCCGGCGGCTGTGGCTCAAAGGCGCAGGAGTTCCAGCCGTTAGAGGCGGTCCCGTACGAAACCGAATCGTGGAGTTACGGAGACCGTCTGGCCCGGGTGCTCAAGAGCGAGCACTACCGCATCTACACCACGCTGCGCGACGAGCGGCTGCTGGCGACCCTGCCGCAGATGATGGAATCCGCCTTCGCCTACTACCGGATGCTGATTCCCACAGCCCACGAGCCGGCCGAGCCGATGGACGTATATCTGTTCGCCAGCCGCGCCGACTGGGCCGACTTCACGCGCAGCTTTGCCGGCCCGCGGGCGCGGAAGTTCTTGCAGATTCGGTACGGCGGATACTCGCTGCGCGGCGTGTCGGTGATCGAGTTCGCCGCCTACCAGACCACGTTTCCCATCATGGTGCACGAGGGTTTCCATCAATACCTGCATCATTGCGTGGATAGCCCGGTGCCGGCCTGGCTCAACGAGGGGTTGGCCGTCTTCTGCGAGGGGCAGCGCTGGGACGACCAGGGGCTGGAGAGCTTCGACCCCTGGCACAATCCCGCGCGTCGCAACGCGTTGGCCGAAGCGCTGGTCCGAAGCGAGATGTTGCCGCTGAACGAGCTGCTGCGGATTAACGCCGGTCACGTGGTCGGTGGACCCGCTCGGAAGATCGCCACATACTATTCGCAAGTCTGGGCGTTGATACTGTTCTTGCGGGAAGGTCTGGACGGCAAGTACGCGGAGAGTTTCGCGCATTTGCTGGAGGAGCTCGGGGCCGGGAACGTGGAACAGTACGCCCAGGCGGCCCACGCTATGTCGGCGCGCCGTGAGTTCAACCTCGGCGAGGCCCTGTTCCGCAGCTTCATCAGCGAAGACCTGGAGATGTTTGAGAGCGAGTTCGAAGACTTCGTCCGCGAGAGAATCATCGGCGGGCGTGGATACACGTTTCCGAGGCTGTAAGGCCGGGCCGTCGCGCCGGACACCGCAGGCCGTTCCGACGCGCGGATCTGGCTATGGATTACAGACGCGGCCGGTAAGGAGAGCAGCTATGCCAGATGCCCCCGAGGCAATCAAGTTCGAGGACTTCGCCAGAATCGACATGCGCGTGGCCACGATCACCCAGGCCGAGGAGCACCCCAAGGCCGACAAGCTGATCGTTATGCAGGCGGACCTGGGCGGCGAGCAGCGGCAGCTCATCGCCGGCCTGCGCGGCCACTATGAACCGCAGGATCTGGTGGGGCGCCAGATCATCGTGGTCACGAATCTCCCGCCGCGCATGATGCGCGGCCTGGAGAGCCGGGCCATGCTGCTGGCGGCCTGCACCGAGGGCGAGTCGCAGGTCATCTGCCTGAGCCCGGAGCGCGAGTGTCCGCCGGGTACGCGGGTGCTGTAGCCGCCGGCGCTTGCGCCTACTGCGGATACTCGACGCGGATGCGGAAGGCCTCGCCCTCCGTGAAGAACACGAAGCGGATCGTCGCCCCACAGGTGAAGTCCGCGTCGCGCCGCAGGAAGATCTGGTCCTGCGATCGCGTGACGCCAGGTCTCGCGACGTCAAACAGGACAGGGCCGTCCACGCCGAGGCTGTGGACCTCGTCGCACTCCCGCGTGACCGTCGCGTTTTCGTTGGGGCGCAGCTCGGGAAACGCCCGGTCGGTGAAATCCGTCACAAGGTTGGCATCCACGAACAGCTCACCCCCGGTTGTCGCCGAGTTGCTCACGTAGAGGTTCGGTCGCACGTCCAGCGCTGTCAGGTTAACGAGCGCGATCGTGATTGGCGCCGGGGGTGGCGGCGCGGGGAAACAACCTGCCAACAAGAGCGGCCCCAGCAGCGCCGCAGTCAGCACGCGTGTGCCCCGGTCCATTGGTCCGTTCCCGCGTCAGCCTAGTCCAAGTCGAGTTCGGTCGTGAAACCGGTCAGCGTCTCCTTGTAGGTGAAGGTGATCCGGTCACCGCAAATGAACACAGAGTCCTGCGCCAAGAAGAATTCCCGGTCTGACTGTTCCGGGTTCGTCTCGCTCTCGAAGCGCCCGCCGGTGGTTCCGATCACCCGAACTAGCGAGCAGTCCAACTCAAACGTCTCTGTGCCAAGCGGGCCGAGCACGCCCGAATCGAATACACCGAAAGCCCTGTACTTGTTGGCGGCGGTGAAGAGTTCTTCCTTGCTGACCGGCTGGTCGGAGATATAGATCTCCGGATCGAGGTCGGTGTTCGTCGCGTTGATGATGCGGATGGTGATGACGGTTTCGGTGCCGTCGCCGCCGTCCCCATCCCCGCCATTGCCGTCGAGCGGGTCCACGGTGACCACACAGCCGCCGCCGGACAGCAGCGGCACCAAAGCGATCACGAGTGCAAAACGTAGTGCGGCATTCCACGCAAACATAACTGACTCCAGAGCTTGAGACGTTCCCAGGGACCGTTATCCTCGTGCATTATTCGGGGACACCAGGTGGCTGGCAAGGTTGGCGGGCCCCGTCCGGCCGGAAAGACGCAGGGTCCGGCATCGGCGAGATTTACGCAAGGACGGCTGGATCTCATGGTGGATCAGACTCCTCAGAGTCCGACGCTGTTGATTTATGACATCGGCACGTTGGTGGCCGTGCCGCCGGGGCCGCTGGCCGGGCAGCGCATGCGCGAGCTGCCGGTAATCCACGACGCGGCGCTGTTGGTCAAAGACGGTCGTATCGCCTGGTTTGGGCTGGCTGCCGATATGCCGCCCGTGGGTGACTGCCGGAGGCTGTCCGCGGAAGGCGGGTGCGTGATCCCCGGGCTGATCGACCCCCATACGCATATCCCCTTCACCGGCGAGCGTAGCGGGGAGTTCGAGCGGCGAATCGCCGGTGAGTCGTACCTGTCCATCATGCAGTCCGGCGGCGGGATCCGGGTGACGACGCAGGCCGTGCGGCAAGCCTCCGAACAGGAGCTGGTCGCGGAGAATCTGCCGCGGCTGGCCCGGATGCTCGCGTTCGGCGTGACCACGGTCGAGTGCAAGAGCGGCTATGGTCTGACGCCGGAGCATGAGCTCAAGCAGCTTCGCGCGATCCGTGAGCTTGACCGCCGACAGCCGATCGAGCTCGTGGCGACGTATCTGGGGGCACACGCGTTGCCAGCGGAGTTCGAGGGCCGGGCCGACGAGTTCATCGAGGTGATCGGCAGCGCGGAGCTGCTGTCGCAGATCGCGCGCGCGGGTTTGGCGCGTTTCTGCGACGTTTTTTGTGACCGCGGCGCGTTCAACGTCGAACAGGCCCGCCGGGTCTTGGAGCGGGCGATCAAGGCAGGTCTGAAAGTCAAGCTCCATGCCGACGAATTGGCGCAGATCGGGGCGACCGGACTCGCGGGCGAGCTGAAGGCCATCTCGGCGGACCATCTGGAGATGATCGACGACGCCGGCATCGCGGCCCTCAAGGCGGCCGGCACAATCGCGGTCGTGCTGCCGGGAACGTCGTTCTTCCTGGGGATCGAGCACTGCGATGCGCGGCGGCTGATCGAAGCGGGATTGCCGGTGGCCCTTTCGACCGACTGCAACCCGGGTTCAAGCATGATCGAGTCGTTGCCGCTGATCATGAACATCGCCTGCTGCCAGATGCGCATGCTGCCGAGCGAGGTGTTGACGGCGGTGACGGCGAACGCCGCCGCCGCTTTGGACATGCATCATCGCCTGGGCGCCATCGCCGAGGGCTACGACGCCGACCTGGTGCTGCTCGACACGCCGACGCTGGCGGAGTGGTTCTACACCCCCGGCCGCCAGCGCGTGCGGACAGTGGTCAAACGCGGCCGGGTTGCGTACGAGCGCGCGCCAGAGGGGTCTATGCGAAGGGGCGCGCCGCAAAGGCGAACACGCCGACCGCGTCACCCTGAGCGCAGCGAAGGGTCTCCTGGCGAATGCTGATCTCCGAGCCCGGAGCAATGCGATGGCTCGAGCATTCTACGTGTACCTCATGACGAACAAGTCAGGTACTCTCTACACTGGCATAACCAACGACCTGGAGCGACGCGTCTACGAGCACAAGAGCAAGCTTGTTCCAGGGTTTACGCGCAAGTACAACATCACGCGCCTCGTGTACTTCGAGGAGTTCCCAAGCCCTAAGGCGGCCATCGAGCGCGAGAAACAGATCAAAGGGTGGCTGCGGCGCAAGAAAGTCGCCCTGATCGAGTCGCTGAATCCACGATGGACAGACTTGAGCAATGGGTGGTTTGAGACAGACAGTGAAGACGCCGGGAGAAGCGCGCGCAAGCCGGACCCCCAGTTCGGGCGCTTGAAGAGAGATCCTTCGCTGCGCTCAGGATGACGGGCGTGGCTCCGGTCCGAAGGCGTGATGTCGGATCCGAAGACGCGATGTGGCGTCCGAAGACGCGATGTCGGGTAGGATGGCCAACCGGGAGGTAACACGATGGATAGTCTGTTCGATCGACGTGGTTTTCTGAAAGCCGTGGGGCTGGGGGCGGCGACGGCGGCCGTGCCCCGTTGGCTGTCCGCCGACGAGCCGACCGGACGTCGGCCGAACATCATCTTTATAATGTCCGACGACCACGCCGCGCACGCCTTGAGCTGCTACGGCAGCCGGATCAACAAGACGCCGAACCTCGACCGGCTGGCCCGGGAGGGGATGCGCTTCACCAACTGCTTCTGCACGAACAGCATCTGCGCCCCGAGCCGGGCGGTGATTCTGACCGGCAAGTACAGCCACCTGAACGGCGTCATCGACAACGCCAAGCGGTTTGACGGCGGCCAGGTCACCTTCCCGAAGCTGTTGCAGCAGGCCGGCTACGAGACGGCGATGATCGGCAAGTGGCACCTGAAGAGTGACCCCACCGGCTTCGACTACTGGAACATCCTGCCGGGACAAGGCGCCTACCACGACCCGGTGATGATCGCGATGGGCGAGAAGACCAAACACACCGGCTACGTCACCGACATCATCACCGACCATTGCCTCAACTGGCTGAAGACCCGCAAGAGCGATAGGCCGTTCCTGCTGATGTACCAGCACAAGGCCCCGCACCGTCGTTGGCTTCCAGATGGGAAGCACGCGAAGATGTACGCGGGCGTGGACATTCCCGAGCCGGAGACGTTCAACGACGACTACGCGACCCGCTGCGACGCCGCCCGCCTGCAGCGCATGACGGTCGAGCACCACTTGACGCCGCAAGACTTGAAGGAGCCGCCGCCGGACGGCCTGGAGGGCCAGGCGCTCAAGAAATGGAAATACCAGCGCTATATCAAGGACTACCTGCGCTGCGTGGCGTCGGTGGACGACAATGTCGGGCGGCTGCTGGATTACCTTGACCAGAGCGGGTTGGCCGAGAACACGATCGTGGTCTACACGTCCGACCAGGGCTTCTTTCTGGGCGAGCACGGCTGGTACGACAAGCGCTTCATGTATGAGGAGTCGCTGCGCATGCCGCTGCTGGTGCGCTATCCGCGGGCGATCAAGGCCGGCTCGGTCAGCGACGCGATGGTCCTGAACCTGGACTTCGCGCCGACTTTTCTGGGTCTGGGCGGTGTGGACATACCGGCCGACATGCAGGGCCGTTCGCTGCGGCCGGTGCTGCAAGGCGGTGTGCCGGACGACTGGCGCGCGTCGATGTACTACAACTACTATGAGCCCGGCGTGCACATGGTCCGGCCACACTACGGCGTGCGCACCACACGCTACAAGCTAATGCACTTCCACTACAGGATGGATGCGTGGGAGCTTTACGACCTGCAACAGGACCCGCACGAGCTGAACAACGTCTATGGAGATCCGGTTCACGCCGACGTGGTCAAGCGGCTCAAGGCCGAGCTGAAGCGCCTGCAAGACGGCTACGGCGACTCGCTGGAACTGACCAAGAAGGTGCTCGGCGGCGGCTAGCAGTCGGTGTAGCGGCCCGCGCCCCCGCGCGGCCGCCAAGCAGCGGGCGGCGCCCCGGCGGTACGGGTTTAGCGTCCCGGAGGGACAGGATGAACGTAGCCCAGCGTGAAACGCTGGGATCGCGTGGCCGTTACGTACGGCCGAGTCCCGCAGGGACGATTGAAGCCTCGGTCGTCCCTGCGGGACTCGACATGCTCAGCGCGTCCGCCACCCCAGCACTACGTGCTGGGCTATGATCAGGGCATCCCTCCGGGACTACCACCACGCTAAACACATGCCCCCGCCGGCCGTCTTCCTCAGAGACCAGCCCCACCCGCCCAATTGTCGGCAAACGCCGACTTTACAGGATATGGCGTAACATGTATCATAATCGTGCAGTAGATCAGCGCCCCCGGGCGTACTCTACGCCGGGGGCTCAGATCTCGGTGAACGACGGCGGCAAACGGATCCATTGCGTGCTGCGCTGGGGCAACACGACCGGCGAGAACGGGCCCTGGAGCGAAGCGGCGAGTGCCACGATCGGGGCGTAGGGCGGGCAAAGCCGCTTCCAGATTGCCAAAAAAAGTGGTGTTCGACATGGCAGAGACGCTGCCAGTACGGCTTCGCGATTATCTCGAAGAGGAATCCCCCGAACTTGCCACGGTAGCAAGAAACCTCTGGCTGAAGTCGAAGCCGCTGCACGATCGCCAGAACCGGCCTGACAGCAACGAGAACGGCCGCCCACACGTCGAGAAGGTCGAGCAGAACATCTGGCGTCTGCTCACCGAAACCCGGGACGAACATGGCGGGCTCAACCTTCACAAAATCAAGCCGGACGAGGTCTTCCTCCTCTCGGCCGCCGGCTGCTGCCATGATTTCGACAAGGCGTTGAAGAGCGGCCAGCCCCTGCCCGAGCCGTTCAAGCATGGAGAAGGTTCCGCCGAGTTCGTCAAGAGAAACTACGTCGCCCTCGGCCTCGACGAGCATCAGGCCAACGATGTCGCCACGGTGATCGGCCTCCACGACCTCAAGGTCGGCGTCTTCGAGGAGAAGCTCAACGTCCGGTCCGCCGACCAACTGACCCCCGACGGCTCGATCAACCTCCATCGCGTCGCCGTCCTCCTCAAGGCCGCCGACATCCTCCACTGCGACTATTCGAGGATTCAAGATCTCGGCATCGACCTGGACAAGCTGGCCGAGGACCGGGACGAAGAGACGCGAGAGCGGGAACGGAGCAAGTACCTCGCCCGAAAATGTACAAGAGGCTGGATCGCCGACGGAACCCGCATCCGCATCCAGGCCGACCCCGACGACCCCGAGAAGCGCGAGGCCTTCAGCGCGGCGTTCCAATACATGAGCAACCATGAATGGAAGGCCGTCGCCGGCGAACTCGAGCATATGGGCTTTCCCCATCGCCTCGCGCTGCACGACGACACAGCCAAGGTGGTCAAGCTGCCCGACGTCGACGAGGCGCAAGCGAAGCCCACGCCATATCAGGCCGGCCCCGGCGACTTCCTCCAGGACTACCCCGAGCCCCAACCCAAGTGGGTCGGTCGCGTGGGCGAGCTTGCCGAATTGCACACCGCCTGGCTCGCCGGCACCCGCCTCTACACCGTTGTCGGCTTCGGCGGCGAGGGCAAGACCGCCCTGGCCCGCCGCTTCACCGAATCCCTCCGTCGCCCGGCCGATGTGCAGGACCGACCCCTCGTCGTCTGGTGGAGCTTCTACTTCAACAAGGCCGCCGACACCTTTTTCGCCGCCGTCCTGACCCACTTCGGCATCCCGCTGACCGAAGCAGGCCACCCCCTGGCCGCCGAGCAGCGGGCCCGCAAACTGGTCGACCTGCTGCGGACCGGCGTCAAAGGCCGCCGCCTGCTGCTGGTCCTCGACGGCCTCGAGACCTTGCAGGACGACACCCTTGGCCGCGAGGGCCGCGTCACCGACACCGGTCTCCGCGAGCTGCTCCGCGCCACCCTCAACGACGCCGAGCCCGACAGCGACGCGCGCGGCATGATCCTGATCACCACTCGCGAGCCGCTCAGCGACCTCCGCCGCCAAGACGATCCGCGCTATGGCGAGCTGGACCTCGAGGAGCTATCCGTTCTGGACGGCGTCGCCCTGCTCATCGAGCACTACGGGCTGAAGATCGACCAGGACGACGCGGAACCCTTCGTCAGGGACGTCGGCGGCCACGCCTTGACCCTGACCCTCACCGGAGCCCTGCACGCCGAACTACCCGGCACGACCAGCCTCGCCGACCTGCGGCAGTTCATTGCCGGAGAGGAAGCTAAGATCACCGACCCGGACCTGACGACGCGCCGCGAGAAGTACCACCGCCTGCCCGGCTACGTCCTCCGCCATTGCGCCGCTGCGCTGAGCGAGCAAGATCGCCAGTTTCTGCGGCTGCTGAGCTGCTGCGTCCGCCCCGCGACGCGGCAGGATGTCGAGCAGGTCTTCCTCCATCCGCTGAAGAGCGAGGCCGACGACAAGCCGTTCAACGACCAGCTCGTCGGCCTCGACTACACCTCGCTGCGCACGGGCGTGATCGCCCGCCTGGTGAAGCTCGGGGTGGTCCACGGCCGGGTAGTGGACGAGCAATCCGAAAGCGGGTCGGAGGAGACCGGCTACGACATGCACCCGCTGGTCCGGCGCCACTTCTACGAAGATGACCCCGATGCCGCCCTGACCGAGCCGCGGCGCAGGGCGGTCCACAGCCGGTTCTACGACGTCCTGCCCGGCCGGCAGGAGAAGCGCTACCCCGACACGATGGCGGAGATGCGCCCGCTGCTCGACGCCGTCCAGCATGCCTGCCGGGCGGGCCGGGCCCAGGCGGCGCTGGATGAGTGCCATTACACGCGAATCGGCCGGAAGGATCAGCCGCTCCGCACGACCTTCTACCTGAGCAGCGACCTGGGCGCGGTCGAGACCGATCTGGAATTGTTGCGGGGCTTCTTTGCCGGCGAGGACTTCGCCGGTGAGCCGATAGTGACGGGCCAGGGGGACAAGGCTTATCTCATCGGTGCTGCCGCGCTTTCGCTAATGAACACCGGTCGGCCAAACCTGTCGATCCCGATGTTCCAACGCAGCTTGTCGGCGAGACTGGCCCAGTCGTTTTGGTCCGGCGCCAGCGCGGATTGCCAGAATCTCTGCGATAGCCATAGGAGGCTGGGCAGCCTGACTGACGCGGCGGAGGCGGCGTCGAACGCCCTCGACTATGCGGGCAAGATGCCCGATGAGGACGAGTTCAAGAACACCTACACAAAGTTCATCCACGGATATGCGGCGGCGATCACGGCCCTTTGCGGCAATGACGAAACCGCGTCCGACCACTTCGCTGCGGCGATCAAGCTTGAGCGGGACGATTGGCTCGCCTCCCTCCGTGGCTGTTGGCACTGCACGTGGCTCGCACGGCGCGGGCATTTCGACCAGGCGCGATCCGCCGCACAGAAGAATGCCGCAATCTGCCAGGAAGAGGGCGGACTTCACAGCCAGACCTTCACACTGGCCACGCAGGCGCTGGTCGAGCGGCTGGCCTGGGCGGCGGGCGATCCGCAGCGGGCCGGGCTCGAGGTGATGGCCGGCTATGCCCGGCGGGCCGTCGACAGCGGCCGGCGGTCGGGGGACCACTTCTATCTGACCTGTGGCCTGCTCGAGGCCGGGCGCTCTGCCGTCATCCATGCCCGGTATGACCCGGCGGACCGGCAGGCCCACGTCGCCGAGGCAACCCGCTACCTGAACGAGGCCGAGCAGCGGGCCGCCGACGTCGGCTACCGCCTCATCCTCGCCGACCACCACGTCGCCCGCGCCGAGCTGGCCAGCCTCGCCGGCGACGAGAAGGCCATGCGCGACCACTGCGAAAAGGCCATCGCCATCTGCGACACCCCCGACTGCGGCTACGCCTGGGCCAAGCAAGACGCCCAAGCCCTCCTCGACCAATAGGCGCGTGGGGCACGTCCCTTGACGCACCATTCCTGTAAGGGAGACACCTGCTTCGTCACTGTCGAGACATGCGTCCGCGATTGAAGTGATGGGGCACCCAGGCTTATGATCGGGAGAACAGCGTGGCCGAGGAAGGGAAGGCGTGCACGGCACGCCGTACTTGGCTACGTCCGGCATCCCGATGAATCGGGACAGGCTCAGACCGGATGCTACGTCTACGTCGGCGACCCTTCGGCTGCTCTCAGGGCAGGCAGGAGGCCAACGCTACGATTCCACCGGCTGGAAGCCGGTGCCACACTGGGTTCGGCCGGTACCCCGATGTACATCGGGGGCCGCTATTCGGCGGCCGCGCGGGGGCGCGGGCCGCTACTTCTGTTCGCGCAGTTGCGGCTGCGTAAGGTGGGCCGTGCCCGCCGCGAAAGCGGAGGCGTGCACGGCACGCCCTACTTGGCTTGGCGGCCGCGCGGGGGCGCGGGCCGCCACTTCTACGTGCTACGTGCATGCGTCTCCGGCCGAATCCTCGGCGTTCTTTGCGTCTTGGCGGTTGCATTTGGGCCCGGGGCAAGCAGAGGAGAAGGTGGGGCCAGACCCGCGTTACGCGTGGTAGCCGATCAGGCGGGCGAAGTTGGGGCGGCGGAGGTAGCGGTTTTCGCCGCCGATGGTGCCGCGCGGAGCGTTGCGTACGGGCCGCCCGTGTCGCGGGCCCAGGATGCGCGGCTCGGGGTGAAACAGACAGCGGGCCGTGACGTATTGCGGCTCGAACGTGAGCTCGAAGACCGACCCCATCGAGACCTCGAACCGATCGCAGGTGCCGACCAGCAGGTCGTCTGGATCGTCGGCCCGCCACCAGCCGAAGTGCGGCAGATAGAGCGCGGTGCGGATGATCGCCAGCAACGGCGAGCCGTGCCCGACGACCACGGCACACGGCTCGTGGTCGGCGAGCCAGCGGCGCAGCCAACGCGCGCTGCGCTCGGTCACCTGGTAGAGCCGTTCCGTGTGGTGCCATTCCTTCAGATCGCTGTCGGTCCTGACCGGCAAGCCGAGCGCGTGGCCGATAATCTGGGCGGACTGCAGCGCGCGGGCGAGCGGTGAGCTATGAACGGCCGTAGGGGCATGGCGTTTCAGGGTCGGCGGCGTCTGACCGATCTGAACGCGGCCGACTTCCGACAGCGGGGACCCGGGCGGTTCGTCATAGGCTCCGCGGAAGCGGTAGTCGGGCAGTCCGTGGCGCACGAGCAGCAGCCGTCGCACACGCGGCACGTCAGTCGCCCCCTCCGCTCGTGGCGTTCGGTCGCGACAGCATCTTCACGCCGGGCAGCAACCGCACTTCCACTTCCTTGACAAGTAAATCCGGATCGTCGCGTAGGATCTGTGGCGAGAGGCGGCCGCTCTTGATCTCCTGCAACGCCTGGCGCAGGCCGCGGGCCATGCGGTGGAAAGCTTTGGGAAGCTCAGGCGCATAGCCGGGTCCGGGGTCGTATCGCCAGGTGTCGCCGATCCGGCGCAGCTCGGCCCGCTTGATCGGCAGGTTGCTATCCACCACGAACGAGACGGTGGCCGCGTCGCCTTCGACGACCTCGTCAAGGAGCTCTACGTAGGGGCTGAGGACCTCCAGGTTGGCCGCCATGTGTGACTGGTCGATGTTCTGTGCCAGGCCGAGCCCGACCTGGTCACGGACGTATTCGCACAGTTCGCGGTTGGCCAGCAGGAAATCGTCCACCGCCATCAGGTAGTTGATTACCTGCTCGGCGTGCTGCGGGAGGATCAGTGTCCGCATGTCCCGATAGGCGTGCGCCTGACGGGCGGCGATCAGGCGGACGAGCGTTTCGCGTGGCGTCTGGGCTGAATCGTCAGCTTTGCCCGAGTCTTGCGACTGCGAAGACGAGCGGGCGCAGCCTGCGCAGCCGATCGAAGCGGCCAAGGCGATTAGGGTGCCGCCGGCGATCAAGGCGGAGCGTTGGCAGTGTTGCCGGGCGCGCATGGGGCACTACTTGGCGGGGCTCGTATCGAGCTTCAAAGCGGCGGTCGGGTCGAGGCGGCATAGCCGGGCGAAGACCGCGGCATTGCGGCGGACGTCATCGGGCGTCGGCTTGGGTTTGGCCTTGCGCAGGCATTCGTACAGGTTGCGTACGGCTTGTGCGGCCAAGTCCGGCTCCCATTCTTCCAGATGATACTGGTCGATGACGGCTTCCAGGCCTTCCAGCAACGAGCCGGCCAGCGTCAACTTTTTCATGTCCAGGCAGAAGCCCGCCAGGGCGAGCTGCGCCCGGAAACGCTCGCGCCGGCTGCCGGAGGTGTCCATCTGCTCGGCCAGTCGGGCGATAGCCTCCGGGGCTTTGGCCTGGCTGAGGAGCTTGCGGGCCTCGCTGGTGGCCTTGGCCAGGGCGTCTGCGCCAGCCGCGCCCCCGTGGCCCCCGCCTGCGCCAAGCTCACCCCGGGCTTCGTCCAGCCAGGCCTTGGTCGCCCCGTCGGCGAAGGGGTTGCCATCCTTGAACGAGCGGTCGAAGAGCTCCGGCAAACGGGCGTGAAGCGCGACGGTCTCAAACGTGACGGCGTGCTTGGCGGCGGCGTAAGCCGAACCCAGCCCATTCAACGCCGTTGCCACATAACGCTGCAAGTCCATCCAGAGGGGGGTACTGGCAAACTGCGCCTCCGCCTCGGTCAGCAGGGTGGGCCAGTTCCCGCTGGAGGCGGTGTTCTCGAAGAACTGGCGGCGGGCGGGGGGCGGAGGCGGCAGCAGCTTGTCCTTGGGCGTGTCGGCCAAACCGCCAAAATGCACCGCCCGCATCAGCCGATACGCACGCGGGTCCTTGTTGTCCTGCGAGAGCAGGTACTTGGCTACTCTTACGATCGCCTGGACCGCCTGGGTCGGCGTGGCAAACGTCTCGGGAACGCCCTCGGCGGCGGCGGGCGCAGCCGCGGCGGCCGGGGCACCCGGAACGGCTTCTGCCGGCGCTTCCGCACCCAGCGGGCCAACCTTCGCCTTCAAAGCCCGGAAGGCGCGGCTCATCGTCAGCAGGTTGGGCGTGTCCGGCTGTGACGAAAACGCCTGCCCGACTGCCTTGTCCACCTCTTCCACCAACGCCGCGCACTGGTGTACGGCCTCTTTCTCGGCGGCGGTCGGCTGCTTCTTGCACTTCCCGGCCTTGAGCTCGATCTGCGGCAGGATCTTGTCGGCCAGATACTGCACGGCGTTGTAGCGGCCGTGCGGGGGTTTGACCTTGGGGAAGCAACTGTCCCAGAACTTGCCCAGGAACTCGCGGTAGGCCTCGAACCCGGCGGCCAGACCGGCATAGCCTTCGTGCTCGAGCAGACCGATGGTCAGGTAGGTCATCACCAGCAAGTCTTTGGACTTGCCCTTGAGGATTTCCGTCGCCAGCTCGACGACCTGCCCCCACTCGACCTCCTCGCCGCTGAGCGAGCCGATGCGATCCATCTGCGCTTGAAGCCGTTCGAAGATTTCCTCGTAGCGAACCGGGTCGCCGACCGGGCTGGCCGCGCTAATGGGCTCCTTACCCAGGGCCACGATTTGTTCATGCCGCTCGCTGGCCATTTCTGCCTACCTCCGTGCCGAAAGCCGAACCCACGAGATGCGTACGCATCGACACCGAAAACCCGCGCCGAGCGAGATTTTACCGCCTGCCGCGCAACATGCCAGGGATGCAAACGATGCCGGGCAATGTGTGCGGGCGAGCGTTACGATCGTAGGTGACCGGACATCGAGTGGGGAGTGCGGGCGTCTCGCCCGCGTCAGGCGCTGCGATGGCGGGCGGGGACGCCCGCACTACCCACTGGCCGACGTGGCCGGGACGGGCAGGTGCTTGCGGATAACGGCGAAGAGGGTCTTGCGGTCGATGGGCTTGGCGGCGAAGTCGTCGCAGCCCGCGTCGAGGCATTTCTCACGATCGCTGGCCATCGTGCCGGCGGTCAGGGCGATGATGGGACCCTGGTAACCCCTTCTGCGAAGCTGGCTGGTGGCTTGGTAGCCGTCCAGAACGGGCAACTGTATGTCCATCAGGATTACGTCGAAGGGTCGCCCCTCGTGACGGGCGGCCAGGGCCTTGGCCAGGGCGACCTGGCCGTTGTCGGCGATGGTCACCTCGGCGCCAGCCTTCTTGAGCACGAATGAGATCAGGCGCTGGTTGTCCGGTGCGTCCTCGGCCAGGAGAATACGGGCCTTGAGCCCGGCCTCCTCAGATGCCGGGTCCGAGCAGGTATCCGCGTCCTCGGCGTGCAAGAAGTCCGCCTCGCCTGGGTCCTCCATCATCTTGACGCGCTCGAGCGGGCCGGTCGCGATTGACAGACGGAAGCAGCTTCCCTTGCCGGGCGTGCTCACCACCGTGATATCGCCCCCCAGATTCCTCGCCAGACGTTTGCTGATCGTCAGGCCCAGTCCGGTCCCGCCGAATCGGCGTGTTGTAGAGGTGTCGGCCTGGGTGAACGGCTGGAAGAGCCTGGCGAGCTCCTCCCGGGTCATTCCGATGCCACTGTCGATGACCTCGAACTGGAGATAGGGTTCAAGGGGCTGACGGTCGCAGGTTTCGAGGGGCTGAAGATCCGACTGATGGTCGGGCAGCATGGCTGTGTCAGCCGTGTCCCCCGCTCCAGTCTCAGGGCCGGCATAAGCGTGCTGATCTTGACACCTCGGCGTCTCGGTCCCTCGATCCGTTGGCCCGTTGACCAGGCGCACCACCAGTCGTACCCCGCCCGTTTCGGTGAACTTGATCGCGTTGCCGAGCAGGTTGATCAGGATTTGCCGCAGGCGGGTGGGGTCGGACCAGATCGTCTCGGGAATGCGTCCACGGTATTCGGCTTTCAGGGGCAAGCCCTTCTCCGCGGCACGCACGCGCATCAGCGAGACCACCTCGGCCACGAGGCGGCCGGGTGAGCAGGCAGCATACTCGGTCGCCAGCTTGTCCGCCTCGATCTTGGACAGGTCGAGGATGTCGTTGATGATCTCGATCAGGTGCCGCCCATTTCGGTGTATCGTGTGAATCGCATCCTGCCGCTCTGGCGCGGCCAAGCTCGGATCGAGCAGCATCTCCGCGTAGCCCAGGATGCTGGTCATGGGGGTGCGGATTTCGTGGCTCATGTTGGCGAGAAACTCGGACTTGGCGCGATTGGCCTGTTCGGCCCGGAGGCGCGCCTCTCGCAGGGCGGCCGAGCGTCTTGTCACCTCCGATTCGAGATGCAGGATGTGACAGCGCTGCTCATGCAAGCGATCCTCACGCTCGCGCAGGAATTGGGCGACGCCGTCGGCGTGGACACGCCGCAGCATCTCCTGTTCGGCCAAGAGGTGTTGAATGCGGGTTCTGGCCTCCTGGTGTTCGTCGGCCAGGCGGATGGCCGTCCAGGCGATGGCTGCCTCGGTGATGACCGCTTGCTTCCACTTCGGGTCGGGCACGAATCCGCCCGGCAGGTGGTCCAGCACGGCACCCAGGAGTCCCCGGCGGCCCTGGTGATCTGAAACGCGCAACCCGAGGACAGCATGCCTGGTCCCGTCCTCCGTTGTGTGGCTGGTCGTCGCGAAGTTGGTGGCGGCGAGCGCGGCGGCCAGTTCGTTCGCGACTGCGGATGCTGCCCCGGCGGCACCGTTCCCGGGCGGCTCGTAAACGGCGAGGATGTGCCCGCTGTCTTCCGCCAGGAAAACCGCCGCCGCCTTCAGTGGTTCGAGCTGCTCCTGCACGAGCGCCAGACAACCTGTTTCGTCCACAGGCGGTTGAACGTTGGAGAAAATCTGGTCGATCTCGGACAACAACTCAGGCATCGCTCCGGCCATCACAGCTTGAACAGGCTCTCATTCTGCGCGAGCTCACGATCCATGTCCGCGGCTAGGACGACGACGTCGTGCTTCTGGAAACTCAGCGACTGGAACAATTCGGCTGAGGCCGTCACCAGCTTGCGTCCCACCGAGGTGATGTTTTTCAATGTGCATAATAGGTTCGCGATTTCGACACAGCGCACGATTTCGGCCCCGTCATCCTGGTAGGTCAGCGACTGGTGATGGTAACGGATGGCAGCGCGGACCCGCGACGGGAAGCCCCATTTCGTGGCGACGCGTTCGCCGAACTGGGTGTGGTCGAAACCTAGGTGTTCTCGCTCAATCTCGACGAGCGTCTTCTCTTCGGTCAGGTCATTGATCACCGCGGCAAAAGCGTCGTGGAGGTGCTGATCCAGAAGAATGATGCCGACGTCGTGAAGAAGCCCTGCGAGAAACGCGTCTTCGAAGTCGGGAAGCCGACAGCGGCGGGCGACCAGGCGGGCACAAACACCCACCGATATCATGTGCTGCCACAGCATGCTCCGCTTGTAGGCGCCGAACGCCTCGTGGTCCCGGAAAACCCGGGCTACCGAAGCGGTGATGGCCAGATTGCGGACCTGGTAAAAACCGGCGTAAGTGATGGCCTGATGGAGGTTGTTGACCTTAGAGCGCAGGCCGTAGGCGGCGGAGTTGACCAGTCGCAGGACGCGGGCGCTCAGCGCGGGATCACCTTCGACCACCTTGATCAGGTCGGCCGCCCCTGTGTTCGGGTTCCGGACCACCGCCATTACCTGGAGCGCGACCTGCGGCAACGTGGAGATCTCTGACACGTCCAGTACGGCCGCATCAAGCGACTTCGGCGTTCGGAATGCGCCCGGGGCCCGGTCGGTGCTGGGTGTCGTTAGCGATCTCGTCTCCACAGGTCTCCCTCACGGATTGACTGGAGAGCCCCCAGGGGCTCTCCTACAGGTTCCTTAGTGGTCTATCGTCTACCGCTGTGAGCGGATTGAGGCTATAAGCTTGGTTGTCCGAATGTCGTCAGCCCCATGTCCGGTAATCGCTGGTGTGCAGACGTGGCGTGTCGGACGGGTTCGGCACGCGGGCATCATACGCGTGGTGGCGGGCAGCGTCGGTCGGTGGGGAAGTCAGAACGTCCCCGCCGACGACGAAACGCGCGCGGCACCGGTGGTTTGGAGAGGAGCGCGTTTGATGGACACGAATCCACGAATGGGCCGGCGAGGCAGACTGTGGGGCATGCTCGCCTTGGTGCTGCTTGCGACGCGGTCGCTGCTCTACGCCCAACAGGTCCCGCCGGTCATTCCCAAGCCGGACTTCAGCCAACAGCAGGCTTGCCAGGTCGCCAGGGTGGTGGACGGGCATACCATCGTCGTGCTCGCGGATGAGAAGGAAACCACGCTGGGGCTGATCGGCGTGACCACCCCCGCCATCGGGCGGTCCTATCACGACGAGGCCAAACGGTTCGCCGAAAACCTGTTGGCGGGTGAGTCGGTTTACTTACAGTACGATCGCCAAGCGTCTCCGGGCGAACCCGAGAGGCCCGCGCGTGTTTATCTTTTCCGGGCCCCGGACGGGCTGTTCGTCAACCTCGAGATCGTGCGGCAAGGTTACGGCAAGGTTGCCGCCAGGCCGCCGTTTAAGCACCAGAAGCTGTTCGGCTTCTACGAGCAGAAGGCCCAACAGGCCCGCAAGGGCGTGTGGAGGCCGGCAGATCGTCGCCGGCCGAGCGGCGTCCCCTCCGCCGACCGTCGGTCGCCCACCTCACGACCTTCCGGGCAATCAAGAGACGTCATTGTCTACGTCACGCAGACCGGCAAGAAATACCACCGTAAAGGGTGCGCCCACCTTCGCAGAAGTTCGATTCCTATGCGGCTGTCGGAAGCCAAGCGGAGGGGCTACACACCTTGCTCGCACTGCAAGCCCCCGCCGTAGTCACACGTCCGTTCAACAGCCTGACCACACGACCGGGGGGTCAGGCGGCTTGCCCAAGGCGGCCAGCAGACGGCGCGCGCCCGAGTCTGGCCTGGGTGTCAGTGGTGGTGGTGAGGTTCCAGTTCGGCCTTGCCCTTTGAGAAGAGCAGTGGGAACACGATATCGCTCGTGCAGCAGGGAGCCCACACCGCGAGGAACAGGAAGGCGCCCATGAACCCCATAATGAGCAGGTCAGGTTCCTCGCCCAGGGCCATGATGATGTGAAACAGGGAGGCGGAGGTGCTCAGTAGCACGTGTCCAGCGTGCGGGGTCTTTGTTCTCGGCCATTTGTACGCGATGAGGACACCGATCACCGCCAGCGGGTTAACAAGCCACCACATCTCGATGAAACCGAGGTGCGGGTGTCGGTGCGGCAGGCGGAGCAGCCACTCACCCAGATAGGGAACGACGCAATCACTCAGGGTGGCGACGCCAATGGAACCGAAGTATCCGACGAGCATGGTCGCCCAAAGCGTGCCTTTACCGTGGAGCCGGTACATGGCCGCGGTTACCACCGCGCTGAGCAGCAC
The DNA here is from genome assembly GCA_964572345.1 of uncultured Planctomycetales bacterium. Lineage (GTDB taxonomy): Bacteria > Planctomycetota > Phycisphaerae > UBA1845 > Fen-1342 > JAUWXH01. The sequence continues at coordinate 48,193 of CAZNFA010000012.1, forward strand.
ATGGGCTGGGTGGAACGTCCAAAACAGGCTGCGCGACACCGTGTCAGGCACGCGCGCGTAGACGACGACTGCCATGATTCCGATGCCGACCAAGGCACCCAGCACGGTGAACGGCGCGTGAGCCTTGAGTTCTCTGGATATGCTCCTCAGCGTTGCCCTCATTCCGTCACCCTCTGTCCCCGAGCCCGCATCGACGTTCTTCATACGAGGCGTTTTGCACGGCCGGACCTGTTGCGGTTGCTGCGGCGCGCCGGACGGCGCGTCAGCCCCAGCATTCAATGTGCCTGGCGCGTGCGGCGGCGCGACTGGCTGCGGCACACCAGGTGCACTTCGTGGCATTCCCCACACTCCTGCAGCGTGTGGTGAACGCTGAAGGATTCCCAGTGGTTCTTCTGGTTCGGCGTGAGGGTTCCCCGGCCGTTGCACAACGGGCAGATGCCGTCGAGGGCGGCCAGCACCGCCGAGCGAATGAACTCGGAGCGGTTCGGAACCCGTTTCATCGCCTCCAGCAAGGACGCATCCGCCTTGAACGTGACGATCTCTTGTCTTCTGATGCCCATGAGCAGACGTACCTCCACTCAACACGAGTCGCGCGTCCGGGATTCCGCCGCGATTATCACTTTGTATTACCGACCCGTCAAGCCCGGCACCACGCGGAAGGAGAAGCCCGGGTGACTTGTAAGCTGTGTATGCCACGCGACTTGGGGTCTCTAGTCCGACTGGGGGGGGCTGGGGCATCTTGCCCGAGTTACGCGGGCAGCGGCGCTCATGCCACCCAGGTCTCGCTGCCGATTCAAAGGACTTCTGGTGCCATGGCCAGAATATTTCGCCGGCCCGCGCGTATTCCACCATGCCGCGCGGGAGGGGGCGGCATCCGTTGCGGCCGGGCCCCAGGGCGGTCGGCAGCAGGGATCGGGTGTGCTATAATACTCGCTGCGCCTACACGCGGAGCGTATGTAGAAACCGCTTCAACCAAAGGAGTTCCCCTGATGAAACGCAAGCTTGTCTTTGCCGCTCTGTGCCTGAGCCTGTTGTTGCCCAACGCCGTCCGGGCCGACGAGGCAGTGAAAGACGCGCTTTCGCTGGTCCCGGCGGACGCGATCGGCTTCGTGTGCGTGCCCAACATCCAGCAGTTGGACGCCAGTTTCCAGAACACCCTCGAGAAGCTGGGGCTCAGCGCGTTCGTTCCGCCGCCGACTAACTCGCTCGCGGGCGCCATGCGCATGTTCCTGCGCATGTCCGCGGGCCTGGATGACAGCGGCGCGCTGCTTCTCGTCCTCATGCCGGCCGAAACGCCGGACGAGTTCGACCAGAAGCTTGCTCTTCTTGTGCCGGCTACGGACCCCAAGCTGCTGCTCGAGGCGATGGGGGCCGAAGCGGGCGAGGGTGGCACCTGGTCGCTCGAGCTGTTCGAAGAACCGATCGTGGCCGCCGCCTGTCAGAAGCACGTGGCCCTGGCGAAGAACGCCGAAACCGTCAAGGCGGTCGCCGCCAGCACGGACAACATCACCAAGAAGCTCAAGCCGGACGACCTGGCCTTGTTCGAGGGGCTCAAGGCAGCGGCCTGGTTCGACGCCGACCGCGTGTTCAAGCTGTTCAAACAGCAGATCGACGGCTTCACCGGCTTTGTGATCACGATGCAGCAGATGGGCGGTGGATTCGGTGCTAAGCAGGCGGAATCCACCAAGCACGCGCTCGACCTGTACACCGAGGGCCTGCGGAGCTGCATGTTGGGTCTCAGCCTGGACGAGAATGGCTTGGGTCTGCGCCTGGGCGTGACCTGCAAGCCGGGGACCGACCTGCACAAGATGATGAAGGTGACCAACACCGAGGACTCCCTGCTGAAGGGCCTTCCGAAAGGCAAATACATGTTGGCACTGGGGCAGCTCATCGATCCCGAGACTATGGACGAAGCCTTCAAGGGGTTCGACCCTTACTTCGAAGCCCCCGCCGAGGCTGAGGGTGTCGATCAAGAGCAGCTCACCAAACTCAAAGGCCTGATCAAGGAGTGGGCCAAGCTTCACACCGGTTTCCGCGCGTCGATCGAGGCCCTCCCGCCCGGCCCGCAGGGCCTGGTAGGCGCGACGCTGATCTGCGATACGACCGACAGCAACAGGTGGATCGAAGTATTCACGCAGCTGGTGGCCGCCGGCAAGAAGGTCGTGACCGACGAGAAAATCACACAGATGCTGGATGCCCTGATCCACGAGCCGGATGCCGAGTCCAGCGGCCAGGTGAAGATCCACCATCTCAAGTTCGACCTAACCAAGCTCGAGGAGGCGGACGAGGAAGAGCTGGAAGATGTGTTCACCGTCATCGGCAAGGAAGGCCTGTTGCTGCGACTGGCGGCCGTAGATGCGAAGAAGATAGCTATCGCTTTTGGCGGCGGGGCGAAACGCATGACCCAGGTGATCGAACAGGCGCGCAAGTCCGAGGCTTTGCTGGACGAGGACCCGGGCATCAAGCGCATCGCCGCGCTGCTGCCGAAAAGCCGGAATTCCGTAGTTTATCTCGCCCTGGATAACGTCGTGACGATGATCCGCAACGCCACGAAGGTGCTCGAAGAGGAGGACGAGTTTCCCCTTCAGATCAGCGAGATCAATGCGCCGCTGGCCATGGTCGGTCGTGGCGGTGAGGGTTGGTCGCAGGCGGATATCTTTGTCCCGACCGAGTTGATGGTCGCCGCCAAGGACGCCATCACGACCATGATGGGTATGGCCGGTGGCCCGCCGGCGGTCGAGGTGGAAACGGAGGAGGTCGAGGGGGAGAAACAGCCGGCCGAGCCGGCTGACAAGCCCTGATAGGCTCGGAGCGGAGGCATCCGTTCTTCCGATAGATATTGGAGTCGCTCGCCATCTTCGGCCGGCGAGTCACCCAGCGTGTCGGGCCGAGCACTGGTCGAGGGGTCGTGCGCTGGTGTCTCACACGCCAGCCTGCCGATGAGCGTGTGTCCAGTAAGAGTGTGGTACCGGACCTCCGAGCCCGGCCTGAAATGTTGCAGGGTAGCCCAATGCCCAGATTTGCCCATTTGCCAGCTCTGCGGGCGCTGCTTGCAGCGGTTGCAGCTTTCACTCTCTCCGCTACCGGTCAAGAACAAACGACCTCGGCTCCCACGTCCGAGCCGATTGAGGCACAGAAGGCGGCTGCACCCGCTGTCGGGCCGCCTCAGCCCGAGAGCAAGCCGCGCTTCGAACTGCACATTCCCTCACTGAAGAAACTGGTCTCGGCGGCGCGGGAGTCAAACTCCGCCCGCTTGCTCGCGCCGCTGGCCGGCATGCTGTTCGAGATGGGCAGCGCCTCATCCGAAGGCGTGGACGTGGAGGGCGTGGCGACGCTTCTGAAGCAGATCGCTGGTTGGCCGGACGTCGCCATCCAGGCAGTCACCTACGCCCCGGACACTGAGGGCCGAGCGCGCTGGGGCGTCCGTTTCGACTGGCTGCTCAAGGACCTGCATGCGCGGGTGGAGCAGTTGTTGAAATCCGAGAGCGGTGCAGAACTGTTCGAGGGCGTGAAGCTGAGCGCCCGACCCGGCGGGGGCTACGAAGTCGCCCTGCCCGAGTCAACCGTCGGTTTTCTCCTGACGGAGAACGGTGCCGGCTCGCTACTGGTGTCGCACGCGGAGTTGGAAGTGCCAGCCGTAGTTTTCAGCGGGCCGCCGGCGGAGGAAGACCAGCCGCCGCTCTTGCTCGCCTGCCGGGTCAATCTCAAGGGAACCGAGAAGGACAGCGGCGCGTTGTTCGGGGAGTCGTTCGCGTTCGTCTCCGACGTGGACTACAGCGTGCGGGTGAGCCAAGCCGCCGACTGGCTCGAAGCCATCAACGTGAACTGGCCGCCCATCTCGGGGATGGGTGCCAAACTTGTGCTCGGCAAGGTGGTCCGGACTTTCTTCGTTCCGCGGGAGGCGTTCGGCGCGGCCGCGTTCAGCTCGGTAATGGTGCCCGCCGCGCTGGACGGTGTGGTCGGCTTCGGCCCGCAGGTCGTCATGGAGTCGCCAGGGGAAATCAGCGTCATTGGTGAGGCCGCCCCCGGCCCCCTCGCCCGCCACGCCGACGAGCAAGCCTGCCTGGCGCTGCTGCCCGGCACCGGGTTCCTCCCCATGCCCGACATCGTCCTGCAAGCCAAAGCCAGGGGCGTCGAAGAGCTCGTTGAGGACGTGCGGGTGGCGATGGCGAAAGCCAACAAGCTCATGCGTGAGCGCGAACAGCCCGAGCCGTGGCACGAATCCACCGTGCGGGATCGTACGGTCTTCTGGAGCGACGGCACCAGCCGCTATCCCGGCGCCCTCATGCCGCTGGTGATGCGCCCGGTGATCTTCGCGACGCGCGAGCTCGATGCCCGGGACCGCGAGCGCGACTACCTGGTAGTCGCCTGGACGAGCACCGGGCCGGAAGACTTCGTGCGCCGTTGGCTCGACCTGCCGCGCGGCGCGGACAAGCTCTACCTCCCACAGAAGCGACGGACCAACGGCCAGATATGGATCAACTGGAAGCAGGCTTACCGTTGGCTGGTGCCCTACGTCAACTTGGCACTGAGCGCGGTCGTACGAGATACTCTGATGCCGAGCGCGGACGACGTCGCTGCCGGCATGACCGACGGCTGGGTTACGGTTAAAGCGACCTATGGCGGGTTGCGGGTGTCATACCGCGGCCCGCTGCCGAGCGGAGTGATCGTGGTGCCGACGATGCTCGCCGTGTCGTTGGCGGAGGACGAGTCGGCCGGCAGCGATCTGGCCCGCGAGCGGGCAGCGTGCCGGCGACTACGCGTGCTCTATCATCACTGCAAGCTGTTCAAGAAGGACATGGGCCGCTGGCCGGCTGAGATCGCCGAGCTCCAGGGCTACGTCGACTTCGAAGGACACCCCGAGCTGCTCGAGCTGAAGCTCTCCTCGAAAAAGCAGTTGAGTGAGTGGTTCAAGGGTATCTTCGGAAGCTCGGAAGAGGACGAAGGCCAAAGCGAGGACGACGAGACGCTCGACCTCGACACTAACCTGTATGTGATCCGCTGGGGTAAGGAATCCTGGAGCCTGGGCTTCGCACCCGATACCTTCGAACACCTCGCCGAACTCTACATCGACCAGGACGGCAAGATCCGCCGAGAACAAGCGAGCCGGCCGGCCGGCCCGAGTGAACCCAAGGAAAACGCGAACGAAGCCGGCGACGAATAGACTCCCCGCGCCGGGTAAACGAAAAGGAGCAACTCTCATGAGACATTGGGCAACATCCCTGCTACTGACGCTGGTTGTGGCATTCCCCGCATTGGCTGAGGAGGGGAAGGCAGACCAAAGCACCGACAAGCAAGCCACCGAAGCTAAGCTCCAGGCGAAGGCGACTGAAAGCCCAATCCAACAACTGGCCGAGCTACGTATCGACGAGTTCGTCGTTCCGGCCCGCGTGGTCAATCTGCCGCTGCCCGGGCGGACGCGCACGCTGCAAGACGTGCTCGATCGCATGAAGGAGTGGTCCAAGGAAGACAAGATCGGGGCCATCCTGCTGGACGTGGGCGACGTGTATCTGTCGTTGCCCGACATCGAAGAGCTGCGCGGCGGCGTGGCTGGGCTGAAGAAGGCCGACAAGAAAGTGATGGCGTTTTTCAATAGCGGCAGCCCGGAGGCTTACCTGCTGGCCTGCGCCGCGGACGAGATCGCGGTGCCGCCGTCCGGGGCCCTGGCCATACCTGGAATCGGGCGGCTGTTTCCCTTCATGAAGGGCTACTACCAGATGCTCGGTCTGGAGTACGAGGTCATCACCTCGGGGCGTTACAAGTATCCTGGGTTCGTCAATCGGCGTGAGCCCGACAAGTACTTCAGCGAGGAATTCGGCGCGATCCTCGATAGCTGGTTCGCGGACTACAAGAGCATAATCGCCGAGGGACGCGGGCTATCTCCGGACGACGTCAGCAAGGTTGTGGACATCGCCGTGTTCAGCGCCACCCAGGCTCAGCAGCGTGGGCTGGTGGACACGCTGGCATATTACGACGAATACCGCGACCGGCTGCTCAAGCGGGACAAGATGAAGCGGTACAAGAGCGAGGAGCGCGGCCTGGCCGACGTGAACTCGATCCAGGACTTCGTCGAGCTGATCAACCGCGAGTTGAAGCGGGCGGAGGAATCCCGCAAGGCGGTGGGGCCGAAGATTGCCGTTTTGCACGCGCGCGGCCCGATCATCGATTACAGCCTCGGGGCCGGGTTTGCTTCGCAGATTATCTGCCGAGACGATTTCATCAAGGTCGTCGATGAGCTGCGCAAGAACAAGTCGATCAAGGCAGTGGTGATGCGCGTGGATTCGCCCGGCGGGTCCGGCTATGCGTCCGACGTGATCTGGAAACAACTGCGGCGACTCGACGAGGCGAAGCCGCTGGTCGTGAGCATGGGCTCGGTGGCTGGCTCGGGCGGATACTATATCTCCTGCCCGGGCCGACGCATCTTCGCCCAGCCGACAACCATCACCGGCTCCATCGGCGTGCTGGGCGTTTTCCAGTCCGCCTGGTCCCAGTTCAACCGGAGGGACTACGAACTGGCGGAGATGAAACGTGGTGCTCGTAGCACGCTCGGTTATCCCCATCGGACGCTGTCCAAGCAGGACCACGCCTTCATCCAGGGTTTTATCGACGACTTCTACGGCATCTTCATCGAGCGTGTGGCCAGCACGCGGAAGATTCCCGCAGAGCAGGTCCGCAAGATCGCCGAGGGCCGCATCTACACCGGGCGGCAGGCGCTTGAGCTGGAGCTGGTGGACGAGCTGGGCGGGCTGGAGGAGGCGATCCAGTCGGCCCGCGAGCTAGCCGAGATTCCGCCGAGTGCCGAGCTGAAGATCGTCCACTACCCGCGTGGGGCCAGCTTGGGCGAGCTGTTCGAGAGCTTCAGCTCGATGAGCGTAGAGCAGGCGCTGCACACCTTCGCCGAAGCGGCCGCGCCGGTGCGGCCGGTTACTTTCGAGCAGCAACTGCGGATCTTCTCGCGGCGACCACAAGCGCTATGCTGGATGGCCGTGCCGGAGTTCTACCGGCCGGAGCCGCCGTTCGCTTTCGATGCCTACGGAATGAAGAACATGAACCCCTCGGCTGATCCGCTGGAACGGATGTTCCAGAGGGGCCCTTAACCAGGTTCAGGCAACTGTCCGGCTGGGTTTCCTTCCCGGGCGGTCCGCAGGAAAAGCCCGGCCGATCACTGGGCAGCGCGGGTAGCCGCGATGCCCTGCTGTCGGCGCTTTGTACTGGTCACCGTCGCCGCGGATGCAGACTTACGGACTCACCCCGCAGCCCCAATCCGCCAGCAAGATTCCCAGGTCGCTGTGGTCGGTGTCGAAGTCTCCGTCCAGATCCCCGGGGCAATCCTCGGGCCCTGATCCAACGCAACCCCAATCGGCCAGCAGGATGCCGAGGTCCGAGTGGTCGGTGTCACCGTCGCCGTCCAGGTCGCCGACACACGGCTCGGGAATCCACGCCGCGCCGCCGGTGGAGTGGTGGTTCGGGTACGGCTGGGTGAACGGCACCCAAGTCCCGTTCGGCCCTTGCGACAGATCGTACGCAAAGTGGGGAATCCCGTCGTCACCGCGGGTGGCGGTCAGGTAGACCGTGTTGTTACCGATGGCCATACCGCGCCCCTGGCCATTGGAGGCCGGAATAGTATCCACGATCTTCGTCATCTCTCCGGAGTCTATATTGATCGAGTACAGACCGGAGTCGCCATACTCTGTGTAGCCGTAGAACAGGTCGTCGGCGGGGTTGTAGTCGAGCGCGAAGAAGCGGAAGCTCGTGCCGGTGTACACATCCAGCACGAGCGTGCAGTCGCCGGTGCTCGTATTGATCTCGTAAATGCCCTTCGGGTCGGCGTAGTTGGAGTACCCGTAGAGCTTATCGCGGCCGTAGGCGAGCGCGTGAATGTCTTCCGAGAGCGTTGCGAGCAACTGCGGCGTGCCCAGATCCGTCGATCTGTACAGCCTCGTGGTGAATGCCCCGTTGCACAAGTACAACGTGCCATCCGGCATGGCGGCCGCCCCGCTGACCTCGAACTCGAACAGGTCGGTGTACTCCACGTCGGGGAAGCCGCTCATGTCTCCCAACTTGGTCGAGAGACCCGCGGTTTCCAAGCCCACGAATAACTGGGCGTTGGCCACGCCGGCCAGCCCCAGGGCGCCCAACAGACAGATCGCTCTTCTCATCTCAAGTCCTCCTGATTCACGTATGCCGCAACTAGGTTCCGCAGCCCCAATCCGCCAGCAAGATTCCCAGGTCGCTGTGGTCCGTGTCGAAGTCTCCGTCCAGATCGCCCGGACAATCTTCGGGCTCTGATCCAACGCAACCCCAATCGGCAAGCAGGATGCCGAGGTCGGAATGGTCGGTATCGCCGTCGCCATCCAGATCGCCGGCACAACCGAAGAAGACTAAGTCTACGCCGTCGGGGATCGGCTCGGCCACGACCGCGGTGCGTAGAGCCTCGCTGAAAACCATGTCCGACGGCCCGGCCGAAAGCAACGTCGTGTCAATAATGGCGGAGTCCGCGCCCGCCGCGTCGATCCGCACCAGCTCGGCCTCAGTCGTGGCTACATAGAGGATCGAGTCAGCCGGCGAGAAGTATGCTGCCCGTGGCCGGCCGTTGAGCCATAGCGTCTTGACGATCGAGTTCGCGGCCGCATCAATGACCTTGATGGCCGGCGAGCTGTAATTGAAGCTGCCGACATAGACGAACGAGCCGGTCGCGTCCACGGTGACCGTGAGCGGGAAATCAATCCCCGGCACAACCGCCTCAACGTACGACGATTCGCCGTCGATCACCACCACGTAGACGTTGTCACTGTTGGAGTTGGTGACATAGGCCTTGGACCCATCGGGCGCGAAGGCTACGCGGATCGGGAAGTCGCCGACCGGGACGCGGGTCAGCTCGCTCTGCGTGGGCGTATCCACCAGCAGGAGCTCGTCGTCGAAGCTGATGCACAGGGCCAGCACGGAGCCGTCGGGACTCAGCTCGATTCCGCTGAGCACGTTGTACGTGTAGATCATCGAGCCCATCTGTCCGGTGATCAGCGAACCCACCACCTGGCTGTCCGCCCCGTCCAACTCGATGAAGTGCAGCCGATCTGTGCCGGCTACGGTCGTGACATACGCGTACTGGCTATCCGGCGAGATGCACACCTCGGCCGGGCGCGAGTAGACCGGCAGGTTGGCCACACGCGTGTCGGTGGCCAGATCGATCACCGATACCCGATCATTATCGCCATTGCACACGACGGCGTAGTTCCCGTCCGGGGTCACGGCGACGCCGAGCGGGCGGTCGCCCGCGTCCACGTAAGATCGCACGGTCTGTGTGCTGAGGTCGATGATGGAGATGTTCTGCGAGACGTTGTTCGCGGCCACAACCGTGGTCCCGTCGGGGGTGATGGCGAGCGTACGGGTGGCGTCACCTTCCGGCGGTTCGCCGCTGGGCGCCCAACCCTCGAAGAAGCCGGACGTCCCGTTAATGTTGTACAGGTGGATGTTCTCGCGGAAACGGTTGTTGAGCGCGACGGCCCGGTGCTCGACCGGGCTGGCGGCGGAGTCCACGCAGGCGGCGAACGTCATCGTCCTCACAATCGTCTGAGAGGCGATGTCGATCACGCGCGCGTTGTAATTCGAGACAAAGGCGTACTGGCCGTCAAACGAAATCTCGATATCGCCGACCGACCCCGTGTAGAGCGTGGCCGTCGTCGCTCCGCTCGTCAGGTTCACGAAGATCACGTTGTTCGAAATCGCGGCGATGGCGTGCGACTTGTCGGGCGTGATGCGAATGATCTGGTTGGACAGGTTGTTGTTGGTCGAGAAGCTGCCGCTCACCGTGCGGGCAATCAGATCGATCTCAGTGATTGTCTTGGCCGAACCCTCGTGACTCACGACCGCGACGGTCCCGTCAGTGCTGATGTCTACCGCGGTTGGCGTCTCAGCGGTTGGCAGCGACGCCAGTTCGCTGCCCGTGATCCGGTCATATAACACCACACGGGCGTTCCCGCGATCCGGCAGAACGATCGTTGTATCATCGGGCGCGAGCGCGAACTGCGTGAACATGTTGCCGAAGATGCCGGACTCCGGCGTGGAGAACCAGCCGAAAACGCCCTGCGGCGAGCTGGGGAACGAGAGCACCTCGCTCAGCGTCGTCAGATCAATAACCGAATACGAGGAATTCACCGCGTCGTTGATGACGCCGACCACGACATAGCGACTGTCCGAGGTGACTGCCACGCGGTAGGGCTGATCGCCGGTGATGGGCACGTGCGCTACGACGGAGTGCGTGGCGACGTTTACGACCGAGACGGTGTTGCTGAACACGTTCGGGGCCAGCGCGTACTGAGCGTCGGGTGTTACGGCGACGTCCACGGGGAAATCCTCGACCGCCACCGTATGCGTGATCACCTGCGTGGCGACGTCGAAGAACGTCAGGTTGTCGGTCTCGCGGTTGACGATCACGGCTGTCGTGCCGTCGGGCGTAAAGGCCACGTTGCGCGGCATGTCCCCTTCGGGATCATGATTGACGGTGAGGAAGGTGACGTCCGCCCGCAACGCGTGTCCTTGACCCGGCTCGACTGGCCGCGGGTGTAGCCAGGTGCTTGGTAGCGGTTCGAGCTTTGCATCAGCGGACGCTGCCGTACCTGAGTCGGGCCCGTCGGCTAAGACCATCTGGACTGCGAGCCACACGAGCAAGCACGCCGGGAGACGATTCCTCCAGTTCATGGTTCCACCTCCTTGGCGATGAGGCCACACCGACTTGGCGCCACCTCATCGGCCGCCGCCCATTCCTACGCGCTTGAAGCGAAAGACTCCTCTCACTCCGCTTGATGCAAACCTGATTATACGCTGCGGCGCGGGTCGAATCCAAGGGAATCGGTCGCGGGCAGCGCCTCGGGGGTGACGGTCAGGAAAGTGGGTAACGTCCAGGTGTCATTCCGACCGCGTCCACCGATGGCGGCCGCGCCGAGGAATCTGGCACAACCGCGCGACCGAGGCCAGATTCCTCGGCGCGGAGTTTACCCTGAGCAACGTCGAAGGGCTTCTCGGAATGACACACTACCCACGCAAGCGACGCTCACCCGCGCCCCGGTCGGCGCGCCGGAGAAGCGCTTTCATAACCAAGCAAGGGGGGCCGAAAGCTGCTCGACTATGCTCCGAGTCCGGGCGGTTGGAGTGTTGCCAGCCGCTCGCCCCGGATCTCTCGTACCAACTGCGGCCGATCGTGCAGCAGCTCTTCGAGGATGTCGAGCGTGCGGTCGACCGCGCAATCCTCGGCGGCGTTGAGGGTCGCCTCCACGAGTTGCCGCGCGTTGAGCTTGGGCACCTCGGACGTGAAGAAACGCTCGTCGATCATCTCGCGCAGTTCGTGTCGCCGACGGTCCCGCTCCGCTTTCCAGCGGGCCTTGGCAGCGCCTTTGGCGGTGCGGTGCAGGTTGTAGGCGGCCCGCGCGATATGGGCACGCAACACCAGCAGCTCGTTCCAGAGGAAATCGGCGTCGGGATCGTCGGCGAGCAGTTTCCCAAAGCGGTCCACCAACCCGACCAGCGCGTCGTAATCCTTGACTGCGAAGCGCTCTTGCGGCGCCGTGGTGAACTGGTAGTTGAACATACACACCAGGATGTTCGAGCCGGCATAGGTGCGAATCCGGCGGAGCGTCTCGCCGCTGTCGAACTCCGGCGGCCGATCGAGCGCCTCCGCGCCCTTCTGCCGCGCAATCGCGTTGCAGCGCTCGATGACGGCCCGGTTGGCCTCGTTGCAGGCGTCGTACCAGCCGGCCAGTCTCAGCAGATAGGTGTAGGCCTGCAACACCTGAAGGCGTGACGGGCTCGTGTGATGCTGGATGCGGGCGGCATTGAGAATCAAAGGCGCGCTGTGGACGAAGGCGCGGTTCACATCGCCCGCCTCCAGGGCCTCGCAGACCCGCACGATGTTCTGCATCAGATGCTCAAAGGTGGAGCGCTGCTCGGGAAGGTCGAAGACCGTCCACTCGTCGAGCAGCAGGTCGAGAGTGACGTTGAGGTCCGACAGGTCCAGCTTCTTGACGGCCCGCACGTCCACGTTATCGGGGCCGAAGCTCTGCGCCAGTGATCGACTGAGGTCGAAGAGCTCACGCCGCAGCTCGGCGTCGGCGAGCCCTTCGAACGAGGTCGCGGCCAGCTTGCTCAGGCGACGACACACATCCCGAAACGTGCGCGGGACCATGGGCTTGACCTTGTTAATCTCCCTTCGCAAGTACGACAAGAGCCTCCGCGTCTCGCGTCTGCTCCACCCGAACGTGCGCGAAATCCGACCGACGTCAAACTCGCCGGACCCGTCGCACAGCGCGCTGATCGCGTCGGGATCCCGCTCGTAGAGAGCCAACAGCGGGGCGAGTTGCTGGCGTTGTGAGAGAACCGTGGCCCGCACGTCGTGCCACCACTGCGACAGCGACGACGAATCGCCCGGGCCGCTCGCCTGCCCGTGCCCCGGCATCTTGTCCAGATGACCCGGATCGATCGCGGCGGGGACGCGGGCGAGATAACGCCCGTCCCGCTCCGACCGGGTACGCCGGCAACTGCTGTGCACCGCCCGCAGCAGGGATTCCTCTTTCTGTGGTATGGATAGATCCAGATCGGAAAGGTGGCGGAGTTCGAATCTGAGCTTCGAGCACACCCGGCGGACGAACGCCGTATCCACGTCGCAGCCGGACTCGTCGCCGGGGGACGGTGCGCGGTCCTGAACCTCGTTCCAGACGAGCAGTTCCAGGGCCGTGCCGGTAGATTGGCTGTCTACCTGCGCGACCAAGGCCTCCATCCCGCCTTTTTGCTGGATGATGGCCCGGGCCCGGCTGGCCTTCGCTTGTCTTTCGTCACCCTCCGGCGGCATGCCGCCATCCTCCGTGACACACTTCAAATCGACTCAACCATAAGCAGCAACAACTTCCATGGCTCTTGCCGCTCCCTTCGTCACCGGTCGCACCCGGCTGGCGGGTTCGGTCGTCTACCGCGATCGGCAACGAACCAGAACCCAGAATCAGGGCATCGACTGGGAGGCGACTTGGGGCAAGACGAAGCTGCCGCTTGCCCTGAGATCCTCCGACGGAGAAGGTGCGCAAGGAGGGGAAAAGCGGTGCTTCGTGAGTTGCGGCGACAGCCCGGACTTCTGCATCGTCCCGAGCAGGTCGCAACCCGCCAGTGCCACGACCATCAGGCAGCCGACAGCCGCGACCGCCAACTTTTTGACAAGCCGTTTCATGGGGTCCTCCTTCCAGAACCGTCACGGCCGTTTCGAACCGAGCGGGGCGCACGAGGCTTGGCCTCTTCCACACGCACCCCACGTATGTATTATGACGCGCGTTTGAACCCGGTTCAGTTCCGCGGTTGCCGTTCTGACCGATAAACCCTTGTCTACTAAGGAGTTGAGAATCCAGATTTTTTTTCGGGCCCGATTGAAAACTGCCATGTTTCACTGCCGCTCGGTCGCTGGGGCACCCGCGCCGGGGCGCTTGCCGCAGTTATCGGAACACCGGCGGCTATTCTGACTTATCGACATGTGCGCGGCGTTCTCTTGCGGCGAATTATTGGCCGCCAGCACGCAAAACACGCCCCAGCGCGTGTCAGCTAGTAGATGGCGGGCGGCACAGGGCGCCCAGCCAAGCGGCAATTCCTGCCCTGGTCGCTGCCCGGCACCGAGGTCATCGCGATGAGCCGGAATGCAACGTGGAATCTCGCGAAGTTGCGGCAGCACACTGGCGAGCTGGTGCTGCTAACCGGCAGTGACGTTGCCGTCAGCTACGAGCTGGATACCTTGAGCCGTGCCTGCGTCACATTCTTCCTCCCTGAAAACGGGCACTTCACGCCCTGCGCCTGTGAGAGCGGACCTGTCCGAACCCTGGTCAAGCTGCTGAATGTGTTTGCCGGTACGGTTAAGCCCACACAGCGCCTCGGTGGCGCCGTTGCCGGGCCCCACGGCCCGCCCTCGCGATTCCCGCGAAGGATTGATCCTGCCCGGCGAGGTGTTCACCGCAGCGTGCTTCTCTCTCCTCCTCCGGGCGGCGCCGGGTGCGGTCACTCCGCACCCGGCCGCTTCCTTTCGGAGACGGGCCACGCACACGGGGGCGGACCTGCAGACAAAGGACGCTATGGCGCCGTCGCCAGCCGTCGATACGAAGATCCCAGGATGGACTTAGGCGCGGCCAGCGGGTGGAAAGCGGTCGAAAGTTACGCCCGCTCGCCGCTTGGTGCGTAACGCTGAAGATTGGGGAGCCACGAATCTGAGCAAGAAGTCGCCGGCGGCGAGGAGCCTTCCGAGTCTGCGGTAGCAGGCTTAACGGGTGCGGAAGCGCCGGGCCCGGAGTCGGACTTCGGCGCTTCCGCCGGGTTGAATGGTGTAGCTCGCCACACACACACCGGAAGTCTCGTAAGCGCATCGTACGGCTTTTCGCGCGGCAGGTGGCTTTGACCGAGGGTGGCACGGGAACTATGCCTCGCCCGTGCCACCTGTTTTTTTGCGCCTGCTCGTGCCGGGCAGCCGTCCGCGGTCGAATCCCTCACGTGGAGGGCCCGTCAAAACAAGTGGGACCGGTCTCCGCCGGGTCGAAAGGGCAGGTCAGAGACCTGGTACCTGTTCAGCGGGTATGCAGTCCGGGAGAGACGCCTGAGAATAGCCCAGTGCGCCAGTGCTTGGGTTGGTGGCGGCGGCGTGTTCAACCTGGCGCGCCGCGATGCGCTGGAGGCCTATAGTCGCAGCGCGGCCGCGGAGTTGGGCCCGCTTGGCATTACCGTGAGTATCGTCTCGCCGGGGCCGGTCCAGACCGGCTACATCTCGCCGCAGATGGAGGAAGAGCTCGTCGGCGACATTCCGTTGAGGCGTGTGGGTCAGCCCAGAGACATAGCTGATGCGATCGTGTTCCTGGCGTCCGAGCAGGCCGCCTGGATCACCGGCCAATTGCTCTGCGTTCACGGCGGCCACCGCATGTCACTGGGTCTGTAGGATTGCTCTCACCACCCACGCGCACGCCGAGGGTGGTACGGTCTGACGCGGTCAGGCCGTGGTTTTCACGGTGACCACGGCCAAGCTGGCGCTTGACCGTGCCACCCGCCGCCGTTTTCAGGCGAGCCCGCAGATTTTGGGAATGTTCGGTAACCACGACGGGCGTGGCGGGTCTAAGAAATGGGACTCTGGCATACTGCTCGTCGAGGCCTTGCCCACGAATCACGGAGGTGAACTATGCGACTCGTGCTTGTAGCGGTTTGTCTGTTTGTGGTGGGCTGTCATGGCCCGCTTACAAAGCCGATGGTTGACCGACTCGACGAAGAGACGCAGCAGAAGGTCGATGATGCCTGGCTCAACATGTTCACGCCGCCCGACCGACTTGACCGCACGCTACTGCTCGATGTCATATTGTCGGGGCAACTTCATCAATACGGTGTAGACTACCTGCGGCTCGTCAGCGAGAAACACGTCGGCGACGGGCTTGTCGTAATGGAAGTCCGCTACGACCGCGAAGACCCTGCATTTGACGAGTTCAGCGTGAGCTATGTCGATAACGAAGGCTACGAAGTCAGGCGAGAACGGTTTGCGCGGGAGGAAGTTGAGGAGGAGGTTCGCTTCCTGCTCACCCAGGAAGAAGTGACGGACGATATGGACGCCGAAACCCGCGAGGCAGTTGAGCTTCGCATCGCCGAGCGGGAAGCACGGATGGAAGAAATCCAGGCTGTTTTGGCTCCGCTCCAGGAAGACGACAGTCCTCCTAACGATGAGGGCGAACGAGAGTAAGCGACCAGCCTGCACGTAGCGTTAGAGGAGGCTCCATCATGAGAAGGCTGCGGATAGTCTCGTTGGGCTTGATCTTCCTTGTCGGCTGCGTCACGCCACAGCGGTATGTCGTCGATGTCGCGGAAACCGAGGGTTGCGACGATTTCGACTGGAACGGGCGAGTGACCGTGACAATGACGTGGAAGGGGATCTTTGGAGGCGGGACAACAGTTGACCTCATCAAGCTGGAATCCAGGGACGGGCGATCACTGCTGCTTGATACGACGCGTGGAACAGTCGAAGCCTATGCGGAGGTGAAAGTCGAGAAACTCACACACGATGGCAACGAAACCACCCGAAGTCCGAATGCTGGGGAGCAATAGGCGCGTCAGTCGTAAGCTCTCCGAGCGGGGGTGTCTAACTTGTTGTCCAAAAACGCGAAAGGCCCGCCCGTAAGTCGTTTGCGTACAACCGTTTAGAGTAGCGGGCGCAGGGCTCGAAGCTGCACCCGCTACGCTGCTTCCCGCACCTTGGCGCGGTGCCAAGTTAACGGGACGGTCTTCACGCGGGCGAAACCACAGGTTACAAACCTGTGCCACAGAGGTTCTGCTGGGCGCTGTTAGCTAATACTGTCGGCGTTGGCGGGCGGTGGGGATGGCGAGCTGGGCGCGGTACTTGGCGACGGTGCGGCGTTTGATCTCGATGCCGGCCAGCTTGAGCTGCTTGACGATCTGGTCGTCGCTGAGGGGCTTGCGTTTGTCCTCGGCATCGACGATCTGCTGGACCTTGGCCTTGATGCTGTCCCAGCCGAGGGTTTCGCCGTTGGCGAACTCGGTGCCGCCGGTAAAGAACCGCCGCACCGGGAAGATGCCGCGCGGCGTTTGAATCCACTTTTCATCGACGGTGCGGCTGATGGTGGAGGGGTCGCAGCCGAAGCGGGCGGCCAAGTCGCTCATGCGCAGGACCTTGAGATGCTGCTCGCCCTGGTCGAGGAAGTCGCGTTGGGCCTCGACGACGGCCTCGGCGACCTCGAGTAGGCGTTGGCGGCGATACTTGACCGCGTCGATGATGGCGGCGGCCGCCTCGATCTTCTGCTTGATGAACTCGCGCGCCTGCTTGTTGCCGCGGGTCTTCTCCAAGGCCTGTCGGAACTCCGGGGAGATGCGCAGCTCGCGCAGGTTGCCGCGGGCCAAACGGACCTCGTAGCGATCTTCCTGCTCGTTGTATTCGACGATCACGTCCGGAACGATCGAGGGGACCCGGCGATCGACCACGTCGATGCCGGGGTGCAGCGACAGCCGACCGATTACCTCGATCGCGTTTTTCACGTCGGCCAGATCGACGTCGAGCGCCTTGACGATCGCCGGCAGACGGTTCTTTTGCAGGTCCTCGAGATGCTCGCCGATGATGCGCCGTTCCAGCCCGTTATCGCCCGGGAACGCGTCCAATTGCAGCAACAGACACTCTTGCAGGTTGCGGGCCGCGATTCCCGGGGGGTCGAGCTGCTGAACCCGGGCCAAGGCCGCCTGCGTCTGCTCGAGCGTCGGGGCCGGCTGCATGCGTTGGGGGATTTGCTCCAACGGCGTGCTCAGCCGACCGGTATCGTCGAGGAAGTCGATGATTTGGGCCCCGATTCTCCGGGTAGTGTCATCGACGTCGGTCAGGTTCCACTGTTGTAGCAGGTATTCCTGGAGGCTGATGGGGCGTGCGGCGGTGTTGGCCATCGCCTCCATCTTGATGTCGCCCTCTTCCAGCCGCCTGGCCCGCGACTTGGTCCCGCGGTATTCGAGCTCGTCGTCTAGCCAGTCGTATTCGCGCACCAGCGTTTCGAGGCGCTCGAAGTCCGGGCCGTCGCCCTCGGCCACCTTCAGGGCCTGCTCACCCTCGGGCCGCTCGTCGGCGGTGGCCTCGGCTTCCTGGTCGCCCTCGGCAACCTCGTCCTCAGGCGGCAGCAGCTCCAGGGCCGGATTCCCGTCGATCTCCTGCTCGATGCGCGACTCCAGCGCCAGCGTGTTGAGCTGCAGGATATCCATGGCCTGGATCAACTGCGGCGTCAGCCGCTGTTGCTGCTGAAGCAGATGCTGCGGAACCTGTGACATTATCTGCGACATGGATTCTGGTTTCCGTCGCGTCTCAACGGCCCGTGGGCAGGACCGGCGCCACCAGGCGCCCCGGCCGCGCAGGTGGTGTTTTTTCAGCCGCCCGCGGCCAACCTGCCTTGCCCAAAGGGGGCTTTATGATTAAAGATATCGTCGGCGTCGGCCTAAGTCAAAGACGAACGCCGACGATCAGGCGCGGCGGCGCTGGCGCGCGGACCCCCAACCGGTCAGGGGGGGCGTCATTTGTTCGCCGAGAGTTACGAGCTGGACGTTACTATCGGAACGGCAGCCGGGGCCAAGGTTCCGGCTGTTCGGACAGTGTTGAATTTGCGCCTCGGCCGAGCCCCGGCCGAGCCAGACAGGAGGCCCCCATGAGCGAGAAGATTACGAAGACCGCCGGCCGGCTTAACGTGCCCGATACGCCCATCATCCCCTTCATCGAGGGTGACGGAACGGGCCCCGATATCTGGCGGGCTTCGGTCCGGGTGTTCGACGCCGCGGTGGAGAAGGCCTACGGCGGCAAGCGCAAGATCGAATGGAAGGAAGTGCTCGCCGGTGAGAAAGCCTTCCGCCAGGTGGGCACCTGGTTGCCCGATGAGACGGTCAACGCGTTCAAGGACTACCTCATCGGCATCAAGGGCCCGTTGACCACGCCGATCGGCGGCGGCATCCGCTCGCTCAACGTCGCCCTCCGCCAAACGCTCGACCTATACGTTTGCCTGCGACCGGTCCGCTGGTTCAAGGGCGTGCCCAGCCCGGTGCGCAACCCTGAGAAGGTCGATATGGTGATCTTCCGCGAGAACACCGAGGACATCTACGCCGGCGTCGAGTGGGCCGCCGAGACGCCCGACGTGAAGAAGATCGTGCGCTTCCTCCAGGATGAGATGGGCGTCACGAAGATCCGCTTCCCCGAGACCAGCGGGATCGGCATCAAGCCCGTCTCGCGCGAGGGTACCCAGCGGCTGGTTGCGGCCGCGATCGACTACGCCCTGCGCTACGGCCGCAAGAGCGTGGCGATGGTCCACAAGGGCAACATCATGAAGTTCACTGAGGGGGCCTTCCGCGACTGGGGTTACCAGGTCGCCACGACGACCTACCGCGACAAGTGCGTGACCCAGCGCGAGTCCTGGATCCTCGGCAACAAGGAGGCCAACCCGGACCTGACCGACGAGGAAAACGCCAAGATGGTCGAGCCGGGTTACGACATGCTCATCGACGCGAAGAAGGCCGTGGTCGTCAAAGAGGTCCACGACACGCTCGCGGCGATCTGGTCCACGCACGGCGACGGCAAGTGGAAGAAGATGCTGATGGTCAGGGACACCATCGCCGACATCACCCTCCAGCAGGTGCTTACGCGGGCCAACGAGTTCGACGTCATCGCCACCATGAACCTCAACGGTGACTACGTCTCCGACGCCCTGGCAGCCCAGGTCGGCGGCATCGGCATCGCCCCCGGTGGGAACATCAACTACCAGTCCGGGCACGCCATCTTCGAAGCCACCCACGGCACCGCCCCCAAGTACGCCAACCAGGACAAGGTCAACCCCGGCTCGGTGATCCTGTCCGGCGAGCTGATGTTCCGCTACATGGGTTGGAACGAGGTGTCCGACCTGATCATCAAGGGCATGAGCGGCGCCATCGCCGCCAAGACCGTTACTTACGATTTCCACCGCCTGATGGAGGGCGCCACGCTGCTCAAATGCAGCCAGTTCGCCGACGCGATCATCAAGCATATGGGATGATGTCACGTGAGCTTCTCGCGCCGCAAGGTCCTCAAGGCCCTCCGGGCCCACGGATTCGTGATTGTGCGCTAAGGCGGGCGGCATACAATTGTTCGCTCTGAGGAAGGCACGGAGATTGCGATCCCGCGGCACAGGGAGCTGAGGCGGGGTACCGCGCGCGGGATCACGGAAGACGCGGGCGTTGACTGGGACAAGTTTAAGGTGGAGATCTCATGAAGCTCTACCACGTCTTGGTCGAACAGGAAGACGACTGGTATATCGGGCGCGTGCTTGAGCGTGGCGGCGTGACCACTCAGGGGCGCACGCTCGACGAGCTGGTACTCATGCTGCGCGACGCCATCGAGGCGCTGTGGAGAGAGAAAAACGTGCAACTCGAACTGCTGCTGCCGCCCAAGCTCGCGGTGCGACGACATCAACGCCCCCGTCGCAGAAGAGCGTTAGCCTGAGAGCCCCGACAGCATGATCTGGCCATGGATGGGGCGACTGGCACCAAGACGCCCACCTGCGGCTTCCACTGCCTGATGGAGGGCGCCACGCTGCTCAGGTGCAGCCAGTTCGCCGACGCGATCATCAAGCACATGGGATGGCCGCCCGGCTCCGACTATAATGGGAGTGATGGGAATCGCGGCGCTTAATCTGCATGGGGAGAAGATCGGCGAGTTTTGTCGGCGGCACCGCATCCGGCGACTGGCGCTGTTTGGCTCCGTGCTGCGCGACGACTTCGGTCCGGAGAGCGACATAGACGTCTTGGTCGAGTTCGAGGCGGGCGCGCGCGTCGGCTGGAACTTCATCGCCATCCAGGACGAGCTCGCCGACCTGTTTGGGCGGCCCGTTGACCTGCTGACCCCTGGCTCGATCCGACCTGCGTACCGCAACGAAATTCTCTCGACGGCGGAGGACGTCTATGTCGCGGCGTGACGATGCGCTCCTGCTCGAGGACATGCTCGAGCACGCCCGTCTTGCGTGCAACGCGGCCAAGGGCCGAAAGCGAGCCGACCTCGATGCCGACCGCGTATTCCGTGCCGCATGCGAGCGGTTCGTCGAGATCGTCGGCGAAGCGGCGTCCAGCGTCTCTGACGTCTTCAAGAGCGCCCACCTGGATATTCCATGGCGCAAAATGGTGGGCACACGCAATATCCTGGCCCACGGCTATGCCCAAATCGATCTCGACATCCTCTGGGACATCATAGAAATCAACTTGCCCGACCTGATTGCCAAACTCGAGCGGGCGCGTGGGTGAGGATTGAAGAGAGGTTCGGCGATCCGGCCGTGAGCAATCGAGAAACCGCCGTCAGCGAGATTCTCAAGCGTCGCGTAAGTGCGATTGTTCGCACAAGAGATCAGCGGCTCGCTGGCGAAGCGATGCAAGCGGCGGTGGAGGGTGGATTTCGGCTAGGCGAGTTCACGCTGACGACGCCGGGCGCGCTGGAACTCATCGCCGAGTTTGCGGAGAAACCCGGTCTGCTGGTCGGTGCGGGGACTGTGCTGACCGTCGAGCAGGCCCGGGCGGCGGTCAACGCCGGGGCGCGGTTCCTCGTCTCGCCCATTTGTGACCCGGAGATAATCAGCGAGGCGCACAAGCTCGGCGTGCCGGCGATTCCGGGGACGTTTACGGCGACGGAGATGGAGATTGCTCACCGGGCTGGCGCGGACTTCGTCAAGCTGTTCCCCGCCCCGGCCGACCTGCCGAGCTACATCGCCTCGATTCTAGCTCCGCTGCCGCACCTGCGCATCTATCCGACCAACGGCGTTACGGTGGAGAACGTGCTTGACGTGCTGCGGTCCGGCGCCGCGGGCGCGGGTTTTGCCACAGCGCTGTTCGAGCCAGCCTGGCTAGCCGACCGGGATTTCGCCGCGATTCGTCGGCGTGCCGCCGAGATCACCCGGCGGGCTGCGAGCACCTGAGAGTCCAGCGCGTCAGGGCGCCACAGACATGGGGCAGGTTCGGCCCTGCCTTTCTGCGGGCGAGGAAGCCTGGGAGCTGTTGCAGGGACAGTCAGCGTGTGGCATACTATCGGACGATGGAATGCCCGGTGGTCGGGCACTGCCTGTTTCGCAGACCTTCGAACCGACCCACGCGTCGGCGCGCGGGTCCGGTCGGCACAAAGGAGTGAGACCATGTTTGGCATCTTCGGTTGGATTGTTTCCAACTTCGTTGCGTTGACCATAGGGTGGATTGCCGGCTTTAACTGGCCCTGGCACCTGTAGGGCGGTTCCCGGCCCAGCGCGCCGCGGACGAAGGTTTCAAACGGCCCGACGTGCCGCGGCAACGCCCGCAGCTCTCGATCTCAATTTCGGCGTCGCATCATAGGTGCCCAAGACCGAGACCGCTCGGTTGCCATGTCGAAAACCACTCGGTTCTACGGACGGCTGGGATGGGCGTGGTTTTCGCGCCCACGTAGCGCGGTCGGTTCCTCGTAGAGCGCCAACGACCGGAGTCCCGGCGGCGTGATTGGCACCCGGCGGCGACGTGAGTCCTGTCCGCCGTAGCGAGACCGACGATTCAGACTACGCGTGAATGGGGGGGTTGTTTCAATGCGCCGAAGGGCGCAAGGGGGCACCCGGCAACACACTCACACTGCAATGCGCAATAACACCAGAGGCGCACTCTGCGCGCCCTCGGCAATCATGCCTGCGCCCGGAGCGATGCCGCCGATCACAACACAGCAGCACGGGCCGTGCCACCGATAAAGGGCACGATTGACGGGCCTTCCCGCCCGTCGAGATCAACGGGCAATGTTACCGCCTACGCACCGACCGAATCCGTCCGGTTCGACGCGCCAGCACCTGGCAAATGGCCGGATGCCTAGCTAAAGAGCCAGTCAAGCCCGGTGGCATCGCCAATCGTGCTGTTTAACAGCGGGAAGAAGAATTTGGTCACGATGAGACCGCCCCAGACCAAAAGGAAGCCGGTCGACGTGAGCCAATCAAGCGCCGACCCCCAGAAATTGAATAGAGGCATCTTCACGTTTCCTTACTTTCTCGGTTCCACTAGACCGCGCCGAAACCGTGCTGACCAGGCACGCGTCCCCGAGTCCTCAACTCGCCAGCACCGTGCTGGGCGCTACCTATCAGAAATGATGCGCGACACCGGAGTGTCATGCAAGAGGTTTGCGGCCAGTTTCTTCCAGACCCTCCCGGCTGTGGTGGGGGCACGTACGCCCCGAAGAAGGCCGATCGCCCGCCTGATCGGGTTGCCCGAGCGGATGGGCACAGCCATACTGCTCGACCGCCCTAGCCGCACCCGCGCCGCTTGAGGACCCGGGCGTGCTGTTGCGAGCAAAAACGATCGGTCATCCCGGCGACGTAGTCCGCCGCCACGCCCTGCACGCCCTGCTCAGCGGCGCGGCCGGCGAACCGCGGCGGCATGAGTTGTGGCCGTTCAACGTAAGCGTTGAAGACGGCGGTGATCACCCGGCGGGCCTGGCTGTCCATTTGCACGAGCTGCTCGTGGCGGTACACGTGCTCGAGTAGAAACGCCTCTAATTCGCGTACGCGCTCGCCCATCTGGGGCGAAAGTGCTACGGCCTGCACGCCGGCCGGTTGAACGGCCGCGCCGAGTTCGGCTGCGTGTTCAGCCAGTCGCCGGCGTGTTTCAGCCACCCCGTCCTCGATCAGCGCGCTTTGCATGTTGTCGATCGCGGGTCGGAGCCCGGCGCGCCATTCGCTACCGGCGGCGGGCGGCCGGTCGCTATAGGCGCTCATCCAAAGTCCGACACCCTCCAACTCGGCCGGTTCCACCAGTCCGGCGTACAGGCCGTCCTGCAAATCGTGCAGCCCGTATGCCAGCCGATCCGCCAACGCCGCGACCTGGCCCTCCAACGGCGGCGGGCGCCCGTCTTGCAGCGGGTGCGGTCCCGGACGGTCGTACTGGGTGGTGTGTTTGGCGAGACATTCGCGCACGCGACGGGTCAGATTCAGTCCGCGAAACGTCGGGTAGGGGTGTTCGAGATATTCCACCACGCGCAGCGCGTGCACGTTGTGCTCAAACCCACCGTGGTCTTGCATGCATTCGTTCAGAGCCTGCTCGCCGGCGTGCCCGAACGGCGGATGACCCAGGTCGTGGGCCAGAGCGACCGCTTCCGCCAGCTCGGCCTTCAAGCCCAGCGCCTCTGCCAGGCAGCGGGCCAGGTGGGCGACTTCCAGAGTATGCGTCAGCCGCGTGCGGTAGTGGTCGCTCTGCAGCGCGACGAACACCTGCGTCTTGTATTGCAGTCGTCGAAACGCCGCCGAATGCACGATCCGCTGCCGATCCACCACCAGTGCTGATAGGCCGTGGGTGTAGGGGTCTTCATGCTCGCGCGACAGCTCCGGATCATTGGTACGCACGGGTCAGGTTTCCACGCTTGTCATGATCGAGCGTGCTGCCGCCTCGACGTTGTCGGCGCCGATCACTGCCGAGCAGGCGCAGATGGAGCTTGCCCCCGCTTGGATGATAGCGGCGGCGTTGGCCGGTGTGATGCCGCCGATGCCGACCAGCGGGATTTGCGTTCGTTTGGCGGCTTCCGCCAGTGTCTGCGGGCCGGCGATGTGGTCTTGCGGCTTGGTCGGGCTGGGAAACATTGGCCCGACGGCAATGTAATCAGGGTCCTGCGCCACTGCTGCCTCGAACTGCTCCAGTGTGTGCGTGCTCTTGCCAACTAGCACATTTCCGCCGGCGATGCGTCGAGCCTCGTGGACCGGCAGGTCGTCCTGGCCCACGTGCACCCCGTCGGCCCGGGCGAGCTTGGCGACATCCGGCCGATCGTTGATGAACAGCAGCACGTCACGCCGGGCCGTCAGCTCGCGCAGTTGGCGTGCCCGGCGCAGCAGCTCGGCGTCGGGCAGGTCTTTCTCGCGGAGTTGGAGGCAGCCGGCCCCGCCGCGAATGACTGCCTCGGCCGTTTCCAGCCAGCCACCCCGGCAAAGTGCCTCGGTCAGGATCACATACAGCCGCACGGTCCGGAACTTCGCCCGTAGCGACCCGCGCAGCACGACGCGTTGCTCGAGCTCGTAGCTCTGGTAGCGTAGCTGTTCGGCGACATTGGCGGCCGGCGGTGAGACCAGCTTGCCGTACTCGCCCAGCACGCGGGCGGCCTCGCTCAGCCGGGCAAACGCCGCGCGGACGACGTCCTCGGCCGACGCGCGTTGCAGCTCGGCGGCCGTCTTCACGTCGCGGCCGACGTCGCCGACGATATCGCGGGCGGCAAGCAGGGCATTGGGACCGGCGGCCTCGACGAACTCACGCAATTGGTGCCGACATGTCTTGGCCCGTTCGGCGGCGTCGGCGTCATCGAGCGCGAAGCGAGTGTATTCCTCGATCACGCGCAGCGCTTCGCGTCCTCGGTTGAGGTTCGCATCCAGGATGCGCATCACCGCCGGATCGACGACGTTGGCCTGCCCGTTGGTTCCAGCGGCGTTCACGGCAGCACCCACGAGTAGACGTCCAGCGCCATTTGCACTAACGCCACGACGACCGGAATCGCCGATATGGCCACGGCCCACCTGGCCAGTCGCCGCCCGGTTTCATGCTTACGCTGGCCGACGATCTCACATATGCACACCACCAGGATCACCAGGGCGAACTTGAACGCGATTATCCCGGGCAGGCCGGCGACGCGCGTGATCCAGTTGGCCAGTGGGTTCAGCTCGGTCCCGCGCGGCTCCAACGTGTCGGTCTGTACAAACAGCGGAGAAAGGATCAACACGGTAAGTATAATATCCAACGACGCCAGGAACACGTACCAGAAATAGACGTTCGGGTAAAGCACTGCCCGTGTGAGCAGGGACCGGTTCGCTGCTTCGAGCGGCGTATCGCCACTCGGCGGCGACGCATTCTCGTCCGCGGCCTCGGGTTCGTTGGTCATGGTGATGCCCATTCGCCCGAATCATGCAACGCTGTCGCCGACAATCAATCTCCGCGAGACGTCGGCAACCCATACCTACCCGGCGTAGGCAGCAACGCGCTCATCCCGGTAACGAAACTCGCCCTCAACCAGCGTCACGACGGCTTGGCCGCAGACCTTCCATCCGTCAAAGGGCGTGTTGCGGCTCTTGGAGCGCAGCTTCTCCACGCTGATGGTCCACTCCGCCCGCGGGTCAATCACGGTCACGTCGGCGGCGCTGCCGACCTTCAATGTGCCTCCCGCTACCCCGAGCAGCTCGGCCGGGCGGGTAGACATGGCGGCGATCAACGCCGGCCAAGTGATGACCTTCGGCTCGATCAGGGCCTTGATGAACAGGGCCAGCGAGGTTTCCACGCCGATGATCCCGAACGGGGCCAGTTGGAACTCGTGCTCCTTTTCCTGCTGGCTGTGCGGGGCGTGGTCGGAAACCAGGCAGTCGATCGTGCCGTCGCGGACGCCCTCGACTAGTGCGTCCAGGTCGGCGCGACTGCGCAGCGGGGGGTGCATCTTGTAATTTGGGTCGTACGTCCCGCAGGCCTCCTCGGTCAGCAACAGGTGGTGGGGCGTTACCTCGGCGGTCACGCGCTGACCGGCCGCCTTCGCCCGACGAACCAGCTCCACCGACCCGGCAGTCGATACATGCGCGACGTGGTAGCGGACCTCGGTCTGCCGGGCCAACGCGAGGTCACGCTGCAACATGACCTCTTCGGCAAGCGCGGAGATACCCGGGAGGCCCAAGCGCGTCGCGGTCAGGCCGGCGTTCATGCAGCCGTCGCCGGAGAGCGACTTATCGTCGCAGTGCTGGATGAACAGCCGGTCGAACATGCTGACGTAGCGCATAGCCCGCAGGCAGACGCTGGCGTTGGCGATGCCGTCGCCATCGTCGCTGAAGGCCACCGCACCGGCCCGCACCATCAGTCCGATCTCGGCCAGCTCTTTCCCCAGGCGCCCCTTGGTAAGGGCGCCGATGGGATATACGCGGGTGTGGCCCACGCGGGCGGCCTGGCGCAGCACGAACTCGATCTCGGAATCGTTGTCGAGCGTCGGGTCGGTGTTCGGCATGCAGGCGACGGCGGTGAATCCGCCGGCCGCGGCGGCCGCCGTCCCGCTTTCGATGGTCTCTTTTTCCTCAAACCCGGGCTCACGCAGATGGACGTGCATGTCGATCAGCCCGGGGGCGACGATCATTTCCCGGGCGTCGATCACCTCGTCCGCCGTGTGCGTGACCTTGCGGCCCAGTGCGGCGATCTTGCCGTCGGCAATCGCCACATCGAGCACGTCGTCGATCTCCTGTGACGGATCGATCACCCGCCCGCCGCGAAGCAGAATACTCTTGTTCATGCCCTCAGCTCACTACATCTGCATTCTCGAACTGTGCCGCCACGCGTCTCCCGGCGCCGACGGCGGTTATCATACAGCGTCGCACGGCCGGGTGTAACGCCGGTCGTGCGGGAGACCTCGAAATGCCCGCTTCGCGCACGTCATTCCGGGAGGCGTTGGCCCGGCGGACGCTCGTGCTCGACGGGGCGACCGGGACCGAGCTCGAACGCCGCGGCGTGCCCGCCCCGCTGCCGCTCTGGTCGGCCGGGGCCCTGATCACACATCCCCACATCGTCGAGGCGATCCACCGTGATTACGTCGCGGCGGGGGCCGACATAGTGGTGGCGAATACGTTCCGGACCAATCTGCGGACGCTGCGCGCCGCCGGACGGGCGGAGCAGGGCGAGGCGCTCAACCGGCTCGCGGTCGAGCTCGCCCGACGGGCCGTTTCTCCATCCAGCGAAGACCACCGGTTGGAAACCGGTGCCACAGGAAGTCAAGTGTGGATCGCAGCCAGCGTGGCCCCGGTCGAGGACTGCTACCATCCCGAGCGTGTGCCGGACGAACCCACGCTTCAAAGCGAACACGCTCAGATGATGGAGTGGCTCAAGGCCGCTGACGCGGATCTTATCTGGATCGAGACAATGAATACGGTGCGTGAGGCCCGGGCGGCCGCCCAGGCGGCTGCCGCGGTGGGCCTGCCGTTTGCGGTTTCTTTCGTCGTGCAGGAGAGCGGCGATCTGCTTAGTGGCGAGGCATTGGAGAACGCGGTGGCAGCGGTTGAGCCCTTCGACCCGCTGGCCGTCGGCGTGAACTGTATCCCGCCGCGAGCTGTTGCCGAAGTGCTTCGCCGCTTACGGCGGAGCACCGCGCGCCCGCTGTTGGCCTACGCGCATATCGGCAATCCCGAGCCAATTCGCGGCTGGACCTACTCGCAGGATCTTCCACCGGCCGAATACGCCGACTGCGCGCGTCGTTGGTTGGATGAAGGGGCGTCGATCGTCGGCGGCTGCTGCGGTACTACCCCCGCCCACATCCGCGCACTCGCTAAATGCGTCAGGCAAGTCGAGGGAACTCGATGACGCCTGGGAAGACCGATCAGCGGATGACGCGCAAGCGGCGTTGGCGGTATGCGCGCCTCGTGCTCTGGGCGTTGTTCATCCTGTGGTTTACACGCTATGCGTACGTGCGGTGGACCACCCCACCGGCGGCGTATGCCGAGCGGACAACGCCGTCCTTCCTCGACGACACCCTGACGCAGGAGTTTGTCGCGGCGGTTCAGGCGCTGCCGCCGATCCCGGCGCCCACCAGCCAGCCCAGATTCGTTTTGAGAGCATGGGGGGGCGCCCGCGCGGTGGTCGATGGAATCCGCGGACCCTGGTCGCCGGATTCCCGACCCGACCTTCGCCAGGCCCGGACATACATAGTGAGGTCGCAGGTTAACGGGGCTTTGGATCGACTCGTTGCGGCGACGGAGGGAGCCCGCCAGGCCGGGTCGGAGACGGTGGTGCCGCCTGGCTTCCGCGGTCCAGGCGGTTGGCTGCCCCAAGCCGGCGAATGCGTACCGGCGGTGGGCGCCCTGGCGTTTCGTGCCCGCTATCGGCACACGGAGCAGAACGACCTCGCCGGTGCGCTGGCCGATCTGCGTGCCGCGCTGTTCGTGAGCCAGCGGGATTACGTGCTCCTCTCCCGCGGCACCTGGTGGTGGGCAAACCGGTGGCTCAGTCTCATCCCGCAATTCGAACTGGCCTGCCTGGTGCAGGAGCGCGACATACCGCCGCCGCTGGCGCGTGAGATGATCAAGTTTCTCGAAACGGAGTTGTCATTGTCGGTTGGCCAGACGGTGGCCTTCCATTCGGGCCTGCACCGGGACATCCAGCAGTTGCTGGACCGGTACTACACCGACGACGGCGACGGCAACGGCTGGCTGGTGCTCAATGCCGCCCACGAGGTCCAGTTCATGTTCGGGATGGGCAGCTCGACGCCGCGAAGTGGGTTCTGGAACCTGTTTTCGCCGCTGTTTAACGATCGGCGGGCGATGGCGGCGAAGTTTGTCCGACAGTTCCAAGCGCTGGGTCGATTGGATTCCGTGGACTACCGCGCCGGACGGACGATCGCGGTGCTGCAAGGGCAACCGGGGCGCGGGATCAGCGTGCTCGACGGCCCGCTCATGCAGGTGACGAGCGGTATCGATCCGGAGTCCTTTCAAGTCGGGTTTGTGCAGGTTATGCGGCGGCGTGCAATCGTCGTCATGCTCGCCTTGTCGGCGTACAAACATGAGCATGGCGAATATCCGGCGACGCTCGAAGGGCTGGTGCCCGACTACCTGGGCGAGGTGCCGCTAGACGCATTCACGCACGGGCCGTTTGGGTACACGCGGGATTCGCCGTCCTCGTACGATCTCGGACCAGCCCGGTCCCTCGATGAAGAGCTGTATCAGGGTTGGCCGCTGGAGGGTTTGGGCTTCCCGGCCGACAGCTACCTGCCCCGGCGCGGCGCGATCCGTGTCCCGGATCAGACAGAGGGCGAGTGAGCGGCCATGAGTGAATCGCCCGAAATCGTGCCTGAATTCTGGCCGCCGGTCGAGCCGATCGAGCCCGTCAAGCCCTGGCGCGTGCACTGGCTGCTTGCGCTGCCGGCCACCGTCCCAGCGATGGTGTTTCCACGCCGGGTTGGGCCCCATCTAGCGGCGTCAAGCTGGGCAGCGGCCTATCTCGTTCACGTCCTGAGCGTGGTGCTGTTCTTTGGGCTGGTCGGTGCTGCCATTCTCGAGCTGGAACACGGCGGATACTCCGGCGGGGCGGAGAGCGCCGTGGGTTCGTACACCGCTGTGGAGCACATCCGGCGGCCTTTCGCCGCAGTGGTCCTGCTGCTGTTTGCAATCACAAGCAGGCTGTTTGAGCTGGTAGTTCTGGGCGTGACTATCGCCGCGGTCGAAGCCGGAATCTGGGTAGCCGGTGTGGCGCTGATTCCGCTCTATGCTGCCGGCGAGCAGCGGGTACGCGTGTATCTTCGCTGCGTGAAGCTGCTGCTGTGGAGCACGATGTGTCTGATACCGTTGGGCTGCGTGTGGGTTCCGCTGGGCCGTTGGCTGGAAGAACACGCCGGCGACGAGTGGATTGTGCTGTTCATCATTGGCTGGGCGTTGTGGTGGCTGACGGTCCTGGTTCGGCTGGGCAGGCGTTACGCCGGCCCCAAGGTCGGCCCACGCTGGAGGTCGCGCGCGCCGACCTGCGATCGCTGCGGCTACACGTTGACTGGTCTGCCGGTCCGCGGCCGCTGTCCGGAGTGCGGGCGGGCCGTGCAGGATTCGCTGCCCGAACGGCGTCGGCTGCCGGCGTTCGCAACCGCGCGATCGCCCTCCGAGTGGATCATCGGTTTCGCGCAGACCACCTGGGCTGCCCTGGCCGAGCGACGCTTTGCGCGGGGCGTGTCTGTGTGGCGCGGGCATCGTGCCGCCCGCAACTACGCGTTCGTCGTCTGCGTGCTGATCGGGCTGCTTTACGCGTGTGGCACCGTGCCGTTCTGGCCGCCCGACGACGTGGACTTCCAGCCGTTTAGTCGTCCTGCAATGAGCCTGGTCGCGGGGATCACAGCGTTCTCGTGCAGTGTGAGATGGCTGATCGTTGCAGGCGTGGGGGTGACGGCCTTCGGCTTTCGGGCTGCCACCACACGCGTGGTTGTACTCTGTTACTCGACGGCATGGCTGCTGGTCGTAGCCGTGCTGGGTTTGGCCGGCGCGTGGGCCATCTACATCATTCATCACGTCTTTCATCCCCGCGGCGTCTTCCGCTGGCCACTCCTAGAGTGGATCGATAAGGAGACATTCATCGGGGCGTGGGTAATGATGCCGGCCGTGGTGGCACTGGTGCTTTCCTTCTTCCGCGTGCGCTGGATGCTGCGCGAGACGCGCTACGCGAATGGGTAGGCCGCCGACGGCCGCACTGGTCCGTTCAGAACGCCGGGGTGCCGTTGGCGATTTCGCGGCCGACGGCGAGCTGGTGGACCGCCTCCGCGCCCTCGTACGTAATCACGCTTTCCAGATTGAGCATGTGGCGGATTGCGCAGTGGTCGAGCGTGATGCCGTTGGCGCCGAGCATGTCCCGGGCGTCGCGCGCGACATCAAGCGCCATACGCACGTTGTTCCACTTGGCCAGCGAGACCTGGCTGTGGTGCATCTGGCCCTCGTCCTTGAGCCGGCCCAGCCGCAGCGCCAGCAACTGGGCCGTGGTGATGCTCCGCAGCATTTCGGCCAGCCGTGTTTGGATCAACTGCTTGTGCGTCAGCGGTTGGCCGAACAGGAC
Source organism: uncultured Planctomycetales bacterium (assembly GCA_964572345.1). Taxonomy (GTDB): domain Bacteria; phylum Planctomycetota; class Phycisphaerae; order UBA1845; family Fen-1342; genus JAUWXH01. The sequence continues at coordinate 79,255 of CAZNFA010000012.1, forward strand.
TCGCTCGCGTGCGAAGTCGAGCGCCTCTTGATAGCACGCTTGGGCAGCGCCGATCACCCCCCAGGCGATGCCGTAGCGGGCTTGTGTCAGACAGCTTAACGGCGCGCCTAGACCCTTAGCATCGGGCAACCGGTTGCTCTCGGGGACGCGGGCGTTGTCGAAGAGCAGCTCCGAGGTGACCGATGCCCGCAGCGAGAACTTCTGTTGGATGTCGCGGGCGGTATAGCCGGGCGTGCCCTTCTCGACCAGGAAGCCGCGGACACCGTCCTCGGTCATAGCCCACACGACGGCTGCGTCGGCAATTGTACCACTGGTGGCCCACCGCTTGGTGCCGTTGATGATCCAGTCATCGCCATCGCGTTTGGCGTGGGTTTTCATTGCTCCGGGGTCGGAGCCGCCGTGGGGCTCGGTCAAGCCGTAGCAGCCGATGGACTCGCCGCGGGCAAGGCCGGGCAGCCATCTCTGTTTCTGCTCGTCGGAGCCGTAGCGGTGGATGGGGTACATGACCAGGCTGCTTTGGACGGAGGCGAAGCTGCGGATGCCGCCATCGCCATGCTCCAGTTCCTGCATGATTAGCCCGTAGGCGACATTGCTCAGCCCCGGGCAGCCGTAGCCCGCGATCGTGGGTCCGAGCAGGCCCAGGCGGCCCATTTCCGGGACGAGCTCGACGGGGAAACGGCCGGCTTCAAAGCACTCGGCGATAATCGGCAGGATGCGTTCGTTCGCGAATCGCGCGGCGGTGGCCTGCGCTCGCCGCTCCTGGTCGGTCAGCAGAGCGCGGACGTTGTAGAAGTCGGGTGTCTGAACATCGTGCGAACCGTTCTGAGCTTGGGGCACGCGCGGACTCCTTTGGCTTTGCCACAGACGGGGCCGTGGGCACCGGTCTGCCCCGGTCGGCCGAACATCCCGGCTGTCTTTTGGAGACAATCTATCGTAACCTAGGTAGCGTAGCTACTGAGCCGGGTGTGGCGACCGGCACCGTGAAGACGAGTCTTTGATGTCGCTGAAGATCCGTTGCCCGCACTGTCGGCGCGTGCTGCTGGTCGAAGATGAGAAAGCCGGCCGGCAAACGCATTGCCCGGCGTGTAAGCAGACGATCGCGGTTCCGATGCCGGTACGCGCGGCGCCGTCCCCGGTGGACGTGGCTTTGCACTGTCCGCGCTGCGAGCGGGCGATCGCACCCGGCACCTCGTATTGCCCGCACTGTGCCACGGACCTGGCCAGCGGCAAGCGGTTGCCGTTGGGGCGACGCCTGCGGCTGGTGTCGTTGCGGACGTGGATGGTATTGGCGGTCGGGCTGGTGGGGGTTGGGTTGCTGGCATTTGTGGGGATCAACGTCTACCGGGACGTGGCTGAGAAGCCGGACCGGCCGCCACCACAGCGCGCGGAGCCTGCGCAGCAGCGGGCGGTTTCCAGCGCGGAGGCGGCCCGGCGTTTGCTGGCGGCCGAGACGTCGGAAGAGCGCTTGGCGGCCGTGGACACGCTGATGCGGGGTGGCCCGGAGGCGTTGCCGGCGGTCGCCGCGGCTCTGCAATCGTCACTGGGGGATGTCGCCGACCCAGAGAAGAAGCGTAACCAGCGCGCCGCCCTGGAGCTGCTCGCGCGGAGCCGCGACACACGCTGGCGGGCGGTGATGGAGCAGTGTCGGCGACACGAAGTATTGCGCGAAGACGCGCTCTACGGATCGGCCATGCTCGGCGACGTGAACGTGCTCGAAGACCTGACCGCGCTCTGGCTGCGGGAGCTGCGGCGGCGGATGTTCTTCGCGAGCGTGGCCCGGCGGGCGCCGGGCAGCGTTGAGGGCGCGGCACAGGCGGCGCTGAGCCGTGCCACCGCGCGAACCGAACGCTGCTCGAAGGCGCTGCGCCACGTGCGCTGCGATCACGACGTGCGCGTTCTCGGACGGCTGGGCGAGGCGTACTGGGAAACGTGGAGCTGGCTCGGGCAAAGCCGCGACCAGGCCATCGCCCTCGAGCTGTTCGACATCGCCAAGCCGGCCGCCGCTACGGATTCCGAGGAGATCACGGAGCACATCCGGGCGGCGCGGCGCGCGTTGGAGCGGGTGTCGCAGGAGGGGGCACCGGCAGCCCGGGCGACCGCGGGGCTGGTTCTGGCCCAGTGTGCCCCGCAGTACGAATCCGTGCGGACGCGGATCATCGCGACCCTGGCCACAATCCTGCCCGAATGCGAGCCGCGAGAGCAGCAACGCCTGACGTGGGCCTTGGCGAAGCTTACCGGGCTGACGTTCGGCGAGGTCAGCGCGGACGACGAGCCGGCCGACGTCGGTCGCGACGACGTTCGAGCCGTGCTGAAGTGGGCCCGCGACAGCGAGACCGCGAGGCCCGGCTCGTGCAAGACTCCCAGCACCGCGTACCCGCAGCGGCCGATCCTGGTTCGCCGGGTCGTCACACCGCAACGGCAACTTGAACGCGATCTATGGCAGCAGTTTCAGGCGGGTTGGGCGTCGATGGACGCGGCGTTGGAGCGCTGGCTGGCGGCGGAGCTCGGTTGCACGCCGCGCGTGCTCGCCCGCCTCGACCCCGGTCAGCGCGAGCCCGACTACGCAACCCTGGCCGTTACGATGATCCTGGTCGCGGAGACCGACGAGCAGGCTGCCCGCGCGCGACTGGAGTTGTGGCACGAGGCGACGGATCAACCTGCCTGGGTCCGCGAGATGGCCTACTTGGCGCTCGGCAGCCTCGACGCGCGCAACGTTCGCTGGCGCAGCGGCTGGCCGGCCGAGTTGAACGCCCGCGTGTACGCCGAGCTCGACCGTGGCAGGCCGGGATGGCAGCATTTTGGCCGCATTCTGGCCGCCGGCGGGCCGGTGATGCGCGCCCGGCTCGAACGGGTCCGCCCGGCATCGCTGCCAGGCCGGCTACGAGCCAAACTCCTCGCAGCGGTCGAGCAGGCCACCCGGCGGCGCGCGCGCGCGCCAGCCGTGACGGCGGCAGCCGGCTTGTTGGGATACTGAGCATGTTGATTCCGATCGGCACCGACGTTCGCGTTCACAAGGCCCCGCTGGGCAACTGGTTGCTGATCGGCCTCAACGTTTTGATTTACTTGCTGACCAGTGGTGCCGGCGAGGCGTGGGCGGGGCGGGCGCACTACACCTTGAACGCCGCCATCCCCGGGCTGAGCCAATACATCACTTATCAGTTCCTGCACGGCGACCTCTGGCACCTGCTGGGCAACATGCTCTTTCTCTGGATCTTCGGGCATGCTGTCTGTGCCCGCATGGGCTCGCTGGCCTATATCGTCTTTTATCTCGCGGGCGGGGTCTTTGCCGGCACCGTCTACACCGCCTACAACAACCTCCCGCTGCTGGGGGCCTCGGGGGCGATCGCCGCGGTGACCACCGCGTTCCTTGTGCTGTTCCCGCGTGTGCACGTGACGATGCTGCTGTGGATCTTCTTCTACCTGACGACCTTTCAGATCCCGGCGATGCTCGTGATCGTCTTCAAGATCATCCTGTGGGACAACCTCATCGCCCCCTCCTTCGCCCGCGGGATGGAGTCCAACGTGGCGTTTTCGGCGCACCTGGGCGGCTATGTGTTCGGGTTCGCGGTAGCGATGCTGATGTTGGCGGTGCGAGCCCTGCCGCGTAACCAGTTCGACATGCTGGCGCTGTGGAGCCGCTGGCGCCGCCGCCAGGGCCTCGGCAGCTCGATCGGCCTCTTCGGGACGCGGATGGCCCGACCGGTCGTGGTGGAGGAGATGGACTCGCGCCCGCTGGAACCGCTGAAGCTCACCCCGGTCGAGCGCTTGCGCGGGGATATTCTGGACCGCTTGGCCGAGCACCAGACGGATGAAGCGGCCGAGCTCTATCTGCAACTGACGGAGCTGGACGAAAGCCAGGTGTTGCCGCGGACCCAGCAACTCGAGATCGCCAACCACTTGGCCCAGACGCAGCGTCCGCAAGCGGCGGTGCGTGCCTACGAGTCGTTTCTGGGGGCCTATCCGACCGCGGTGGAGGCCGCGCAGGTGCGACTGTTGGCCGGCTTGATTTATCGGCGCTACCTGGGGGAATTCGAGCGGGCGGCGGCCCATCTGCGCGCCGCCCTGGAGGGGCTGACCCTCGAATCGCAGCGCGCCCTGGCCGGTGAGGAGCTGCGTCTGGCGGAAGCTTACCTTTCCCGCCCCGACGACGACCACTCCTGACCCGCTGAGCACCGGGTATTCAACGCTTGGGGTCGCAGCGTCGATACGTGCTATGGGATTGTGCGTCGCCGCGGCGGGAGAGCCGCGCCGTGCCATCGTACGCCCGTGACGCACCACGCGAGCGGCTATGGATATCGCGACGATTATCGGCATCCTGTTGGGCGCGGGCCTGGTCGTTTGGGCCATCGCGAGCAAGACGTCCATCGCAACGTTTGTCGACCCGGCCTCGGTCGCCATCGTGCTGGGCGGTACCTCGGCCGCGGCGCTGATCGCGTTCCCGCTCGGGCAGGTGATCAAGATCATGAAGGTGGTGAAGAAGGCGTTCTTCACCCGCCCGGTCGATCCGGTCCGTCATGTCACCAACATCGTGCGTCTGGCCGAAGTGGCCCGGCGCGACGGGATCTTGAGCCTGGAGTCACACCTGGCAGACGGGACCCATGACGAGTTCCTGGTCCGCGGGCTGCGTATGGCCATCGACGGACAGGACCTGGCGGTGATCGAGGCCGCCCTCGACCAGGAGATCGAAACGCTGGTCGAACGCCACGCCAAGGGCAAAGCGCTGTTCGACAACATCGGCAAGTACGCGCCGGCCTTCGGGATGATCGGCACGTTGATCGGGCTGGTGATTATGCTGCAGAACATGGATGATGCCGACGCACTCGGCCCGGCGATGGCGGTGGCGTTGATTACGACCTTCTACGGAGCGCTGATCGCCAATCTGTTCGCCATGCCCATCGCGGACAAGCTGGGCATCCGCAGCGGCCAGGAATTGGCCATTAAACTGCTGATCGTTCGGGGCATCATGAGCATTCAGGCGGGCGACAACCCGCGCATCGTGCAACAGAAGCTGATGGCCTTCCTCGACAACAGACAGCGTACTGTCGTCGAGACCGAGTCCCAGCGGGCCTGAGTTCCAGCGGGTGCCCTGATGGCTGTCAAGAAAAAGGAACGCCAGGTCGCGGCCGGCGCGCCGGCATGGATGGTCACCTACGGCGACCTGGTGACCCTGCTGCTGACCTTTTTCGTCATGCTGCTGGCGATGAGCGAGGTCAAGAAGGACGAGCGCTTCGTCGACTTCATGCAGGCGATCAAGGCGGCCTTCGGGTATGTCGGCGGCGTCCGCAGCATCCCGCCGGACTTCACCCAGATTCCCAAGAACGTGCAACTGGCCAAGCTGCTGGTCATTCCGCCGAACCCGCACGACCTCAGTCAGTCGCCGGACGAAGGCGTGCACGGCAAGCGTCGGCGCGTGACGTACATCCGGGCCGGTAAGCGGTTCGCGGTGGGGAGTCCGGTTTGGTTTCCGCCGCTCTCAGCCGCCTTGGATGAGGCCCAGCTGGCCAAGATCGCCGAGCAGGCCAAGCAACTGGAGGGGCACAGCACGCTGATCGAGGTGCGCGGGCATTGCAGCCGCCTGCCGGCGGAGGACAGCCTGTTCGAGGATCATGCCGACCTTTCCTATCAGCGTGCCCGGGCGGTCTCCCAGGCGCTGGTCCGCTTCGGGCTCGCTCCAGAGCGTATCACGCTGGTGGCGGCCGGCACGATTCAGCCGGTCAACTACCGGGCCTATACACAAGCCGAGCGACAGCAGAACGACTTGGTCGAGATCCTGCAAATCGACCAGAACGTGGACGAGTTCCGCCCGTAACCCCGCCGGCGTTCTGTGTAGTGACACACCTTAGTCCGTGGTGCGCCTGTGCCGGTTGGTAGAAAAAAACGGAGCCGGGCGGCGTTGGCCGCCCGGCCCCCGTGCGCAAGCGTTCGGCATTCGGCGAGGCGTTCCGCGTCTAGATCAGCAGACTCAGAACCTGCCCACTTTGCTGGTTCGCCAGCCCCAGCAACGCGATGGCCGACTGGAGCAGCACGCTCTGGCGGTTCAGCTCGGCCGTCTCGCTCGCGTAGTCCACGTCCCGGATGGTGCTCAGGGCCGAGCTGAGTCCTTCCTTCGTGGCGTTCATCTGGTTCAAGGCCGTTCCGACCTGGAACCGTTGGAATCCGCCGATGCGCCCTTGAGCCGTGGCGACCTGCCCGGCGGCCTGGGCGGCGATCGTCGCGGCTTGGCTTGGATCGTCCAGCAGGCTGTAGCTCCCGCCGCTCTTGAGTGACGAGAGGTAGCCCACGCTGGCGGAGCCGAGCTGCTGCGAATACAGCCCGTCGATCCCGACGGTGGCCCTCGTGGTCGAGTCGGTCCCGAGCTGGAACGTGGCCCCACCGGTTGTGACCGTGAAGGAGCTGGTTCCCGGGGACTGGTTGAAGCTTTCGGTCAGGTCAAACGCCAGGCTCACCTCGCTCGAGGAGAAGTTGACCTCCAGACCGTCTACTGCGGTGGCTTGGCCGTTGACCGCCACGGTCGCATCCACACCGTAATCGTTGTTGCTCTCGTAGTTGGTCGTGTCGCCGCTGATCGCGGTAACCCGCACAAACGAGGCCGTCCCATAGGTGTTGCTCGACAGGTGCAACTGCGAGTTGCCGGCGTTGGTCGAGGCGGCAACACCGGTCTGGGCGGTGGCGGCGTTGACCTTCGAGGCCACTGACGAGAGGTTCTCGCCCGCGGAGATCTCGATCATCGCCGTGCCTAGCTTGCCCTGCACGGAGATGGTCGTCGCGGTCGAGGCCGACGTAGTGGCGTAGCTGGCAAGTTGGCCCTTCTCGGCGGCCGCAGAGACGTTCACCGAGATTGTGGCGCTGGTCGAGTCCGGGTCGCGGCTATAAACCCTGACGTCGCTGATCTCGCTGGGGGTCACGCCCGATACATTGATCCCCAACGAGCCGTCGAGCAGCTTCTTGCCGTTGAACTGCGTGGTGGAGACGATCCGGTCGATTGCCGCGACGGCGTCGTCAACTTGGGCCTGGTTGGCCGCCAACTCATCCGCGGTCAAGCCGGCGGAGTTCGCCGACGCTTGCGCCAATGTCTGGATCTCGGTGAGCAGCGATGAGATCTCGGTGAAGGCGCCATCGGCCACGCCCAACATCGCGTCTGTGCGCTGGTTGTTGGAGATGGCCGCATCCACGGCAGCCATTTCGTTTTCCAGGCTGCGCATGGCGATCAGGCCGGCCGGATCATCTGACCCCTTGTTGATCCGGTAGCCTGTCGAAAGGCGTGTCAGACTTGTGCTCTGCGCCTGTGTTGTCCGGTTCAGAATGTTGAGCAACTGCAATGTGTTGATGTTGTTGATTGTCAAGGCCATAGCCGTTCTCCGATGCTTGCCCCAGGAAATACAAACCCGAGGGAAACATAGAAAACGCGCGGCCCCGAAAGCAAAAAAAGTCCACCGGTTTTTTTGCAGAACCACCCCGTCGGCGACACGCGTAGGGTATTGCCCCTGGCGGCGGGCAGACGCCGCTCACCGCCGCCGCCCGCACGGACCCGGGAACCGTGTGCGATAAACCCCCGTCGCGCGACCGGTACTCAGCGGTTCTTATGGGCCGATGCATAGGGCCCATCATTCAGCCGGGATAAAAGGACCACGGGCGCTTGTGCGTTCTGGCGGGGGACGCGCGGGAACCACGGAACGCCTCATAAGACGAGTGTCGTCGGGTGGGCGTACGACGGCCGAACCGTCGGGGCATATGCGGGGTGAAGGGGGTCGCTTATCGGAAGAGCGGACGGGTTACGGCGGGCTCCGCAATCGGCTGCGCTGCTCGGGGGGCGTGCTCTGGCGAGCGGGCCGCGGGGCGCGAGCCTACCACCAGTCGAACCAGTCCAAGTGCAGCCACCCGTCGCAACAGTCGTAGCGGTAGTCGTAGCGGTCTACGAAGATGAGTTCCTCGAACCAGTCGTCCCAATCGTCCTCATCGTGCCGAACCACGATATCGACGTTCGGCACGTCGCAGACGATTGTGGCCGGCAGCCACGCGCCGGTGAGAAGCGCGGCCAGCAGTGTCTTCTTCAGCGTGGCTTTCATCGTCGTCTCCCCGTCCCGAGTCCGTACCGCTCTCGGGAGGGTAGACACGCAGTGTGGGCGGTGGTTAGTGGGGGCTGCTGATTCCGCGGACGCGCCTGGAGCCGCCGCTTAGCAGTCCGGTGCAAAACCCCTCGAACGTGCCACTCCCGTAGCGTCGGACCTCCGAGTCCGACGTTTTGACGGCATGAACGGGGGCGCGCCGGACTCGGAGGTCCGGCGCTACAGCTTTGCACCGGACTGTTAGGGGACCTCTGCCTGCCTCTCCTGCCAAGCCGCCAAGCGCTCCAGGATCCGCGTTTTCTCCGCCGGCCGCGGGTCCCGTTCCAGCACGCGCCGGTATCCGAGCACGGCGTCGCGATGCCGTTCTGCTGCCCAGTCAGCGTCCGCCAGCCGGAGCATCAACCTTGCATCGTCCGGCCGCAGCTCGAGCGCCCGCCGCAGGTATGCTGCGTAAAGAGCGTTGTTGCCACGCTCGTTATAGCGTTCGGCGATCGCCAGATAGGCCTCGGCCATGATCTGGTCGCGCTGCTCGGGTTGGCGCTGAGCCCGCAGGCGCGCGTAGCGTAGGAATTCGCTCAAGGCGTCTGCGTCCAAGGCCAGGCGGGCGAAGACCGCCGTCGTGGCCGAGTCGGCCGATTCCAGCAAGACCGCCTCACGACTCTTGAGGACCGCGAAACCGATTGTCGGCCGTCCGGCCTGCTGCCAGATCAGAGCGTGCAGCAGGTGGGCCCCCGGTTCGTCCAGCCCGGCGTCCAACGCGCGGCGCAGTTGGTACAAGGCCGAGTTTTTCGGGCAACACAGGAAGCGGTGTGGTTCGGCGCGCTTTTCCGTCAACAGCCACCGGCCGCAAAACTGGCCGGCCCGTCCACCCGGTACGTCGCGGACCGCGGTGGGCCCCAAAGCCTGGCCGAGATGGAAAAAGGCCTGCGCGGCGCGGAAGTGCAATTGCGGCGACGATCCGATCCGTTGCGTCGCCTCGCTGATCCGCCGCTGGGCCAGCGTGTAGGACTCGCCGTCCAAGGCTATGTCGATCAGCGCCAGCCAAAGCCGCTCATCGTTCTCGAAGCGCTGCAGCCCACGCCGGATCGTTGCCGTGGCGCGCGAATGATTCGCCATTTGCCGATACGCTTGGCCCAGAAGCAGCACGCCGTCCGTCTCGAGGCTTTGCTCCAGCGGCACCAGCGTGTCTGCGACGGCCTGCCACGCGTGGCGGCGGGCATGGACTCGCCCCAGCGCGAGATGGATAGACACATCGCGCGGGTGAAGCGCCCCCAGATTCTCCAGCAGACGTTGTGCCGCCTCGGGTTGCCCGGCCAGCGTGTACGCCTCGGCGAGCTTGAGCGCGTAGTCGCTTCTCTCGGGGTACTTGGCGACGGCACGCCTGAGAAGCTTGACCGCGGCGGCCGCGTCCCCGGCTTGTAGTTTCTGACAACCGGCTTCAAACAGCGACGTTCCGCACGCCGGCGTAACCGCTTGGGATGCAGGTTGTGACGCGGCGGGTCGTTGCTGCTCCGCCAGGATCGGCGGCACAAGCGCGATCAGGACCCAGATCACCCGTGTACAGGGCTGAAGACTTCGCATACGCTTGCACACTCGAGAAAGCCGCGAGGCGTCCGCCGCGGGGCGACGTCGACGACAACAGCATTGTGTCAGAATCGCCGGCCGACGGCAATCAAAACATGGACGCGCATACGCTCAAATGCCTTGACTTCGACCGGATCTGCGAGATCCTGGACGGCTTCGCGATGACCAGCCTGGGACGCGGCCTGGCCGTCAACATCCGCCCCGTCGCGCGGGTGGATCTGGTCCGGCGCTGGCTCAACCAGGTGGATGAGATGCGGCGGCTCGAGGAGCAGCGCGGCTTGCCGCCGTTCGGTGGGATCACCGACGTGCGTGAGATCGTCGAGCGTTGCGCGCCGCCCTTACGCGTCTCGGTGGAGGAAGTCGCCCGCGTAGGGGATGCGTTGCGCGGCACGCGTGCCGTGGCACAGTACCTCTCAGAGTTGCCCGAGGACTTCCCGGAGTTACGGCACCTTGCGGAGCGGATCGGCGATTTCGGCACGATTGCGGATCGCATTGGAGCCTCGATTGACGAGCGGGCGCGCATGCGGGATGACGCCAGCCCCAAGTTGGCCCGCATCCGCCGCGAGATTGACAACGCCGCGCGCCGGATCAAGGAGACGGTCGAGCAGCTTCTGCGCGATCCGGCGGCGCGCCGTCTGTTGCAGTTCCCCAACTACACCTTCCACAACGACCGGCTCGTGCTGCCGTTGCGAACTGAGTGCCGTGGCCGACTGCCCGGCATCATCCATCACGCTTCCGACAGCGGGGCCACGCTGTACGTCGAGCCGGCGGCGGCGGTCGAGCTCAACAACGAAATCAGCAACCTGCGCAGCGAGGAAGCCGAGGAGATCGCCCGATTGCTCTGGGAGCTGGCCCACGAAGTCTACATTAACGCCACCCTCATCCTCAAAACCCTCGACACGCTCGCCGTGCTCGACCTGATCGTGGCCAAGGTGCGCTGGGCCGGAGAGTTCGCCATGCGCTGCCCCGAAATCAACGAGCAGGGCACCCTCCACGTGCGCCAGGCCCGCCACCCACTGCTGCTCGACCTGGCGCGCCAAAAGCGCGAGGCCGGGCACACCCCGGACGAGGTCGTCCCCATCGACTATCGCCTCGGCGAAGACTTCAACCTGCTCGTCGTCACCGGCCCCAACACCGGCGGGAAAACCGTGGCGCTCAAGACGGTGGGGCTTGTCAACCTGATGGTTCAGGCCGGCTTGCCTGTACCGGTCGATCCCGGGGCCAACATCGCCGTGTTCAAGCACGCCCTGATCGATGTCGGCGACGAGCAGAGCATGCAACAGTCGCTCAGCACGTTCAGCGCACACCTCACGCGGCAAATGCAAATGCTCCGCGCGGCCGGACCGCGGACGCTGGTGCTGATCGACGAGCTCGGGGCGGGCACCGACCCCGACGAAGGGGCCGCGATCGGCCGGGCAATCCTCGACGAGCTCCTACGGCTCGACTGCCGCTGCATCGTCACCACGCACATCGGGGCCCTGAAAGGCTTCGCGCTCACCCGTCGGCGCGCCGAAAACGGCTGCGTCGAGTTCGACAGTGAGACGCTCGAGCCTACGTACCACCTGCGCATCGGCGAGCCGGGGGTGAGCAACGCCATCGCGATCGCCGGGCGCTTGGGCATGCCGCGCCGGCTGATCGTCTCCGCCAAACGCAACCTCTCCCGCAAGAGCCGCGCCCTGCGCGCGGCCCTGGTCGGGACCACGGTGGCCAAGCGTCAGGCTGAAGATGCGCGCCAGGCGGCTGAGACGGCCCGCCTTGCCGCCGACCGCGCCCAGAACGAAGCCGACAGCGCCAAAGCACAACTGGCCAAAGAGCAGACCGACTTTCAGGAATGGGTGCGACGGGTGGTGCACCTGCAGCCGGGCGACCCGGTGCGGGTTCGGGATTTCGACCGCGACGGGCACATCGTGCGTATGCGGCTGGAACAGCAACGGGCGGAAGTGGACGTGGGTCCGTTTGCGGTGGAGGTTCCGCTGGGGGATGTCTTGCCGCCCCAGACGCCGCCCCCGCCGCCGCGACCCCGGCCGAAGCCGGCCGCGGTCTCGCCCAAGCCCACTGCCGCCGTTCGTCCGGCCCGGCCTGCGCGCCAACGCGAGGCACGCCCCGCGCAGCGCTCGCAACCTCGCCGACAGCCCAGGCCCAAAACCGCGCTGCCCGCAGTAACCCCCGAGCAGGCGGCCGCCTTGCAGCCCGGCGATACGGTCGTTGTCAAACGCTTCCATCGCGACGGCACGCTGGTGCGGACGATAGCGACCAAGCGGGTGGCCGTCGTGACGGTCGGCCTGCTGGAGGTGGAGGTCCCCTTTGACGGCTTGGCCCTGCCGCCTAGGTCCGAGCCGACTCCCGCTGCTCCCAAGGTGCCGTCCGGGCCGAGCGAACCGGCGCCGCCGACGGCGCAACAAGATGCCGCACCACCCACCGATTCAACCCCCGCCGCGCAACCTTCTCCAGACATTGAGACAACCGAGCCGCGCCCGTAAGGAAGCGGTTCTTCGAACGTCGCGGTCGCGGCCTGCCCGCAGTCGCGGCTCGGATCGCTGCCGCATCCGTCACGTACGTGGCTTTAGCGCTAATCCAGCTCGACGTACGGGTCCGGCAGGAACGCCAGCGTCTCGGGATGCCCGGTGGTGACGTAGAACAGATCGTCGGCCTCGGGGTGCGGGGCGATCGCCGTCACCTGCCGACCGCGGATCGACATGGGCCCCGCGTCGAGATCGACGGCGCCGAGCGGGACCACGAAAACGCCGGCCAAACCGGTGTCCTGAGCGAACTGGTCGAGATTCGGTGCGCCCAAAGCCATGTTCAGCATCTCCGTCTGGGGCTAGCGCGTCATTCCGAGCGAGCGCAGCGACCGAGGGATCTTGCTGCTGGCACCATGCCGTTTCCCGTTCGAGACAAGATTCCTCGCAGCGCTCGGAATGACAGGCCTCATCCCGGTTAGGCGTCGAAGTTGAGCGACGACGAGTAATACACCCGTCCGTAGCGCGCCACGGCCCAATACCAGGTGCGGTCGATGGTGCAGGTCACGGTGACGTTCGCCACTCCGGTCGCCGGCGTAATGATCCAGTAGCGTTTCTTGGTCGAGACGGTTTCCAGGACGGTGCCGCTGTTCCAAACCACGTCGCCGGGCGCGGCCGAGGTCTCACCGCCGCCGGGCGCATCCGTCAGCCAACAGTGCAGCAGGCTGTATGTCCCGACGGCGGTGCGGATGGAGGTCTGGATTTCGTTGCTGATCTCGTCGCCGACGTCCATGGTGATCTGGCTGGCCCAGTCGGGGGCGAGGCGGTCGGCCAGATTGCGAATGAAGTCGGCGTGGGCCTGTAGATCGCTGTCGGAGCGCGACAGCGGGGCGCGCACCTGGGCCAGGGCGGCGGCGATCTGAATGACCGCGGTCTCGATCCGATGGGCCGCGAACGGCCCACGCCCCAGATCGGGCCCGAAAAACTCCGTGTGACGACGGTTCACGGCCATGCGATTCTCCTGATGCTGGTGGCGCGGGCGCCAGGCGCGGGGCGCGCCGCGTTTCTGAGGCCCGGTCAGGCCGCCCCTGCGGCCCCCGGAGCCTGTCATATGAATTCTAGAGGCCCTAGTTAGCGAAGTCAAGGAAATGCAACCGGCCACGCCCGCTACAACTGCTGAAGGCGAGCCGTGAAGTGCCGAAGGCTTGCCGTCACTGGTCCGGCTTCTTGAGAGATTGCGCTACGCTGCCGGCACTCTCCTTGATTCTGGTCAGCCAGCGGCGCACCCAAACGAATTCGGTGGCCAGAATCGCCAGGCCGACCGGGATCACCACCACCGCCGGACCGGGGAGGACCACCAGAGCCAGACCCACGAGGAACACGCTGCCGCCCAGTACGGCCACCACGACCCGCCGGGCCTGTCTCCAAGTCAGCATTGGCGGAGTCCTCGTCTTGACCGCCAGCGGCGAGAGGCGTCGAGCGCTATCTCGAGGTGCAGCCGGGACGGAAGTTGCCCGACTACTGCGGTCGATCTTTGATCGCTGTGATTGCCGTCCACCGCTCTACAACTCCCGGAACCGCGCCGTGAAGTGCCGCAGCGTCGGCGGCTGTTCAACAATCTCCAAACCACGCAGCTTGTCGCGTCCGGCATACATCTCAACGATCGCCTCGCTCACATAATCGATGTGACTCTGCGTGTACATCCGCCAGGGGATCGCGTGCCGGTTCAGGGCGGCTGCCGTCAGTTTACTCGCGGCTCCCAGCTTCGCAGCCGGTCGAGCAGTCGGTCCGCGTCGGGGCCGACGATGGCTTGGATCGGGTCGAGCGCGGCGGCGTGCGTGGCGCGCTCGTACGCTGTTTGGGCCGCGTTGGCCGCCAGTGTGCAGACCAGCCCGAGCGTGGCGAGCATGAGCCAGGTGGCCGACGCGCCGGCGCTCAAGCGTACGAGCCGGGCGGGTTTGGCACCGCTGGGAACCCGGCGGATCAACGCGGCGACAAACACCAGGACGATTGCGAGCGCCGCGGAGACCAGCGGGTACCGCCACCATTCCGCGAGCGACGTTAGAGACCAGTCCCGTCGAAAGTCCTCGTGGATCGTGTCCGGGGCGAACAGTAGCCAAAGCATACCCGTCGCCACGATGACCACTGTCACGATGGTTGCCATGATGAACGCGCGGAGCGGATGCGCATCGCCGCGACCGCGGATCAGCCACGCCCAGCCCGTCAGCAGGGCTACCACCCCGACGCCGATCGCCGCCGCACACGTCCACGTGCTGAGCGCGAGCCAGGTGAACAGCCGCTCGTACTCGCGTGGGCACAGCGACGGTTCGCTGGTGAGCCTGAGGAACTCGACGGGTCTTTGGCGGGCATTCTCGTGGTAGAGCACCCGCCACGCACGCAGGTCCCGGGCTAACCGACTTGCCGACGAGGCGGCAGTTGACGCTGGCTCGGCTTCGAGCATGTCGGCGAGCATGTCGGCCGCCAGGAGCCGAACGCCGGGTGGCCCGCGATCCAGCACCCACTGCCGTAGCAGACGCCGCATGATCGTGCGACAGGTCTGGGCGGCCACGGGGTTGTCGCGCTGTTCTTCGGCCTGGGCGACCCGCCGCAGCTGCGTGACGAAGTGCTGTAGAAACGGGCCGTGGTGATGTCCGACGTGGAGGCGCGCGTTGCGGCAGGCCGTGCCCGGCGCGACCCCGAGTGACCGGTATACGTCCGTCCAGGCGACGATCAGCTCGTGCTCGAAATGGGCGAAGTTGGCTTGGCTCAAACCCGTCAGGTAAGGCTCCAGCGCGGGCCACCACTGCTCGATCGGCGTCGTGGCACGCTCCAGCTCGAGCATGCGGGTGGCGGCCTGCTGGAGTCGGCCGAGCTGCGTGTGCGTCTGGCCGGCGGCATACGAGGCGACCTCCCCGCTCAGCCGTTCCAATGCCGCCTCGTCCCGCAGGGCGGCGGTGAACTGCTTGCCCACGTCGATCAGCAGCCAGGCCTCACGCACCTGCTCGGGTGCGGACAGGCTGGCGGCGCGGAACGCCGCCACGACTTCCTCGCCGGACAGCGCCTTGATCTGCGAGTAGGGCAGGCCCTGCCACAGTCCCAGCGCGCTCCAGCCGGCGAGGGCGCTGACGGTCGCCGCCGCGACGAGAACAGTCAGTGCCGCGACGTTCACGCGTCGGCTGCGGTTCGGCTGTGAGCCGGATGTCATGGCGGCAAGCTACGTCGCCGGCCGGTGCCCGGCAAGTTGTCACGCGCTCGAGCTCAGCGCGTCACGAGGCCGATGAGCCGGTAAACGAGTCGCGCGGCGAGGAACTCGGTCGTTGTATTAGGCGGTATGGGCCGAACCTCGACCACGTCGGCGGCGACGATCCGACGTTGACGCGCGACCGCCGCGAGCAAGTCGGTCACCTGATACCAGTTTAGGCCGCCGGGCTCCGGCGTGCCGGTCCCGGGCGCGTAGGCCGGGTCGAACCCGTCGATGTCGATGGTGACGTAGACCGTCGGCCCGAGCCCAGCGACGACCTCGTCAATCCATCCGTCCGACTCGTGGCACATGCGGGCGGAGAACATGCGTTTACCAGCGGATCGAATGAAGCGCGCCTCCTCGGCCGAGTAACTGCGGATCCCCACGCCGACCACGCCTACCCCCAGATCGTGGATACGCCGCATGACGCAGGCGTGGCTGAAGGGCGAGCCCTGATAGGTGTCGCGGAGATCGGCGTGCGCGTCGATCTGTAGCACGCTGAGCTGCTTGTGCCGCGTGTGGACCGCGCGGACCAGCGCGGCGCTGATGCTGTGTTCCCCGCCCAGCCCGATCAGGAACTTGCCGTCGCGCACGATCTTGCGGGCGGCCTTGTAGATGCGTTCGGCCATCGCTTGCGGCCCGCGCGCGTCGGGCTCGAGCGGGGCCAGCGTCGCGATCCCCGCGCGGTAAGACTCGCGGCCGAGTTCTTCGTCGTAGTCTTCAACCTGTTGCGAGGCGGTGATGATGGCGCGCGGGCCCGCGCGCGCCCCCACGCCGAAGCTGGCCGTCGCGTCGTACGGGATCGGCAGCAGTGCGAAGCGAGCGGTCTTGTAGTTCGCTTCGCGGGCGTCCAGGGCGAGAAAGTTGTCCGGCGCGGTCTCAGGCATGTTGCCTTCCCTCAGAGTCCGATGTAATTGCGCCGCCGGCCGGATCGGCGCACGTGCCTGCCTTATCGCGGGCCGGAGCCGGACCGCCTCATTCCAGCAGGAACACCGCCGCGGCGAGCACCGTGGTCCACAAACCGTTCTTATCACCTTCGGCGGACTGGACGATTGCCCGGGTCGTAACGATGCGGCCGCTCATGCGGTAGATCTCGCGGCGTTCGTCGTAGTCGGCGTCGGGATCGAACTCGAGCCCGAGCGTCGAGGCCAACATGCTGGCGGCCATATCCTCGACCAGGTCGGCGGTTTTCCTTTCGGTCATGCCGAAGGCGTGGTGCTCGGAGATGTAGCCGTACTCACCTTTGCCGGCGGGGATCGCCAGCCCGACGCCGGCGGAGACGAGCCGGCTGGGCTCATCAGTGCGGGCCTCGGCCAGGACGCAATAGGTTACCTGGCCGGCCAGCAGCTTCTTGAGCCCGCTTCGCCGCGGAACGATTTTGCAGCCCGCGGGGAAGATGCTGGAAACCTTCACAAGGTTGCAGTGCGCGATGCCGGCACTGCGTAGCGCTACCTCGAAGGACTGGAGGTTGTAGCGGTGCTTGCCGACGCCGCGCGTGAAGAACATGCTTGCCGGAACCAGAGACGCCATTGGGCCCTCCTGTTCAAGACCGAGCGGCGCCGTAAGGAGCGGCCTGCCGGCACCTCGGAAGCTCACACCCCGCAGCTCAGACACACGCCATCTGTCGCGAACCACAAATTATAGCACTCTGGCTGGACGGCTCAACGAATCCGGGGAAATCGGCATTGGCGGCGGACTTCCGTTTGGCTTGCGGGCGTTTGTTTTTCATATTTCCCCGTGATGGAGCTGCGACCGCGGGCAGGAGGCTTGCGGCGGAGATTCCGGGAGCCGCGCATCACGGTGCGATCCGGAGGGAAGGATTCTCTTCCTTCTCATAGCGGGCCGGCATACCCAGTGGGTGCCGGCCTTGTTTTATTGGCAGGCGCTGACGGATAATCAGCGGGCGGCTCGGGCTGTCGCCGCATAAGGTGTCGGGTCTGTCCACCGGGTCGGTTATCCGGGCCGGGCGGCGGCAGACATTCCGAGCTATCGGGAGTGACCATGTTCACCGCCCTCAACGCCTGGACCTTCGCCCCGGAAACACCGCTCGATGAGCAGCTCGCCGCGACCGCGTCAGCCGGATTCGCCGCGATCGAGCTCGTCCTCTCAGATGATGGACCGCTGCGGCCGGAGACGCCGCTGCACGAGTGCACCGCATTGGCTCAGAACGCGGCCGACCGGGGGTTGCAGATCGCCGGGCTCGCGACGGTTGATTTCTGGCGGGTCAACTACGCCTCGCCGGACGAGGCCGATCGCCGTCAGGCCGTCGAGCTGACGCTCAGTATGCTCGACCGGGCGGCGGCGCTGGGTGCCGGGGCGATCCTGGTCGTCCCGGCGGTGGTGGGAAGAGCGAACGATACACGCATGCAGGTCGCCTACGCCGACGCACTGCAACGCACGCTCGACGCGTTGTCCACGCTGCGCCACGAGGCGGAAGCCCGCAGCGTAACCATCGCGCTCGAGAATGTCTGGAACCGCTTTCTGCTTTCGCCGGTCGAGGCGGCGGACCTGATCGACCGCGTCAATTCCCCGTTCGTCGGCTTCTATCTCGACGTGGGGAACGTGCTGGCGTTCGGTTACCCCGAAGATTGGATCGCCACGCTGGGCGGCCGCATCGCCCGGGTCCACATCAAGGACTATGATCTGAACCGGCCCGGCAGCGCGGGGTTCTGCCCGTTGGGGGAGGGGAGTGTCGATTGGCCCGCCGTCGTCGGCGCGCTGCGCTCGGTGGGCTACACTGGCCCGTTGATCTATGAAGGGGACGGCGAGCCGGCGGATATCTGCCGCCGACTGGACAACATCCTCGCCGGCCGCCCCGTCCTCGCGGAAAGGGACGCCCCGTGAAACTCGATCTCAAGAAGCTCGGAGCCGGCGTGACCGTGGCCGACGGGGGCTGGTCCACACAGCTTCAGATGCGCGGGTTGGCCACCGACGTCATGCCCGAGACCGCCAACCTCACCCACCCGCACCTGGTCACCAGTCTGGCCCAGGAATACCTGGCGGCCGGGGCCAAGTTCATTACCACCAACACGTTCTCGGCCAACCGCTTTGCGCTAGAACAGCGCGGCGTCAAGGACAATGTGGCCGAGATCAATCGGGCCGGGGCCCGGCTGGCCCGCGCGGCCGTCCGTGATGCGGACGCGTTTGTCGTCGGGTCGATCGGCCCCAGCGGGAAGATCCTCGCCGTCC
The DNA here is from genome assembly GCA_964572345.1 of uncultured Planctomycetales bacterium. Classification (GTDB taxonomy): domain Bacteria; phylum Planctomycetota; class Phycisphaerae; order UBA1845; family Fen-1342; genus JAUWXH01. The sequence goes on from CAZNFA010000012.1 coordinate 97,794, forward strand.
GCGAGGCCAGCGAGGACCAGCTTACCGAAGTCTTCGCGGAGCAGGCGCGCGCGCTGGCTGAAGGTGGGGTGGACGCCATCTTGCTGGAGACGTTCTCGGAGTTGGCGGAGGTCGCGTTGGCGATCCGAGCGGCGAAGGACGTGACCGCTTTGCCGGTGTTCGCCTGCCTGTCGTTCGATTCCGGCCCGCAGCGCACGCGCACGATGATGGGAGTGTCGGCGGACGAAGGGGCCGCTTCGCTCGAAGAAGCCGGCGCGGACGTGATCGGCTGCAACTGCGGTTCGGGGATCGCGTACATCCTGCCGGTGGTGGTCGCGCTGCGGGCGAATAGCGAGCGTCCGCTGTGGGTCAAGCCGAACGCCGGCCTGCCCGAGCTGGAAGGCGGCCGAGCCGTCTACAAGCAGACGCCCGACGAGTTCGCCAGCCACATCCCCACGCTGATCGAGGCGGGTGCGAACATCATCGGCGGCTGCTGCGGGACCGGTCCGGAGCACATCCGCCGCGTGGCCGCTTTGGTAGCCAGCCGAACCCGCGCTGCCCGTCGCCGTGTGAAACAGTAGCGCGGTTGGGTGGCATGCCCAAGCCAGCGGCGCCGGGTGCCACTGGCGGCTTGCCCGCCAGTGTGGGACGGCGAGGCGCTCGGCCTCTCCTTCCGCGCGGCGTGGCCGTTTTCACCCGGATGCAGCCCCGCAGGGGCGCCTGAGAATAGCCCAGCACGCAGTGCTGGGATCGCTGGCGCCACGACGGACTATTCAGTCCCATAGGGACGGCTGAGCGTCCGTGCGCAGGTTCATTCGTCCCTACGGGACTCGTGCGCTTCCCGCACCTCCGTTTCCCAGCGATGAATCGCTGGGCTACTTTCACAGCGTCCCTACGGGACGGTTGTGTGGCATGCCCAAGGCGGCAGCGCGGCCATGGTCTTGGCTCACGCCGGGTGCCACTGGCGGCTTGCCCGCCAGTGTGGGAGGGCGAAGCTCCGGCCGAGCCATTCGGCCGGATGGCACGGTCAAGCGCCAGCTTGGCCGTGATCCTACACCCCCACGGCCTGACTGCGTCAGACCGTGGCCACGCGCCGAGGCCGAAGCGCGAGCGAGGGTTTCGCGCTCGCACACGGGCGGGCCACGTAGAATGCCGGCTCGCTTAGGGCCAAAGCTGACCGCCAGCCGTTGGCGGTTCCCTCGCTGGCGCGTCGGGCTCTGTTGGCCCCCCCACGGCCTGACCGCGTCAGACCGTGCAAGCCTCATCATTGCGGCAGCCAGCACATGGGGCTGGACTACCTACAGCCGGACTAGCTTGAGCGGCTATCAGACGAAGACAGCAGATATGTCAACGACAGGCGAGGATAGGGGCTAATGCCATGGATGGCATACGTCCACTCTATGCGGTGGCCACCGGCATCCTCGGCACACTTGTGGGAGGGATTGTCTCCCACCGTCTGGCTGTCTCCCGACACCGGAAAGAACAGCACGAGCAGCTCAAGGAGCGGCTGGTTGCCGAGTACCGGCGACTGGCAGGGAAGCGGGAAGCGGCAGGCATTCATGGGCTCACCATGGCTGGCATCCGAAACCTCACCACCCATCGGGAGGTTGCTGATCTCATAGACCAAATCATCAACTACGGATATGAGGGCCCATTGTGTGCCATAAGGAGTAAGGCAGCGAATAAGGATCTTGCACGCTTCTTCGCCCTGCCCAAAGAGCGCGGCGAAGACGGCCTTAAGCACACTGCCAATGCGCAGGGCGTAGAACAAGCGAGGGCCGTCTAGCCCACGTACGCTAGCGGCGCGCAGCGCCCAACACGTTTTCGCCTCATTCTAGCGGAGGCAGACCATGCGCGCCGCGAACGTAGTCGGCGAAGTGCCGGAAGAAACGCGGGGTACGCACATCGCCGGGGCCCGGGTAGAAAGCAACCGCGTCCACGGCATCCCACATCGCCGCGGAGTCGGGGTCGTGGCAGCTTCCTGGGTCGTTGACCTCGGCGCCGAGCTGCCACGAGTAGCTGGCGTCATACTCCAGGTCGCACACCCAGGTGTTCGGCAAGCCGCCACCGGGCCTCTCGATCCAACCGGCCCCTAGCGCCAGCCAGGCCAGCAATCGGTCGACCCCATCGGTCTGGGCCTGGTCGTGGGTCTCGCGAAATTCTTCACGCAGTCGCAATGGGTTGTTCGTCCAGTACGCGTCACGCGAATACGAATCGCCCAACTCGTCGGTCGTGAACCGCCGTTTGCAGCACGGCTTACCTCGGTTGAACCAATCGACGTACGTGTCCGGAAACACGTCCTTGCAAATAAGGTAGATGGCGTCGTACTTCTCCTTGAGCGCCGCCTGCCACTCGGGCGCGTCCGGTTCACCCTGTTCGTGCGTGTTCCACCCCGGCAATTCACAGTCCAATAGTAATGACGACACGCTGACGGTGGCGTCGAAATCGGCATTCGCCTGGTCGAGCCAGCTCTTCACCAACGTCATCCGCTCGTGACACAGTTCGAGTTCTTCGAGATACTCTGGCCCATCGTAGGTCGGCGGCATGCCCGCCGGAAACACGTAGTGGTAAGGGCTGTAGTTCAGCACCAGGGTCGCGTTTACGCCCGGGTTCTCATCGTTCACCAGCTGGCAGAGTGCCACGGCCTCGCGCAGGGGCGCCTCGCTCACCCAGCGTGCCGTTAGTGCCAGCGAGCGCGTGATCCGTACCCAGTGGTATGCCGCCGCGTGCTGATCCGCGACCCCCAGTCGCCAGGCGTTTGCCGGATAGCTGTAGTGCACCTTGGGCAGGGGGGGCAACGATTCCAGCCAGAGAGCGATCTGGTCGCGGGATGGCGATCCGGGGACCTCGACAGTGACCGCTATCACGTGGACCTCGCCGTTGCCGCCTTCGATGATCAGCTCGGCATGGTTAAGACCCTCGTCCCAATCACTGCAGCAACGTCTCACCTGCGCCCACACGACCGTGTCTTCCTGGCCTTGCAGCACCCCCTCTGGCGAGAGTACTTCCAGCCAATTCGCGGTGGCGGTAACCGTATATTCCAAAGGCTCGCTGTCGCCGTTCCTAAGCGTGAACGCCAGGCACGTCTCGGACGACCCAAAGTCGAGCGTGTACGTGCTGACCGCAAGGAGCGCCGGGCTTACGGGATCGTCCTCGTCGGTCGACGGATCGTCCTCGTCGGTCGACGGATCGTGATCGTACCACGCCCCATCATCATCGGGCGCGCCGCCTTCGCTGCCGTCCAGCGTGTCCTCGCCGTCCCCCTCTCGGTCCGGATGTTGGAAGGCGCCGGCAGTCTTCGGTTGCCAGGTTTCGGCAGCCACCGAACCATCAGCGAGTTCCGTGAGATCAGTCGGTGCCAGTCCGCATGCTGACCACGTCAGGGACGCCAGCCCCGCTGAAACGAGCATGATGAACGCGGCAGTGCGCCCACGGGCCACGTGGGCCGGCTTCTTTCCGTGCATTGCTCCCCTCCGGATAGAGTTTGGCACTCGGTTCCCCCGCCATAAGGAGTATTCAATACCATAGATTGCCTGTCTTCAGAATCCACCGTTAAACTGCGCAAATTCGGCCGGGCGAATGTCCGATATCTGAAGAGCTCTGGCAAGGCGACGGATTCGGCGGAGGTGTCGTCGCGACAGTCCCGCAAATGGCCCTGTGGCAAACGCTGGGTTAAGGTAGAACTCCGGCGACGAAGTCGTCGATACGGGGGGAACCACCGCGCGAGACGCCCAAGGCACCGGCGCGGGCGTGGTCTTCGCTCACGCCTGCATGGCCGCGCTACGCTTGGGCACGCCACCCGCCGAGCCCGAAGCGCGAGCGAGGGTTTCGCGCTCGCACACGGGCGGGCCACGT
>CAZNFA010000013.1:0-54912 GCA_964572345.1 uncultured Planctomycetales bacterium
CGGCGTTGGCAGCGCCGTCCCGCTTTGTGCGCGCCCTCTCAACGCCGGCCGGTCCGGTAGACTGCGTGCCGTGGGCTGAGCAGAGCTGCCGCGCCGGCTGGCGGGCTGGCTTGGCCAGCGGGCGTGCACTGGTGCACGCCCGGGCCCGGGTTTGACGCTGTCCGCGCGGGGCTAACGTCCGATATTATCGGGCCGCGATGTTTGTGAGCAGCACAGGCACCCTCAGTGAGGCGTAGGGGCGAGTGCGGACGGCCCGGAGCACGCGCGCGGCCGGCATTCCATGTTTTTTTCTTTCTGCTTGACTTGCGGGGGCGAGTGGATTAGCGTGAATATCGGATCGGAGTGAGGAAGCCCAGATTGTGCTCGCGCTGAGCAGGGCAACCTTGAAGACCCCGACGGGTACACATCCGACCGGAGTTGGTTGACGAGCCGCCGGGCTGTGTTCAAGAAGATGGAATGGACATGTCCAACGAGCAGCGTGTATTGCAGATCTAATCTAAGGAGAGGAGTCATGAGAGGAGCTTTGAGAGTAACGTTGGTAGCGGCAGTTGTTTGTGGCTGGGCGGCGATGCCTGCCCCGGCTGATGTCTTTTCGGTGGATCGATTCTCGGTGTCGGCCGATCCGGCGGACTTGCTGGTACCCGGTCCGTTCGTGCACGTTTGGCGGAACAACCTGGGGTTGAACCCGGCCCCCTTCGTCGATGATGTCGATGCTCTTTCGCAAGGTTTCGACGTCGTTACGTTCGAACAGTGCCCAGACATCATTTACTTCTCGGTGGACCGGCAGTCGATGGGAGTCCCGGGTACCCCGGTCAGGTGGCAATGGCAAGGGAATGTACAGGGTCCCGACACATTTGTCACCGTGAACGGTAATGGCGTGATGTGGCCACCGGTCGGTTTCAACGCGCTCGACGTGCCCGCGGGTCAGTTCGGACTGCTGCCGTGCGAGGACAACCTCGACGCGTACAGCATGGAGGAGTTCGACTACAATCAAGACAAGATTCAGGATACGTGGGTTTACTTCTCGCTCGATGCGGCGTCGCCGAGCTTGGGCGGGCTCTCCCCGGCGGACATTCTGGTTTCGGATGCGTACCCCAACCACGGCAGCTTTCGGGTGTACGCAGACCATCTCAGCATGGGGTTGTTGGCTGACGACGACATCGACGCGCTAGCTTTGCTCACCGAGCACCTCGGGTTGCCGCCCGGGGCCTACTTCTCGTTGGCGCCCGGCTCACCGTCGCTGGCCGTGTGGGGCGCTTCGGCGGCCGACGTTTTCTACAGCGCCTTTGGCGGAGCCTCGGTGGTCGCCTATCCGGCGGTCTCCCTCGGGTTGCTGTTCGACGACAACGTGGATGCTCTGGAGACCAACGCGTGGGTTCCGGAACCATCCGGGTTGTTGTTGCTCATGGCGGCGGTCGCGTTCGCCCGGCGACGCAGGTAGCCGTAACCGCGACACTGACTTTGGTCGAAGATGCGGGTAGGTCGGGCTGGCGAGCTCGAGCTGCCCGCTTTCTTTTGCGCGGACCAGCGTCGGGTAAGCGTCGCGCGGGTGGGCTATCCTTTTCGAAGAAAAGGGTGGGGGCCGCTTCTAGTCCCAAAACAAGCGAGCTTTGAAGGCTTTTTGGCGGGAACCGGGCCGGCGGGGCGGGTGCGGAGTGGTTCCGGGCCGACCGCGGCGGGCCGCCGGAGTTCGCCGTTTTGTCGCTCTGCCATCCGCGGCAACCTTTCCAGCGAGAATGCCGCCATTTCGGCCGATGGCCGCTTCATCGTCTTCGAAAGCATGGCCGACAACCTGGTTCCGGGCGACAACAATGCCACGCGCGACGTGTTCGTCCACGATCGCCAGACGGGGCAGACATGGCGTGTCAGCGAGAGTTCGCACGGCCAAGAGGGGAACGACCAGAGCTTTGACGCGGCGATTTCCGCCGACGGCGCCTACATCGTCTTCGCCAGCCGGGCGTCCAACTTGGTTGTGGACGACACGAACGGTGTCGCCGACCTCTTCCTCCACGAGCTACTGACCGGGCAGACCGTCCGGGTTAGCCACGGCGCCGGCGGGTTCGAAACGGACGGGGACAGCCTCAACCCGCACTTGGCAGGGCCCGACGCACAATTCATCGTCTTCGAAAGCGACGCGAGCAATATCAGCGCAGCGGACGTCAACGGGGTCCGCGACGTCTACATGTTCAGCCGCTCCACCGGTGCCACCGTCGCGGTCAGCGTGCTTCCGTCCGGCGAGACCGGCGATGGTGCCAGCGGTGCCCCGATGGTCTCGGAAGATGGGCGGTACATTGTCTTCGAGAGCCTGGCCGCCGACCTCGTGGCTGAGGACAACAACGGCGAGAGCGACGTGTTCGTTCGCGATATGCGGACTGGAACGACGATGATGCGGAGCATCGACAGCGAGGGTGTACAGGGGAATGCCGGCAGCACGCGGCCCCGTCTGACGCCGGACGGGAGACTGGTCGTGTTCGAGAGCAAGGCGACCAACTTGACCGAAGACCCGGTGTCCAACTTCTCCGATATCTTCATTCGAAGCTTGGCCGAGTGAGGGCTAACCCACATCGCTGGCAGGTTGAATCGCAACGGGGGCGTCGTCCGCGCCCTTTCGGCCTGGATACCCTCTAGCTTCTGGGGCGATACGCGGGCGGCCCCGTACGCGTATCCCGATGGTAGGTAGCTGTGTGATCATGTATTGAGATATTCAGGGGGCCACGGATGAACCCTGGTTCGGGGAGGCCTGCATCGACCAGCTTAACATTTGGCTCGATACCATCCCGCTGGCCGACAACCCCAACCCTGGCGACTGGCTGCACCTCGACGATATCTATATTACGCCGGAGCCCAGTACGCTGAGCGTCTTGCTGCTTGGGGCGGTAGCGTTGCTCCGTCGGCGTTAGGCCGCGAACGCTGAAGCACACTCTGGCTGAACATATAAGCGGGACAGTGTAGGCACGCTGTCCCGCTTTGTGTGCGCCGGTTCAACGGCGGCCGCCCCCTCGCTTCACGCGGAAACCTGTGTGCAGACGCCCCGCCGGGCTCCCCATGGCAGAAAAGTAGCCGACGCCGCGTGCCGATATTAAGTTCGGTGGTTCTCAGCGCGGCGGCGTTCTGGAACGACGGCCGTGTGGCGCGCGCGGGGCACCACGCTTCGGAAACGCCTACAGCGACGCGATATGTTCGCGAAGCCCAGGGTGCCGCCGCCGTTCAGCACCCGAAAAGGAGAATCGCATGACTAGAGGATGCCGTATCACTTCGGGATGGCTGGCGGTTTGCGCATCCCTCTTGGCCCTGATCAGCGCGAGTGCGGCAATGGCACAGTGCATCGTCGAGGAAGCCGCCGAGCTCGCGCCGTCCGACGCGGGCAGTTCCGATTCCTTCGGCGCATCCGTCGCTTTTGAGGGCAATGTGGCCGTCGTCGGAGCCCTATACAACGACAACACGAACGGGGGCGATGCCGGCGCCGCCTATGTCTACCGCTTCGACGGTGTGAATTGGACGCTTGAAGCCAAGCTATTGGCGGACGACGGGGCTGCGGCGGATCTGTTCGGCACGGCGGTCGCAGTGAACGGGGATGTTGTGCTGGTTGGCGCTCGGCTCGATGACGATGCGGGCTCCGGGACCGGCAGCGCGTACGTGTTCCGGTACGACAGCGCTGGCTGGACCCAGCAAGCAAAGCTGACCGCTTCCGATGGCGCCGCCGAGGATCTGCTCGGCGACGCGGTGTCGGTGTACGGCGGCGTGGCGGTCGCGGGAGCGATCGGGCGCGACGACGGCGGCTCCGATAGTGGGGCAGCCTACGTCTACCGCTTCAACGGCAGCGCATGGATCGAAGAGGCCAAGCTTACCGCGTCCGATGCCGCCGACGAAGACTGGTTCGGCGCGTCCGTCGCGGTGCATGACGATGTCATCCTTGTCGGCGCCTACGGTAAAGACGACGACGGCTCCCGTTCGGGTGCCGCCTACGTCTTCCGCTACGACGGCGCCACGTGGAACGAAGAGACGACACTGACCGCCTCCGACGCCGCGGCGTTGGACGAGTTCGGCCGAAGGGTCGCCATCGACACCAACACGGCTGTCATTGGTGCTCCGGGAGACGACGACGCCGGCTCTGCCTCGGGCTCGGCCTACGTGTTCGACTTCGACGGCTCGAGCTGGACGGAGCAGGGCAAGCTGACCGCGTCAGACGGTGCCGCCGGGGATTCATTCGGCTCCGCCCTTTCCATCAGCGGTGATTGGACGGTTATCGGCGCCCCGAGCGCCTCATTGACGGGCGTGGCATATGTGTTTCGCCAAAGCGGCGGCAACTGGGCGCAGGCCGCCACTCTGATGCAATCGGACGGCGCTTCTTTTGACGGCTTCGGCGTATCCGCATCGATCAGCGGGGAGCGCGCCCTCGCCGGGGCTTGGTTCCGCGACACGCCGGCCGGCATGGACGCAGGCACCGTTTATATCTTCAGCGGGTTGTCCGACTGCAACGTTAACGGCGTGGTGGACCTCTGCGACATTCTCGACGGGACCAGCACGGATTGCGACGACAACGGAATCCCGGACGAATGCGAGGAATCGGACGATGACGACGGCGACGGGGTGTCCGACTGCGATGACCTGTGTCCAAACACTCCGCCCGGCACGGCAGTGGATGAGCAGGGCTGCCCCACCGACGACTGCAACGCGAACGGCATCGCGGACGACGTCGATATCGCCAACGGAACCAGCAGCGACTGCAACAGCAACGGCATTCCCGACGAGTGCGAATCGGACGCCGATGGCGACGGGATCCCGGACGATTGCGACAATTGCCCGACACTGGCCAACCCTGACCAAGCCGATTCGGATGGCGACGGCATCGGCGACGCCTGCGAAGAATCCGTTCCCGAAGAGCCGCCGACGAATGGCGACGGGGCGGACGATTCCGGCGACGATGGAACGCAGGATGGCGGCGATGATCAAGCTGGCGATGCCGGGGACGACACCCAAGATGGCACGGGTGGAGCAGACGCTGGGACCCAGGAACCCTTGCCTGACCTGTGCGGCCTCGGTGCTTGCGGACCGGGCGCTTGTGGCCCGGCCGCGGTCGGCTTCGTTCCGGTGATCTTCACCGGCCTGTGTTTCCTAAAAATACGACAACGCGTCGTCGCTAGGCGACGTTGAACTGGGAACACGACCGCGGTAACAGGATGTCATGCGCGAGCTGGGATGCACATCTCGGCTCGCTCGATCTCGTCGTCGAACGTGCGTCCCAACCGCGCGGCAGGCCACGCCGACGGTTTGCCGCTATGCGTCCGCCGCCACGTCAGATAGGCCGTGGCCCTTCCGGTTGACGTAGAGCAGCCAGTACGCCACCGGGATAACGAAGAGCGTGAAGACCGTCGAGGCGAACAGGCCGAAGATGAGCGCCCAAGCCAAACCGGAGAAAACCGGGTCGATCGTGATCGGCACCGCCGAGAGCATCGCGGTCAGCACGGTCAGCAGGATCGGTCGCAGGCGGACGACGCAACTGGCCATGATCGCGTCGAATAGCGAGTGCCCGCGGCGCAGCGAGAGATGGATGAAGTCGATGATGATGATTGCCTGCCGCGTGACGATCCCGGACAATGCGATCATGCCGATCATGGCGGTAGCGGTGAAGAAGATCGGGTCGGCATAGCCGCCGACCTGCCCGCCGGCGATCAGGTTCAGCAGCCAGAAGCCCGGCATGATGCCGATGATCGTCAGCGGGATGGCCAGCATGACGACGAGGGGGATCACGAACGAGCCCATCTGGGCCACGAGCAGGATATAGATCGCGACTAGGGCGGCGGCGAAAGCCAAACCCAGGTCGCGGAACACGTCGAGCGTGATCTGCCACTCACCCTCGCCGGCGAAGTCTACCCGGATACCCTCCGGCACCGACCACCGGATCCCGCCACCGTTGGTCAAGAACGTGCGCCGCGATAACGCGCGTGCCTCGGCAGGTTCGAGCCATCCGCTGCCGAGCTGCTCGTGGTCAGGGCTGTCCACACGGGCCGAAGCCCGCGGCTCACCCTCCAGGTGGTCAGCCTGAACGTCTACGACCACCTCCGCCGGCGGGCGGCCGGCGGTTTCCGCGAAGACGTACACGACACGCTCGAGGTCCTTGTGGTAGATTGTCCGGTCAACGACCTGCTCTTCCCAATGGCCGAGTTCGGCCAGCGCCACCAGCGCTCCAGCGGGACTCCTGACATGAATGCGACTCAGGTCGGCGGTGCTCGAACGGAGTGCGCGCGGCAAGCGCAGCTCGATCCGCAATGGATTCCGTTCCCCCAAGTGCTGAACCGTGCCGACTGTGGTTCCGCCCAGCGCTACACCAATCGTTTCGGCGATTTCAGCGACCGAAACCTCGTTGAGGGCCGCTTTCTCCTTGTCGGTCACGAAGACGAGCTTGCGACTGTCAGCTTCGACCGTGTCGTCCACGTCCACCACCGCGGGCTCGCGCTCCAGACGGGCACGAACCGTCTTGGCGGCGGCAGCCAGATCGTCATAGGTGTGGTCCGGCCGGCCGCGAACCTCGGCCACCAGTGTGCTGATCACCGGCGGCCCCGGCGGAAGCTCGACGATCTTCAGGTTCGCGGCGTGCCGTTCGGCAAGCTCCGTCAGATCATTGCGCAGCCGCAGGCCGATGGTGTGGCTCTGGTCCCAGCGGCTGCCCTTGCCAACCAGGTTCACGCGAATCTCGGCAACGTTCTGTCCTTGCCGTAGATAGTAGTGCCGCACCATACCGTTGAAGTCCATTGGGCTGGCGAGGCCAACGTAACTGGTGAAGTCAGTCGTCTCCGGCACGCCCGCCAGGAAGCGTTCGAAGTCGCGCACCGCCGCGTCGCTGCGCTCCAGCGTCGTGCCCTCGTCGAAGTCGAGCACGAGCAGCAGCTCGTTCTTGTTGTCGAACGGCAGCATCTTGAGGGGGACGCTGCGGCCGGCGGCCAGCCCGCCGGCCAGGACCGTCAGCAACGCCATGATCCCCAGGAACCCCCAGGCCTTGGCCCGCGAGCGCAGCAGCGGCGCCATGAGCGGACGAAACACGCGGTAGAGCGGACTGCGCTGCATCGCCGCGACATCATCTTCCGCCCCGTCGTGTCCGCCCGCCGCGGCGCCGTTCACGCCGCGACGCCGTTTGAGCACGTGATAGGCCAGCCAGGGCGTGATGGTGAACGCGACTACCATCGACATCAGCATGGTGACCGGGATGTTTAACGCCATCGGCCGCATGTACGGCCCCATCATGCCGGTGATGAAGAACAGCGGCAGAAACGAGACGATCACGGCCAAGGTGGCGGTGATCAGCGGCGGGCGGATCTCAGCCACCGCTTCGAGCACGATGCGGCGTGTCGCCCGCCGTCTGAGGCTGAAGTGGCGCGAGATGTTCTCGACATCCACAATCGGGTCGTCCACCAGCAGCCCCAGCGACAGGATCAGCGCAAAGAGGGTGACGCGGTTGATCGTGTAGCCGCCCACTAGATTGACGGTCAGCGTCAGCCCGAACACGACCGGCACCGCCACTGCGACGATCAGCGCCTCACGCCAGCCCAGCCCGAGCGTCAGCAGCGCGATCACGATGAAGACCGCTACCGCCAGGGCCTTGACAAGCTCGTTGACCTTCTCGTCGGCGGCGAGGCCGTAGTTGCGCGTGATGACGATCTCGATGTCGTCCGGCACGACCTCGCCTTTGAGCTCTTCCGCGTATTTGAGGATCTCTCCGGCGACCCGGACCGCGTTAGTGCCTTTCTTTTTGGCTAGAGCGATGGTGACGGCAGGGTGTGAGGTTTCACTAGTCCCCGCGGGGGACCCTGCGGGCGCCGGTGGGCCGACGAGCGTGCCGGGGAATCCTTCGTGATGGTCGAAGCCCCGGGCCGGACCCCAACCGTGCCGGACGTAGTCACCCCGCTCAGCAGGTCCGTCGCTGACGCGCGCCACGTCCTTGAGTGGCACCGGGCGGCCGGCGAACACGCCGACGACCAGTTCGTTGAGCTCGTCGGGTCGAAGAAAAGCCCGTCCGGCTTCGACCTGGAACGCAGTGTCCGCCCGTGTGAACTCCCCGGCCGTTCGCGTAACGTTGGCGGCGCGCAGCGCCCGCTGGATTTCGAGTGGCGAGACACTGTAAGCCCGCATGCGCTCCGGATCGAGATAGACCAGGACGACGCGCGGCTGCCCGCCCACCACGTACGCCCGCGAGATGTTCTCGACCGCCGCCAGACGCTCGACCAACTCCTCGGCAACGCGACGTAGCGTATACTCGTCGGCGGACCGGCCAGTGAGCGTGAGGGTGACGATCGGAACGTCGTCGATCTCGACCGGCTTGACGACCCAGCCGGTGACGCCCGGCGGGACGAGGTCGAGGTTCTCGTCGATCCGCTTATAGAGCTTGACCAAGCTGCGCTCGCGATCCTCACCAACGTAATAGCGTACGGTGATGATGGCGTGGCCGGCGCGCGACATGGAGTAGACGTGTTCGACGCCGTCGATGTGGTAGAGCAGCTTTTCGAGTGGGGTGGCAACCAGGCGCTCCACTTCCTCCGCCGAATGCCCGGGGAAGTTGACGTACACGTCCGCCAGCGGCACGACGATCTGCGGATCTTCCTCGCGGGGAGTGGCCAGCAATGCCGCCATGCCCAGCGCCGCTGCCAACAGGATCAGGATCAACGCGAGGTTCGAATGGAGAAAGACGCGAACGATCGCGTTGGTGAAGCCATGCTGCGTCTCACCTTCGTGTTCGTCTGTCATCGACGCTCAATTTCCGCTGGTCGGCGGCACGGAGACCTGGCACCCGACACCTACGACGGCTCGCTATTGGAATCCGTGGGGGCCGGCCCGAGCAGCCCAACACGCTCGCCGGCCCGCAAGCCGGCCAGGACCTCAACTTCGGTACCGAACGTGCGCCCGAGCTGCACCGCCCGGCGACACAGCACACGCCCGCTGTCGTCGGCGACTTCCACGATGGTCAACTGTCCGATGCGACGGACGGCTGTTTCCGGGATGACCAGCACTTCCTGCTCGTCCAGCGGGATCAGCAACCGCCCGAACATGCCGGAATAGATGCCCGGTGGGCATGGGCCGGTCACCTTGACGGAGAACGTGCGACTGGCGAATTCCGCTTGCGGGACGATCTCGCTGATTTGCCCCGCGCAAACCTTGTCGAGCGCGTCCACCTCCACGCCGATGCTTTGTCCGATTTTCAGCCGGTGCGTGAGCGACTCGCGGACACTCGCGACTAGTTGCATTCGGGACGGATCGTAAAGCGTCACGAGTACCTGTCCGGGCTTGGCGGTGTCGCCCGCCTCGACCTGCTTGTCCACCACGATACCGTCCAGCGGGCTGCGGATCGTCGAATGGTCGAGCAACGTCCCAGCTTCACGGCGGGCCTGCTGCGCCCGTTCCGCCTCCGCCTCGGCGGACTTTAAGCTGGTGGCGGCGCGCTCCAACTCGATTTTGGCCGCAGCGTCTTGTTCGAACAGCCGCTGCACGCGCTGGTGCTCGATCTGGGCCTGGTCCCGGGCGGCAACGGCCGAAGCCAGGGTAGCCTCCGCCTGCTCGAGTCGGGCCTGGAGGTCCTCGTCATCCAGGCGAACCAGCACGTCGCCTTTGTGCACCGACTGACCGGCCTGCACGTTGATCGCGACAACCTTCGCCAGCAGCTTGGAGGCCACGGCGGTTTCGTACACGGCCCGGATTGTCCCGACGGCGGACTCGATGACGGGCACCCGAATCAGCCGCGCCTCGGCCAGGCCGGTTTCCCCAATGGGGCGCCCGGCGACTGTCGATTCCTCCGGCCGCTCGGTCCCGATCTTGGGCGTGAACACGTTTGCCAGCCACAATAACAGGACGACTACGACAACGGCGAAGCCGACGCCAAGGCTCACTTTTCGGACGACCGCTCCTGTCCTGAAAGGCGCGCGTGCCTGTCTCATGGACTGCTGCCCGATTGATCTCGGTACTTCTGTACGATCTCGCGCACGGCCGACATCTCAAAGCCGTACTCACGCCGCAAGCGACCCAGCCGCTCGTAGCGCGATATTGTATCCGGCAGGCCCAGTTCCGCCTTCAAGAAGGCCACCGGCACGCCGGTCAAATCCTCGACCCCGCCCAGCGTCAGCGAGCCGCGGATCAACGCGTCGTCGTCCTCCTGGCGTGAGGCGCGCTGGCCGCGCCCCTGTTGGTGCTCGATGGTCTCAACGCCGGCTCCAGCCACCCAAAGGAAGCTGCCAACCAGGACCACCAGAAGCCCCACGAACGCGACGCCGTACGCGTTACGCGCCCAAGCCGTTGACCTGCCTGCTGCCTCAGGGCCGACGACCCAGCGGCGGATGGTCGCACACACCCACGACCAGTGCAGGGCCACGTGGAGGATCAGCAGCCCGGCGAGCGTCACTGCGGTCCAGAAGTGGATGTCGCCCCAATCGTGCCGGTCCAGGCCCCAAAGCGCTTTTGCGGGTCCCTGACCATGCCCGCCGCTGCCTGGGGGCAGGACGTAGCGCACCAGCAGCCCGGTCGCGATCATGCCCAGCATTACTAGCGCGGTGACGCTGTCAATCAGGAAGTTGAGCGTATTCCTGCGCACAGTATCACTCGGTCCAGGCTCAACCAGGGGGGCGGTGGCGGCCTACAGATGCCCTCCGCCCCGCCCGCGTATTGTATGCTCCCTGCTGCGGGGATGTCGCGCCGGCCGTCCGCTCACGAATCAGAGGGTCCCGTCCAAACACTCGATGACTGTGATGGCAGTGGCGTTGACGACGTCCTCCACGTCGCTGGAGAGGTGCAGGACGTTGACCGGTTTGCTAAGCCCGAGCGTGAGCGGGCCGATACGCTCGGCCTGCCCCATGCGCGTTACCATCTTGGCCGCGAGTAGTCCGGACGCCAGGTTCGGGAACACCAGCACGTTGGCACGGCCCTTCAACTCGCAGAACGGGAAGAACTCATCCTGCATGTCCTTCGAATAGGCCGTGTCGAATTGCATTTCACCGTCGATGCACAGCTCCGGATCGCGGGCGCGGACCAACTCGACGGCCCGGCGGACCTTCTCGGCCTCGGGGTGCCGCACGTCGCCGAAATTGCTGAACGACAGCATGGCCACCTTGGGCGCAACGTCGAAGTAGCGGGCGACGTTGGCAGTCAGCAACGCTGTCTGGGCGAGGTCCTCTGCGGTCGGCTCGACCTGGATGGTGCAATCGGCGAAGAAGAGGATGTCCTCTTTGGTCAGGATGATGTACATGCCCGAGCAGCGCTCGACGCCCTCGCGCAGCGGAATCGTCTGCAACAGCGCCTGCATCACTTGGGAATGCCCGCGGCCGATCCCGCACACCATCCCATCCACGCGGTCGGTGTCGACCATCATGGCGGCGAACCGGTCGGGCACGCGCACACGGTAGCGAGCCACAGCCGGGGTCGTGCCCTTGCGCTTACGCTTGTCGTAGAAGTGCTGCGCCAGCACCTTGCGGTCGGGATATATGTGGGGGTCGAGGATTTCGGTGTCGCCTAGATCAGCGCCGAATTCGCTCGCTCTCTGCCGGATCAAGTCGGGCCTGCCCACCAGCACCGGCCGAGCCAGGTCCTCCTCGCGAATGATGTTGACCGCTCGGATGATGCTCGGGTGTTCGCCGTCGGAGAAGATGATGCGCTTGCCGCTGCCCTTGGCATGATCGCGGATGGCACGCATGAACTGCTGCGAGCGCGAGAGCGAGGCCTCCAGTCGTGCCCGGTAGGCGTCGAAGTCCTTCATGGGCACGCGTGCCACGCCCGATTTGACGGCGGCCTCAGCGACCGCCGAGGCCTCCCAGATCAGCACGCGCGGGTCGAACGGCTTGGGGATGATGTAGTCGGGCCCGAACTGCAGCCGCTTGAGACCGTAGGCGCGCAGCACACTGTCGGGGACATCCTCGCGCGCCAGGGTTGCCAGCGCGTGGGACGCGGCCAGCTTCATCTCTTCGTTGATCTTGCGGGCGTGCACGTCCAGCGCCCCGCGGAAGATGAACGGGAAGCCCAGCACGTTGTTGACCTGGTTGGGATAGTCGCTGCGGCCGGTGGCGATGATCGCGTCTGGGCGGGCAGCCTTGGCCTCGTCCGGCATGATCTCTGGAGTCGGGTTGGCCATCGCGAAAATAATGGGCTTGTCGGCCATCGACTTGACCATCGCCTGCGTGACGATGCCCGCATGTGACAGGCCGGAGAAGCAATCGGCGCCTTTCATGGCGTCGGCCAGCGTGCGGGCGGAGGTATCCGCCGCAAACTCCGCCTTGAACGGATTCATGTTCTCTTTGCGACCTTTGTAGATCACGCCCTTGGAGTCGGCCATGATCACGTTCTCAGGCCTGACTCCCAGGGAAATGTAGAACTTGGCGCAGGCGATGCCGGCGGCGCCGGCCCCGCTGATCACCATGCGCACGTCCTCGAGCTTACGCCCGGTCAGGATGCAGCCGTTGACCAGGGCGGCGCCCGAGATGATCGCCGTACCGTGCTGGTCGTCGTGGAAGATGGGGATGTCCATCGTCTCCTGGAGGCGCTGCTCGATCATGAAGCACTCGGGGGCCTTAATGTCCTCGAGGTTGATCCCACCGAAGGTGGGCTCGAGCTTCTGCACGATATTGATGAGCTCCTCGGGATCGTGCGTATCGACCTCGATGTCGAACACATCGACGCCCGCGAAGCGCTTGAACAGAACCCCTTTGCCCTCCATGACCGGCTTGCCGGCCAGGGCGCCGATGTCCCCCAGCCCGAGCACGGCGGTGCCGTTGGAAATGACCGCGACCAAGTTGCCGCGCGAGGTGTATTTGTAGCACAGGTCGGGGTCTTTCTCGATTTCCAGGCAGGGATCGGCAACGCCCGGGGTGTAGGCCAGCGACAGGTCGCGCTGCGTAGCGCACGGCTTGGTCGCGACGACTTCGATCTTTCCGGGCGTGGGCTGCGAGTGATACTCGAGGGCTTCTGCTTTCGTAAGCTCCATTGCATTGCTCCAAAGCAAGGCTCACCACACAAATCAGCGTCAATCGGGTCCGGGCCGCGTGGCGAGCGATTCTGGGCGGCAGATCGTAACCCCTGAATCCGGCATTATACGGCGCCCACCGAGAACGGGGAACCGCGCCCGACGCTGAAGATTCTCGAACGGGCCGGGGGATCACGCATAGCTGTGGAGGACCTTCACGTAGTTGGCGCGTTCGAAGGCGGTCGGGTCGGCGCAGGCTTTCTGGCTCATGCTCCCCTTCATCTGCGTGACCGATTCGTACTCGTGCTCCGCCATCCACCTCTGCACGTCGTTGAGCATGACCGTCAGGTGGCCCACGCCTTCGCGCAGCAGCACCGAACAAACCTGGGTGACGTCGGCCCCGGCCATGACCATCTTGATGAGGTCCTCACCCGTGGAGATGCCCCGGTTCCCGGCCAGGCTGCACCCGACGTGTCCGTACAGGATGGCGATCCAGCGTAGCGGCAGGCGCATCTCGAACGGACCGCTCAGCACCAGGTTGGGGACCACCTCCAGCGTTTCCAGGTCGATGTCCGGCTGGTAGAAGCGGTTGAACAAGACCAATCCGTCGGCACCGGCCTCGTCGAGCCGGCGAGCCATCGAAGCCAAGGCGCTGAAGAAGGGGCTCAGCTTGACGGCGATCGGGATCTTCACGGCACCCCTGACCGCCTGGAGGATTTCCAGATAGCGCCGCTCCAGATCGGTGCTGGAGAGCTTTGGGTCCGCCGCGATCAGGTAGATGTTCAGCTCGAGTGCATCGGCGCCGGCCTGCTCGATCTGCTTGGCGTAATCGACCCAGCCGCCGACCGTGGCACCGTTCAGGCTCGCGATGACGGGGATGTCCACCGCCTCTTTCAGCTTGCCGAGGTGAGCCAGATATTCCTCCGGACCGAGTTTGTATTCCTCGGCCTTAGGGAAGTACGTCACCGCTTCGGCGAAGCTCTCGGTGCCATAGGCCAGGAAGTGGTCGAGTTCCTCGGCCTCGTGGCGGATCTGCTCCTCGAACAGCGAGTGCAGCACGACCGCCGACGCGCCGGCGTCCTCCAGCTCCCGAACAGTGCTCACGCTTTCGGCCGGCGGTCCGGCCGCCGATACCAGCGGGTTCTTGAGCGTTAATCCCAGGTATTTCGTGGTGAGGTTCATCGTTTTGGGTTCCTGTGAACAGTCTATTCCTTGGGCACGGCGTCACCGCCGTCGGGACCATAGTGCATCGCCGCCAAGTGCTCGTACATGCGCCAGCGGGCGAGGGCGTCGCGCTGAGCCAGTTCGAGGAAGCGTTTGGCATCCTCCGGCTTGCTCTTGGTGAGCATCTTGAAGCGGGTCTGACTGTAGGCGTAATCCTCGTACTGGATCGAAGGCGCCTTGGAGTCGAGCTTGAGCGGGTTCTCACCCTTGGCCGCCAAGTCGGGGTTGAAGCGGAACAGTGCAAGGTGCCCGCTCTGAACGGCCTTCTTTTGGCTATCCAGACCCTTGGTCATGTTGATCCCATGCGCGATGCAGTGGGCGTAGGCGATGATCAGTGACGGCCCGTCGTAGGCCTCGGCCTCGATGAACGCCCGGACCGTCTGGGCATCGTTGGCTCCCAGGGCCACCGTGGCCACATACACGCTGCCGTACGTCATCGCCAACATGGCCAGGTCTTTCTTGGGCTGCGGTTTGCCGCCGGCGGCAAACTTGGCCACCGCACCGCGCGGCGTGGCCTTGGACATCTGCCCACCGGTGTTCGAGTAAACCTCGGTGTCGAGCACAAGCACGTTGACGTTCCGCCCGCACGCCAGCACGTGATCCAGCCCGCCGTAGCCGATGTCGTACGCCCAGCCGTCCCCGCCCAGCACCCACACGCTTTTTTTCACCAGCACGTCGGCGATGTCCAGCAAGCGCCGGGCTTCCTGCATATCGAGTTTTTGCAGCTTTTCTTTCAGGGCCGCCACCCGCTCGCGCTGCTCGGCGATGCCGGCTTCGGTGGACTGATCCGCGGTCAGCAGCCCGTCGGCCAGGTCTTTGCCGACGGTGTCCGCCAACTGCGCGACCAGCTCACGGGCATACTCGTTGTGCTTGTCGAGCGTGAGGCGGAAGCCGAAGCCGAACTCGGCGTTGTCCTCGAACAGCGAGTTGGACCAGGTCGGCCCGCGCCCGTCCGGGTTCTTGGCCCACGGCGCCGTGGGCAGGTTCCCGCCGTAGATCGACGAGCACCCGGTGGCGTTCCCGATGATGGCCCGGTCGCCGAACAACTGCGTCAGCAGCTTGACATACGGGGTCTCGCCGCACGCCGCGCAGGCCCCCGAATACTCGAACAGCGGCTGAAGGTACTGCGAGCCCTTGACCGTGTTGATTTTGACGCGGCTGCGATCGATCTCCGGGAGCGCGAGGAAGAAGTCGTAACACTCGCGCTCCGATTCGCGCAGCGGCGGCTGAAACTGCATGTTGATCGCCTTGAGCCGCGTTTCCTTCTTGTTCTTGGCCGGGCAGGCCTCGATGCACATCGCGCAGCCGGTGCAATCCTCCGGCGCGACCTGCACGGTCATCATCAGCCCGGCGTATTCTTTGCCGATCGCTTTGGCCGACTTGAATGTGGCCGGCGCGTTTTCGAGCAGTTTCGGGTCGTAGGCCTTCATACGGATAGCGGCGTGCGGGCAAACGATCGCGCACTTGCCGCACTGCACGCACGTCTCGGGATCCCAAACCGGGATCTCCAACGCGATGTTGCGCTTCTCCCACTTGGTCGTCTCGGTCGGGAACGTTCCGTCGATGGGCAGGGCACTGGAGGGCACGTCGTCTCCGCGGCCGGCGATGATCTCCCCGAGCACGTTCCGCACGAACTCCGGCGCCTCTTCCGGCACCGGTGGCGGCATCTCGACCGTGCTGGTAGCCTTGTCCGGCACCTTGATTTCGTGCAGGTTCGCCAGCGTCTGGTCCACCGCCGCCCAGTTCTTCTTGACGATCTCCTCGCCCTTGACCCCGTAGGTCTTCTTGATCGCGCCCTTGATCTGGGCGATGGCCTCATCGCGCGGCAGCACCCCGGAAATCGCGAAGAAGCAGGTCTGCATAATCGTGTTGATGCGGGCCCCCATCCCGGTTTCCTTGGCGACCTTGTAGGCGTCGATCACGTAGAACTTCAGCTTCTTGTCGATGATCTGCTGTTGCGTGCTGCGCGGCAGGCGGTCCCAGGTCTCCTCGGTCGGGAACGGGCTATTCAGCAGGAACACGGCACCGGGTACCGCGTTTTTCAACATGTCGTAGCGCTCGAGGAAGGTCCACGTGTGGCAGGCGACGAAGTTCGCCGCGTTGACCAGGTAGGTCGAGCGGATCGGCCGCGGCCCGAAGCGCAGGTGCGAGACCGTCACCGAGCCGGCTTTGCGCGAGTCGTACACGAAGTAACCCTGGGCGAAGTTGTCCGTTTCCTCGCCGATGATTTTGATCGAGTTCTTGTTGGCCCCGACCGTCCCGTCGGCGCCCAGCCCGTAGAACATCGCCCGGACCACGTCGGCGCCTTCGGTGACGAAGCCGGGATCAAAATCCAGGCTGGAGTTCGTGATGTCCTCCTTAATGCCGACGGTGAAGTGATTCTTGGGTTCCGGCTGAGCCAGGTTGTCGAAAACGGCCTTCATCATCGCCGGCGTGAAATCCTTCGACGAAAGACCGTAGCGCCCGCCGACCACCCTCGGCAGGTCGGCAAACGGTAGCTTGCCGATCGCATGTCGCTCGGCGAACGCTGCGAGCACGTCCTTGTACAGTGGCTCGCCGTCGGCACCCGGCTCCTTGGTCCGGTCAAGCGTGGCGATCATTTTGACCGTCTTGGGCAGCGCCTTGAACAGCGCATCAGCGTCGAACGGGCGGTACAGACGCACCTTGATCATCCCGACCTTTTCGCCACGCGCGACCAGATACTCGACCGCCTCGTGCCCGGCTTCGGCGCCCGAGCCCATCATTACGATCACCCGTTCGGCATCGGGCGCCCCGACGTAATCGAACAGGTGGTAAGGCCGGCCGACGACCTGGGCGAACCTGTCCATCGCCTTCTGCACGATTGCTGGGCATTCCTGGTAGTACGGGTTGATCGTCTCGCGGGCCTGGAAGAAGACGTCGGGGTTCTGGGCCGAGCCGCGCAGCACGGGACGGTCCGGGCTCAT
Organism: uncultured Planctomycetales bacterium; assembly: GCA_964572345.1. GTDB lineage: Bacteria > Planctomycetota > Phycisphaerae > UBA1845 > Fen-1342 > JAUWXH01. Next base: position 17,101 of record CAZNFA010000013.1, read on the forward strand.
GGCCCGCGCGCGATGGGCACGGATCAGGTCATCGTCGATCATGGCCCGCATGTCGTCGGGGGTCAGCTCCTCGATCTTCTGGACCTCGTGTGAGCTGCGGAACCCGTCGAAAAAGTGGACGAAGGGCACCCGTGCCTCCAGCGAAGCTGCCGTCGTGATCAACGCCAAGTCCATCACCTCCTGGATCGACCCGGACGCCATCAGGCCGAACCCGGTCGAGCGGCAGGCCATCACGTCGCTGTGATCGCCGAAGATGCTCAAGGCATGCGTCGCCACCGTGCGCGCGGAGACGTGGAAGACCGTGGGCGTCAGCTCGCCGGCGATCTTGAACATGTTGGGGATCATCAGCAGCAGGCCTTGCGAGGCGGTGAAGGTCGTGCACAGCCCGCCGGTCTGCAGCGCGCCGTGGACCGCCCCGGACGCCCCGCCCTCGCTCTGCATCTCGACCACCAGCGGGACGGTGCCCCAAATGTTCGGCTTGCCTTCGGCCGACCACTGGTCCGCCCACTCACCCATATTGGACGAGGGCGTGATCGGGTAGATCGCGATCACCTCGTTGATGTTGTGGGCGACGTAAGAGGCCGCCTGATTCCCGTCAATCGTCACCATGCGCCGTTTGTTCATGGGCCTTTTCTCCCGGATGGCTAACCGGCGGTACGCAGACGAGCCACGGGCTTCAGCCCACGCGGAACTCCCGCGCAGGCTTAAGCCAGCGGCTCCTCAAACTGTTCTGCCTTACGCCGGGTTGTCATGAACCGTGGGTATATACTAGCAAAAAGCGTTCCGCCCGCGAGTGGCGTAAACGCAGCATTTGGGGGCTGGCCGTCTCCCGCCAATCCCGCACGTGTGGAATTCCGCGCAGCGCGCGGCGAGCCCGGCCCGCGTGCGGCTGCGCGCTTGAGCGCCCGGCTCGGCAGTGTGCTCATCGCCTGTCGGGCGGACCGCGTTGCCGCTCATCCACTCGGCCAGCCGGTCGAGTCCTCGCCCCGTCTTAATGTCAGTGCGGATTAGCTTCGCTGAGCGGTTCACGCGGTGCACGTCGGCCTGCGCGATGTCGGGATCAAAATCCACATACGGGAGCAGGTCGCACTTGGTGATGACCAGCAGTTGGGCGTCTTTGAACAGCAGCGGGTATTTGGAGGGCTTGTCGTACCCCTCGGCAACACTCAGCACGGCGATCCGCAGGTGCTCGCCCAACTCGAAGTGCGCCGGGCAGATCGGGTTGCCGACTTTCTCGATGATTAGCAGATCGAGTTCGTTCAGCGAAACCTGCCGCAACGCTTGCTGAACGTGGGTAGCGTTGAGGTGGCAGCCGCCCTCGGTCAGGAGTTGCAGGACGGCCGCGCCGCGCGCGTTAGTGCGCTCCGCATCGCGGATGGTCGCCGGGTCACCTTCGAGCACAGTGGCCCGGCAGGAGTCGCTGGGTAGGGGGAGAGTATCCCCTCCAACAGGGAAGTCTTTCCGCAGCCGGCCCCTCCTAGCAGGTTAGCGCATCGGATGTTGTAGGTATCAAAACGCCGGCGATTCTTGCGCGCCGTGTGTTCGTTCCGCTCCAAGACCTTCCGGATCACCGGCATAATCATCATCGACTTCGGCTTCGATGGAGACGAGTTCCAGCTCGTCGCCGCCCTCCAGCTTCTCTCCGTCCACCCCGCAATGTGGGCACGTCCAGTTCCAGTTATGCACCTCGAACCGCCGCCAGCATTGCGGACAAACCGCGTGCATGTGCGTGGTCTCTATCTGCAGTTCGGCATCCTCGCAAATCGTTCCGCGGCAGGCAATGTCGAACGCTTCGCTGATCAAGCGGCCGTCAGCCTGGCACATCTCCCCGATGCGGCAGTTCAGCCGCTTGACCCGCCGCGCGCCGACGCGTTCGGCTTCTGCGCTGGCGACGTCGACAATCGAGCGGGCTATCGAGAATTCATGCATGGCCCGTCTCCCGGTGCTGGAGCCAGGCGGCCACGTCCGCGCGGATTCGCTCGGCCACCGACCGCACGGCCGCCTCAACACCCGGCGAGACTCCCTCGCCATAATCGAAGTCCTGCCCGGCCACGGTGTAGATCCACACCGTTTGCGGGAGGATCTTGAGGTCGCGGCCCAGCTTCAGAGCGTGATTCACCTCCAGCATGTGCGACGGATCACTCTGCGCCGCCCGTGGGGGCGTCAGCCGCGGCGGACCAGCGCTGGCCGAAGAACCCAGGTAATCGATACGCGTCGCCTCGCCCACCGGGAACTCCTGCGTCGCCTGGGCGGCATCCACCACCACCAGCAGGTCCACGCCCTCCAGATCGGCGATCAGGTCCACCCCGGGAGCCTGGCTGGTCCGCAGCGTGGTGTACGGCGGGGGCTTGCTCTCCAGAGCCTCCGCGACGCGGAGACCGATCTGGTCGTCACGGCGATGACTGCGTCCGCAGCCTATCACGCACACCGGCATCGCGGTGGCCGGGGCAGCGCAGGCCGACTCGCCGTCACGCGACGTTTCCCACTTCCCCTCAGCCGTGCCCGGTGCTTCAGGTCCCTTGGTTTTCATGGTTGCACCTGGTAGCTTGCGGAACCCCGGCCGTGCCCTGGGGGCTGGCGCTGACGGGACGCGCCCACTCCTTCGGCCGAAACCCCGACATAGGCCGCGTGCCCCGACTGCCTGCGCGTCGGTGTGCCCCTTTGAGACCGCAGACCCTCCCGCGCAGTTATCGGCAGGTGCGGCGCGCCCGGTTGAGACGCCGCCGCCTTCGCCCGCAGAATCTGCGCTGTCGTCCGCAACCGGCTGGCACAACTACGCCGGGCGGATCGACGGGCCGCCCGAGGCGATCCGCCCCGGTCAGCGACTGGGTTCTCGCCGAGCGTGCCCGGCGTATACGCGTCTCGCTGCCAAACCCCGCGGGAAAACTGGAAAGTAGTATTCCCCCCTCTCAGTCGCCGGGCGCGGGAACCCCAGGTCCCGGCGCGTACCTTTAGACCCGGCCCCCTCTCAGCTTGTGTTTCCTCCCACACGAACACGTCGGACCTCTTCCGTGAGTTGCCAACCCGCCCGAGGTACCCTGCCCCCCGTCGCGGACGCGTACTCGCGCCGCCCGTCTCTGTGCCCCTCCGGATGACACATCATCCCGATCGCGTGATTCATTCTTGCTTCGGCGACGATCAGCGGAATGTGCGAGTTGCCTGAATTCATGCCCGTTTCTCCGCAATCAGCAGATGCGCGGCAGGTCTTCGTCATACGGAGGATGCATGCTCCACCGGCCCCCGGTGCGTATGAGCAACTCGACCAGCGGCGGGCGAGCAGGACAGATTGTACCAATACACACTGCGTTTGTCCCGTATGAATTCTGCCCGATCGCACGCAGAAGCGAGGGGGCATCCGTCGCCGCCACGACGCAGACGATTCTGCCTTCGTTCGCCATCGTGAGCGGTTCCAGGCCCGACATCTCGGCGGCGCGTCGGAAAGGACTCTTCTAAGGTGGGATTTCCGCTTCGGGCACGCCGAGCAGTCGCGCGAGGCGGGCCAGCTCGAATGGTTTCTCCAGCAGTTTCTCGCCGTTGGCCAGACGGGCGTCCGAAGCGGGCAACTCCGTGACGGTCCGGACGGTGATCACGTCGGGGTTGCGATGGCGGGCCCGCTGTCCGATGGAACGAGACTGGTCGGCGGGCAGCCCATCCGTCACGACAAGCGCTTCCAGCGTGCTCGCTTCCAGCAGGCCGCCTGCCTCGTCGAACGAATCCGCCGTCATCACCTCGAACCACCGTTTCAGGTAGGTTGACATCGACCAGCGCGTCAGCGGGTCGGGTTCGACGATGAGCAGACGCCCTCGCCGTCGCGCCCGGACAGGCGACGCTTCGCCGGGCAGGCATCCATCGTTGTCGCGTACAGGGCCGGCCACGTGGATTCTCCCGGCAGTGCGTGTTGCACGCGGCGTGCCAGCGCTGCCGCCGCCCGACGTGCCGTGACGTGGGATTCCTGCCCGTTGGGGTCTGGTGAGCTGCGCCGGATGCCGCAGTCCAGACGTACAACGCCTGACCTGTTAGCCGGCATGCCCTCGTCGGCCGGGCTGGGCGAAAACCCGCCACCTGTGCGGCATATCGCCCAGCGCGGCCCCCGGCGGTCGAGCAACGATCCGGTCCGACTAGCGGCCCACGCAGCAATTGCCGCGCCCCGTGTGCCTCAATTCTCTGGCCGGAGGGCACACCGGGCTGGCCGCGCTGACGCGCGCCCGTCGTCGTAAGAGAGTCCCCCAAAGGCCGGGGGCTGAGGAACCCTGCCGCCTTCAGCGCCTCAGCCGAGCTCCCCGCTTGCGGCGCCGACGACGCGAGCGCTCGGGTTGACTCGAGGCCGTACGCTTCAATGGCGCGGACCCGCCGGCCGGCGAACCGCTGAACAACCTTGCCGCGGCAGCGACTTTCTGATATCATGCAGAGGCGGCACCCGGTCGGGAACGAACCCCCCCGGCCTAACGGGGGAACCGGCTGCTGCGTGGCGGAAGGAGAGCGTTATCCCGGCCATAGCTTGGGACACGACCTTGCCTGGCTGGCTGCAACCAGGCGCATACGAGACGGTCCGTGATGGACCGCCCACCCGAAGGAGGCTGCACAATGACATTCCGGACGATTCTCCCAATTCTGGCGATTGTAGCGGCCGTTGCCGCGGTGAAGCTTGCGACGGCGCAGGAGCCCGATAAGAAACCGCCTGAGCCGAAAGGCCAGACCGGCCACCTGGAGGTCCCACGCGACCCGTTTATCAAGGTTCCGCGATCCGCACAGCCGAGAAGTCCCGGCGCCCGCCTCAGCCGCGGCGGGTACGTCAGCGTGCAGGTCAACGTGGATGACAACGGGCAGAACATCGTGGGCGACGCCGCCAACGAGCCCTCCATTGCCGTGGACCCGACCAACCCGAACCGGATGGTCATCGGCTGGCGGCAGTTCGACACCATCGCGAGCGACTTCCGCCAGGCCGGCTGGGCCTACAGCCACGACGACGGGCAGACGTGGACGTTCCCCGGCGTCGTTGACGGGGGCGTTTTCCGCTCCGATCCAGTCTTGGATGTTGATGCGGAAGGCATCTTCTACTACAACAGCCTCACTACAGACTGGTCCGATTACTGGTGCCACGTATTCAAATCGACTGATAGTGGTGTTTCCTGGGACTTGGGCACCTACGCCTGGGGTGGTGACAAACAATGGATGGCCATCGATCGCACCAACGGCATTGGCCGCGGCAACATTTATGCCTATTGGACGCGGTATTACAGTGTCTGCTACCCCGGACACTTCACGCGTTCGACTGACGGTGGCCAGACCTACGAAGAGTGCATCCAGGTGGCCGGTAATCCGAACTGGGGCACCATCGCTGTGGGTCCTGACGGTGAGCTGTACGTTTGCGGTGACGGCTTCGTCGTCGCCAAGTCCAGCAACGCACAAGACCCCGGCCAGTCCGTGCAGTGGGACTTCAACCGGGTCGTGGATCTTGGTGGCGGCCTGGCTTTTGGGGGCGGGCCTAACCCCGGTGGCCTGCTGGGGCAGGCCTGGATCGCGGTCGATACCTCCGACGGTCCCGCCCGCGGTAATGTCTACCTGCTCGCTTCGGTCGATCCGCCGGGGGGTGATCCGATGGATGTAATGTTCTCGCGTAGCACCGACGGCGGCTACACCTGGAGCAGCCCCGTACGTGTGAACGACGACGAGAGCAACTCCGCGTTTCAGTGGTTCGGCACCATGTCCGTCGCCCCCAACGGTCGCATCGACGTCATCTGGAACGATACACGCGATGATCTGGGCGGCTACGACTCCGAGCTCTACTACGCCTGCTCCACAGACGCCGGTCAAACCTGGTCAGCCAACCAGCCGATCAGCCCGGCATTCGACCCACACCTGGGCTGGCCCCAGCAGAACAAGCTCGGCGACTACTACGACATGATCTCGGACGACGGCGGCGTCCGCGTCGCGTATGCCGCGACGTTCAACGGTGAGCAGGACGTTTACTACATCTACGTCGCCGGAACGTTCCCGCTCTCGATCAGTTTCCCGGACGGTCTGCCCGAGCTCCTGGCCCCGGGTGAGCCGACTGATATCACCGTTCGCATATTCGAGGGCGACGAGGAATACGTCCCCGACTCCGGCACGCTCTACTACCGCTACGACGGCGGCGAGTTCCAGACGTCGCCGCTGGTGTCGCAGGGCGGTGAGCTCTACTTGGCCACCTTGCCGCCGGCCCAGTGCGACGACACGCCCGAGTTCTACTTCAGCGCCGAGGGCACCGAGAGCGGCGTGGTCTACCAGCCTCCGGGCGCGCCGGACGACACGTTCAGCGCGGCGGTGGGCGAGATCTTGGTGCTTTGGGAGGACGATTTCAACACCGATCATGGGTGGACGGTCGAGAACTCAAACGACCTGACCGCTGGCGCTTGGGAGCGTGGTATCCCGGTGGGAGGTGGCGACCGTGGTGATCCCCCGACCGATTACGACGGCTCCGGCTGGTGTTACCTGACGGGTAACACCGACGGTGACTCCGACGTAGACGGTGGATATACCTGGCTCATCTCGCCGACCATCGACTTGAGCGATGAGGCTGAAGCCGAGATCGGGTACGCCCTGTGGTACACGAACAACTACGGGAATGACCCGAACAACGACCTGTTCAAGACCTACGTCTCCAACGACGACGGGGCCAACTGGGTCGTGGCTGAGGTAGTCGGTCCGCAGACGCCGGGCGGCGGTTGGAACGAGCACTCGTTCCGCGTCGCGGATTTCGTGACCCCGACCAGCCAGGTGAAGGTGCGCTTCGAGGCCTCGGACCTGGGCAGTGGCTCGGTGGTTGAGGCCGGCATTGATGCTTTCGCGGTGACGATCTTCCACTGTGAGGGCGCGTGCGTCGGCGATGTCGACGGCGACGGGGATACCGACCACTCCGACCTGGGTGAATTGCTCGCGGCCTGGTGTACGCAGGAGGGCGACCCGAACTGGAATCCGAATGCCGACCTCGATGGCGACGGCCACGTCGGTCACGGCGACCTGGGCATCCTGCTGGCCGACTGGGGCTGCGGCACCGGTCCCTAGCGCCCAATCGCCGTCCGTCATTTGCGCGACGTGCTCGCCCGCTCCGCGTTAGGTTCGCTCTCCGAACGGGTGCAGCGGAGTCGGTCAGCATTCGGCGCGCATATTCGGGTTGCCGCTTGGCGGCGCGCTCAAAGCAAGCTCGGTTTTGCGAAGCATACGGCCAACCAGGGCGTGGCTCACGCACCCGCAGGCGGGCAAACCGCTGAAAAACCTTGCTGCCGCAACCAGTTCCTGCTAACATCAATGAGTTGAAGCGGGGCGGGGATTACCTGCTGCGTGGCGGAAGGACAGCGTTATCCGGGCCGTAGCTCGGGACACGACCCTGCCTGGCTGGTCTGCCACCAGGCGCATACGAGACGGTCCCTGAGGGACCGCCCACCCGAAGGAGGTTGCACCATGACATTCCGAACGATTCTTCCGATTCTGGCGATTGCAGTAGCTGTGACCGCGGCGAGGCTGGCCACGGCGCAGGAGGCCGACAGGAAGCCGCCTGAGCCGCAAGGCCAGACCGGCCACCTGGAGGTTCCGGGCGACCCGTTCCTCAAGGTTCCACGATCCGCACAGCCCACCAGCCCCGGCGCCCGCCTCAGCCGGGACGGGTACGTCAGCGTGCAGGTCAACGTGGATGACGACGGCCAGAACATTGTGGGTGACGCCGCCAACGAGCCCTCGATCGCGGTGGACCCCACCAACCCGAACCGGATGGTCATCGGTTGGCGACAGTTCGACACCATCTACAACAACTTCCGCCAGGCCGGCTGGGCTTACACCCACGACGACGGACAGACCTGGACGTTCCCCGGCGTGATCGAGCCAGGGGTGTTCCGGTCCGATCCGGTCGTGGACACCGATGCGGAGGGCAACTTCTATTACATGAGCCTCACGTCCAGCGGCTACGAGTTCTGGTGCCATCTGTTCAAATCGATCGACGGGGGCGTATCGTGGGATTCCGGGACGTACGCTTATGGCGGCGACAAGGAGTGGTTCATCATCGACCGCACGGACGGAATCGGCCGTGGCAACGTTTATTCCTATTGGACGCAGTATTGGAGCATTTGCTACCCGGGGCACTTCATCCGTTCGACGGACGGCGGGCAGACGTTCGAGCCCTGCATTCAGGTGGCGGCCAATCCGAATTGGGGCACGATGGCCATCGGGCCCGAGGGAGAACTGTACGTCTGCGGCGAGGGCTTCATTGTGGCGAAATCCAGCAACGCGCAAGACCCGAACCAGGCCGTGCAGTGGGATTTCTACCGGGTCGTGAGTCTTGGTGGCGGCCTGGTTTTCGGGGGTGGGCCTAACCCCGGCGGCCTGCTGGGGCAGGCCTGGATCGCGGTCGATACCTCCGACGGTCCCACGCGCGGCAATGTTTACCTGCTCGCCTCGATCGATCCGCCGGGACCCGACCCGATGGATGTGATGTTCTCGCGCAGCACCGACGGCGGCTACACCTGGAGCAGCCCCATCCGGATCAACGACGATGCGAACAACTTCGCCTATCAGTGGTTCGGCACCCTGTCCGTCGCGCCCAACGGCCGCATCGACGTGCTCTGGAACGATACACGCAATGACCAGGGCGGCTACGACTCCGAGCTCTACTACGCCTGCTCCGAGGACGGCGGGCAGACCTTCTCAGCCAACGAAGCGATCAGTCCGGCCTTTGACCCGCACCTGGGCTGGCCCCAGCAGAACAAGCTCGGCGACTACTACGACATGATCTCGGAAGACGCAGGGGTTCGCGTGGCATACGCCGCGACGTTCAACGGCGAGCAGGACGTCTATTACGTCTACGTCCAGCAGGGTTGTCCCGGCGACGTCGATGGCGACGGAGACACCGACCAATCCGATCTCGGTATGCTGCTGGCCGACTGGGGTTGCAGCGGCGGCGATTGCGCCGGTGACCTCAACGGCGACGGGAACACCGACCAGAGCGACCTCGGCATCCTCCTGGCCGACTGGGGCTGCGGAACCGGACCGTAACGCAAACGCTGACCGGGCACACGATCAGAAGCCGTTTCCGCGATGATGTGATCGCCGAGGACGGCCTTCGCGCTGCATACGGCGCACGGACAACTGAACCCTCAGCCTCGCCTCGCTGCCTAGGGGCCCTTGTGCAGCGATCGCGGCACCGGCTCCTCCGGCGCTTCTGCGTTTTGCTCCAGCCCTGCGATCGCCGCGTCGCACTTGGCGATCTCGGCCATTATTTCATCGGGCGTGCCAGATTCGGGAGCGGTCAGCATACCGCGCTCGCGCATGTCCACCCAGATGCTCAGAGAGCGCTGGTACCACTCGCGGGCCTGACGCCAATGTTCCAACTGTTCTTCAGCAGGTGCTTCCGCTCTCGCGCCGCACCGCGCACTCTCGGCGCCCAGCATCTCGTAGCATTGCAGCACGTCGCGCTGAGCCTCGCCGTCGGTCGGATCGTCCGCCAACAGGCCCTCGAAAACCTCCAGGGCCTGCTGATAGCCGGACACGGCCCCGTCGTGATCGTCCATCTCGGCCAGCACGTTGGCGATGTTTCCGAAGGCGACGGCCAAGTCCCGACGGACGTCGACATCGGACGGATCCGCCTCCCAGAGCGCTTCGCACATCCGCTGAAACTCGCGATACGCCGCCAGGGCCTCGTCGAGCCGGCCGGTATCGGCAAGCGCGTTGCCGAGTTTCTGATAGCTGACGTACGCGTTGCGTTGGGCTCTCGCGCTGTTCGGATCAGCCGCCAACAATGCGCCGAAGTTCTCCAACGATCTGCGATAGCTGGCCACAGACTCCTCAGCCCTGCCGACTGCGGTCAGGATGTCGCCAATCTCTCGGCAACCACTGGCGAGGTGGTAGCGTGTCCGGACGTTGGCGGGGTCCGCCGCCAACATCGCCTCGCGGATCTCAAGCGATTTGCGCAGGCTGGCCAGGGCCTCGTCGGTCCGGCCCGCGCTTGCCAGCATGCCTCCGATGCTGCTGTAACAGTTGCCGAGGTCGTCGCGGGCCAGCACGTTGGCCGGATCGCCCGCGACTGCGGCCTCACAAAGCTGCTGAAACTTGCCAAAACTGGCCCAAGCCTCGTCGGTTTGGCCAACCGCGGCCTGCGCGTGAGCGAGTCTTTGATACGCAACGTAAACGTCCCGGCGAAAAGTCGCGTTCTCCGGGTCGGCGGCTGACAGACTCTCGAAGATCTCCAGTGACTTCTGCCGACTGGCCAACGCATCGGCGGACTGACCGGTCCTCGCTAGCATGTCGCCGATGCCTTCGTATCCGAAAGCAAGGTCACGCCGGATCTCCGCGTTGTCCGCGTCGGCTGCGGACAGCGCCTCCAGCAGCCTCAGCGACTCCCGGAAGCCGGCGAACGCCTCTTCGGTCTGCCCGGTAGCGGCCAGCAGGGATGCAATATACCTGTGATTATAGGCAAGCTCGAGAGACGCCTCAGCGTCGGTCGGGTCCTCAGCCAACAGCGCCTCGTAGATCTGCGATGCCCTGTGATAGTTGGCCAAGGCCTCCTTCGGCCGGCCAATCATCTCCTCCAACATGCCGACCCGCTGATACGCGAGAGCCAGATCGCTGCGGATTTCCGCGCTGCTCGAGTCAGCCCCCGCCAGAGCCTCGAAGAACTCCCGTGCCTTGCGATAGCTGGCCAGCGCCCCTTCCGTGTCGCCGAGATTACCACCGTACGGATTGCCCTGGATATCGCCTACTCGAAGGTAGGCGTGGGCGAGTTCGCGCTGCAGTGACGGGACATCGGCGACTTCGCCGGACAGATCGTCCAGATAGCCCAAGGCGGTTTTGACCAGGAACTCGCGGACCGGGGTCGAGCCCTCCAGATCCTTGATCATGTCGTGAAAGTCGAACATGAAGGTACTGGCGAGCTCGCGCACGTCTTCAAACCGTCGTTGGGCCTTGACCTCGGCGACCTGCGCCAGATCGCGGTCCTCGACTGCCTGACGCCAGAACGTGAGCGAGATCACAAAGCCTGCGGTGACGACCGCGAGGAAGCTGGCTGCGAAGGCGGCGGCGAGCTTGTGGCGTTTCAATCGCTTGCGGAGGACATACGGCAGCGAGTCCCGTTTCGCCTCGATCGGTTCGCCGTTAAGGTAGTGTCTTACGTCGCGGGCCAGCTCGCCGGCGGTCTGGTAGCGGCGTTCACGTTCCTTGTGCAGGCACTTGAGCACGATCGTCTCGACCTCGTCGTTGATACGGCGGGCGAGACGTTCGCCCTCCGCGCGCAACGTGCTCGGCCGAGTGGGCTCGGCGGTCAGGATGTTGTCGATCACGTCACGCATGTTCCCGATCACGTTGTACGGGAACCTGCCGGTCAGCATGTGATAGAGAATCACACCCAGTGAATAGACGTCCGTGCGAACGTCGATCTTGCTCGGGACCGCTTCGGCCTGCTCGGGCGAGGCCCAGGGCAGTGAACCGACGAACTGACCAGTCATCGTCATCGCCGATACGTCCGAGTCGCTCGTGGCGACCTTTGCCAGACCGAAATCGAGAACCCGCGGCTCGTCATCGGGGTCGATGCGAATGTTGCCCGGCTTCAGGTCACGGTGGATCACGCCGCGCAGATGGGCGGCGTTCACCGCGTCGCAGACCCTGGCGAACAACCGCATGGACTCATCGACCGACGGCCGGACGCTGGCCATATAGGCATCGAGTGGCTGGCCGGGCACGTAGTCCATCACGAAGTAGTGGTGGCCCACCGACGAGCCGCTGTCGTGGATGGTGACGATATTGGGATGGTTGAGCTGGCCGAGGACCTGCACTTCGCGGTCGAAGCGGGCCTCGTCCGCCGCGCCGGCGAACGGCCCCTCCTTCATCACCTTGATGGCAACCTTACGCCGCGTGGATTCCTGGAACGCCTCGTAGACGACACCCTGACCACCGCGGTGAAGCTCGCGGACGATCCTGTAACCCACGATGGAGTCCGGCGCCAGGGTGGCGAGTGTCGGATCCGAAGGCGGCGTGGAGGCCGTGGCATCTGCCCGCTGGCGGGCCTCCTCCGCTTGGCGCACGGCCGCCTCGATCAATTCCCGTTGGCGGTTGGGCGCTCCGTCGCCGCTGTTCTGGCTCTCGTTCATCCCAACTCCTCCGAACAGCACCTGCAAGCAGTCTCACCGGTCGATAGCTGACGGCCTGTCCTGCATCAGGGCGAATCGCTGAAGAACTTCGAGGAGGATCCCAAGAGGTCGCGCAGCCGCTCATGCGCGCGGACGCGAAGCATGTGCAGGGCACCGACGGAGCGATCCATGGTTGCCGCAACCTCAGCAGCCGACCGGCCTTCCAAGTCGTACAAGCGCACCGCCGTCGCGTAGTCATCGGGCAGCTTGCCCAGGGCGTCATCGACGATTCTTGCGGCTTCGTGCTGTGCCGCGTCTCGGCTGGGCGTATGGGAGTCGGCGCCCAGGAGGTCGAGCAGCGCGACGTATGAATCGTCGCCTGGCGGCGTTTGGACCCGCTTCTCGGGAGGGGGCCGCTTCGGTCGCTCCAATTCAGTGATCGCGTCGCGGAGGTTGTTCTCGGCGATCCGTGTCAGCCACGCTGTAAAGGTGGCTGGGTTGCGCTCGACGAGTTGGTCGATGTGCAGGCAGGCCTGCAAATAGGTGACCTGCATGACGTCGTCCACGTCCAGGACGGCCCGCCACCGTTTGCTGATCTTCCCGGAGATCCTGTTCCGCACCTGCGAACCATAGCGCTCGAGCAGCACGCATAGGGCGCCGGCATCGCCCGCTGCGGCTTGGTCAAACAACATTTGCTCGGACGCGGCCATGAGTTGGCAGTCCCCTGAAGGCCGACACTTGCGAGCCGCGCATAGGGTACCCGGCGCCTGGAAAGAAAAAAAGCTGAAAAGGCGTGAAAGTCACCCGAAAAACACGGTCTGCAGGATGGGACGGCAGTCCCCAGCCCGCGCGGGCAACTCGATGGCGGACGTGACGCGTGGCACCTCCGCGGCAGCAGCTTCGGAGGACACGCCGGTCCGACGACCGAAGCGGCCACTGCCGTTCGACGGAGGTTCGGAGAGCGCGGGAGCAGTTCAGTCTTGACGTTCTTAGTCGCGAACAGGCGGGCGCTGCCCGCCGGGAACCATTACAGCCAAGGAGAAAAGAAATGCGTAAGATTTCACTAGTTCTGTTGTCGATTGGTGCGTTGCTGGCTTTGTCGATTTACTGGCAGGGACCGGCAAGCGCGGACGGAATCAGTTCAGCTCCGCCGGACGGCTTCGGCAAGAAAATTGCCGGGACCTGGTATGACGAGTTCATGCATTATCCGGACCCAGGCGAGCCATGGCCGGGGAAGGGTCTAGTCACCTTTGGCGCAGATGGGACGGTCACGTTCAGTAGCGTTGGCCCCGTGGGCGACCAGGCCGGAGGCGGGACATGGGAAAAAACGGGACAGCGAGAAATCACCGCTACGGTGCTCATAATGACCTTTGCCGCCGACCCAATCGTGGGGACGTGCGTGGGTGGCGAGCAGGACGGGGAGCAGTGCGATGATCAGGGCGACTGCCCCGACGGCGTCTGCGTGCTCCAGCATTCGCATTCGCATGCATGTACCGGCAGGAGTAGGATCGTCTTTGAATTCGACCAGGACTTCCAGACCGCGACCGGAGACGGGTGTACCGACGCTTTCTGGCCCGACCAGGACCCGCTGTATCAAGCGGAGGATCCCGACGATCCCAACGCTCCGTTCTACACGATTCCCTATGTCGAGCACATGTGCAGGAAGGTCAATGTAGTTCCCTGTAGCCTAGACGATGGCTAAGGGCCGGTGGGCACCGCCCACCACAAGGACCAATTCAAGCAAGGAGAACGAAAATGCGTAAGATTTCACTAGTTCTGTTGTCAATTGGCGCGTTGCTGGCTTTGTCGATCTACTGGCAGGGACCAGCCAGCGCAGACGGACCGCTGGGCGTACCGCCGGAGGGCTTCGGCAAGAAAGTCGCCGGCGTCAGCCTGAGCTGGGGGACCCTCACCGAGTTCAACGGAGACCCGGTCGACCCGCCAGTACCGTGGTCCTGCATAGCCACGCTCAGTGCAGATGGTACTGGCATGGTTTGGGCCGACGCGGCGTACGACTCCGCACTCGGTTTCAGGGGCCCCCAGCATGTGGCCTGGAAGCGCATCGGACAGCGCCAGATCCTGATCAAGCACCTTGTTTTCAACTACGCACCCGGGCCGGACCCGCCGGCGGGAACACTGGTGTCCATTTCAAGAAACACCGGTTTCGCTGAATTCAACCCCGAGTTCACGGAATACGGAGGAACGTGGTCCCAAGAGACCTTCACCCCCGAGCAGATGTTGGGCGAAGACCTTGAGGGCCCGGGGGACCCCAACTACGAGGGCGAACCCATCGGGACGATGAGCGGAGAGTACTGGGGGACGGCCCTCGAGGTCACCCCCTAAGCTTGGCACCGCCCACCGCAAAGTGCAATTCGAGTAAGGAGAAAGAAAATGCGTAAGATTTCACTAGTTCTGTTGTCGATTGGCGCGTTGCTGGCCCTGTCGGTTTATTGGGCGGGACCGGCAAGCGCGGACGGCGCAGGCGGAGTGCCGCCCGAAGGGTTCGGCAAGAAAGTCGCCGGAACCTACCTGATGTGGGCCGAGTGGGACCCGGAAACTGAGCCGGTCTTTCCGCTCATCGTCAACATCAACGCGGACGGGACCATGGTGTCAACGTCGTCGGCCGCGCTGGGGCGCGACAACCCTGATTTGTTCAGGCTCCGCCAGAATATCCACACGACGTGGGAGAGAACCGGGCAGCGCGAGCTCACGACGAGGCACCTGATGTTCATGCACGATCCCGCTGGGCCCCTTGAAATAATAATCCGGACCACCGGCGTGTGGAACTTCGATGACGACTTCGAGGAATTCAGCGTACAGTTCGAGGCTTCGCTCTTCCTCCCGACACAGCTTATGGGCGAAGACCTCAGGCAGCCGAACCCCAACCACGATGATCCGAATGATCCGCCCCTCGGTGTGTATCCGAGCGTAGAGTCTACAGGCAAGCGCCTCCACGCACAGTAGAAGCGCGCTCCCTAACCCACAAGCCGCTCTCTGAATCTCCCGCCCTCCCGATTTCGGGAGGGCTTCTTTGTTCTGTCTGACAGGGGTGTGTGCCCCACCCCTGCTGTCCTGCTGGCCCAGTGGGACGAAGAGCGTCCGCAGGGCGAAAGGCGGTCGTCGCGCGGCCGCAGACGCGCCTGGGACCCAGGCGCCACGGGGGCGGTCAGCGAGATCCTTCGCGGGGCTCAGGATGACAACGGGCGCGTCTCGCGGCGTACAATGCGCTGCCATGTTGTTGCAGGTTGAGAACCTCAGAACCCACTTCATCACCCAGGAGGGAGCGGTGCGCGCCGTCGATGGGGTCTCGCTCGAAATCCCACGCGGCAGAACGGTGGCGCTGGTCGGCGAGTCCGGCTGCGGAAAGACCGTCACCGCATTGTCGATTCTGCGGCTCGTGCCCGCACCCGGGCGGATCGTTGCCGACCGGATTCTGCTCGAGGACCGGAACTTGTTGACGCTCTCCGACAGGCAGATGCGGACCGTCCGCGGCAACCGCATCGCCATGATCTTCCAGGAGCCGATGAGCAGCTTGAACCCGGTGCTCACGGTCGGCGGACAGATCGTCGAGGCGTTGCGGCTGCACCGTCGGCTCGGTGCGCGCGCCGCACGCCGACGGGCGATCGAGCTGCTGGAGCGGGTCGGCATCCCCGCCCCCGCGCAGCGCTTCCGCGAATACCCGCACCAGATGTCCGGCGGCATGCGGCAACGGGTCATGCTGGCGACGGCATTGGCGTGCGAGCCGGACCTGCTGATCGCCGACGAGCCGACCACCGCCCTGGATGTCACGGTGCAAGCGCAAATTCTCGATTTGCTACGGGATTTGCAGGGGCACAGCGGCCTGGCGATCGTGCTGATCACGCACGATCTCGGTGTGGTCGCCGAGTTCGCTGACGAAGTGTGTGTCATGTACGCCGGGCGGATCGTGGAGCGGGCGCCGGTGGAGCGGCTTTTCGCCGACCCACGGCACCCGTACACGCGGGGGCTGCTGCGCAGCACCCCGCGGCTCTCGGCAAACGCCGATTCGCACGCCCGCACGACCCGGCTGGAGGTGATCCCCGGCGAGGTGCCAAACCCGCTGCACCTTCCCGCAGGCTGCGCCTTTCACCCACGCTGCGAGCTTGGCAAAGACGACCCCAAGTGTCGCACCGAAGATCCGCCACTGGTCGAGCTGGCAGGCCAGCAACGCTGTGCGTGCTGGAAAGCGCCCGGTCGCTCGGTCGGGACGGGCGGGCTGACCGGGTAGATCGGCGGGTTGCCCGCGTTGTCGGGCAGATTTCGCCCGCGTATAATCGTCGGCATGTATGCTATAAGACGTGTCACGGCAATCGGTTGGACGGCGGTTCTCCTGCTGGCGGCTTTTAGCGTGGGCCAGGCCGTCGCGCAGGAAGAGCGCTATCGCGAACGTCAGGTGCTCGACCCGCAGACTGGCGAGTGGGTGGACCAGGCGCTGGAGCCGGAGGCTACTCCGGCCGGCGACCTAGACCAGGCGCGTTCGCTGCTGGCCCAGGGCAAGATCCGCCAGGCGCGCAAACTGCTCAAAGCGTGGGTCAAGGACAACCCCGACCACGAGCGCCACCTCGAAGGTGTGTGGCTGCTCGGTGAAGCGTACTTCGAGTTGGGGGACTACTACGCGGCGTACGAGCGGTACGAGGTGGTCGCGGCAGAAGCGGTCCGCGAACTGTTCTACAAGTCTCTCCGCCGGGAGATGGACGTGGCCCGCGCGTTCCTCTCGGGCGAAAAACGCATCGTGTGGAAGGTCCTGCGGCTGCCGGCCTACGACGATGGGATCGAGATCCTCGACCGCGTGTGGGAGCGTGTGCCCGGCACGCGGATGGGCGAGGAAGCCCTGCGGCTGAAGGCAGACCACTTCTTTCTCCGCGGCGAGATGGACCTTGCCCAGGACGAGTACGTCAACCTGGCGCGCGAGTATCCCGCCGGCCGGTTCGTTCGGATGGCCATGTTGAGGAGTGCCGAGGCAGCGGCGGCCGCCTTCCCCGGCATCCGCTTCGACGACCGGCCTCTGGTCGAGGCGGAAGAGCGTTATCGTCAGGTGGTCGCGGCTTTCCCCGTCTACTCCGAACGTGAGAGCGTCGAGGAGCGTCTCGAGGGCATTCGCCAGCAGCGGGCCGAGAAGGATCTGGACATCGCCCAGTGGTACGAACGCACCGCCCAAGCGGGCGCCGCCGAGTTCTACTACCGGTTGGTCCTCAAGGATTGGCCCGACTCACTGGCGGCGAACGAGGCCCGGAACCGGTTACGAGGTATGGGCATCGAGCTGGAAACGGAGGAATCGCAGCCGTGAGATACCAGTTCTTGTTAGTGTGCCTATCTGCGGCCCCGTGTGGACTGACCGGCTGCGGGTACAGCTCAAGCGAGCCGTTTCGGTCCGATATTCAGACGGTCTACGTCGAAATGTTCGCCTCCCGGGAATTTCGCCGCGATCTGGAATTCATGCTCACAGAAGCAGTTAAGAAACGGATTGCCACGGATACCCCCTATCGGCTGGCCCCGCGGGAAAAGGCGGATACGATACTAAAGGGCGAGGTTCTCGAGGAGCGTCAGGCGGCCTTCGCACCCGATCCGCAGTCGCGGCTGCCTCGGGACAAGCAACTGACCATGATCATCCGGGTGCAGTGGCAAGACCTGCATTCGGGCCGCCTGCTGGTGGACCAGCCCCTGGAGCTTCAGGCGGTGGACTACCTCCCGCCGGCCGGGGAGTCGGAGAAATTTGCCCAACAGCGGGCGATCGACCGGATGGCCGCGAAAATCGTGGCGAAAATGTACGATGAATGGTAGCGGCACCGAGCCCTACCGCCGGCCGGGCCAGGCGAACTGAGGACCGATAACCTTATGCCCGACGACCCGCAACAGAAACCGCCGCGGAAGACCGATGGCGACGGCGGGCCACCCAAGCCCCCCGTGCGCATGTCCCGCGGCGCGTTCAGTTGGATCATCATCTTCGGCTTGGCCCTGATGCTGCTGTTCATGCTGCGCGGGGGGAATCAGAAGAACCAGATCTCCACTACCGCCTTCTGGAAGCACGTCGAGAACGGCGAGGTCAAGAAGGTGGTCGTCAAGGAGGACGACGTCATCATCGGCGAGTTCCACCGCGCGCCGCCCAACGCACCCAACGATAGCACCGAGTTCCAATGCACTTACGGGGGCGCGTGGAAGGAGTTCGACCCGATCAACACGCGCATCCACGAATTGAGCCCCGAGACCGAGGTCTCCTCCCAGAAGAGCAACAGTCTGCTGTTTGGGCTTCTGTTCCAGATGATCCCGTGGCTGCTGCTCATCGCGGTGATCTACTTCCTCGTCTTCCGTCAGCTTCGCCAGAGTGGCGGCGGCGCCGGCATGCTCGGGAGCTTCGGCCGCAGCCGGCATCGCATGACCACCAAAGAGCATACCAACATCACCTTCTCCGACGTGGCCGGCGTCGAAGAGGCCAAGGACGAGGTGCTCGAGATCGTCGAGTTCCTCAAGAACCCCAAGCGTTTCGAGCGGCTGGGCGGGCGGATTCCGCGCGGCGTGCTGCTGGTGGGCGAACCGGGTTGCGGGAAAACGCTGCTCGCCAAGGCCATCGCCGGGGAGGCCGAGGTCCCCTTCTTCTCCATCAGCGGGTCGGACTTCGTGGAGATGTTCGTCGGCGTCGGCGCCTCGCGCGTGCGCGACCTCTTCCGCCAGGCCAAAGACAACTCCCCCTGCATCATCTTCCTGGACGAGATCGACGCGGTCGGTCGGCGACGCGGCATCGGTTACAACGGCGGCGGACACGACGAACGCGAGCAGACCCTCAACGCCATCCTGGTCGAGATGGACGGGTTTGAAAGCAGCGATCAGGTGATCGTGGTGGCCGCGACCAACCGGGCCGACGTGCTCGACCCGGCCTTGGTCCGCCCCGGGCGGTTCGATCGGCAGGTCTACGTGTCCATGCCGGACGTGAAGGGGCGTTTCGAAATCCTGCGCGTCCACGCCAAGAAGATCAAAATCCAGTCGCCGGCCGATTCGAAACTCCAGCGCCTGGCCCGCGCCACGCCGATGTTCAGCGGGGCCGACCTGGCGGCGATCATCAACGAATCGGCGTTGCTGGCGACGCTGGCGGGTAAAGATGCGGTCGAGCTGGATGATTTGGAGGAGGCCCGCGACAAGGTGCGTTGGGGTCGGGCCAAGCGCAGCCGGGTGGTCGAGGAGAAGGACCGCGAGCTCACCGCCTATCACGAGGCCGGGCACACGCTGGTCCAAACGCTGCTCAAGGACGCCGACCCCGTCCACAAGGTCAGCATTATTCCGCGTGGCCCGTACGGCGGGGCGACCTTCTCGCTGCCCGAAAAGGACCGCATGACGGTCAACCGTTCGTACGTCACCGCCGCGTTACGGGTGCTCTGCGCCGGGCGGATCGCGGAGGATCTGCTGGGCCATGACGCGAACTCGGGTGCCGCCGGTGACATCCGCCAGGCGACTGAAATGGCCCGCCGCATGATCACCGAATGGGGCATGAGCGAACGGCTGGGCTTCGTCTACCACGGCGATGAGCACTCGCCGATGGGCCTGTTGCCGGCACTGAGCAGCAACAAGGAGATGTCGGACAAGACCGCCGAGCTGATCGACGAGGAGGTCAAGCGCATCATCGACGAGGCCTACGCCGACACCCGCCGCATGATTCAGGAAAACCAGGACAAGCTCGAAGCCCTCGCCCAGGCACTGGTCAAGTACGAAACGCTCGATGGCGACGAGGTCCGCGCGATCATCGCCGGCGAAAGCCTGGACAAGCCCACAGTCGCCGACCTGATCGAGGCGGAGCAGGAAAAGCGTCGGCCCGAGGCCGCCCCGCCCCTGGCACGGCCGGTCGAGCAACCCCCCGACAGCGAAACGGGCCCGCTGCCCAGCCCGGCATAGCGACTGACCTCGCAGCATCGAATGGCCACCCCTGGGTGGTGGCAGGCTAAGGCGAACAGCATGACCGCGTGGCGATCCACACGATCGCCAGCCAGGCCGGGAATCGTCACCAGCAGCCGCACCTCCGTGAAGCACCTGCCTCCGCGAGACTCGCCGTTCGGAGAGTTAATCCGGCGGTATCCTCTGCCCGGAACTGATCGGGGGCAGCGGAGCGAGTTGGAAGCTGTTCAGATCAGGCAGGTTGTCCCGGTCCCCGGCCGGCGACTGCTGATTACGCCTGTAATTGTAGTTGGGACCAAGGGTGTCCGGGATTTCCTCGCCGAATTCGTCAATCTCCCATCCGAGTCGCGCCTGTGGATCTAGGCGCGATGTTAACGTCAAACGCACGGAGCTTCCGAGCGGCCCGAATACGGGGGACACCAGTGCGGCATAGAACCCGGAGTCAGGGTCACCGAAGCTCTCGGCCGGGAACAGGCACTTGTACCAGACCGGGTGCAGCGAACTCTCACCGGGCTCAGTTCGCAGAAAATCTTGCAGTATGTCGTCCAAGTGCAGTTGCAGTGCGAATACCACGGTTGGATGAGGGGCCTTGATGCCGATGTGCCCTCGCTCTTCCCAGGGCACCTCGCAGTTGAGTCCCAGGAAGACTAACTGCCGCGCACGCTCCATCCAGTAGCATTCCGAGAGCGAGCCGTCATGCCAGACCTGGTAGAGCACGTTGCCGCTGAGGTCGTAGACTCGAATCGCACGCGGCGAGTAAGTCATGTGACCGTGGGTTACGATGATTTCCTTGCCTGGACGCTCGGGAAACACATCTTCGACAGCACAGAGTTCCGCAATGAACTGATCCGCCGTGTAACCGCAAGCCAGTAGCTCCGGTACGACCCACTCTTGCGTGAGCTGTGCCTCCCACTCCGCGTCCGTCAAGCTCTGCTCGATGTTGAACGCTCTCAAGACTTGACGGCGGATATCGTTGTCGAAGTAGCAGAGCAGCGCCAGGCGTCCGCCGCCCAGCTCAAGCGGACGCCGGACGAGTTCTGCAAAGCAGAACCCGTTCGGCACCTCACTGCGCCAGGTATGAAGCTTCCAATCCGCGACCGTCACCAAGGTTGCCTCACGACCATCGCTGCTGATCCCGATGTAGTCCGCCCGAGACCATACGTACCACAAGAGGGCCGACGTCGCGGCGATGCTGAGGCCGAAGACCACGACGCACGCCGCAGCCGTCGTGAGCACCGGGTTTCGCGCCGCCCAGCGCACGGCCCGAGTCCATGTCGTCGGTGGCCGAGCCTCGATCGGTTCGCGGTTCAGAAAGCGCCGGATGTCCTGTGCGAGTGCCGCCGCCGACTGGTAACGTTTGGCACGGTCCTTCTCCAGTGCCTTGAGCGTGATTGTCTCGACATCCCCGCGGAGCTTCGGATTCACCCGCGAAAAGGGCACGGGCGACCGCTCCTTGATGATCTGGGCGGCTTGAACGATCGTGCTGCCGTTGGCATCGTACGGCAACGCTCCGGTAAGCAGCTCGTAGAGCACAACGCCGAGTGAGTAGACATCGCTGCGTGTGTCGATCTCGTGAGGGTCGGCATCGCACTGCTCTGGACTCATGTACTGCACCGTCCCGATGAGCTGGCCGATGTCGGTCTGCATCGTGGCGAGGGTGATGTCCGAATCGGTCGCCCGCGCCACGCCGAAGTCGATTACCTTCGGCTCGCCGCCCGGGTCCACCAGGATGTTGGCGGGCTTGAGGTCGCGGTGAATGATTCCCTTTTGGTGCCCGTGGTGGACAGCGTCGCAGACCTTAGCGAGCAGGCGCAGCCGATCCCGCGTGGCGAGCTTGTTCTCCTCGGCGTATTGCGTGATGGTCTTTGCATCGGGGATGCATTCCATTGCGAAGTACGGCACGCTTGTACCCCAGCCGCCCCCGGCTGGGCCCGCGTCCGCTCCCTCACGGTCGCGGCTCTGTTCGAAATCGTGCACCCCCGCCTCGTACACCTGCGCGATGTTCGGATGCCGCAGGTGCGCCAGAATCTGTGACTCGAACTGAAAGCGCCGCAACGCCGAGCGCGAGGCGGCGTAACGACTCATTACCTTGAGCCCCACGATTCGCCGTGGCTGCTGCTGCTCGGCTTCGTAGACGGTGCCCATCCCGCCGGTGGCGATCACGCTCTTGATGCGATAGTGGCCGATGCTTTTGCCTGTCAGCGGATCGGGACCGTCCGGCACCTCGGGTGGGCGGATGTGGGGCGGCGGGTCGGGAGGCCGCATGAAATCGGCCGGCGTCTCCTCGTCATACGCCAGCAGCGACTCCACTTCCGCCCGCAGTTCCGCATTATCTCCACACGCCTCGCCCAGCAGCGCGGCCCGCTCTTCAGGTGGATGTTCCACCGCCTCGTCAAAGACCTGCTGAACGCGTTGCCAGTGGTTCTCAGTCATCAGTTTTGAGTTCTGAGTTTTCAGTGGTCAGCAATCAGTCTTCAGCTTGTAGCGGCCCGGCCCCGTCCTGGACGAATCCGCAATCGTCAATGCCCAATCAAGACAGCTCCCGATACAGCCACGTCCGCGCGAATCGCCAATCCTTGTCCACCGTGCTGGCCGACACAGCGAGGGCCTGGGCGATCTCTTCGCGATTCAGCCCGCCGAAGTAGCGTAGCATCACGACTTCCGCCTTGCGCGGGTCGCTCTGTTCCAGCTTGCGCAGCGCCTCATCAACTGCCAAGACCTCGACCGGGTCCTGATCGAAGACCGGCGGTTCCTCCGCAGCTACGTCGCGCCGTCGCTTCGTCGTTCCTCCACGCTTCAACCTGTTTCTTCTACGTGCGTCATCTGTCCGGATTTCTCGCATCACTTTTGCGGCGGCGGCGAAAAAATGTCGGCGATTCGCCCACTGCACGTTCTCGTTGCCGACCAGGCGCAGGTAGGCCTCGTTCACCAAGACGGTCGTCTGAAGCGTGCGCCCCGGCTTCTCACCGGCCATCTGCCGCTTTGCGACGCGGTGCAGCTCGTCGTAAACCAGCGACCAGAGCCGTTCGTGTGCGTCGGCATCGCCCTGCCCCACGGCGGCCAGAAGCTCCGTAACCATGCTCGGCGGCTGTGTTGGCATACTGATTTGCCCTGAACTGCTCGAAAGCGCTTTCGTTGAAGCTTCATCTTCGCAGATGTCCTCGCGTGAATCAAGGCCTTAGGACGACCTCGAACTCGTAATCTTCGCCTGTCACCGCCCTTACGTGCCGCAGCCTTACCGGCCGGCAGAAAAAGCCGACATTCCCGGGCAAACCACCGGCCGGTTTGACGCACGTACTTGCGGTGCTGGCCTGAGCGGTTCAGAAACCAGCGACCAAGCAAAGGATGGGCCCCCGTGCTGTGGCTCACTGCCAACAGTGATCGGCCAAGCGCGCGCCTGCGAAGCTCCGGTCGGGCGGAAACGAAATGAGACGAGGCACGTTCTCGACAGTAGTCCTTGGCGCTGCCACGCTGCTTTGGCCGGTGTTGGCGTCCGACGAAGTCAGGAGTGACAAGGGCACGTCGGGCGGGGTTCTAGTACGGAGGAGATGACATGTACAGTTCTAGAATGGTGACGTTTCTGGTTGTGGTGGTGACCGGCGGGGCGTTTCTGGCGATGGGTGCCCAGCCAGCGCGGGGGCAGTGCGAAGCGAATGAGTTGGCCAAGCTTCTCGCGTCTGACGGCGCGCCGTATGACTACTTCGGGGGCACTGTGGCCATCTCCGGCGACACAGCCCTCATTAGGGCGCCGGAGGATGACGACAACGGCCCCGAATCCGGCTCCGTCTACGTGTTTCAGTACGACGGATCAAGTTGGACAGAGCTGACTAAACTGTTAGCGGGCGATGGCCAGGCGGGTGACGACTTCGGCACTTGGGTAGACATCTGCGGCGATGCGGCTGTCATCGGGGCACACGTGAACGACGACAACGGGGCCGACTCTGGTTCGGCGTATGTGTTCCGGTACGACGGCTCGAACTGGGTGCAGGAAGCCAAACTCCTGCCGGGCGACGGCGCGACGGATGACAGGTTTGGACATCGGGTGGCGATTTCCGGCAATGCCGTTCTGATCGGGGCATCATGGGACGACGATAATGGCAGCGACTCCGGCTCGGCGTACGTATTTCGGTACAACGGCTCAAGCTGGGTGGAGGAAGCCAAACTGTTGCCGGACGACGGCGCGGCGGGCGACCTGTTCGGCACCGTGGCCATCTCCGGCGACACAGCCCTCATCGGAGCAGGATGGGACAACAACGATAATGGCAGCGACTCCGGCTCGGCGTACGTATTTCGGTACAACGGCTCAAGCTGGGTGCAGGAAGCCAAACTCCTGCCGGGCGACGGCGCGGCGTATGACGAGTTCGGTGTCTCCGTGGCCCTCTCCGGTAATGCCGCAGTGATCGGGGCATACGGTGATGACGACAATGGCTCCAGGTCCGGGTCGGCGTACGTGTTTCGGTACAACGGCTCAACCTGGGTGGAGGAAGCCAAACTGCTAGCCTCCGATGGGGTGGAGCATGATAACTTCGGCCACAGCGTCGCCATCTCCGCGGACATCGCCGTCACCGGGGCACTCTATTGTGACGACAACGGCAATAACTCCGGCGCGGCGTATGTGTTCCGGTACGACGGATCGAGTTGGACAGAGCAAGCAAAGCTACTGGCCTCCGACGGCGCGACCGGTGACAGATTCGCCCATAATGTTGGCATCGACGGGGACATCGCTGTGGTCGGGGCAGACCTCGACGACGACAATGGCAGCAGCTCCGGGTCAGCGTACGTGTTCCACGGCTTGTCTGACTGCAATGACAATGACGTGCTGGATATCTGTGACATCGCCAACGCCACGTCGGCTGATGAGAACGGCAACGGGATCCTCGACGAGTGCGAGAACGAGCCTCCGGTCATTTCCTGTCCCCCAGGGCCGTTCACGATTACACCCGGATCCGACCTGACATTCACGGTCAGTGCCACCGACCCCGATCTGGGCGACACGATCACACTAGACAGCTCCGCGCTGCCCGGCGGAGCAACGATGAGCCCCAGCCTGCCAGCCGCTGGCAGTTCTCCGCTGAGCAGCAGCTTCAGCTGGACGGCGACCGCGCCACAGCAGGGACTGTACGATATCGTCTTTACAATCACTGACTGGGCAAACGAGTATGACGAATGCACGGTCAGCATAGAGGTCGTCAATCAGCCTCCGGTCATTTCGTGCCCCCCCGGACCATTCACGATCACAGCCGGGGCCGAGCTAACATTCACGGTCAGTGGCACCGACCCCGATCTGGGCGACACGATCACGCTAGACAGCTCCGCGCTGCCCGCTGGAGCAACGATGAACCCCAGCCTGCCAGCCGCCGGCAGTTCTCCGCTGAGCAGCACCTTCAGCTGGACGCCGTCGCCGTCGCAACGGGGGTTCCACAATGTCGTCTTTACAGTCACTGACTTGGCCAACGAGTATGACGAGTGCACCGTCAGCGTGGAAGTTGTCAATCGGCCCCCGGTAGTGACGTGCAACGGGCCGGTCGTGCTCTGGTGGCCAGACCATGAGTTGGTCGACGTCAGCAGCGCATTCGACGTCTTCGATCCCGATGGAGATCCGCTGACACTGAGCTTTCGCGTGTTCAGCGACGAGCCTGAGGTTCCGGAAACCGGAGACGGGACCGGCCGCCATGCGCCCGACTTCAAGGACGAGCACGATGGCGGTCGTGGCCTGCTGGTTCGCTCCGAAAGGCGCGGGGCCGAAGACGGCCGCTATTACATCTTCGTCATCACGGCCGACGACGGAAACGGCGGCGTGACCACGGAGGTCTGCGTCGCCGCGGTTTGTCCCCATGACCATGACCAGCAATCCCTCGACGACGTGATGGCGCAGGCCGAGGCTGCCAGAATCATCGTGCAGGACGCCGTTGACAGCGATGAAGTGCTTCCGCCGTCGGGCCTGTACGAACACGGGCTCAGCGAGCCGCTGGGTCCGAAGCAGTGACACGCTGGACTCAGTGATCTGGACTGCGACCGCGCAGTGGGGCACTTGGACCTCGCCATCTTGCTAGGCCACTGGGGTGAGGTGTGCCCGTAACCGGGCGCCACATCACCGCCCTGAGCTGTGGGCGCAAAGGTTCGGGCCGCCCGAACGAGGCGGCCCGAACCATGTGTGCGTTCTCCCGTGATGAACGACTTCTCCTCGGCCGAGCCGTTGGATCGGGGTCACCATACTGTGGGTGGGGGCGAAGCCCACGAACTGGTGTCAAAGCTGCTCCATGAAGAGCGTGCGGCGTTGGAGGGTGCGCGTGTGGCGGCGGATGTGCTCGCTGACCGCCTCGGGGGTCAGGATATCGCGCAGAACAAGTGCGGAATCGGAGCGGTCGCTGGAGATCACTTCCACCTGACCGATGCCCAGCAGCCGCTGGATGAGTGTTTGGCGCATGCGCACGTCGTCGATCCGCAGCAGCTCGGTTTGATCGACGGTCTGCGTGAGGATGCCGCGGCGGATGAACAGCCTCTGGGTGGTCAGGCGGTAGGACCTGCTCCAAATCCGCCAGGCTGTCCGTGCCAGCAGGAACAGTAGCAGTGCGCCACAAAGCGCGAGCGCGATCAGCGTAGCGGTGGTTTGGTGGAAGATCACCTGGATGCCGATCGTGACAACCAGCGTGACGACCAGCCACAACAGCAGCGTCGGGATGATCGACTTCCAACTGGCCCGGCCCGACCACAGGTCTTCCTCTGTTGCCGGGTCGAGCTGCGACGGTGACGCGGTAGGCGGCAGACCCGGTTCGACCAAGTGGTCGGCGGCGTCGCGTGGCGTGGATTCGGCACCAGTGCCGTGCTGCTGATCATCGGTCTCGTGCGGTTGATCGCTCATCGAAGCGCGGCTCCCAAGCGGGGTACTCGGAACTCCTGCGGCCATTATGCCACGCGGGTGCCTGGTCACGCCAGTGCCGTTTCTAGTTGGGGAGTCGCGCGTAGCGGCCTGCGGCTCGCAGGCCGTCGGCCGACGAGCCGTCGGCCGCTACATCTCGCGCGGGACCCTTCAAGTGGAAACGGCACTAGCGTGAAAACAGCAGTTGCGCGAGCCGCTCGCGGGCTCCGGTCAGGCGACGGACATTGCGGCGGACGCGCTTGGTCGCCTCGAAGCGGCTCCACACCTCCCTCGCCAGCGATTCCAGCTCCAGGCCCGTCGCGCGTACGGCGACCTGGGTGAGCAGTTCGGCTGGCCAGGGCTCGCCGGGCTGGGGGTCGGCATCAAGCGGCCAACGTCCGACGGCCTCGAGCACGGGCGCCAGGCTACTGTATAGCGCACGCCCTGCCACCACGCGCTGGCTGTGGTCGCCGTGCACGGCCCAGTGCAGCAGCTCGTCCAGTCCGCGATAGTCGCCGTGCTCGGCCCAGCCCTGTGCCACGCCGATCCGGTCCCACGGGTCGTCGGGCGTTGGCTGCGCGGCGACCAATTGACGGAAACGGTCGGCATCGATTCGGGCGAGAGCCAGCCACGCGGCGGCACGCACATAGCCGCTCTCGTCGGTACGCGCCAGGGTCTCGACAGTTTCAGCGAAGCCCGCTGCCCCGACCCGGCCCAGCGCATAAACATAGGCTTCACGCACGTCGGGATCGGGCTCCTCCCCGGTCTCCAACCGAGGCCTGATTGCCAAGCTGGCCTCGACGCCCGCCCGTTCCTCGGCCACACGCCACGCGGCTTGCTTACGCTGTTCGGTGCTGCCGATGCTGAGCAGCCTTACGAGTTCGGCGTCAAACGGGGCTGAGCGCGAGGTGAGCAGGATGAGCAGAAGGGGGACGCCCACGACAATAGTCACGGCCGCCGCAACTAGAAGGGCCCGGCTCCGCATATTCTTCGCACCACTTGCGTCTCGACTCTTCATTGGGGGCGGGCCGTCGTACGAACGGCGACAGGACGATTATACCGGTTGCCAGGAGCGGCGCGCTCGGAGATGCGCCCGTGATCGCGGCTGGATTCTTCGTGGCTGGCGCTCCTCAGAATGACAGTCCTCACCTCTTGGTGGGATACCGGGCTTCATGGAGGCCCGGCCAATTGCTCGACCATACGGCGGGCGGTAGACTAGCGCCAAACGCTGGTTGCTGACAGGTGAGATCGATGCCTGAAACAATTTCCGCCAAGCTGGAAGCCGGGGCGAACCGCTTCGCCATTGTGGTCTCGCGCTTCAACGAATTCGTCTCCACGCGGCTGCTGGACGGGGCCGTGGACGCCTTGGTGCGCCACGGGGCCGATCGCGAGCTGGTCACGTTGGTCTGGGTGCCCGGCTCGTTCGAGCTCCCGCTCGCGGCCCACGAACTGGCGGCTTCCGGGCGGTTCGCCGCCGTGATCTGCCTCGGCTGTCTGATCCGCGGGCAGACGCCGCACTTCGACTACATCGCCAACGAAACGGCCAAGGGGATCGCCCAGGCCTCGCTGTCCACGCGGGTTCCGGTGACGTTCGGCGTGATCACCGCCGACTCGCTGGAGCAGGCCATCGACCGGGCCGGTTCCAAGCAGGGGAACAAGGGGGCCGACGCCGCCCTGGCCGCGATCGAGATGGCCAACGTACTGTCGGCGATCTCGGCGTTGCCGAAGTAGCGACGATTGCCCCACACGCGAGACTACTTGCCGCAAATGCCGGTCAGGAAACGGTCACAGGCACGCATGCTGGCATTGCAGGCGTTATGCCTGTTCGACGCGATCGGCGACGAGTTCGCTGACGGGCTGGATGAGTTTCTACGCGACCCGTTGGTGCACGAAGACTTGGGTTTCGAGGCGCCGCCACCGGCAGACGTGCAGGACTTTGCCCGTCGCCTGGCCTTGGGCACCTGGGAGCATCGGGCGCGATACGACGAGCTGCTCGGCCGCCAGGCGGCCCACTGGACGGTGACGCGCATGCCGCCGGTCGACCGCAACATCCTGCGACTGGGCTTGCACGAGCTCCACGAACATGCCGCGGACCGCCCGCCGCAGGTGGTCATAAACGAGGCCGTCGAGCTCGCCCGCCGTTTTGCGGGTGCCGACTCGCCCGCGTTCGTGAACGGCGTGCTGGACAGCATTCGCCGGAACCTGGAGAACGAGGGCGAGCGCGGGCCTCAGGCCGACCGGCCGAACCACGGCTGACCCTTCGACCGGACTCAGGGCAGGCACAGCCGTGCCGCTGCCGAAGAACCTTACCGGGTGGCACGGCCGTGTCGGCCGTGAGAGCGCAGGAGCCGACACGAGTACCTTTAGCAGGAGCAAAGAAAAGGTAGCTATGGGGCTGTTTGACGTATTCAAGATGGGGCTGACCAAGACGCGCGACAAGATCGCCTCCGGGCTGCGTTCAGTGCTGACGGTCGGCCGCAAGATCGACGAGGACCTGCTGGAGGAACTGGCTGACGCGATGCTGGCCGGCGACATGGGACCCAGCACCGTCATGGCGTTGCAGGACGAGATCCGCGGTGCCTGGAAGGCCGGCGAGATCAACGAAGCCCAGGACATCCTGCCGTTCCTCAAGCGGCGTATCGCGGCCACGTGGAGCGCGGGCGATCGCCAGTTGCGTCTGGCCACCTCCGGACCGACGGTGATCTTCGTCGTCGGCATCAACGGCTCCGGCAAGACCACCAGCGTGGCCAAGCTCGGCAGCTACCTCCGCAAACAGGGCAAGTCGGTGTTGCTGGGGGCGTGCGACACGTTCCGGGCGGCGGCGATCGACCAATTGGTGATCTGGGCGGAGCGCTGTGGGGCGCAGATCGTCAAGCACCAGCCCGGCAGCGACGCGGCCGCGGTGGCCTTCGATGCCTGCGAGGCCGCCGTCGCCCGCAACGTAGATGCCCTGGTGCTGGACACCGCCGGCCGGCTGCACACGCAGGACCACCTGATGCGCGAACTGGGCAAGATCCACCGCGTGGTGCAGAAGAAGATCCCGGACGCCCCGCACGAAACACTGCTCGTGCTGGACGCGACCATCGGCCAGAACGCCATCAACCAGGCCAAGGTCTTTTCCGAAGTGACCGACGTTACTGGGCTGTTCCTGGCGAAGCTGGACGGCTCGGCCAAGGGCGGTATCGTGGTCGGCATCCGCGAGCAGCTTGATATTCCGGTCAAGTTCGTCGGGCTGGGCGAAACGATCGACGACATCGAGCCGTTCGATCCCGACATGTTCGTCGAGGCGCTGTTCGCGGGCCTGTAAGGCCTCTCTCCAGTCATTCTGAGGAGCGCGGGTCCCCGTCATTCTGAGGAGCGTAAGTCCCCGTCATTCTGAGGAGCGCGAGCGACGAAGAATCTCGCCACGGTGAACAACGGCTACGCGATTCGTCGCGGATTCGATCGAGGAATGACGCCCCTGAGGGTCGAACATGCACCCGTTGCTGAGCCAGTTTGAACAGACCTGCGTCAGGCAGCCGGATCGGCCGGCCGCTTGCGACCAGAGCCTGGTGCTGGACTACAAGGGCTTCCGCGCGGTGGCGGCGGGACTGGCACCGCAGATCGCGGCCCAAACCCGGCAGCCACGCGTCGGCATCATGGCACCGACGTCTTCGGCCTGCGCGGCGGCGATCTTCGCCTGTTGGTATGCCGGCAAGGTGCCGGTGCCGCTCAACTTTCTGCTGGGACCCGAGGAGCTCGCCAGAATCATTCGCGACGCCGAGCTCGAGCTGGTCGTCACGATCGAGCGGTTCGCCCCGAACCTGACCGGGACCGGCCTGAAGACGTTGCTGCTGAACGCCCGCACGCTAATTCCCGGCAACAGTGCCGCCCCGGACGCCGAGCCAGGGGATGTTGCGGTTGTTCTTTACACGTCCGGCACCGCGGGTGACCCGAAAGGCGTTTGCCTCAGCTTCGACAACCTGGTGCACAACGCGCGGGCGAGCATCGAACATGCGCGCATGAACCCGGCGCAGGTGTTCCTGAGCGTGCTGCCGCAGTTTCACAGCTTCGGTTTTACCGCGATGACGATTACCCCTCTGGTGCTGGGCGCGGCGGTGCACTACCTGCCACGCTTCAGTCCCGTCACCGTCGTCAACACGATTGTCGAGCGGAAGGTCACGATCTTCATGGCCATCCCGAGCATGTACGCGGCCCTGGCACAGATGAAGCAGGTGGATCGCGCGGCCTTTGCATCGGTCACGTTGGCGATCAGCGGGGGCGAGCCGTTGCCGCCCAAGGTCGCCCAGGCGTTCGAGGCTCGGTTTGGCATCCCCATCTACGAAGGTTACGGGCTGACAGAGACTTCACCGGTCGTATCGATCAACTTGCCCTGGGCACATCGGCCCGGGTCGGTCGGTCGGCCGCTACCCGGGATCGAGGTGACCGCGGTGGACGCGGCCGGCAAGCCGCTGCCGGCCGGACAAGACGGTGAGTTGCTCATCCGCGGTCACTGCGTGATGCTCGGCTATCACAACCGGCCCGAGGCCACTGCCGCCGCCGTCCGCGACGGCGCGTTGCGGACCGGCGACGTCGGGCATGTCGATGCCGACGGCTTCGTCTATATCACCGGGCGCGCCAAGGAGATGATCATCGTCGGCGGCGAGAACGTATACCCGCGCGAGATCGAGGGCGTATTGGCCGAGCATGCGGCTGTTGCCGAGGCGGCCGTGGTCGGCATGGCCGACGAAGTGCGCGGCGAGCTCCCGCTGGCGTATGTAATCCTCAGGGAAGAGGCGTCGGCGAGCGCGGCTGAACTCCGCAACTTCTGCCGGGAACGATTGGCGGGGTACAAGGTCCCGCGTGAGGTGAGGATCGCCGCGGACCTGCCCCGCAGCCCGACGGGCAAAATCCTCAAGCGCGCGCTCAAGCGCTAGGAAAGCCGATGGGCCCGGTGAACACCGTTTCGTCGGGGTCCAGTTGCACGCCCAGGTCGAGGTGGTCTTCGCCGCCGGCCAACACGATCTTCGTCCAGGCGACGGTGGCCCCCCGACACACGCTCAAACCGAGTCCGGGAACTCCGGGTGACCGCGGCGGATGGGAGCACAGTTCGTAACGTTGCCCCTCGTGGACGCCATAGCCAAGTGGAACGCGCAGGCGCATCCCGCTCGCCGAGCGATCGATGCAGCGGCAGCGCAGCACGGTTGTGCCCTGGCGATCGACCATCCACAGATTGGCAAACTCCGGCTCGCGCGGCTCCGCGCGGCGCTCCACGGCCGGAGGTAAGGTCGGCGTGACGTGTTCCGTCATGCCGGCTGCGTGTCCACTCATCGGCGAAACCTCCGTTCGGGACCGGCGTCCCTATGTCCTTGCCCCATTCGGCATCAGGCCGGGCTAACCCTAGGGCGGCTCGTCTAACCCGAACTCCCGCAGCCAGCGCTCGGCCGCGTCGGGCTCGAGGCCGCGGCCCTTCTCGGGTGGCTCCAGCGGCCTGATTTCGGGACGCGACAGGTCGCGCTTGAGCGCGCTCCAGAACGCGTCGGAGCGCATCGCCCGCGCCCGCCGCCGCTTGGCCGCTCGCCTGATCTCCCGGTCGGACGAGACGACCAACAGCCGGCGCGCTGCCGAATCCCTTTCAAGTATCTCTATCAGCCGGGCGTCGGCACTGACGCCGCCGCCGCTGTAATCGACCGCGATGTCCGGGTCGCCGATCTGCCGGGCCAGGTCCGGCGTCGGCGCGGGTCCGTCGAAGACGACATGCACCTTCTCGCCACGCCGACGCGCCCAGCGCCCCAGCATCTCACAAAGCTTCGAGCGCCCGAGGGGCCGCTCGGGATCTTCTACGTCGCGTGCGGCGAAGAGCAGGTTGTTTCCGTCGATAAGAGTCGGCATATCCTGCTCTAAGATCTAAAGGTTAACCGACCGCGCGCAATTCGTCAAGCAAAAAACCGCCGCGCGTGCGGGTTGAACGACGCCGCAGCCGAGGCACCCGCCGCTGACTGGTCAGACTCAAGCATCCTGCTGACACACTGGGGCGACACTTGCGAATAGCTCCAGCGCTTAACAGAGTCGCCATCACGGGGGCATGGGCGTACTGCCCGTGAAACGACGAGCGCGCGGATTCCACGGGTCGGCCGGAA
Source organism: uncultured Planctomycetales bacterium (assembly GCA_964572345.1). Lineage (GTDB taxonomy): Bacteria > Planctomycetota > Phycisphaerae > UBA1845 > Fen-1342 > JAUWXH01. The sequence continues at coordinate 50,067 of CAZNFA010000013.1, forward strand.
TGAGCACGACGCCGGGGAGCTTCCGTAGGCATCCAGAGCGAGTATAGGCTGGGGGCTGGATTGTCCGCCGGGGCTGCATTACCATTCGGGATGTCTGTTCCTGGGCGTCGGATTGCCAGCCCATCTGAGACAGTGGCGATCCGGGGAATTCGAGAGGTTCCTTTCTATGCGAGCATTTTGTCCTATCGCGGTTTGGGCTGTTCTGGGGTTGTCCTTCGCGGTTTCCACGTTGGCGCAGGAGGGCGTGCCGCCGGCAGTCGTGAAGCATCCTGACTTTCGCCGTATTGTTCAGGACGCTAAATCGCAGGTTTTTCCGGCGGTGGTATACATCAAGTGCGTGCGCGAAACCCATGAGAAGGGCAAAAAGGAGTCCGAGCAAATTGCCGGCAGCGGTGTGATCATCTCGCCTGATGGAGAGGCGCTGACGAACTGGCACGTGGTGGATAAGGCGGAGAGCCTGCGCTGCCTGTTGTCGGACGGTCGCCACGCCAAGGCCGAAATCGTCGGTCTCGACCAAGATACCGATTTGGCGCTGATCCGCCTGCAGTTCGATGAGAAGCAGGAGGATTTACCGTGCGGGGTGTTGGGCGACTCCTCGGCCCTGAAAGAGGGTGACTTCGTCATGGCGATGGGTGCCCCCTGGGGGCTGAATCGTTCGGTCTCGATCGGAATCGTGTCGTGTACGACGCGCTATCTCGACCAGGTCAGCGAATACAACCTCTGGATTCAGACCGACGCGGCCATTAACCCCGGCAATTCCGGCGGGCCGTTAGTCAACACGGCCGGCGAAGTGATCGGACTGAACGCGCGCGGGATTAGCTTCAGCGACGGCATGGGCTTTGCCATTCCATCGCAGACGATCGCAATCCTCCTGCCGCGATTTCGTGAGCACGGAAAAGTGGACTGGAGCTGGACCGGCCTGCAACTCCAGCCCTTGCGCGATTTCAACCGCGATATGTACTTCGAGGCCGGCGAAGGCGTGATTGTCGCCGGAACCGATCCGGACAGCCCGGCACGGCGTGCGGGTTTCGTCCCCAAGGATCGCGTTGTCAGCATCAACGAACATGCGGTCACCGCACTGACCGAGGAGGACTTGCCCGCCCTTCGCTGTTGGCTCGGCCTGCTGCCAAAAGGGCGAACCGTGACGTTCGATGTGGTACGCGGCGACGAGAAGCTCACGATCAGTGTAGCGCCGCAGGAAAAGGGCGAAGTCGAAGGTCAGGAGCACGCGCTGGAGCGCTTCGACTTCACCGTCAAAGAAATCAACCAGTTCGACAATCCGGAGCTGTTCTTCCACCGCCAGAAGGGGCTGTTCGTGTTCGGCGTGAAGCAGCCCGGCAATGCGGCGAACGCCGGCTTGCGCCCGCGCGACATCATCCTGAAGATCGACGGTGACACGGTAGAGACAATCGAGCAGATCAAGAAGATTCACGAGCGTCTCGTCGCGAATGTCGATGAACGGCATCGCGTGCTGGTTGTGGTATCGCGTGGCGGCCTGATGCGGCAGGTCGCGCTAGACTTCGCCCGCGACTACTCAAAAGAGTGATTGCCGGCGTGGAGGCCGAAGCAATGCGTAACTCGAACCTGGCAAAGACTGCAGTTGTGATCGCGGCGACGATCGCGCCGATCTCGTTCGCGCCGGCCGATGACGAAGATGACAGACCATCCCCAACCGAGCTGGCGAAGCTGGCAGACCAGTTGGCCGATTCGTTCGTCGTGGTGGAGTACACGATCAAGAGTGAGAAGGGCGAGACGCCGGGAACCGACTGGAGCGGAATGCGCAGCTTGGGTTCCGACTTCAGCTTCGCGTCCGGGGCAAATAACTGGGGGCAGCTCATCAAGCAGGAACGCCCGGGCGAATGCGCAGGCTACCTGCTACCCGAAAACCGTGTCGTGACCGGGGATCCCATGCTTCATCCACGCTTCATCAAGCGGATCGCCGTCCGCGCCGGCGAGCAGCTTATCGATGCCACCATCGACGCCTACGGGCGCGATCGCAGCGTGTTGTTCCTGCGGTTGAAAGAGCCGGTCCGCGAGGGCAAGCCGCTCATCTTTGATCCCACCAAGCCCGGGCCTTACCGGTCGGTCTCATTTTTCAACGACGAAGGCACCTGGAAGATCCGCGTGCAACGCGTGTCCAAGGTCAAGCCCAGCGTTACGCTCACGCCCGGGCAGCCCCCGAAGGTCAGTTACCGTGGCCCGGGACTCTACATCGATAAGACGGGAGTTCCGGTTACCCTGGCGATGAAGTGGAAGTTTGACCTAGACGCAGACTGGAGAGAGTCACCGGACGACTGGCCGACCGTCTCGGCGGAAGAGATGCACGAGTTGCTCGAACGGCTCGAGCACGTCTCGGCGGGCGGCCTGTTGCGCGTGAACCTGCGGTTTCGCAGCCCGCGTACGCCCTCGCAATCGTCGCGCTTTGGCATCCGCTTCACGATGCCGGGCGAGGACAAGAGCGAGGAGATAACCGAATGGAACGGCACCGGGCTGTTGGTAGACGACACGACCGTGCTCGTGCTGGCAAATCTGCGGCCGAAGGTGACCGGCCGGCTCGAGGCCATTCACGTGTTCCCCGCGAACGACCAGGCAGTGGACGCCGAATTCGCCGGCACGCTCGCGGACTACGGGGCATTTCTCGCCAAGCTTGAGAAGCCGTTACCGGGGGCGGTGCGTTTCCAGACCGGGCCAATCAAGGATCACGATGGCGAGCTCCTGTTGAAGGCTCAGGTTCGCGTCTTGGGAGAGTCGCGGACCGCGTACTACTGGCGCGACCGAGTCACGTCCTTCACGGTCGGCTGGCGCCGCCAGATCTACCCGGACGCCTCGGCGACCAGCGGTGGCGACACGGCGCCGTGGGAAGAGAGCACAACACCCGGGCTCAACTTCCTATACACGCTGGACGGGAAGCTGCTCGGCATCCCGATCGCCAAGCGCGAGAAGATTGTCAGCGGAGACCGCTGGCGCAGTTGGGACCCGTTCGGCAGTGACTCGCGCATGCTGACGGCGGAGTACCTCGTCAATACGCTGGGCGCCGTTGCGAAAAGCCTCGATCCCGAGAACCGGCCGTTGACGGAGGAAGAGGAGAATCGGTTGGCTTGGCTCGGCGTCGAACTGCAAGCAATGACGCCCGACCTCGCGCGGATGAATAATGTCGCGGATCAGACGGCCAACGGAACGACCGGCGCGACAGTTACCTACATCTATCCGAACTCGCCCGCGGCTGAGGCCGGCCTCGAACCGGGCGACATTTTGCTGCGGCTGCAGATCGAAGGGCAGCCGAAGCCGTTGGAGGTCAAGCTCGGGGACGAAGGCGCGCTTGGCGGCATGATGGATCAGTTCTGGTCGATCGCCGATCAGATGCCGGCAGAGTTTTTCGACGATATGCCCAAGCCGTGGGGCTCGGCCGAGAATGCCCTGACGCGGGCCCTGACCGATGTGGGATTCGGAAAGCACTTCACCGCCGTGATCTTCCGCGACGGCCAGATCATCACCAGGGACTTCGTCGTCACCAAGGGGCCGCCGCACTACGATTCGGCCAAGCGCTTCAAATCGAAGGCGGGCGGGCTCACGGTGCGCGACATGACGTACGAGGTTCGGCGGTACCTCCAGCTCCAGCCGGACGACCCGGGCGTGATCGTGTCGAAGGTTGAGAGCGGCAGTCGGGCGGCCGTCGCGGGAATCAGGCCACTAGAGTTGATCCTGTCGGTCAACGACCAGGCGATCCACAGCGCTGCCGATCTGCAGAAACTGATTGCAGCCGGCGGCGAGTTCCGTCTCAACGTGAAGCGAATGACCGTGAGCCGGGTGGTAACGCTGAAGATCAAGGCGGAGTCCGAGGCGGAATAGGCTGTCGATCCGGCGACTCACAGCGTGTTCAGCTGGTGCCGGCAGGCTGACGCGGATTCACATATGGACCCGTTCATGCAAGCGGCCATCGAGGAGGCGCGGCAAGGCCTAGCGGAAGGTGGCATTCCCATCGGCTCGGTGCTGATCATCGACGGGCAGATTGTCGGCCGCGGCCACAATCGCCGTGTCCAACGCGGCAGCGCGATTCTGCACGCCGAAATGGACTGTTTCGAGAACGCCGGCCGGCTGAAAGCGAGCGACTATCGGCGCGCGGTTCTGTACTCCACGCTTTCGCCGTGCGACATGTGCAGCGGCACTGTGCTGCTCTACAAGATCCCCAAGGTCGTGGTCGGGGAGAACCAGACGTTCCGGGGGCCGGAAGACTACCTGCGCTCGCGCGGCGTCGAGCTCGAAATCCTGAACGATCCCGAGTGCATCCGCCTGATGCGCGAGTTCATCCAGGCCAACTCCGAGTTATGGGACGAGGACATCGGCGAGTAGGAACGTAGGGCGGATTACGCCCGCCGAACAAAGAGCTTCTGCCATTCTCGATACGCCTCTGTGCGCAACTCGTTATTTGACAGATAGTTATCGCGATGCGCGCCCACGAGATTACACACTCCGTAAGTCCTTTATTGACAAGACGTTGTGGCAAAACGGCGAAAGTCGAGCTGAGAGGATTCTATTTGCGTCAGGATACGCGTGGGCCCATCTATATACTTGTAGGGGTATGGGATGGCGAGCGTCGGTAGCCCTCCGGGGCTCTTGCGGGCGGCGGCTCATGCCGGCTGGTCATCTGAAGCGATGGGAGGCAAGCGGCTGTGCGACCTCTGAACCGAGGCACGTTGGTCACGATCGGGATCAGAGCGCTCACTCCCGACTGATCTATACCCCGCCCTATCTGGTCCCCGCCGGGGCGTGGACTGGAAACGGTGGGGCACCGCCGGAAGGAAGCGAAAGGATGGGGTGCACTATGAGCACGCAGTGGAGAATCGTC
>CAZNFA010000013.1:55012-93744 GCA_964572345.1 uncultured Planctomycetales bacterium
CGGCGACGCCGACTGCCGGTTCATTGCCCAGTGGGACGGATCGCAGTGGCACGCGGTTGACAGCGGGCTCAATGGCAACGTGGAGTCGCTGGCGGCCGAGGGCGACGACCTGTTTGCGGGGGGCGGGTTCGTGCTTGACTACGGCGGGCCACAAGAGTGTTGGTGCGTTGCCCGCTGGGATGGCGAGCAGTGGCACGCGATGGGCAGCGGGACGGGCGGGGGTGACCCTTACGTGATGGCGGTTGGAACCTGGGAAGGCAACGTATATGTAGGCGGCTTCTTCACCCGCGCCGGCGGCATCCCCTGCTGGCACATCGCTTGTTGGGACGGCACGCAGTGGCATCCCCTCGACGACGGGGTGGACGGCTTTCCGCATACCCTGGCCACGCACGGCGGCTGCCTCATCGCCGGCGGTCTCTTCCCGGCTGCCAGCGACGCGCCAGCCAGCGGCGTCGCGCGCTGGGATGGGGAGCAATGGCACGAGTTCGGCAGCGGGACGAACTTCTGGGTCCAGGCGCTGACAACCTTCGACGGCAATCTGATCGCCGGCGGCGACTTCATCAGCATCGGTGGCGTCGCCTGCAACCACGTTGGCACGTGGGACGGCGTGCAGTGGCAGCCTTTGGGCAGCGGCATGGACGGCGCCGTGAGGGCCCTGATCGTCTACAACGACGAACTCATCGCCGCCGGCCGCTTCACCACGGCGGATGACAAACCGTGCAACTACGTGGCCCGCTGGGATGGGAGCTGTTGGCATCCGCTCGGCAGCGGAGTGAACGACTACGTGGAAGCGCTGACTGTCCATGATGGCCAACTCGTAGCCGGGGGCTTCTTCAGCATCGCGGGCGGCCAGTCATGCCGCTACGTCGCCCGTTGGGACGGGGAGGAATGGGAACCGCTGGGCTGGCTGCCCTACCATGGCTACGTGATGTCGCTCACGGTCTACAACGGCGATCTCATTGCCGGTGGCAGGATGGACCGCCACATCGTCCGCTGGAACGGCACCGCATGGGAAATGCTTGGCGGCGGAACGAATGGCAGCAACGTTTACGCGCTGACCGTCTACGACGGCGAGCTGATCGCCGCCGGCGACTTCAGCGAGGCCGGGGACGGGCCTTGTGAGCACATCGCCCGCTGGGGTGGCCTCCAATGGCAGCCGGTGGGCGGTGGCACCGACGCCACTATCTATGACCTCACACTCTATGGCGACTCCCTCGTTGCCGGGGGCTGGTTCCTTGTCGCTGGCGGCGTTCCGTGCCACCGCATCGCGTCCTGGGACGGGAGCCAGTGGCAGGCCTTCGGCAGTGGTATGGACAAACCGGTCGCGGCGCTGACGGCGTACGGTGACGAGCTGATTGCAGGCGGGTACTTCACCACCGCTGGCAGCCAGGTATCGACCTACTGGGCTCGCTGGGGCTGTTTGCGCTTCCAGGGCGATCTGAACGGCGACGGGTGCGTCGACCAGGCCGATCTGGGCACCCTGCTCGCCGATTGGGGCTGCACCGGCGGCGACTGCCCCGGCGACTGTGACGACGACGGCGATACCGACCACTCCGACCTCGGCATCCTGCTGGCGGACTGGGGTGCCGGCTGCCCGTAGCGCCTCGCCAAGCCTGAGTGATCCGGCAGAAGGTTGTCTCTCGCCGGGTGCCATGCTTTCACCCGACGTGCAACTCGAAGTCCTGAACGATCCCGAATGTACCCGCCTGATGCGCGACTTCATGCAGGCCAGGCCCGAGCTGTGGGACGAGGACATCGGGGAGTAGACGCGGCGGTGCGAGAAAGGATTCTCGCACCAGCGGAGAAGAAACACGGCTGACCCTTCGACTGCGCTCAGGGCAGGCACAGCCGTGCCACACATTCAGCGGCCTGCTCACCAAACGGGGTCGTGCTTGTCGAGCTGGGCCGGCTCGAACCAGCGCGTCATGATCATCCGCTGCTGGGTATAGAACGTCATACCCTCCTTGGCCTGGATGTGCAGGTCGCTGAAGAACGAGCCCTTCCAGCCCGTGAACGGGAACCAGGCCATCGGGGCCGGCACGCCAACGTTTACACCGATCATGCCGGCGTTGAAATCGCGTTTGAATCTGCGGGCCGCCGGACCTGAGTTGGTGAAGATCACCGCCCCATTGGCGTATTGACAGCGCTCGCCGAGCGCTATCGCCTCGTCCAGCGTCTTGACCCGCACGAAGGGCAGTACCGGGCCGAAGATCTCCTCCCGGGCTACCGTCATCTCCGGCTGGACCCGATCGATGACCGTCGGGCCCACGAAGAATCCCCCGGGCGAGTCGGCAACATCCACCTTCCGCCCGTCGAGGACGATCCGGGCTCCCTCGCGCTCGGCGGTGTCGATGTAGCCGCAGACACGATCGAGGTGCGGCCGCGTGATCAGCGGCCCCATATCGACGGGCGCGTCGGGCACGTCCGTTCGGCCGACCCTGATCTTGCCGGCCTCCTGGCGAAACCGCTCGACCAGTTCGTCCGCCACGTCTCCGACCGGTACGGCCAGACTGCCCGCCATGCACCGCTCGCCGGCACAGCCGAACGCCGAGTGCAGCATCCCGCGGACGGTCGGCTCCATCTCGGCGTCGGGCATGACGATCATATGGTTCTTGGCTCCGCTGGCCGCCTGCACACGTTTGCCGTTGGCGGTGCCGGTCTGGTAGATGTAGCGCGCAACCGGCGTCGAGCCGACGAACGAGAGCGCCTTGACGTCCGGATGCGACAACAACGCGTCTACACACGTCTTGTCGCCGTGGACGATCGAGAAGACGCCCTGCGGCAGGCCGGCTTCCAGCAGCAGCTCGCCGACGCGGATGGCCGAGAGCGGCACGCGCGGGGACGGCTTGAGAATGAAGCAGTTCCCGCACGTGATCGCGTTGGGGTACATCCACAGCGGGACCATCGCGGGGAAGTTGAACGGCGTAACGCCCGCCACCACACCCAGCGGGTGGCGAATCGTCTCGCAGTCCACGTCCGGGGCGATGTTCTCGATGGTCTCGCCCATCAGCAGTGACGGCAGCCCACAGGCGAACTCGATCATCTCCACGCCGCGCTGCACGGAGGCCCGTGATTCGGCGAAGGTCTTGCCGTGCTCGCGCGAGATCAGGCGCGCGACCTCGTCGGCGTTCTGCCGCAGCAGGTCGCGGAAGCGGAACATGACGCGGGCCCGGTCGGACGCGGGCGTGTCCCGCCAGGCGGGAAACGCTTTCTGCGCCGCCTGCACGGCGTGATGCACGTCCTCTTCAGCGCACAGCGGCGTGCGGGCGATGACCTCCCCGGTCGATGGGTTCCAGACCTCGCCGAACCGCTCCGTCCGCGCTGCGGCCCACTGTCCACCGATCAAACACTTGCAGGGGCCGATTTCAGCCATTGCTGTCGTCTCCCTGTCCGGCTCAGTTGCTTGGATGTTGGTCGAGTATACCGTTGGGCTTGTGGCGCGGAAGGTTCGCAGTGAAGTTGTACAGTGTCTCGAGGCAAGTCTTGTAGGACACGTCGAGTCTTCGAGACCTGCTGTCGTTCCCTTTGCAAAGTCTATCTCCCGCGGCTAAATTCGGCGTGCTTTAGCCGCTGGTTAGCGCGCCGGGCGGCTGAATGGCGTACCAAGGAGGCCGACCATGCCCCAAGTGGTCCGTGGCGGATTGATTCAGGCAGTGCTCAGCGAGCCCGCCACGTCGCCGGTCGAGAAGATCAAGAAGTCCATGATCGACAAGCACGTCGATCTTATCGCCCAGGCGGCCGACAAAGGCGTGCAGGTGCTCTGCCTGCAAGAGCTGTTCTACGGCCCGTACTTCTGCGCCGAGCAGAACACCCGCTGGTACGAGCTCGTGGAGCAGATACCCGACGGCCCGACCACCAGGCTGATGTGCGAAGTGGCGCGCAAGCACAACATGGTGATCGTCGTGCCGATCTACGAGGAGGATCTGCCCGGCGTGTACTACAACACCGCTGCGGTGATCGATGCGGACGGGACCTACCTGGGCAAGTACCGCAAGACGCATCTGCCGCACTGCGCCCCCGGCTTTTGGGAAAAGTTCTACTTCCGCCCCGGAAACCTGGGCTATCCGGTGTTTGACACGCGCTTCGCCAAGGTGGCCGTGTACATCTGCTACGATCGCCACTTCCCCGAGGGCGCCCGCTGTCTGGGCCTGAACGGGGCGGAGATCGTGTTCAACCCCTCGGCGACCGTTGCCGGGCTGTCCGAGCACTTGTGGAAGCTCGAGCAACCCGCCCATGCCGTGGCGAACCAGTACTTCCTGGGCGCGATCAACCGGCCCGGCACCGAGGCCCCCTGGAACATCGGCGAGTTCTACGGAACGTCGTATTTCTGCGATCCGCGCGGCCAGATCATGGCCGAGGGCAAGCGCGTCGAGGACGACATCGTCGTCGCGGATATGGACCTAGATATGATCCGCGAGGTCCGCAACGTCTGGCAGTTCTTCCGCGACCGCCGACCCGATGCGTACGAGGGAATCGTGGTGGCATGACCCAGCAGTCGGACCGTCTGGCGCTGCGTCCGAGATACAAATTGCCGGTATAATTGCTGGTATCATGAGAGTGGGTGGCCGAGTGGGTCTCGCGATCGTGGAGGTGTGGCCGTGACACGAAGGATCAACGCAGTTTACGAAGGCGGTGTGCTGCGGCCGTTGCAGGCGCTGGATGGTCTCGACGAGCACACACAGGTACGCGTGACGATCGAGACGATCGACACGTCGGGCGACGGCATCGCTGGCTGTGTCGGAACGCTGCCCGACGAGGACGCCGAGGAGCTGCGTCAGATCGTCGAGCGCGAGTTTGAGCAGGTCGATCAGAATGAGTGGTAGTGCCGTCGCGCTCGATACGAATCAGGCCATTGCCGTCTTGAACGACGCCGACGGCGCGGGGCATTGGGTCTCCGGTTTCGCGACGGTCTGCCTGCCGATCCCGGTCGTGGGTGAGCTCCGCTACGGAGCTCTCAACTCGCGGCGTGCGGCGCAGAACGTCGAGCGAATCGAGGCGCTGGTCACGGGCTGCACGGTGCTCGAGGTCGGTTTGGCTACCGCGGACGTGTATGCGCGAGTGCGCACGCGACTCAAGCAGGCGGGCAAACCGATTCCGGAGAACGATGTCTGGATTGCGGCGCTTTGCATCCAACACGAGCTACCGCTCGCGACATCCGATGCACATTTCGGCCACGTGGAGGGGCTACATCTGATCGGGGACACCTCGGCGTGAGAATCTCTGCGACCGCCATTGGCTTGACCGGAATACTGGTCTATCTGCTCAATTTCGCGCTGACGGGCTTTCTGGGGCCGGACGTCAAGAGCGATACCTGGATGCGGGTACAAGCGGGCCTGATATTCGCGATGCCGCTTATCCTGGTGTCGATGATGATTGCCGTCGCGCGGGGTCGCGGGCCGCTGCCGGCCAAGATCTCGCTGGTGCAGACGCTGGGCGTGGCCGCAGTGCTGATTGCTCTTTGGGCAATCCTGTTCAGTGCGTACGTTGCGGCCAGAGTAGACATTGCATTGGTGAGACAGCTCGCCGAGAATCAGCGTCCATAGCTCCTGCGGCGTGAGGCTGCCCCGCGCATGGTTTCAGCCGGCAGCAGGGCGGGTCGCGCGCCCGGCGCCCGATCACAGGAGAACGCAATGTTCGCCGCCAAACCGACCCGGGCCCGCGTTCCGCTGCCCATCAGCAGCCACCGGCCCGAACCGTACACCGGTCCGAGCAAGGAAGAGATCCTCAATCTTCGCCGCGAGTACCTGAACCCCGGCATCCTGATGTACTACCAGGATCCGGTCTGCATCGTCGAAGGGCACATGCAGTACCTCTGGGATGAGACGGGCAGGCAATACCTCGACGCCATCGCCGGCATCGTCACCGTTTCGGTCGGACACTGTCACCCCAAGATCACCGCGCGCGTCCGCGAGCAGGTCGGCCGGCTCGTCCACACCACCACGATTTACCTGCACCCCACGATTGCCGAGTACGCCCGCGAGCTGGCCCGCCGCATGCCCGCCGGCTCCGACCTGAAGGTCTCTTACTTCACCAACTCCGGCAGTGAAGCCACCGACCTGGCGGTTCTGATGGCCCGCTTGCATACAGGGCGGCAGGACGTATTGACCTTGCGCAACGGCTATCACGGCGGCTCACAGTCAACTCTGGCGCTGACCGCGATCGGGACCTGGAAGTACCCCATCCCCTCGGCCAGCGGCGTGAAGCATGTGCCGCCCGGTTACTGCTACCGCTGCCCGTTCGGGCTGACCTACCCGGCGTGCGACCTGAAGTGCGCCCGCAGCGTCGAGGACGTGATCCGCTACGAGACCAGCGGCGAGGTCGCTTGCTTCATCGCCGAGCCGATCCAGGGTGTCGGTGGCGCGGTGCTCCCGCCGCCGGCGTACTTCCAGATCGTCTATGAAATCGTCCGCAACCACGGCGGCCTGTGCATCGCCGACGAGGTGCAGACCGCTTGGGGCCGCACCGGCGAGCACTACTGGGGTTTCCAGAACTGGGACGTCGTGCCCGACATGGTCGCCATGGCCAAGGGTATCGGCAACGGGGCCCCGCTGGGCGCTTGCACGACGAAATCCGAGATCGCCCAGCACATGGCCCAGCGGCTGCACTTCAACACCTTCGGCGGCAACCCCGTCTCGGTGCTCCAGGGCCTGGCCACGCTGGAGATCATCGACGAGGAGCACATCCAAGAGCGCGCCAAAGACGTCGGCGGCTATCTCAAGCAGAAACTGCTGGAGCTCCAGGAGAAACACGCCCTGATCGGCGAGGTCCGCGGTCTGGGTCTGATGCTCGGCGTTGAGCTGGTCAAGGACCGTCAGACCAGGGAGCCGGCCGCCGCCGAGACCGCCGACGTGGTCGAGAGAGCCAAGGACCGCGGGCTGTTAGTGGGCAAAGGCGGTTTGTACGGCAACGTCATCCGCATCAAGCCGCCAATGTGCATCACCAAGGCCGACTGCGACTTTCTCGTAGACTGCCTGGACGAATGCGTGGGTGTCGTGTCCAGGACAGGGTAGAATGTCCGATCGAGCGAGACGGCCCGGCGGGGAAGCGCCGCTGGGCTGGGGGCTTGATTGTCGTGCCCCGACGCTGGAGAAGACGATGACCCGCGACGAACTTTTGTCCCGCATCTCCATCGATCCGAACATCTGCTTCGGCAAGCCCTGCATTCGAGGTCATCGAGTCTGGGTGTCGCTCATTCTCGACTTGCTCGCCAGCGGGATGACGGTGGAGCAGGTTTTGCAGGAGTATCCCCAGCTTGAAGAGAGCGACATCCTCGCGTGTATTGCCTACGGGGCTGAGATGGCGCGCGAGCGGTACGTCGAGATTCCCTCGGGAAGCGACCGTTGAAGCTGAAGCTCGACGAGAACCTGGGCACGCGCGGGGCCGAGTTGCTGCGCGCGGCAGGGCACGACGTGAGCACTGTTACGGAACAGGGCTTGTGCGCGACGACGGACAGGACGCTCATCGCTGCCTGTCGGGATGGAGGTTGGGCACTCGTTACACTCGACCTGGATTTCGGCAACCCCGTTCTCTTCAATCCTTCCGAGCACGCTGGGGTCGCTGTTCTGCGTCTTCGCAAGCACGCTACGCACGAGGACCTGCTCGAGACCGTTGGCACGCTGCTCGCCGGTCTTCGCCGACAGGATTTCCGGGGCAAGTTGTGGATCGTCCAGGCGGATCGCATCCGTGAGTACGAACCTGAATGAGGGTCCCCTGGCTGGGCCACGGCTCTACCTGGGAACACGCTTCAACGAGGCTATCTAGATGAGGTGTATGAACTTCACTCGCGCAGCGGCATATCTGGGATGCGCTGTGGCGCTGCTGCTCGCCGGCTGCGCGCCGGGCCGGAGCAACCTGTCAGCACGCAGCGCGCCGTTCCACAACATAGTCGACGCTCAGGCTAAGGCTTGGAACCGCGGCGACATCGGCGGCTTCATGCAGTACTACTGGAAATCCGATCTGCTGACGTTCAGCTCCGACGGCCACACACGCCGCGGCTGGGCCGAGACCAAGGCACGCTACGAGCAGCGCTACCCGACGCCCGAGCGGATGGGCCACCTCGAGTTCAGCGACCTCGAAGTGCAAATGCTTGCCAAGGATGCCGCCCTGGTCCTTGGCCGCTGGCATTTGACCCGCGAGCCGGATTCTGTTGGCGGCAATTTCTCCCTGGTGTTCGAGCGGATCGACGGTCAGTGGACGATCATCCACGACCATACGTCGGCCACGCCGACGAAGGACGCTCCATCGTCAGATGAGCCGTAGTCTGCCGGCGGGCACGGCCCGCCCTACGCTTCGACAAACTCCAGCGCCGCCGCATGCATGCCGCCGTGGATCGGGGCGTCGATCTGGTCGGTGCTGATGCAGTCCCAGACCGGGCAGACGTGCTTGCAGAGCAGGCAGCCGACGCAGCGCTCCTGATCGACTTCGGCCTTACGCCGCTCGCCGTCGAACTTCATCGCCTGGTTGGCCCCGTCGTGGCACACGATATGACATAAGCCACAGCCGATGCACTTGTCGGCATCCACCTTCGAGATCACGTGCTTGGTCTGGTGGTGCTCTGAAGGATCGACCGTGAACTCCAGGCCGCGTCCGACCAGCTCGGTGACCGACTTGAAGCCCTTCGACTCCAGGTAATCTTCGAGCCCGCCGCAAAGGCATTCGATGATGCGATAACCGTACCGCATCACGGCGGTGGTCGCTTGCAGGTTGGACGCGCCCATCAGCAGGAACATGGCCGCATCCTGCCAGGTCTCCATACCGCCCAGCCCGGAGACCGGCAGATTCAGCTCCTTGCTCTGGGCCAGCTCGGCCACGAAACGCAGCGCGATGGGTTTGACGGCCGGCCCCGAGTAGCCGCTGATCGAGCCCTTGCCCTGGATCGTGGGCATCGGGGCGAACGTATCCAGGTCCACTTGCGTGATGGCCCGCAGCGTGTTGATCGCCGAGATGGCATCCGCCCCACCGCGCTTGGCCGCTAAGGCCGGCGGCAACATATCGGTGATGTTGGGCGTCATCTTGGCCATCACGGGGATGGAGACACTATCCTTCACCACCCGCGTGTAGCGCTCGAGCACGTCGTAGGCCTGGCCGATCTTGTGCCCGGCGCCCTCCACCGCCATCTGCGGGCAGGAGAAGTTGAGCTCGAGCATATCAGCCCCGGCGTCGGCAACTTCCTTGGCCAACCGTACCCAGCCCTCGTCCGAGTAGCCCATGATGCTCACGATCAGCGGCCGGTCGGGATAGTGCTTCTTCAGCCAGGCGATATCCTTGAGGTTCTGCTTGAACGGGCGCTCGCTGATCATTTCGATGTTTTGCAGCCCGATGAAACGCCGGTCGCCGTGGTGCAGCGCGTTGAGCCGGGGTGTGGGATCGATGATTGCGTAATCCTCCTCGAGGCCCACCGTCTTGAAGACGACCCCGCCCCAACCGCCCTCAAAGGCCCGGGCCACCATCTCCGCCGTGTTGGCGACCGGGGAGGCGGAAAGGCAGAACGGGTTGCGGAAGCGCAGGCCGCAAAACTCGATTTCCAGACTGGGACGTGCGCGTTTGGGCGGGCTCGCCGGCGTGCGCAGGGGGAACGCCTGCGCGATCGCCTCGGCCGCCTTCTTGCCGTCCAGCACGGAGGACGCGACCGTCTTCGCAGCGCCTGCCAGGTCGCCGCCGGCGAAGATCCGCGGATGCGAGGTGCGCATGGTATCGGCGTCGATTCGGGGACGGCCGGTTTTGTCGGACTTCAGCTTGGCGAGCATGGCCCTCAACTCGGCCGAGAAGCCGGCGCCGATCGCCTCCACCACCACGTCGGCCGGTAACGAGAACGTCGAACCGGGGATGTCCTCGGCGTTCTCGGGCACGAAGCGTCCGGGCTTCTTCCAGCGGATTTCCACGCCGCGAACGCCGCGGACGTGGCCGTCCGCGCCTACGATTCTGGTCACGCGGCAATTGGGCTTGAAACGAATGCCCTCGTCGAAGGCCAGCGTCTTTTCCTCGATGTCGGCGGGGAGCTCCTCCATGGACTCGAGGGAGATGGCGTAGACGCGCGCAGCGCCCAGGCGTTTGGCCACCACGGCACAGTCCATCGCCACCGAGCCGCCGCCGATGACCACGACGCGTTTGCGTTTCAACGCGGCCTTGAGCTTGCGAACACCCCTCTCGTCCTTGCTCCGGCTCAGAAACTCGTCCCAAAGGCAGATGCCTTGCAGGTTCTTGCCGGGAACGTCGAGGGGGTACGTCTGGTCGCAGCCGGCGGCCAGGAAAACGGCGTCGTAGCCGTCCTGGAACAGATCCTCCAATTCCGCGCGTGTCCTGATCGGCCGCCCGCACTCGAAGCGCACGCCCAGCCGCTCGATCAGCCCGATCTCGTGCTTCATCAGATCCGGCGACAGCCGATGGTCGGGAATCCCGTAGCGCAGCAGCCCGCCCGGCTCCGGCATCTTCTCGTAGACGACGACCGCATACCCCTTCAGCGCCAAGCCGGCCGCGGCGGCAAGCCCGGCCGGACCGGAGCCGATCACCGCGATCTGGCGGTCGCCGGGCGCGGGCGCCTGCAACACCTGCATTCCCGCGCGGCGTTCGTAATCGGCCAGGAAAGCCTGCAACTCGGCGATGCGGATTGGCTCGTCGATCCCCGACCGCGCGCATGCTCCCACGCATAGCCGACACGTCGGGCAGACCTGCGCGCACGCGGCGGCGAGGATGTTGTTCTCTCGCAGCGTCCGGACCGCGCCGCGGATGTCTCCCAGTCGGAGCTTGAGGATGAAAGTGGCCGGGTTCGTATCGGCCCCGCAGCCGGTGTTGCACGGCGCGTCATAGCACAGCAAACAGCGCCCGGCCTCCTGTATGGCGCCTTGCAGGCTCAGGATTCTGTGGTTGCCGTTCACGATGACCTTACTCCCATTAATCGCTCGGAAAAACGTTCAGATGGCAGATTCCGGTAGCGTCGGACCTTCGAGTCCGACGTTTTGGCCGGAGCGCTGACCCACGCCGGACTCGGAGGTCCGGCGCTACGGCCGGCCGGGACTAGTCCGCGCGATGAACTGACCGTACCCGTTCCGCCCGACGAACTTGTAGTCTTTGACCACTTGTCGTCCGCGGCAGAGCGTGTGCTTGGCGAAGCCGGCCAGCTCCCAGCCCTGGAACGGGCTCCAGTCACAGTTTGTCTGCATCTTCCGCCAGTCCACCTTCCGTTTGGCGGTCGGATGGATGATGGTGATATCAGCGTCACTTCCGATCTGGAGCGCACCTTTGCGGGGATACAGCCCCATCACTCGGGCGGGCGTCGTGCAGCACTTGTCCACAAACTCGTTGACCGTCAGCCGCCGCTTGAGCACGCCGTGTGTGTAGACGACCGGCAACAGCGTCTCCAGCCCGGGCATGCCCATGGGGATCTTGGTCCAATCGCCTTTCCACATGGCCTTCTGCTTGCGGTTGAACGTGCAGGTATCGGTCGAGACGGAGCACACCTCGCCGCTTTTGAGGCCCTGCCAGAGACGCTTCTGGTCGCGCGGCTTTTTCAGTTGCGGGCAAGTGGCGTAGAGGTGTCCGTCTTTTCGGGCGAACACGCGATCGTCGAGCACCAGGTACTGCGGGCACGTTTCCGCCAGCACGTTGACGCCTTCTTCGCGGGCCTGCTTGACCAGCTCCGCTCCCTCGCCGGTGCTCATGTGTACGACGAAGAGCCGCCCGCCGGTCACCCGGGTCCACTGGATGGCCCGCTGGACGGCCTCGACCTCGATGAAGTTGGGACGGGTCAGCGCATGCAGCTGCGCGCCGCGCCTCTTCATCTCGGCCCGGTTGTGATGCCGCTCGACGAGCAGGTCCAGGACCCGGCTCGACTCGGCGTGCACGCACAGCATCCCGCCCAAGTCGCGCAGCAGCTCCAGGGCCCCGTACATGGCGGCGTCGTCGGACTGCCAACCCTCCTTCTCATAGATCATGAACTGCTTGAAGGTGGGAATGCCCTGGTCGATCATCTTCCTAACGTCTTTGTGCTGGCGCTGCCAGTTGGTGATGGCCAGGTGGAACGAATAGTCGATACAGGCCTTGCCATCGGCCCGGGCGTGCCAGTTGTCCACGGCCTGTTGCAGTGTTTCCTTGCCGTACGGGATGGCGAAGTCGATCAGCGTGGTGACGCCGCCGCAAGCCGCCGCCCGCGTCCCGGAGTCGTAGTCGTCCGCGGACACCGTGCCGCAGAACGGCAGCTCGAGATGCACGTGCACGTCGATGCCGCCGGGGATCACGTAGCACCCTTTGGCGTCGATGATCTTGGCATCCTTGGCGTGCGTTTTGGCTAGCTGATTGCCGATGGCGACGATCTTCTCACCGCGAATGCCCACATCGGCGCGCGTCGTCTCGGCCGCCGTGACCAATCGCCCGCCGCGGATGATGGTATCCAGTCTCATGTCGCTCCCTCGGCTATGGATCGCCCGCGCCCGCGCGCCAGTTCGTTTGGTGGTTCCGACCGCTTCCCGCGAATCCCTACCGGCGGCTGGCCCAAGGACGCCGGCCGCGTCTACCTCGCCTTCGCGCGGCCCGCTCCCGCACGTCACAGAAACCGGATTCTAGGATCTGCCGACACACCCGGCCAGCAACCACCGGCCGTCACCCGAGGCGGTCGGCTGGTTACGCGCCATGCAAGTGTCTTCCGGGGCTTCGCCGAGCCTGTCGGCCCGGCGTTCCGGTCGCTCCTAGCGAGATTGCAGGGGACGCCGGCGACGTCTAGTCCGCCCGGGCACCCCTCATGATGTGAACTCCTCTTCCACGGGGAACGGGCGCAGGGAGCGGATCTCCGCCAACTTTGCCGACCGTTGTTCGTGCTCCCTTGTGAGACCACGCAATGCCTGCTTGATCTCGGCCGAGGGTCCCCTGGATTCAACCTCTGCGGTCAAGCTCGTAATCCATTGCGAGATACGACTCAACAGCGCCTGCTCTTCGCGTTCTTCAGCCGCGATCGATCGACGGATTTGAACCAGCTGGTCCCGATTCAACCGAATCTTCTCGATCGTATACCGGCCCGCTGCTGTCGGAGATATCACGCAGCAGAAGTCCCCGTGCTTCGGATGCCGGGAGAGTCGAAAATGGTCGTCGGGATCCTCGGCACAGGGGTCAACGAAGCGCAGGCCACGCCGCGCTTCTTCGTCTGTCGGCCAGTGATTCGATTTGTGCTGGTTGCACCTGCGGCAGCAGTAGTACAGGTTCGCCCACTCATGTTCCAGGTGCGCAAACTCGGGCCGGCGCTTCGGCTTGAAGTGATCCACCTCCATGGCATCGAACCGCCCCATAAAGTCCTCGTGCGAGAGGCAGTACGCGCAGCGGTAACGGAACAGCGGTCGCAGGTGAGGCTTGTAATCGCGATAGTGGTTAAACGGCCCGGGGTCCGGGCTACGAACGATTCGCATCGGCCGAGCCCCCGGTCTGCGCGAGATCGACGATTCTGTTCGCGATCCTGTCCAGCTTCTTTCCGGCTTGTCGGCGCTCGGCCTCGCGAGCCTCCCGCCACGAATCGTCCAGCGGCCGCGAGGCGTAGTCACTGGCGTCCATCTCCGCTTCCAGTCGGTACAGCTCGTCGCCTTGCTCTGCGGTCAGGTCGTTAGCCAAGCGCTTATCGATCAGTTCGTCGTAGCGCCGCCGGATGTCGTCAGATACCTCCGCATTCCCGGTCTCGAGGTATCGCTGGTAGGTCTGCGACAGGTACACGTAGAGCGGAAGAACGTTCCTGAAACCATCAGGGTAGTACGCCGCGAACCTCCCGGGCACACCGGGGCGAACTTTGCCCGAGAATCGGTCCAGCAGTGCGCGCTCTGCCCTTACCGGGAGGCCGTACAGCCGCAGCACTTCGGCATCCATGCGTCTCAACAGTCGGTGAAGCGTCTCCCTGTCGACCCTGTCTGCCGTCGGGGAACCGGGGAACAGTGCCAACGTCCCATCACCTGGCGAACCATCCTGGAAGCGACGGGCCGCCTCCAGATAGTCGCGTGTCGCAGTGGCCACCCGTCGGACGTCGCCTTGGTCGGCGTGTGGGATCGGCAGCTCACGCAGGTCGCCATCTTGTATATTGCGTTTGAGCGTATGCGTGTACACATAGGCGTTCGCCAACGGTGAGCAGCAAAGGGCGCAGAGGTACTCCAAGAAATGGTGGCCCTGGTCTTTCGGTCGCACCGTGAGGAAGTTGCTCGCGAACGGGCGGCCTTTCCGATCGATGAATGGCCTCAATCGCCAAATCCCGCGGCCAGGATTGCGTGGCATGAGGACTTGCGCAAAGCCCGTGTCCGCGCCCAATCTCGCGCGGAGTATCACATCTTCGGCGACGTTGAGGTGTGACAGCTCCGGCTGACCGTGCGTCATCCAGTCGCCCCGGATTCGTGCGTAACCGGCAACACTTCCAGGGAACGGTTCGTCCTCAATCGTCTTGGAACCTCGCGGGCGTCCTTCGCTGTCCTGTGAGTCTCGTTTCTCGCGTTTGTAGGCGATCCCCTGCGAGACATAGGCGACATCGGTCAGCCTGGGGCAATTGCGTAACCACGACCAGATCTCGTCATCCAGTTCCGGAACCCAGAGGATGCACTCGGGGCGCTCGGCAAACCTATGCTGCTGGATGCGCCGATCAGACGGGAACTCGTACCGCTGCTTGAAGCCCTCGCGCTCGTCTTCGCGTACTCGCTTGCACCTGACGACCGTGGGTGCTGTACCGGCCTGTGCCAAGCGCCGCCCAAGCAGTACGCCACATTCATGATCTGCGAACCTGAAGAGTCCATCGGGGAAAAGCGAAACCTCCGCAAGTTGACAGTTATTTGTGAGCCACCGACGGAAATCCAGGATCTTCTTGTATCTGACCCCCTTGCTGTGCAGCAACGTCGCTGGGACCACCACCCCAAAAACCGCGCCCGGCGGAAGATGGGGCAGGCTGCTTTCGAGGAGTCCAAGTGCCTTCTGATCCTCGAACGGCGGGTTCGCCAGCAGCAGGGTGCACTGCTCAGCACCTTGTCTGAGCGGTGCGCAGGCGTTGGCGAACATGTCGCCGTGCACAATCTGCTCCCAGCCGTCCGGGTTCGGAACGTCCGCGAGGGTCAGCGACAGCTTCGCGATCTCCAATGCGAAGGGATCCACCTCGATGCCGCAAAAACGCTCGCGATAGAGCCGGCTGCGTCGCGCCGTCTGTAGCGAAGGGTGCGCCTCCCGAATGAAGCGCATTACCGAAACGAGAAAGGCTGAGTGCCCGCACGCGGGCTCGAACACGCGCAGCTTGTCCAGCGGGGTTTTCTCAATCCAGTCGGCAAGCTGCCAGACCATGTAATCCGCGAGGTAGGCGGGCGTGCTGTGGGTTCCGAGCGCCCTGCGTGTCTCCCGACTGACGAACGCGCTCTCATAGACGTCGGCCAATGCTTCCGTCGTGACGCGCCCAAGATGCGCGTGCCCGGCGACCAGCTCGGCGGCTTCACCCAGCGCCGCCTGTTGCTTGCGGTCGCCGACGCTGATGGGACCGCCGGTGCGAGCATAGTGCCTTCCAACAAGGCGCCAGATGCTTCTGTAGTCAAGCAGATCGACACCCTTGAATGTTCTCACCTCCTTGTCCTGGAGGATCTTCCCGGCCAGTAGCCGAAAAGCCCATTCGAGCATCCACATTCCCTGTTGGCTGTCGTCGCTCTGTCCAGTGAAGGCCGACCTGAGCCTGTCAACAACATGCTCGACAAGCCTCGTAAGCTCCTTGCCCATGTCCTCGTCGACCAGCCGCATGAGCCCAACGTCGACGAACGTCAACTGCCTGGGCTTGGGCGCCTCCAGGAGTCCCCGCGTCTTCACGCGATAGAGCGTGTGGGGCTGAAGCTCCTCTTGGTGCGTCGCAAAAAACTCGTCGAGCTTGTCCGGTGGGACTGGGTCGCCTACCCGTTGCGGGGTCGGCACAGCCTGCTTGAACACCTGCACGCGATCGCGGTGCCAGGAAAAGACCACTGACGGCCCAAGGGGAAGACATCTGGCGACGGCCTGTACGGGGTCGGTTTGCACGTCGAGCGCGGCGATGCAGGCCGAGCGCGCATCCGTGGGCTCGTGGGCGAAAGCGATCAGCGCCACGTCCGGTCGCTCGGCATAGCGCGCACCGGTTTTCAACAGGGATTGCTTGTACCCACAGCGTCTTAGGTAGGGCCTCAGTGCTCTGGCAGTGAACTCGTGGCCCATGGCGCCCTGCTCGTCCCGTCCAAGGTCTAGCTGCCCAGGAAACCCATTGCAGCCTGCTCACAGTAAGCCCAGTCCGGGCAGCTCGCAACGTGCTTGGCGTCCCGTCGCGCCGCAGGCGGCGTGTTCTGGGGGCCGCCAGGCCTGCTGGCCCGGCGTTCCGGGCGCTCGCGCTGCGGATTACCGACCGAGGGACGGGCGGGGGGCGACGACTGCTCAAAATCCGAGATTGGGCTTGACAGGGCTCTATGGCGATATTACCATATAAGCATGAAGCTCAAGGTCCGACATTCGCGACAGCGCTATGCGGCCCGGGCCAGGGTTGCCAAGGCGCTGGCCCATCCGAGCCGGCTGCTTATGCTCGACGCCCTCCAGGATGGCGAGCGGTGCGTCTGTGAGCTGACCGAGCTGGTCGGGGCCGACCAATCGACCGTCTCGAAGCACTTGGCGGTGCTCAAGCAGGCCGGCCTGGTGGATGACCGCAAGGACGGCGTGAAGATGCACTACCGGCTGAAGGCCCCTTGTCTGGCGACCTTCTGGCAGTGCGTCGAATCGGTGCTCAGGGAGAACCTCAAGATCCAACAGGCGGCGATCGGCTCATGACCACGCGGCGTTCTTTTTTGGGCCGATTTCATGGCTATCTGACCATACGGCCATGATTCGCAGGTTCGTGCGTGAAAGAGTGGAAGGCATCCGCCGCGACAAGCAGTCTTCGGGAAACACTGGCTCGCCCTGGGAATGGCCCATGGCGGCCTTGTAAACCGCGGGTGCAAAACCCGCCAATCTTCAAGGAGGTTCTATTGTGAGGAAGGCAGGGATACTGACATTGGGATTCGTGTTGGTCGCGTCGACGTTGGCGCTGGCAGTCGGACCGATCCCGGTCCAGGAGTGTGTTCGGGTCGAGGGTGCGATTACCGCCATCGATTATGAGGCGCAATGGATCGTTGTGGCCGACGTCACCGTTCAAGTGACCCCGGAGACGGTGATTAGGATGAGGGGAAAACCGTTTCCTTTTGAAGATCTGCAGGTTGGGATGACCGTCGCAGCGTGCGGGCTGATGGATGAAGACGTGCTCGTCGCCCGCAGGGTCACGGTCAGGTGCGGCGGCGGATAACGGGTTGACGTGTAGCCGTTTCCCCGACGTACCAGGCGACTGCGAATCGCCAATCGCCGCCTGAGTAAGTCAGCGCATGGGACGCCGGCGACTCCCGCGACGAGAGACGCCGGCGTCCCGATCCTGAAGTGCCGGAGTTCACTGGTGAAACAGTGGAAGATACTCGCCGCGTTCGTCGTGATCTTCCTGGCGGCGTACTTCCTGCCGCTGTCGAACGTGAAGGTCAGCGGGGCGATCCTGGAAGCGTTCAAGATGCTCCAGTGGTACGCCCGCAACCACACGCTGGCGTGCGTGGTGCCGGCCCTATTCATCGCCGGGGCGATCATCACGTTCCTCTCGAAAGAGGCGGTTCTGCGGCACCTGGGCCCGAAAGCCAACAAGGTCGAGGCCTATTCGGTCGCCTCGGTCTCGGGGACCGTCCTGGCCGTCTGCTCGTGCAGCGTGCTGCCGATGTTCGCCGGGATCTACCGGGTGGGCGCGGGGCTCGGGCCGGCCAGCGCGTTTCTCTACTCGGGACCGGCCCTCAACATCCTGGCGATTTTCCTGACCGCCCGGGTGCTCGGCTTCGAGATCGGTATCGCGCGGGCCGTCGGCGCGATCGTCTTCGGTATCGTCATCGGCCTGATTATGGCGGTCGTCTTCCGGCGGGACGAGCAGCAGCGTGTAGAGACCACGGCTGCCCTGCCCGATCCGCCGCCGGCGCGCCGCTCCCTGTGGCAAACCGTCCTGTATTTCGCGTGCATGATGGCCTTCCTGGTCTTCTCCGACTGGTACAACCCGGGCAACGTGGTCGTGCACAGGGCCGACGGGACGGAGATACCGGCGGTGATGCTCCAGGAAACGCGCGACGAGGTCCTGTTTCAGGTGGATCGCCCGGTCGCCAGCCTCAAGGTCGGCGACAAGATCACGTTGGCGAAGACCGAGATCGCCCGGGTCGAAGAGGCCCAGAGCTGGGTCATGACGGTCTTCCACGTGAAGTGGTACCTGGCCGGGGCGATGGGTCTGGCGGTGTTGCTGATGGTCTGGCGCTGGTTCGGGCGGGACGAACTGACCGAGTGGATGCGCAACACGTGGGACTTCGCCAAGCTGCTGGTGCCGCTGTTGTTCGGCGGCGTCTTTGTGGTCGGCTTCCTGGGCGCGTTGCTGCCCGACGAGCAGGTGGCCGCTCTGGTCGGCGACAACAGTCTCAAATCGAATCTGGTCGCCTCGGTGGTCGGCTGTCTGTTCTACTTCGCCACGCTGACGGAGATTCCGATCCTCCAGGCGCTCATGGAGCACGGCATGCACGGGGGCCCGGCGCTGACCCTCTTGCTGGCCGGACCGGCCCTGTCGCTGCCCAGCCTGCTGGTGATCCGCTCCGTCATCGGACTCCAGAAGACGGCCGTGTTCACGGCTCTGGTCATCGTGATGGCCGCGATCGTCGGGATGACATACGGGGCAACCCTCTGAATTAGGGAGCATAAGCGTGAAGATCGAGGTGCTTGGAACGGGATGCGCGAAGTGCAACGCATTGGAAAGGACAACCCGGACCGTGGCGGACCGGCTCGGCCTGGACTACGAGCTGGTCCACGTCACCGATCTGCGGAAGTTCGCATCGTACGGCGTGATGATTACGCCGGCGCTGGTTGTGGACGGCCAAGTCAAGCTGTCCGGCAGGCCCGTCGGTGAGGCGGAGCTGACGAAAATCCTGCAAGAGGCGACGGGCTAACTGCAACCGAGGCCGGCCCGGCGGTACTGTCCGAACCGCGCCTGATCGCAGATACCCGGCGTGTCGTCGAACACACGTGAGGAGCTATCGGTATGAGCAACCGCAACGCAGCCAACGTCCTTATTGTACTGGTAATCGTGGCCATCGTGGCCGGCGTGGCCTGGTTTAAGACGCAGCGCAGGCAGTCCGCCGCGCCTGAGATGCAGGAGGTCGCGGCTACCCCGGAGCAGACCGGTAGCGCAGAGGACTCGCAGCCAATCGCAGTTGAGATGCCAGCGGTGGCCGCCGCACTGCCGACAACGGCTCCGGCCACCACACAGGAAGTGGCGACAACACAGCCGGCGGAGGCCAAACTCCCGCGTGTCGTGGACCTGGGCGCCGACAAATGCATTCCCTGCAAGAAAATGGCTCCAATCCTCAAGGAGCTGCGCGCCGAGTACGCCGGTCGGGCGATCGTAGACTTCATCGATGTGCGGAAGAACCCGGCGGCCGGTCGTGCATGTGGTATCCGTGTCATCCCCACACAGATTTTCTATGACCGGGAGGGCGATGAAGTCTGGCGGCACGAAGGCTTCCTTTCCAAAGAGGCGATCATCGCCAAATTCAAGGAATTGGGAGTCAAGTAGTGTTTGAATCGCTGTCCGAAAACCTCGCCCAGGCCATGCAGGGCAACCCGTGGATAGCACCCCTGGCCGCGTTTGTGGGCGGGCTGCTGACGGCGGCGAATCCATGCGTGATTGCGATGGTCCCGTTGATGGTCGCCTACGTGGCCGGGCACGGGACCGAGGCCAAGCGGCACGTCGTTCACTCGTTCCTGCTGTCGCTCACGTTCGCGATCGGCCTGACGATCATGTTCGCGATCCTGTTCCTGGCGACATGGGCGGCCAGTTCCGTGTTACGGGCGAGCTGGTGGAACTATGTCGCCGCCGGCGTGTGCCTACTGATGGGGCTGCACCTGCTGGGGGTGCTCCGTTTCCAGATTCCAGCCCCGTCCGGCGTTCAGCCCAAGCAGAAAGGTTTCATCGGCGCATTGTTGCTCGGCTTGCTGTTCGGGCTCGTGTCCCTCCCGTGTGCCGGGCCGGTGCTGCTGGCGCTGCTGACGGCGGTGCCGCTAAAGGGCGCCGCCTTCGGCGCGATGCTGCTGGTCCCGTACAGCATCGGGCACTGTGGTCTTGTATTGGTGGGCGGCACGTCGATGGGCCTCGTGCAGAGAATGGCCGACTCAAAAGGCTGGAACCGCGGCATTGATATCATGCGTCGATTGGCCGCCGTGCTGATCATCGTCGTGGGCATCTGGGTGCTTTTTCTCTTGTGAGGCAGCAACGCACTTCGCTACCAAGGAGAGCGAAGATGGAGCGTGAAGAGCCGAAACGGCTTTCGTTCCTCGACCGGTTCCTGACGCTGTGGATCTTCTCGGCGATGGCCATCGGCGTCGGGGGCGGATACTCCTTTCCCGGCATCGAGGGTTTCATCAACCGCTTTCAGGTCGGCACCACCAACATCCCGATCGCCATCGGCCTGATCCTGATGATGTATCCGCCACTGGCGAAAGTGAAGTACGAGGAGCTGGGCGACGTCTTTCGCAATCTCAAAGTTCTCGGCCTGTCACTCGTTCAGAATTGGATCATCGGCCCAATCCTCATGTTCGCCCTGGCGGTACTGTTCCTGCGGGGTCACCCCGAGTACATGGTCGGACTGATCATGATCGGGCTGGCCCGCTGCATCGCGATGGTGATTGTCTGGAACGACCTGGCCAAGGGCGACACCGAGTATGCCGCCGGCTTGGTCGCCTTCAACTCGATCTTTCAGGTGCTGTTTTTCTCGATCTACGCGTGGTTCTTCATCACCATCCTGCCGCCTCTGTTTGGCCTGGAAGGTGCGGATGTGGAGGGGATCACGATCGGCGAGATCGCGAAGAGCGTCTTCATCTACCTGGGCATTCCGTTCATCGCCGGCATGCTGACACGCTTCGTGATGCTCAAGGTCAAGAACCGACAGTGGTACGAAAAGAAGTTCATCCCGAAGATCTCGCCGATCACGCTGATTGCACTGCTCTTCACGATCCTGGTCATGTTTTCGCTCAAGGGCGAATTCATCGTGCAGTTGCCGCTCGACGTGCTGCGCATCGCGATTCCGCTCTGCATCTATTTTGTCGTGATGTTCCTGGTGTCGTTCTGGATGGGCAAGAAGCTCGGGGCGGGATACGCCAAGACGACCACGATCGCGTTCACCGCCGCCAGCAACAACTTTGAGCTCGCCATCGCCGTAGCGATCGCGGTCTTCGGGATCGGTTCAGGTGTGGCGTTCGCCGCGGTTATCGGACCGCTGGTCGAGGTGCCGGTCCTGATCAGCCTGGTAAACGTGGCCCTGTGGTTCCGGCGGCGGTACTTTGCCCCGCCACCGGGCTTGGCCGCCAAGCCTGTGGCGTAGTGCCCACCCTGGGCCGTCGCGGCGGGGCCGGTTCGGGGGCGGTGACCAGGGCGGCCACATTCTGCAAGATTCTTCTTGACATGCGGGGAGGGGGGGGGCTAACGTGGCTTTATCGGTCGAGACGGCGAAGCCACTGAGAGGCGGGAGGAGGAACGCCCCTGCTTCGCCGCGGAAGGAAAGAGGAGTGTAGTGCGCGTCTAATCCCAAGCTGCGGGTGCGCAGCGCGTTGCTGTGTCTGCACTTGGTGGTACAGGGGTGTGGAAAGGGCCGAGCGGCTTAGGCTGACCCCAGAGGGGAGAAGGAGAGGAGAATGAGAAAGTTAGTTGTTAGTTGTTTGGTCGTTCTGATCGGTGTGGGCGCCGCGAGCGCCCAGGGCACGACGGACCTGCTGTTCTCGATTTATCCGGACATCGACCAGATGCGGGTCATTCAGGGCCTGGGCACGGTCGACAGTTGGAGTGTGAATCACCTGAACAGCCCGCTGGCCGTGGTCGACACGGTGCGGACGTACGGCTACAACTCATCCAGCCTCGGCGCGGAGTACCAGATCGATGGCACGCCGACCGGCGCGACCTATCCGTGGCAAGGCATCGAGTCTGGGTCGCTCCTGGACGGCGGTACGGACGGTGTCGAGCACAACTATGCGGCGGACTACAATTCCACGGGCGTGTACCAGTACGACCGCGACTGGGCCAACGGGGTCAGGCTGTTTAACCTGAGCGGCGCCGGCGCCAGCGGCCTCACGTATGATCTGGTGAACGGGACGCTGTGGTTCAACCGTGAGTCCGGCGGCGGTTACCAAATCGAGGAGTACGACCTGAGCGGGAACCTGATCTCGTCGTTCACTCCGAACCCGACGGCTCGTGGTGGCCTGGCGTATGAGATGTCCACGGACACGATCTGGCGTGTGCGGAACGGCCAGGGCATCGTCGACCAGTTCGACAAGAGCGGCAACCTGCTGCAGAGCTTTTACGTGCCGGAAGTGGACGGCAACTACTGGGGCTTGGAGTTCCAGGTGCCTGAGCCCGCGTCGCTGAGCCTGATGGCGCTGGCCGGGCTGATCCTGGTGCGTCGCCGATAAGACCGACCACAACATCTAGGGAAGACTGATCGAAGGCCGGACGCTGCGTCCGGCCTTCTCTTTTGGGGGCTCGGCCGGCTATTGTCAGGGGAGGCGGCGAGGTGCCCCTCTCGATCAGCCTGAAAAACGTCGCTCTGTGGTTCCAACGGCGGCATTTCTTAGAGCCGTCTGCTCAGACGGTGGAGGTTGTGTAGCGCGGATGATCCGGCGTCGAATCGGGGCACGGGCTGTCCACGTCGCCTGAGGGCTAACTCACCGGTTCGCCGGCTTCAGTCAGCGGCGTAAACGGTGGCAGGGTGAACACGACGGCCTCACGCGGGAGGACCATCACGTCCCGGCCGGTTAGGCCAAGTTCTTTGAGCCAACCCACTATGGCCCGGGCGACGTCTTCCACCCCGTCGTGTCAACCCAGCGCAAACTCTGCCTGTATTTCAGACGAGGTTGCCCCGCCGATGGGCCCGCGCTTGCGATCGCAACACCCCCACGCTCTGTCTCGGGCCCCGCCAGCGCGAACCGGTTATGAGACGATCGACGGTCCGCTCAACTCTTTCGCTGCATTACTAAAGCAGCGGACGCCGCATACCGAATCAAAACGAATCTAACAGATGGGCCAACTGGTCCGTCAGGGTGTCGTTCTTGCGCCGCAACCGAGTCTAGTCAGGAGTAAGTTCAGATGAAAAGGTCCGAGAAACGCGATCGACGGGGCGGGGCGGTGAAGCGAGTCGCGTGGTGGGCGGCGATGGCCGGGCTGGCCGGAGCCGTTCTGGCCGCCGGCTGTGCCAGCAGTATGAGTTCCCAGACGCCATCGGCCAAGGAACTCGGGCTGAGCCAGGACCATCCCCAGACCCATGACACGCTGCGGTACATGCAACAGCAAGCTCGCAACCACGAGCTGCCGGACAAGTACCTTAGCGAGGGGACAATCGGGTTGACCGAAGTAGAGGCCAAGCGGGACGCCGCCCGCGCCGCCGAGTTGGAGCGCGACGCATACGTGAAGGAGCGAACCGCGAGTGTCATGGCGCGCCGACAGAAAGCGGAAAGCAATGAGCAGATCGCCATCGCGCGGGCCGAGAACCTGAAGCAGGAGCACAGCGCCAAGTACAGCCGAGGGTCGGCCGAACTCAACGCGCGCGAACGGGAGACGAAAGCGAGCATCGAGGCGGCCGCGGCGAATCGCAGCACCTGGTCCAAAGAGCAGATGTCCGTTCAGATGGAGCTGGTCAGCCAGGCGGAAAAAGAGTACGCCAAGACCCAGGCCCACCTTGAGCAGCTACGCGTTATCCGGGCAGCGACCGAAAAGGAGGGATTCAGCGCCATCGATGATATGCGGGAGTCCGCCCGGGCGACCCGAACTCGGGCCGCGGCCACCGTCGCGCGCCTGCGAACCGAGGCCCAGTCGGTCGCGGAGCAGGCCCAGGCACGCGTGGCCGGGCTGAACAAGCAGGTCGAAACCGTCCACGAGCAAAGCCAGGCCGAGTCCAGTCGCCTGGTGGGGCTGGCCGGCTCCACAGAGCGGAGTCGCCACGCCCGGGCGAGCGAGCTGGAAGCCCAGGCGGATTCGGTCGAAGCACAAGCCTCCCAGGAACAATATGAACTCAAAGTAACCACCGCCAAGACGGAACGCCAGAAGGCGCAAGCCCTGCACGAACACGGTATCGCGGAAGCGCGCTCGGCCTACGACAAGGCGGTTGCCGAGATCGAACGACTTCGCGGCGACGCGCACGTCACCATTCAGCAGGCCGAGTCGGAGCTCACCAAGAACTTCGGTGCTTTGAATGCCGCGATAAAGGAGGCCCTGGCGGAGGTGAATAAGATCCGCGCCAAGGCCGATCGCATGGAGCAGGTCGCCCGGGCACAGTTCGTCAAGGCGGAAGCAGAGGCTCGGGCAAAAGCTCTGCGTGAGACGGCCACGCACCAAGACGTGCTCGCCGACGCTCAGATGAACGCGCTTATCGCGGAGGCGGAGGCCGAGGCGGCTCGGTTGCGCCAGGAAATCCTGGTGGAGTTAGCGAAGAAGACGAAGGCAGGCAACGTGGAGTTCGAGAACAAGACCGGGCCGGCGCCCCCGGCACCGGAGAATCTCCACGAGGTCCCCAACGCCCCCAGCGTCAGCCAGGTCGCCGCGCGCGTCGAGCCGGAGCACGTGGCCGAGTTCCGCTCCAGCCTGGCGCGCGTGATGCGCGAACGGGTCCGCGCTGACGCGCAGCAAACCGCGCTCGAGGCAACCTTTGCCGAGCGCAAGCAGAAGCTCGAAGCGATCAAGACCCAGCAGTTGGCGATCGCCGCAGAGCAGCAGGCCGCCGGAGACGCCCTGAACCAGAAGGCTCAGGCGGAATTGGCGGAATGCAATGCGCACGCCGAAGCCAAACTCACCATCGCGAAGGCCGACTACAACCGCGCCATCGTCGAAGCCGGCGCCTTCCGCAAGGAAGCTCTGGCTGAAGCGTCCAACCTGCGGGCCAAGGCACGTGCGCAGCTTGATTCGGGATTGGCCCAGGCCGTGGCGTTCCGTAAAGAGGCCGATGTGGTTATCAAGAGCGGCGAGGCGGAAATCCGAAAGCTCAAGGCCGAGTCGAGCGCCACTCAGGAACGCGGCGACGCCGAGTCCAGCCAGCTGCTAACCGAAGCCGACAGCATCGAACAGAGTGAAGCGGCCCTGGCGGCCCAAATCGACGCGGAGATCGAAGCGGCTGACCAGACGCTCACGGCGGAACTGGCCAAGCTCGACCGTCAGATCGAAAGCGGCGCGACCATCTCGGAGGCCAACTATGAGCAGGCCCTGGTGCAGGCCGAGGTGCTCGGACGCATGACCGAGGTGGAGTTCAGCCGCATGCAGGCCACGGACGAGCTCGAAAACGCTCTCACGCAAGCCGAGCTCCACCGGGTTCGCGACGAAATCTACACCGGCCAGATCAAGGGCGATGCCGCCGTGGAACGCCTAATCGCTTCCGCTAAGGCCGAGCGCGAGCAGGAAGAAGCGATCTGCGATGCGGCAGAGGTCGCCGTACGTGCCCACGCGGATGTTGCCACCGCCAACGCGGTCGCCCACCGTCAGATTGCCGGTGCGCGCGAACAGGCCGTCAAGGCCGTGTTCAACGCCCGGCTGGCGCAGGCGACGGCCGGACGCGTTCGCGAGGCAGCGTCCGCCTACCTGGACGAGTCTTTCCGGCGCACCAACCTCGATACTGCCCTGGCACAGGCGCGCGCCGCGCGGGAGGACACCAATCTGCGTCTCGCCAAGCTGTTCAAGCAGCAACAGTTCTTGCAGCAAACTGCTCTGCAGGACTGGGACGCGCGGTTGGCCAAGCGTCGTGGACCCGACTACACCCAGGTGGGCGAAACCAAGAAGCCTGGTACGGACGTGACCCCCAGCGGGGGATCCTCGAAGCCGTAGCCAGACTGTGGCGCGTCGCAAGAAGGGCTGGCGGCCCGGCGAGTACGCGATCGCGCGGCTCGTCGGGCTGCTCGTGTCCGGACCCGGCGGCGTGAACGCCGGAGCATCTCACCACGATGTCCCGGCCCCATCAGAATGTCCTCGGGCTGATGGATCGCTGGCCTTGGCCAGCGGCGTAAATGGCGGCAGGCTGAACACGACGCGCTCAACCGGCGCGTCCATCTCTTGGCGATGGGTGATGCCGAACTCTTCGAGCCGGCCGAGCACCGCCTGGACGATGTCTTCCGGCGCGCTCGCGCCGGAGGTCACCCCGACCCATGTCACGCCCACCAGCCATTGCGCATCGATGTCGTTCGGCCCATCGATCAGGTGCGAGCGGACACCGCGGGCGCGGGCCACCTCGGTGAGTCGGCGTGAGTTGGACGAGTTCTGCGACCCGACCACCAGCAGCAAGTCGATGCATCCCGCGAGGTCTTTGACCGCGTTCTGGCGGTTCTGTGTGGCGTAGCAGATGTCATCGCTGGGCGGCCGCTCCAACTGCGGAAAACGCGCCCGCAGGGCCGCGACGATCTCCTGCGTGTCGTCCTGGCTGAGCGTGGTCTGCGTGAGAATGACACCGCTCTGTCCCAGCGGAAGCTCGAGCCGCCGCGCGTCGTCCAGATTCTCCACCAGCACCGTCGCCTCGCGGGCCTGGCCCATGGTGCCGATGACTTCGTCGTGCCCGGCATGGCCGATCAGGATGATGCGATAGCCGCCGTGCACGTAGCGCTGCACCTCCTTGTGTACCTTGGTTACCAGTGGGCAGGTGGCGTCGATCAGGCGCAGCCGACGTCGCCGGGCCTCGGCGTACACCTCCGGCGGCGAACCGTGGGCCGAAAGAATGGCTACGGATTTAGCCGGGACCTCCTCCAGCTCGTCAACGAAGACCGCCCCTTGTTCTCGCAGGCGTTGCACGACGTACGAGTTGTGCACGATTTCCTTGCGGACGTAGACCGGCGGGCCGTAGCGCTCCAGCGCGAGCTCGACCACGCGGATGGCCCGCTCGACCCCGGCACAAAAGCCCCGTGGTTTGGCAATCAGCGCTGGCATCCCGGTTGCCCACAAACGCGCGGCAGCGCAACCCCCTTGGAATTATAGCACACTCGCGTGACCGGCTTACTCGACGCTCACGAACTTGCGGATGTTGCGCTCCAGCTCATCGACCGTGTACTTGCGCGACAGGTCGATTGGCAGGAACACCCCGTGGGCATGGTCGCTGGCCAGGATGAGCAGCCGGCCGACCTTGGCATAGCCGTCTTCCTGTGGTGTGTGCCCGATCAGGAACGCCTCGACCTCCCAACGCCGGGCCAGATACTCCACCGCCTCGACTGAGTGGAACCGGCCCCAGACAAGCGAGTAGGCCGACCCGCCGGGAGCGAGATCTCCGGCCGTCGGCTCCCGCTCGAAGACGGCCTCGTCGAAGAGGTCCAAGGCCAGCGGATCGGGCAGGCTGTGGGACATGAACACGCCGTTGGCCGTTCGGGCGGCAAGCGGCAGTGAGGCAAAATAATCGTACACGGCGGCCAACACTGTCTCGGCCTGAGCCCCATAGCGCAGGGCCACGCCCTGCTCGAAGTCGCGCAGGACCGAGCGCCCGCCCTTGGTGATCTCCTGTCCGCGTAGCTGGGCTAGCTCGTGGTTCGACTGAAGGAGGAAGACGTTGTCGGGGAACCGGCACTTCCACACCGCCGCCCGTACCAACAGGTCGATCGACAGATCGGGCTGATCGGGTGCTTCCGGCTCCTGGTGGATCAACTCGTGCAGGATGACACTGCGTCCGGGGCTGCGCTCCAGCGTGCAGAACCGCTGCAACTTCTCGAAGTTGCCCAGATGCCCGTGCATGTCCCCGGTCATCACGACCTGCCCGGCCGAGCCGAACGTCAGCAGCGACCCCGTCCGGTTGGGGTCCTCGCGGCTGAGTTGGGCGGCTTCGTGCAGGTGGCGACAAGCCGCCTCGGCGTCGGTCACGTCGATCACGTCATCCTCACTCGTCCCGGAACCACTGGAACTAAACACTCTACGGCAACCCGACCAATGACGTCAAAGCCATATAACGGTCACCCTACAGCTGCGACCCGGTCGAGTTGGCGGGGTCCTGCTTTCGCTCCCGCAGGTGCTGGACAAGTTCGAGGCGGGAAATGACTTCGCGCATGTCACGCGGCCGGTCGGCCGCGGCGGTCTCGCAACAATCCATGATCAGCCGAGACAATGGCAGCGGTACCTGCCGGTCAACCTCGTGCGGCGGATCATTGCCGCGTTGCGCGTCGAGCGTGATTTTCTTGGCGGCGGCCGGGGCCGCGGGCATGACCGTCTTGAACCACTTGCCCGTCACCACCCAGTACATGGTCGCGCCAAAGTTGTACACGTCCGTCCGCTGATCCAGTGGCTCGAGCCGCACCTGCTCCGGCGCGATGTAGTCCGGCGTGCCCTGGATGCGGTCCTTCTTGTGTCCGGCCGGGCAGCTCTGCCCGAAGTCGATGATCTTCAACCCCCCGTTGCTCGTGAGCAGGATGTTGTTGGGCTTGATGTCCGCGTGCACGTAGCCGCGGCAGTGCACGGCGTGCAGCCCCTCGGCGACCTTCAGGAAGATGGCGATCTTCTCGTCGAGCTGCGTGGGGCAGTGCTCTTCCAGCCGTTTGCCGTCCACATACTCCATGATCAGGAACAGCTCGCGCGTCTTGAGCCACTTGCGGATGCGGATCAGATCGTAACAGCGACGCAGATAAGGATGTTCGAGTTGGTGGGCCACCTCGAACTCGTTCTCGGCCTGCTGGATGAAGCGGTCGTCGCGCGGGCCGTGGCGGACAACGTGCTTGATCGCCACCTTCCGCCGCGTGGGCCGCTCCAGCGCCAAGCTGATCGCGGCGCCGGCACCGCGTCCGAGGCGGTTGACGATCTCGTAGCCGGGCAGTTGCGGAATGCTCCGTGTCGGCATCGGATTCCGGGCGGCAAGAAAAACGTCTCGGACGGCCTTCCGAGACGGCGTTGCCTCTCACCCTATTCTACACGTTATGCGGGCGTTCGGCCCACCTGGTTATTGGCCTGCGTCACGCCGTCCCCCCACGCCGCGCTGCCGCACGAGCCCTTTCCCCGCCAGCCACGTGCTCAACTCGCGCGCCCCCGGAGACAGCTCGGGGAACCGCCACGGGTCCGAATTCGCATGGAGCCGGACGTGGGCCAGATCCAGCCCGCGGCTTTGGCTCATACTGCCGAGAACCTCCAGCAGGCTTCTCTGCTGCGACTGCTGCAACCGCTCGCTGGCCGACCCCACCACCGCCAGCCAGATATGGGACCCGCGCGGCCGCCATTCACAACGCCCCTCCGGATAAACCACGCAATCAAATTGGGCCAGATCGCGTGATGCCCCGGCCGGGACATACTCGATCAGCACGTCCTTGACCCGCTCGCCGCGCTCGGCCATCAGTAAGGTGTCGGGAGACCATGCGGGCGGCCGCGGCTGCAGCCTTTCCAGGCTCAATAGGACCAAGGCACCGAAAGTCATAGCCCCGATCAGGGCCGCCACCACCTTCGTGTTCCGCGTATCCCGGTCCACCAGCAATCCCTTGAGCTGCTGCGGGAGCATCCGTGCAATGCCTCTATTTAAACGATAGCGCCGAGAGTTTCAATAGCCCGCGGTGCTCTTTTACGATCCGGCAAGCGAGCGGACCGCCCCCTGAGACAGGGCGGTCCTCTCCCTGGTTATACTATCGGTATGAACCAGGCTGTCCTGCGGTTTACATGCGGTCTACTGTTGCTGGCCCACCCCGGCGACGCTTGGGCCGATACGGTCAAGCTCAAGGGCAAGCCCGCGTTCCGCAATGTCTACATCACTAGCTTTCGAAACAGTCGCCTGGAGTTCAAGGGCGTTTCACGCCAACACCTCCGCAAGCCGCTCGCTCAGGTCGAGTGGGTCGAGGTCGATCGCGTTGCAGCGCTGGGACGGGCGGAACGTGCCCGGGCGGTCGAGCAGTGGGCTGCGGCAATCCGGCCCTATCGGCAGGCCCTGGAGGAGATCCGCGAACCGGGGCTGGCCCAGTTCGCCCGCTTGCGGCTTCTGGAGTGCTGCGATCGCGGCGGATTCTTCGATGAGGCAGTCGCGCTGTACGTCGAGCTACTGCGGCATGATGCTACCTGCGCGAGCGAGTACACGCCGCGGCACCCTGGGCGGCCCGGGTCGGCGATGAATCGCGCTGCCCGTCGCCAGCTCGAAGCCGCCCTGGCGTTGACCCGCTCGGCCACGGCGGCCGGCCGGTGGCGTAACCTATTGCTGGAAATAGCGTTATACGAAGAGGCCGAAGACCGGCCCGTGGCACTCGCGGAGGCGGGCAAGCTAGGCGCTGACCCGGCCGGCCCCACGCCCGCTTCCCAGCCGGCCAAGATACCTTCGTCGTCGGCTCCCACGCCCCCATACGCAATCACCCCGCTGCGGCTGCCGGCCGATTCCTTCGTGCTGACCGCCGCCCGCGAGGCGCTTGCGACCGGCGACACGCCGCGGGCCCTCCGGCTGCTCGAACGATCCCTGGTATACGTCGATCCCGCCGAAAGCGGCCCTTGGCGACTCCTTCTGGGACGTTGCCGGATCGAGCTCGGCCAGTACGCGCAGGCGGCGGCGGATCTCGTGCAGCTTGCGGAGACCGAGCCCGACCCGGCCCGGGCCGCCCAAGCGTTATACTATGTGGGGCTTGCACACGAGCGCATGGGCCGGCCCGAGCTGGCCGCCAAACTCTATCGCGAACTGCTGGCACGGGAAAACCTGCCCACGCAGGTCCGCACCAAGACGCAGGCGGGCCTGCGGCGCGTCGGAGAGTGACCTTTGCAAGGGCTGACCTACTGTCTGGAAACCTTCGGCTGCCAGATGAACGTGCTGGACAGCCAGCTCGTCGGGGGCCAACTGCGCGCCGGCGGGATGAGCCCCGTGCAGGCCTACCGCGACGCCGACGTCATCCTCTTCAACACGTGCAGCGTCCGCCAACACGCTGAGGACAAGGTGCTCTCGCGGCTCGGGTACGTGCGGCGGTTCAAGCAAAAGCGGCCGGAGGTCATCATCGGCGTGATCGGCTGCATGGCCGAGCGCATGAAGGAAGAGCTGTTCAACAAAGCCCCCTACGTCGATCTGCTGTGCGGGCCGGGTGAACTTCATCGCCTGCCGGCCCTGCTGGCAAACGTCCGCCGGCGGCACGAAAGGGTCATCGCCCTGGCCGGCAGCAGGTCACGGCGCGCGGAGGTTTTGCAGCGGGCGCTGGAGTACGACAGCCTTGAGGCGCTCGACCAGTCGCGAGCCCCGTGGCCGGAAGACAACGTGCTTCAGTCGTACGTCCGCGTCCAACGCGGGTGCGACAAATTCTGCACGTTCTGCGTGGTGCCGTTCACCCGCGGGCCGGAGCGCTGCCGCCCGCCGGGTCACATCGTCGACGAAGCCAAGCGTCTAGTCGAGCGCGGCTGCCGCGAGATCACGCTGCTGGGCCAGACCGTGAACTCGTACGTGCATCAGGAAAACGGGCGGCCGGTGCGCTTCGCGCAACTGCTGGAGCGTGTGCACGAGATTGAGGGGCTCGACCGGTTGCGCTTCGTGACCAGCTTTCCGGCGGATTGGGACGAAGACATCTTCCGCGTCATGCGCGACTACCCGCGCATCTGCCGGTATCTGCACATCCCCGCCCAAAGCGGCTCCGACCGCATCCTCAAGGCGATGCGGCGCGGCTACACCGCCGCTGAGTACCTTAAACTGACGGATGCCGCCCGTAAGTACGTCCCGGATATCTCGCTGGCGGGTGACTTCATCGTGGGCTTCTGCGGCGAGACCGCGGCGGACTTCGCCGCCACGGTCGATATGGTCCGGCGCGTGGAGTACAAGAGCCTGTTCGTGTTCAAGTACTCGCCGCGGCCCGGAACGGTAGCCGATCGCAACAACCGCGACGACGTGCCGAACGAGGTTAAAGCTCGGCGGAACAACGAGCTGCTCGCGCTCCAGTCCGAGATCAGCCTGAAGCATAAGCGGAGTCTGATCGGCCGGACGGTCGAGGTTCTGGTCGAGGGCTATAGCAAAGCCGCCCGCAAGGCCGTAGGGCGGGCTGTAGCTGTAGGGCAGGTCGAGTCTTCGAGACCTGCCGCCTCGCCTGCCACCTCGCCCCCTCGGCCCCAAGGCTCCGAGCACGATCGCGGCAACGGGGTTTCCGCCGACAAGAGCCACCAGCTCGTCGGCCGCACACCCGGCGACCTGATAACCGTCTTCGACGGCGAGGAGTCACACATCGGGGCGCTCGTCCGCGTCCGCGTGGAAGATGCCTCCCCGTTGACGCTCTTCGGCCGGATCGAAGCCGTATTATCGCCGTCACGCAACCGCTTGAAGCCCGTCGACGCCCGGTCACCGACGCTGTTGGGCTAAATTGGCGCGCCAACGCCAAGAGCACTGGCTGAAATCGCACCTTGTGTGATGGTATAATCTGGTAGGGAATCCGGCAGAAGCGGACGCCGACTATGTGCACTTCGCTGAGGGAAAGGCTGATGGAAGCCGACCGACAGACCCAGGGGGAGGGGTACGTCTGGGATACGCTGCGGCGCATCGCGGGCGAGCTTGACCGGCTGAGTATCCCCTACGCCGTGGCTGGCGGCATCGCGCTACAGCACTTCGGGTTGCAGCGCTCGACGCAGGACGTTGATGTGCTCGTGGAAGCCGATGGGCTGGCGCAACTCCTTCAGCGGCTCGTCGGTCGCGGCTACCTCCGCAAGAGCCCCGAGAGCCGCCATCTGCGCGACGAGGTCACGCGCATCCGCATCGAGTTCCTCGTCGCCGGCGAGTATCCCGGGGACGGTCAGCCCAAGCCCGTCCGATTCCCTCCGCCGCAAGATGTTGGGGAGCTGTCCGCAGATGGGATTCGCTTCGTCAACCTGAAGACGCTGATTGAGCTCAAGTTGGCCAGTGCTAAGAGCGCGGCCCATCGCATCAAGGACCGCGCGGACGTGCTCGAGCTCATTCACCTGCTCGGCCTGGCGGCGGACTTCGCCGAACAGCTCGACCCGTATGTGCGTGAGGAGTTCCGAGAACTCGCCGCCTTGCCGCCGCCGAGCAAGCAGGGCTGAGTTCCGCAGGTGGTCGCTGCCGGGCAGCCGCATTGCCCGTCCGATCGTATGGACCACCCGGAGCGAGTGTGCGCTGAGCCACGATGTCGCCTTTCCACCCAGGACGCTGTCCCGATTGCGGCTACAGCCTAAAGGAGCTGCCTGCGCAACACCGCTGCCCGGAATGTGGCTTCCTGTATGACGAGCGCACCCGCGTCTGGCGTCCACGCCGACCCTGGAAGATCTACATTTACGTGGTCGGGATTCCGTTCTTATGGATTAGCCTCTTGGTCAATGCATACGTGCACACCTTTGCGAGTCCCCACAGGGAAGACCCCCGCTTAAGGGCGGCCGCAACCGTGGAATGGATTGTACTCGTGACCGCGCCGGTAGTGGGCCTCTGGCGTGCGTGGCGGTCAACTCGTCGAGGCCGTTTCGCTGCGATTACGCCGAAGGGAATACGCGCTCGCACGAAGGATCTCGATATCGATCTCGCCTGGGAGGACATCGCCGGCGTGACGGCCAAGCGTGCCGGTGATCCAGAGATTCGCCAACACGGGTCTCGGCGTACACACGTGATTAGGTTCATCTTCGATGATCCGGACGACGTCGCGAGATTCTGCGCCGCGGCAAGCAGAGCGAAGCACCGGTACGGCCGGTTGTGTTCGCCGGACGGAGCAGGCGCCGCTCCTGCAACCTGAGACGCCTACGCCAGCCAATGCGGGGGTGATCCGGTTCGTCGTTCATCGCGACCCCAAGAGCCTGCCACACGCCGACCGGTCGGCGTACTATGTCTCCATGTCCGCTACCGGTCTCGAAATATGTCCCGATTGCGGCTGCGACCTGCGTGGCTTGCCGCCGCCGGGGTGCTGTCCGCAATGCGGATTCGAGTACGACGAGCACACGCGCGTCTGGCGCTCGCGCCAGCCGTGGCAGCGCCATGCGCTGGTCTACTTCGTCATCGGCACAGCGATTGGGCTGCTGCTGGCGATTATCTACCGGCTTGTCCGCGGGCACGTTCCTTATCCCGTCTTCCCGCTGTTGTTTGGGCTGGTCTACGCCGCCGGCGGACTGCTCATCCGCCGCGTGCTGACTGGACGACTCAGCGGGCGGTTTGTCGCCATCATGCCGAAAGGCATTCTCGTCGGCACCCGCCGCCGAAGCAGCCTGATTCCCTGGGATGACGTGGATCGCGTCTCGCAGCCGAGGGGCGTGCCCAAGATCCAGCGGCACAGCAGCGGCGTGCCGGTGGTGCTGGAAGACGTGTTCGAGAAGCCGCAAGAGGTTGCCGCGTTTCGGGCGGAAGTGAAAACCGCCAAGAAACGCTACCCAGAGGGCGCTGGGAGCTCGCTACCGGACGATCCGTCGCCTCGTGGCCAGTCCGGATAAACTGCTTACGCGACTCGCCGCGCGCCATGGTTGACCACATGGCCAACCACAGTGTGAGATCATGCATGTGATTCGGGCCATCGGCGCGTTATACTGACTGGGCACCGTTCTTGCCGTGGATACGCGACATCGGAGGGTCCGCGATGCGACGCTGTGCTCTTGCCTATCTTGGTCTGTTCGTCATGGCGCTCATTGGGCTGCCGGCCTACGCCCAGTTGGACTACGTCGATCGCTCCTGGGGCTTGCAGACCCCGCAAATGGAGGGCGGCAAGACCGAGCTCGAGTTCGGCGACGTCAACGGCGACGGCCATGTGGACATCGTCTCCATCGGCGACCACGGCTCGCCCTACGTCAACACGCAAGAGCACGGGGTCATGGTCTGGTTCGGCGACGGGACCGGGAACTGGTCCGTCTACCAGAACGGCAATTTCGGCTACGGCGGCGTCGCGCTCGGCGACGTCAATAACGACGGCCTGATGGACGTCGGCTACGGCATGCACCACAATTACTCCGGAGTCGACTTCGGCGACCAGCTCCTCGAAGTCGCCCTCGGCGACGGCACCGGCCAGAACTGGACGCCCTGGGACGACGGCCTGGCGACCAACGGCGAGAGCTGGGGCATGTTTGGCACCGACTTCGCCGACATCGACAACGACGGTGATCTCGACCTCGGCTCGACCTCCTTCGGCTGCTGCAACGGCGTGCATGTCTACCGAAACAACGGCGACGGCACGTGGACGCAGACCTTCGGTTCCTCGGGTGGAAACTCGGCCTCGATCTTCGCGTTTGGCGACATCAACGGCGACGGTTTCGCCGATTGCGCGTCCGCCCGCGGCTCGGATAACGACACCACCTACCTCGGCAACGGGAACGGCGGCTTCACGCCCGCCGACGGCAACCTACCCCTGCCGCCCTCGGGTGGCCGCCCGGGCGTCTCCCTGGGCGATGTCAACGACGACGGCCGTGATGACCTCGGCTTCGTGAACGACTCCGGGGGCTTGGACGTGTGGTCGTGGCTCGCGCCGGGCACGTGGCAGGACCTGTCGGGCAACCTGCCGGCCGCCGGCGGCTTCTACCGTATCCAGATCGCCGACATGAACCTCGACGGCCACGGCGACGTCGTCGCCTTCGATCCGGGCGATCCGAACGGACTGCTGGTCGTCTACGCCGGCGACGGAAGCGGAAACTGGCAGCAGGTCGCGTCGGTCGCCACCCCGCAGAGCTGTGACTGTGCCGCCTTCCGGGCCGGCGTGGACGCGGACCACAACGGCTACCCCGACATTACTTTCGTGGCCGAGGAGGACTGTGACTGGCTTGGCGGCACCAACCGCCCCCGCTGCTACGCCGAGAGCTCGACGCCCGCCACGATGTGGATTCACCCCGCGTCGCCGCGCGGCGGCGAGACGTTTTACGCCGGCTCGGTTCAGTTCATCGACTGGCACGCGGCGGACCCGCTCGGGCAACAGCCGCTCATGACGATCGAACTGTCGAAGCGGGGGCCCGATGGCCCCTGGACCACGGTTGCCACCGACGTACCGAACAACGGCCGCTTTCAGTGGCGCATTCCGCCGAACGCGCTCACGTCCGCTGATTGCTACCTGCGATTCCACCTGGACGAGGCCGTCGCCGTCACGCCGGCGCCGTTTACTATCATTGGAGTTGGCTGCCCCGGTGACCTCGACGGCGACGGCGACACCGATCAGTCCGACCTGGGTATCCTGCTGAGCGATTGGGGCTGCGACGATCCAGTGAACGGCTGCGCCGGCGACCTGAATGGTGACGACAAGACGGACCAGGCCGACCTCGGCATCCTGCTTTCGGATTGGGGTTGCGTTCCGTAGCTCTACGGCCGGGACAGAGCCCGGCCGCTATATCCTGCCCTGACCGGCATGCCAGCGACTGTACATAGCCCCTTGCCCCGCACGAACGATGCGATCCTCCAGGTCGAGAACCTGCGGACGCACTTCCCCGTTCGTCGGGGGGCGTTTGGCGGCGGCCGGGGCTGGGTCAAAGCCGTGGACGGCGTCTCGTTCGAGCTCAAACGCGGCCGGACGCTCGGGCTGGTCGGCGAAAGCGGCTGCGGCAAGACCACCCTCGGCCGCACCATCCTGCGACTGATCCCGGCTACCTCCGGCAAGGTCTACTTCGAAGGCACCGACGTGTTCGGCCTCCCGCCGGCCGACCTGCGAAGGCTACGCCGACAAATGCAGATTATCTTCCAGGATCCGCTGGGCAGTCTGAACCCGCGAATGACTGTTGAGACCATTGTCGGCGAGGCGCTCGACGTGCACCGGCTGACCCGCTCGGCCCGTCAGCGACGCGAGCGCGTCGCCGAATTGCTGAGCTGGGTCGGCCTTTCGGCGGACCACCTGCGCAGCTACCCGCACGAGCTCTCCGGCGGGCAGCGGCAACGCGTCGGCCTGGCGCGGGCGTTGTCGCTCGAGCCGAAGTTCATCGTGTGCGACGAGCCGGTCTCGGCTCTGGACGTCTCGATCCAGGCCCAGATCCTCAACTTGCTGGCCGACTTGCAGCGCGAGCTGCGCCTGAGCTACCTGCTCATCGCCCACAACCTCGCGGTCGTACGCCACTTCAGCGACGAGGTGGCCGTGATGTACCTCGGCAAGATCGTCGAGCACGCCCCCGCCCAAGAGCTGTTCCACAACGCGCGGCACCCCTACACACAGGCGTTGCTGGCCGCCGCCCCCGAGCCCGATCCGCGCAGGCGTCGTGAACGCGGTACGGTTCTGGGCGGCGAGGTCCCCAGCCCGCTCGCCCCGCCGCCCGGCTGCGCGTTCCATTCCCGCTGCCCGCTGACGGACGAGCATTGCCGACGCGAAACGCCCGTGCTGCGGGAATACGGCGCCCCCTCGACCGCACACCGCGTCGCGTGCCATCTGGCCGCGGAAACCGCCAACCGCAGCCCATCGCACAGCCCGGTCGGCTGAAGCCGACCGTCACTGCCAAACGCCGTCCAGCGCGAGGAGCACGCCCGCTTTGCCTGGGCCGCTTGGGCGACCTATCATCCCGGGCCGATAGAGCCGTCGGGCGCCGGCCCCGTGCCAAGGGTGGCACTGTCAAGGAACGATCTGCGAGGATCGGTCCTTGGCAGTGGTCTAGGCTCCGGAGAGCATCCCACGGCCAAGCGCCGCTCGTGCCGAGCTACGCTTGACCGTGCCACCTGCCGCTGGGCGTCGAGCTCAAGCGAAAGGTCGAGCAGGCGCTATAGAGAACGCCTTCTCCGTACCGTAGAATCGTGCCAGGAAGCCGCTCATGACTGGCGACTTCGCGTGGCGTCGCCAAATGACCCGCCACTTCGGCGAGCAGTGGGGCGTCGGTGATCCAGGGTTACCCCGAAGATGAAAAACGCCCGAATCGACATACCGAAAGACGCCCTAGCGGAGATTTGCCGCCGCTGGATGATCCGCGAGCTGTCGTTGTT
Organism: uncultured Planctomycetales bacterium; assembly: GCA_964572345.1. Classification (GTDB taxonomy): domain Bacteria; phylum Planctomycetota; class Phycisphaerae; order UBA1845; family Fen-1342; genus JAUWXH01. Next base: position 92,830 of record CAZNFA010000013.1, read on the forward strand.
TGGCTCGGCGCTTCGGGACGACTTCCGGCCCGACAGCGATATCGATGTGCTGGTCGTCTTCGATACCGCCGCGCGGTGGAGTCTACTCGACCTGGTCGATCTTCAACGGGAACTTGGTGAGCTCCTCGAGCGCCCGGTCGACCTGGTGGAGAAGTCCGCGCTGCGCAACCCGTTTCGGCGGCAGTCCATCCTGGCTTCGCGAAAGGTCGTCTATGCCGCCTGAGAAAGGGGACGCCGCATACTTGTGGGACATGCTGGACGCGGCCCGCACGGTCCAGGAAATGACCCGGGGGGTCGATTTCGACGCGTACATGGCGAGCCGTACCATCCAACTCGCCACCGAGCGCGCCATCGAGATCATCGGCGAGGCCGCTCGGTTCATCAGCGCGCCGCTCCGCGACGCTCATCCCGAGATTCCCTGGACCAAGATCGTCGGCCAGCGGCACCTCATCGCGCATCACTACGGCGCGATCCAGCATGACCGCCTGTGGCGTGTTGTCACGGAGCACATTCCGGAACTGATCGCACAACTCACCCCCCTGGTTCCCCCGGCGCCCCCAGGGCCTGGCGATTCGGGCGAAACGCACAGCCCGACGTCGCCGCAGCCGGGTGCATGACGGATTCGCGTGGGTCCCGGGGACGCTGGTATGGTGTGACCTGTCCCGAAGGGACAGGGGCGATTTGCCACGGGTGGAGCGCAGCGCAACCCGTGGACAGGGTCCGCCCCCCAACAAGTCTCCGCCCCGAAGGGCCGGCGGCGATTTGCCACGGGTGGAGCGCAGCGCAACCCGTGGACACGGTGCGCACCCCCCCCCACGCCTCCGCCCCGAAGGGGCGGTGGATGAAGCGCTCAGTCCTGGAGATACCGCTGGTCGTACTCGATCCCGTGTGCGTCCAGCAGCGCCTTCAACTCCT
>CAZNFA010000014.1:0-92735 GCA_964572345.1 uncultured Planctomycetales bacterium
CCCGCCCACCTGCACCGACTTGAACTTTTGGCACCGGCTTCCAGCCGGTGACCCGTCTTTGCTCCCGCCGCCGATCTCTTCCACGATCTCGCGGATCGTGACCCCCATGGGCACCTCGATCAGCCCGCCGCGGTTGATCTTGCCGGCCAAAGCAAAGACTTTGGTGCCCTTGCTCGCTCCGGTTCCCAGGGCTGCGAACGCCTCGGCCCCGTGCCGGACGATCCACGGCACGCAGGCCAGCGTCTCGACGTTGTTGATGAGCGTAGGTTGCCCGCGCAGCCCTTTCTCGACCGGATAAGGCGGGCGCAGCCGCGGCACACCGCGCCGCCCCTCGATTGAAGCGATCAGCGCGGTCTCTTCGCCGCAGACGAACGCACCCGCCCCCTCGCGCAGCTCGAGTCTCAGAGAGAACTCGGTTCCCAGAATCCGCTCCCCGAGCAGGCCGCGCTCTTCAGCCTGCCGGATTGCTTCGCGCACGTGCCGCACCGCCAGCGGGTATTCGTCGCGCACGTACAGGTAGCCTTGCGACGCCCCGATTGCGTAAGCGGCGATCGCCAGCCCCTCCAGCACGCGGTGTGGGTCCGCCTCCAGAACAAGCCGGTCCATGAACGCGCCGGGAGCACCCTCGTCGCCGTTACAGATCACATATCTCGTGGCGCTCGCCTGGGACTTGGCGAGTGACCACTTCCGCCCCGTCGGAAACCCGGCACCCCCACGACCGCGCAGGCCCGAGCGCTCGATCATCTCGATGACGCCGTCCGCCGATAGCGTGGTGAGGCACTGCTCGAGCGGTTGGTATCCCCCGCGCGCGAGGTAGTCGTCCAGGTTCAGCGGATCGATCTGGCCGCAATTCTCGAGCACGATCCGCTGCTGCTTGCCGAGGTAGGCCTTTGCGGTTCCCGTCGTCGGGTCGATCGGCGTCGCCGCCGGCGGACGCGCGTCATCGCGTGAAAACAGCTCGGCCAGATCGCGAAGTGCCCAGCGTGCCCGGGTCAGCCAACGCTTGGGGCGGACGTGTCGCGCGACAATCTTCTGGGCCTGCTCTGGCGAGACGTCACCGTAGATGACGCGACGACGGTCGCCGTCCACGACCTCGACCAACGGCTCCCGGTGGCACATGCCGTTGCAGCCGACCACCTTAACGATACCTTCGGCGCCTGCTTCATGTGCCATTCGTTCGAGCGCATCGCGAACGGGCAGCCCGCCACTGGCGATCCCGCAGGAGCCGAGACCGATCCGAATCTCGACCGCGTTGCCATGCCTCATGCCGGCTGCTCCGGGCGCACTACATCGAGCGCCGCGCACGCGCTGCTGGGCGTGAGCCTACCCACCGTCTCCTCGTCGATCATCATCACCGGCGCCAGGCTGCAACATCCCAGGCACGCCACGCGATCCACCGTGAACAGCCGCTCCGGATCGGTGTCTTCCTCGGGCGCGATTTTCAGGTGCCGGCGGATCTCTTCGGTGATCTGCCGGGTACCGGCCACGTGGCACGCCGTCCCATGGCATACCTTCACGACGTGTTTGCCGACGGGCGAGCGGCGGAAACGCGCGTAGAACGCGGACACCCCGGTAATCTGAGCCGGCTCGATCTCCGTCAACTCGCAAACGCGCCGTAACGCCTCGTCCGGAAGATGGCCGTAGTGTGCTTGAATCGCCTGCAGGATGGGGACGGCCGCCTCGTGATCGCGTCCCTCCTTTGCGACGATCGCATCCACGAAGCTCAGGTCAATCTCCTGCTCGCCGAGTTCGCTGACCCGCGGTCCGCCAGCGGAGTACGACCGCACGCCACCGCTGCCCTTTCTTGGTCTCGTCGGCGGCTGCGCGCGAAGCGCGACAATCGTGTTCAGCGTCGGCGGCCGTTGAGCTCGCAGCGAGACCAGCCATTTGGCAGAGGCTACAAACAAGACCGCGGCCAGGATGAGGGTCCAGGTGACGCGTGTCTTCCTGAGCTCCCGCCCCACGGACTCGTTTGCTTGACGCTGGGCTTCGGCATCGAGCTCGGCAGCGGCAGCGGCGTCCGTCTTCACTAGCTCGACCAGCTCTTCCAGCCGCTGGTCGTCCAGCGGGTCCTGGCGACGTGCCGCGATCATGTCGGCGACCAGAACGGCGATGCACGCGAGCACTACGATCGCAGCGGCGGCGGCGATCGCCAGTCCCACGTTCCTTTGCGCGCTTCCTGCCATCGCCATCACCCGGTGGCCTCATGCGATTCGGCCGAGGCGTCCTCGCGCGACGGTGCTCGTTCCCGCGGACAGGCCGAGTAACAACGCGCGCAGGACAGGCACGACGTGCGTACCGCGCGCATATTCTCGATCGCCCCGTACGGGCACGACTCGGCACATAATCCGCAATCCAACTCCTTGTCCGGCGTGATCGTCACGCCCTTCCACGAGAAGCGCGCCAACTGCGCCAGCAAGCCGCCGTACGGGCACAAATAGCGACAGTAGGGCCGCCCGATGAACATCCCCAGCACCAGGAGCGCCCCGCCAATGATCAGCATGTACGCCGGTCCGGTTCGCCGAAAGAACCCCACGAACGGATCGAAGCGGCAGATGATGAAATCGCGCTCCGCCGCCGGTAGCACCGCAAACCAGATCGCCAGCCCCAGATAGACGTACTTGAGCAGCCCGAGGGCCTTGTCCAGCCGGCGTGGCACCTGCACCGGCCTGAGCACCACCAGCTCCTGGATCGCTCCGAACGGGCACACCCCGCCACAGAATATCCGCCCGAACAGCAGGGCCAGCACCAACGGTGCAAAGAAGAACACAACCACCACGTACGAGACGGCATAGTTCGGGTCGGTCAGGGCCACGGCGACGTTTTGGATCGCTCCGATCGGGCAGACGCATCCCTTGCGGTAGAACCCGAAATACACCGCACACGCGATCGCGAGAACGACGATTCCGGTGCGGCTGCGCCGAGCCAGCCCCAGCCAGGCCGAGATACCCAGCCCGGCCAGCAACAAACCCGCGTCGGTAATGTTCAGCCAGGTCGCCCGCGGCGGATGCCACTGTACCGGCGGCGTCACGTACCCCTCGCCGATGTCCTCTTCCGTCGGGGCGACTTCCACCGGCCTTTCGTACTCGATCTGCGCCAGCGTCGTCTGGCTGACAACGAAGGTGAGCACAAGGATGGTGATCAACCGGGCGGAGGGCCTCACCGATTCATCCTACGACGCGGGACGTCGCCGCGGCGCGCCGGCTCGGCTCAGCGGCTGACGGTCGATGGCATCTTCCGGGCAAGCGGCGGCATTCGAGCAGCGGTTGCAGTCCAGGCAGAGGTCGTAGCGCACCTCGAGCAGGATCGAGCTCAACCCGGCCGGGTCCTTGCACGCCAGCACGCATTTGCCGCACCCGTTGCACAGCGCCTCGTCGATGGTGTATTCGTAGAAGTTGTTGGCCGGGTCGTCCGGATCCACCCACCCGATCGCCTCGCGTTTGATCGCATCGCGCGGGCAGAGCTTCGCACTCGGCAAGCCGGTCTCATCTACCTCGCTGGTGATGTCGAAGTACGCCGGACAGATGTAGCAGCGTCCGCACTTGGCGAAATCATTCACCGCCCGCACGGCCGACAGGGGGCGCACGCAGCTCGTGGCGCACAGCTCGCACGCCTCGATGCCCGTCGCTCCCAGGCGACTGTTGACGCATTTGGCGGTGTCGAGCACCCAGACGCCCTCGTCGTCAGCCTTGGCGGTCAGGTACACTGCCACGCCACCCAGACCCAACAGGCCTGCTCCTCGTACCGCGTGGCCCAACAATTCCCGCCGCGTCGTTTCGTGGTTCATAGTCCCGCGACTCCTTCGTCGCTTCGGCGCCCTGTTGCTCGTGCGAGAATCCTTTCTCGCACCCACCGCGGCAGGAATCCCTTGCCGCAGTTTCCCGACACCTACGGCCGGCAGGGGCGCCGGCCGCTACCTCGCGGGCAAGATGCCCGCACTACCCGCAGCCGGGGCCGAGGCCGGTTGGCTCGCCGCCTGATTGTCCACCGGCGCGAACACACAGATGTGCAGCTGCACCGTATCGACGACGTAGATCCATCCCCGCGCATCCACCGCGACGTCCATGTTCTTGCAGTTTTGGTCGAAGGCGTCGTCGGCCACGATTGCCAGCAGCTTTCCGCTCGCGTCGTACACCTTTGCCCGCGGGCCGGCCTTCTCGGTCACTACCACGTGGCCCGCGCGCGTCACCGTCAGATTGGTCGGATTGCAGCAACCGCTGAAGCCGCGCGGGTCCGGCCCGGTAAACTGGCCAAAACGCCCGAGCAACTGGCCGTCGAGGCTGTACCGCTCGACCCGGTGCTTACCTGGGTTGGCCGCGTGGATAACGCCGTCGGCATCGACAGCCAGGTCCAGCACTCCGTTGGGCACCAGAAAACCACGGGTGCGGTTGTCCTTGCCGATGTTGCTGCGAAATCTTCCCCGTTTATCGTAGCGGCGGATGCAACGCTCGCGAACGTCGGCGATCAGGACGTCGTCTTGCGTCAGTCCGATCGCCGTGACCAGCCCCATGCGCTCGGTGTCCCGCCACGCATCCAGTGGTTTGCCGTCCGCGCCGAACCTCTCGACCTGCCCCTCCTGCCCGACGTAGACCGTCCCGTCGCGGTCCACCGCCACGCAATGTCCCGGCTTGCTCGTTGGCCACCGTCGCCGCAGCGCGCCGTCCGCGTCGAAGAGCTTGACCTGCGAATCTCCGACCGCGTACAGCCCTCCCGTTCGGTCCAGGGCGATTCCGCGCAGGGTGGTGGTGAATTGTTCCGGCCGCGAGCCCTTCCCGCTGATCACGCGTACCCGACGGTACTGCATTTCGGCCTCTCCGCTCGCGCCTCGTTGCACTGGCAAGCTCCGTTCCCTTTCACCAGGTTATAGCGTTTTCTGGTGGTGAATCGCCTCATTCCGGCCGCTGGGCCGTCCCCGGCGTGCCCACCTCGATACACACCATCTTGGTCATGTCGCGCAATACGAGCTTGCCGCCCGACAGGGCCATCGGGGACCAGACTTCCGGTCCGCTGAGCACCTGCGCGTTGGATACTTCCTTGTATTCGCTCGTGTTCGCCTCCAGCAGGCGCAGCACGCCGGTCTTGCCCTCCAGCACCAGGAACATCCCGTCCGCCAGCATGAAGCTGCCCAGCCCGAAGGACGCGGACCCTTCACTGGTCCACACCTGCTTGCCGTCCAGATCCAGGCAGGTGAACAACCCGCGTTTCTTCTTGCCGATCGCGAACAGGTGCCCCTCATGCACAATCGGCGTATGCACCTCCGAGTTCCATTCCTGCGTCGGCAGATCGAACACGCGCTCGGCGGTGAAGGTTTCACCGTCGCGCTTGACACGGATCATCAGACTGCCCGCGTCGTACCCGGCCGTCAGGAACACGCGCTCGTCGTCCACCGCCAGCGGCGACGGTGCGACCGCCACGTTGAATTTCCACGGGAAGTGCCACAACAGCTTGCCGTCGTCGGCCGACACGCCCAGCGGCCCTTTCAGCGTGCAGTAGAGGTATTGCTTCACGCCGCACAGCTCGGCCGGCATGACCGACGCGTGAGTCATCAGCCACTTCTCGGGATTCGGCGTCCGCCAGATCTCGTTACCGGTGGCTTTCTCGAAGGCGACCAGCAGCGCCTCGCCCGCCGGGGCGATGATGACCCGCTCCGGCTCGATCAGTGGGCATTGGCCGACGTACCACGGCGGGATTCTCGCCCCGTACTCTTTCACGAGGTTCTTACGCCAGAGCTGCGTGCCGGTTTCCGCGTCGAGACAGTGAAACACGCTTTTGGGGTCAAGGCTGAAAACGTACTTCCCATCCACTGCCGGCACGGTCCGCGTGATCCCATGGTTGGGCCGGATTCTCCTGTTCTCCTTGAACCGCCACAGTTCGCGGCCGTCCGCCAGTGAGACGCAGCGGACCAGCCATTCTGAGGCCTCGCGATCATAGTCGTTGAAGTACACGCGCCCGCCGTGAATCGCGGGTCCGGCAAAACCCTGGCAGGCCTCGACAGACCACAGCACCTTCGGCCCGCCGGCAGGCCACGCGCGGAGCAAGCCGGTTTCCTGCGAGGTGGCATCGCGGTTGGGGCCGCGGAACTGCGGCCAGTCCTCTGCCGCGGCCGCTCCAACCAGCACCGTCAGACCGCAAAACGCCGCCAATCTGCATCGCCAGCTACGCATCTGCACCACTATCTGTTATGCCGCCCACCTACCGCTCGCCGCACCTTACTATACCCGCTTTCCACGCCAATGCTGCGGGAATAGCTGTCCCCCGTGGCCGAAGCGCTTAGCAGTCCGCTGCAAAGACCCGCGAACGCACCACTCCGGTAGCGTCGGACCTCCGAGTCCGACGTCTTGACGGCATGAGCGAGGGCGCGCCGGACTCGGAGGTCCGGCGCTACAGCTTTGCACCGGACTGTTAGGGGCAATAGCCCTGTTTGACGAGCTCACCGAGGATGTTCGGCGGGGTGAAGCCCGGACCTTTGAGGATTTTGCCGCCGGCGTCCATGCCGCCGTCCTTGGACATGTTGCTACGGTGCACCTCGGCGAACACCGGCTCCAGGTCCACACCCATCTCGACCGCCGCGCCGTAGGTGACGACCAGGATGTCGGCGAGCGCATCGAGCATTTCGGCGAAGTCGCCCTTGTCCGCCGCCTCCAGGAACTCGGCCGCCTCAGAGCAGATCAGCCGCGCCCGCCGCAAGCGGTCCTTGACGTCGATCTGTCCCGGTGTGGAACGAATCGGCGCTCCGTACTTCTGGTGAAACTCTTTGACCGCGCACTGTTCAGGTCCCATGGGTGTCCTCTCGGCTCTCGTTTGAAGAAACGCTGCTTTGTGGAGCGCGAATTGTCAAGTCCGCTGGCGGGACCTGTTGGGTGCCATGGCCGAGCGTTGCGCGGCCATGTTCGTTCGAACTGGAGAGACCACATGCCCGCGCCTGTCGGCTTGGGCACGGCACGCGGCTAGGCCAGCAGCTCGCCGTGCATCACGGTCACCGCCTGGCCCAGCAGGTCCACGCGGTCGCCGCGGACGCGGACCCGCACGACGCCGCCTCGCTTGGATACCTGGCGGCCGACCAGTTCGGTCTTGCCGAGGCGCTCAGCCCAGAAGGGCCCGAGACAGCAATGGGCGGCGCCCGTGACGGGGTCCTCGTCGATGCCGACGCCCGGTCCGAAGAACCGCGAAACGAAGTCGCATGCGCCCGACTGGCCGCGCGCCGTCACGATACACGTGTCGCACCCCGCCTGGCGGAGCTGTGCAAAGTCGGGCTGGAGCTCACGCACCGCCTTCTCCGACTCCAGTTCCACAAGGTACGCGGGCAACGTACTTCGGTGGACGCCGACTACCTGACAGCCGAGTGCGTCAGCGAGGCCGGCCGGAGCCGCGCACGGCTCGGCCGGCTGCGCGGGGAAGTTCAGGCAGATCCAATCGGCCTCGCGACGAGCGGTGAGTGGTCCGCTTTGGGAGCTGAAGGTGATCTGCTCGTCGAGTGGAATGAGCTTCTCCTCCCAGAGCACGTGTGCGCTGGCCAGCGTAGCGTGCCCGCACAGCGGCACCTCGACCGTCGGCGTGAACCACCTGATCGAGAAACGGCCGTCCGGCAACTGTAGCAGAAACGCCGTCTCCGACAGATTCATCTCCGCGCCGACCGCCTGCATCCACTCGGCGCTTCGTTCCTCCGGCAGCAGGCAAACCGCCGCCGGATTCCCCCCCAACGCCTCGGCCGTAAACGCGTCAACCTGAATGATCCGCACGCTTGTCGCCAAGATAACCTCTTTCCGCCTGAGAGCGCGTTTGCTTCGTCAAGCGTATACGAGCGCGCCGGGACTGCGTCAAGAGTTGCCAGAAGCTTGGCGTGGAGCTGTCGCCCCTGCCATTCCCCCTTGAGATTCGACTGGGCCCAAGCCCTCGTGTAGTTCGCCAACCCCCAGTGGTACGTCGATGTCTTGGACACTAGCTTGAGTCCGGAGTCCGGAACGGTCCCTCAACTCGGACAGTCAGTTGGCGCGCAAGCAGGCCCTGCAAGTCCAGCGCTGCGGGGTCGCGGCGATTCTCGGAGTTCAGCGCGGGGAGAGAGGCGTGTCCTGGTTCGCCCTGTTTGGGAGTCGCAGTAACTTCCATGCCGTGCGCCATCAAATCACCGGCACGGAGGACTGCAACATAGTACTGCTTCCCCGGCCGGCCACGCGCTGCTTGCTCTATCGACGTGTGCTTTGCGCGCCAGAGAGAAATCCCGTCGACATCGCGTTCCCCATGGGGGCGAAAGGCCATCGGCGACAGCACGGCTTCGGTGTACCAGCTCATGGACGCCGGGATGCGACGATAAAGCAGCTCATCGTCGGCGATGGGCTCATTACCATCCGGAGAGGACATGTGTTTTTCAAGTCGTCAGGCGAACACGCTCAACGTGGGCCAATCGAGAATGCTCATAACAGGTGACCAGGATCTCACCGTTTTCCGTGACTTCGATCTGCTCGAGAACCGGACCGTCCCAGCGTTCAAACACGACGCCGCCGTCGGGACTGGTCACCACGCGCTTTGGAGGTGCCCAGCCCTCGTCCCGGAGGATCATTGCAAGCTCATTGGCCCGATCAATGATTGCGCCTGCCGGCGCTGTCACATCCTCGTCTTCGAGTTGAGCCGGGTCACGCCCCCATTCGATCAACGTGGAATCGATGATTCGCTGCCAAGCCTGGCGGTTGCCCTGACGCTCCTGTGCCGATAAGGCGAGCGAGTCGTCGTCCGCCACCCCCGTCTGGCCCGTATATGGTACCGCGTCTAGCATCGTTTCCGCATACTCTGGAGGTCTCATGTTCGTAATCTCCAGTACTCATGTGCTTTGGCCGACGTGATTTCTTTGAACGTTTTGACGATTACTTCATGCCCTAGGTCTAAGCCCTGACGAACACCTCGCTCATCGGACGCCGGCCCGCGCGCCGTTAGCGTCAATCTGAGCACCTCCGGCCCTTCAGCAGAGCCGGCGCGTGCATGTCGGATCTCCGCATGCAGGCGTCCACGCTGAGGTTCCATCTGAAAGTGCCAGGCTCCCCCGAAGCTCTCAAGTCGAACGGCGCTGGGCTCCGCCCAGACTCCTGGAAGGCCAACCAGCAAACTTGGCCAGTCGCTCGGTGTGCTCCAGACGCTCCCTTTCAGCATATGGTTGACGTAAGTGATTTCCCACTGATTAGGCACAAGCTTGCCCAGCGCCTCAGTACTGACGAACCCCGTGAATCCTCGCAGCAATTCGTCAAATCGGGGGCGAACGCTCTTGTAGCGCGAATAATCTCCGCCACGCGTCCCCAGCCAGTTATAGTGCAAGCGCCCGTTCTGAAGCTGGATCATTGCGTCGTCCGTGGCGCTTCTAATCTGAAGACGGGCGGACGGGTCAGCCGTCAATCTAAACCCGGAGCGGAGTGGTGCCCAAGCTTCACTTCCTTCAAAGCGCTCTAATGTGGGCTCCAGCGTCGGGGCATCGCTCAGTAGTGTCCAGTCCTTGCCGAGTAGCTTGCACCAATCCCGACCCAGGTGTTTCCAAAAGGCCCCCAGATGCGCGTTACAGAACCCTGACAGGGGCTTGAACTGGATCCCTAGCACCGTCTCAACAACCGGCGGTTGCTCAAAGCTGGGGAGTTGCTCGGCAGCCATGCAGTCCCGTCATGCTCAAAGGCCGACGACCCACAAGGGCGGATCGCTCTATTTGATTCTACGCTCCCCGACGCCGCTGGATCGGACGACAACCCCTGAATCTATCAGCAGTCAGCCGCAGCCGCAATGCCCTGGCGGAGCCTAGGCCATCCCGTCGGTGGATGCCTCCGTCTGGCAAAGTCCGGGCGCGGTCAATCCCAATAGTCTCGATCAGGCCGAGCAGCACGGTTTTCGCCCATCGTTGCCTTTCACCGCTTTCGCCTGCGGCGCTTGCGGCGCGGGCCGGTCGCATTGCCGTTGCCGTTTTCACCGAAGAGGTCTTCGGGAACGTCCAGCGTTTCGTTCTCGGGGACGATGACGGTGGAGTCGTCGGCGGTGAGGTCGTCAGGTTCGGCCGACGAGAGGTCGGCCGCTGCGGGACGGCCGGTACGGGGCCCGGCCGCTACGGCTCCCTCCGCGGCTCGGCGGGAGCCTCGCCCTCCCGGGGGCGTCCGGCTGGGCCCGGCCGCTACGTCTGATCGGTCGGAGACCGGTTCCACACGTGGTTTTCCGGACGGCGCTGCCGCAAGGGGTTTGCCGTTTTCATCGAGGACGGTGTCGGCGTCGGCGGTGCGGCGGCGGGCGATCGCACGCAGGTCGCGCACCAGGCGTTCCTGGCTCTGGCCGGTGATGTTCGCCAAGGCCTCCGCCACGTCGGGGATGTAGCGGCCGAAGATGTCGCGGCGTTGGGCCTCCATCTTCTGCCGCCGACGCCGGCGGATGTACGCCACCAGCTTGCGGCCGCACTCCTGCAAGGCCAGCTTCATCTCCTTGCGGATCTCGTCATAGTCGGCGACGGCCTCCTTGCTCTCGGACGTGAACGGGACCCAGACGCTGGCCATGTGGACCATGATGACCAGCGGTCCGGTGGGCAGGCCACCGCCGGGCTGCGACAGACCGTAATTCCGCCAATCCACGTCGAGCACCGACTTGAATGCCGCACAACTCGACTGCTGGTAGAGCAGCGGGACGCGGTTGGCGAAGCGGAGGACTCGGGCCGCGCCGTCGGTCGGCAGGTTGCCGCCGTAGGCCAGGGCAACCTCGATCAGAAACGGGTTACCGCGGTAGACGGTCGGGCTGCGGGTGGTGGCGGTGAAGAACTCGGCCTTGACCTCTTTGAGCAGACCGGCCAGAAGGTTCCGCACGCCGATCGGGGCGAGGCAGTCGGTCGGCGGGGCCATGAACTTGACGCTCTGCATCGCTTCATAGAACTTCTCGACATCGTGCGTGCCGATCGAGTTGGGGGCCGCCTTGGGGCTGAGGTTGGCCTTGTCGCAGATGGCGACCGCCCCGCTCGGCGAGACGCGGCAGAACTCGCGGCGCAAGAAGCCGGCCAGCTTCACGCCCTTGGCCTCCTTGAGCATCTTCATGAGCACGCCCAGCTCGATGCCGTGCGGGTGCGGCTTGATCTCGCTGGTTTCGGCGGGCAGATCATCGCTGCCGCGCGGGAATTCACGCACGGCTGACACAGCCGTGCCACCCGTCGGCGGCGGGCGGTACGTGATCGCGGCGTGGGGGTTGGCGATGGCGGTCTGCTCGACGTATTCGTCCACGCTCTGCCGCCCCTTCATGTAGCTGGCCACCAGCTCGATGGCCACCTCGGTGCCGCGCTCCCAGGGGACCTCGACCGCCACGTCGTGAATGACCTGGGGGCGGTTCTTGGTGGTGTCGATCTGGATGTGGAAGTGGTGGGCTTCCTTCTTCGGGCTGGTGCGCGAGGTAATGTGGACGCTCTTGCCGGTGGTGAGCATCCCGTACATGCCGGCGGCGGAGATGCCGATGCCCTGTTGCCCGCGGGCCATCTTGAGGCGGTGGAACTTCGAGCCGTACAGCAGTTTGCCGAAGATGTTGGGGATCTGGCCCTTGACGATGCCGGGGCCGTTGTCGCGCACGGTGACGCGAAAGCGGTCTTCGGCGAGCTGGTCGATGGCGATGTGCAGCTCGGGCAGGATTTGAGCCTCTTCGCAGGCGTCCAGGCTGTTATCCACGGCCTCCTTGACCGTGGTGAGCAGGGCCTTGCGCTTGTTGTCGAAGCCGAGCAGATGGCGGTTCTTGGCGAAGAACTCCGAGACGCTGATGTCGCGTTGCTTGGCGGCGAGCGATTCGGCCGTGACCGCCCGCGCAGGTCTTGCGCGTCGGTTGGCGGGGCGGCGTGGCCCTCGGGCGGCCTGGCCGGGCGACGGGCGCTTCTTCACGGCTTCCTTTCCCTCAGGGTCGTGTGGGCAGGGGCGGGGCGACCGACGGGGCGCGGCGGCGGCCGCCGCCGACGCTTCAAACAGATTCGGTGTCGGGTCGCGGGTATCACGGGTCCGGGGGACTGTCGCTGCCATCCGTGGCTCCGGGTACATGGTCCGTCTTCGCCGGATATACTAACATGCTGCGGACATGTGTACAGTACGTACAGCCGGCGACGAGGTGTGCGGGTGCCGCTGAACCCGAAAGAACGGCGCGAATTGGCTGCGCGCGGCCACCATCTCAAGGCGAGCGTGACCCTGCCGACCGAGGTCGTCGCCGACCACGTCCGGCAGGTTCGGAACGCGTTTGCGGGCGGCGACCTGGTCAAGATTCGCATTCGGGGCGAAGATCGGGCGGCGTGTGAACGGGCCGCGGCCGAAGTGGCCGATAGCGTCCCCTGCCAGATCGTCCAGCGGGTGGGCCGCGTCGTGCTGCTATATCAGCCGAAGAGGGACTTCGGGCGGCCCTAGTAGTCCGGTGCAAAACTGTAGCGCCGGACCTCCGAGTCCGGCGTTCATGCGAGAACGCCGGGAAGTCGTCGGACTGGGACGTCCGACGCTACGGGTTTCGGCCCGCCAACGCCTTTTGCAAGGGCTTAGGTGAGCCGGTACGCGGGGTCGCCGATGACAGAGGTAGGATCGGGCTCGCGGGCGGCGAGAGCGATCGTGTGCCTCAGCTCCAGGTCACGGTCGTGCCGCGCCGGACCCGATAAACGAAGGTGCTGAGCATGCTGCGCTATGAGAAGATCGGCCTGCTCCTGACGGGGTTGCCGGCCGATGAGACGGCGCTCGGGTTTGCCGCTGCGTTTGCCCAACTGGCGAGCTGCCGGCAGCTCCTCTGCGTGTACGCCGAAGGCATCATGCAGGACCAGCTGGACGAGACGCCGGATGCCGCGCAGGTCGAGCAGCAGGTGTTCGAGCGGCTGCCCGAGCCGGTGCGGCCGCTGGTGGAGCTCAGGGTGCTTCACGGCAGAGCGGACACCGAACTGCTGCGCATCGGGCGTGACGCGGGCCTGGACCTGGTGATCAAGGGTCGTCCGTTGCCATCGAGTCAGACCGCGGCAGGAGCGAAACTCACCCGGCTGGCACGCAAGGCGCCGTGCACGGTGCTGGTCGTGCCGTGTCAGGTGCGGCCGCACCATAGCCGCTTGCTGGTGCCGGTGGACTTTTCCGAGCACTCGAAGATGGCGGTGGAGACGGCGCTGGAGATTGCCCGGGCCAGTGCGGGCAAAGACGGGCAGCCGCAGGTTCTGGTGCAGACGATCTTCAGCGTCGGCTACGGCTACACCAAGGCGGGCGTCGATTTCCACGAAGCGGCGCGCAACATCGAGACCGCGTCGCGCGGTGAGCTCGACAAGTTCCTGGCGGGCTTGGACACGAGCGGGGTCGAGTTTCAGGCGGTGTGCACGTGCTCCGAGCAAACACCCGAGGCCGTGCACGAGCTGGCGGCCGTGCGGAAGATGGACATGATCGTCGTCGGCAGCCGCGGGCTAAGCCGCTCGGCCGCCGCGATCCTCGGTAGCACCGCCGAGCGAATCCTGACCGCCTCGCCGCTGCCGGTCCTGATCGTCAAGCGCAAAGGTGAGACCGTGCACCTGCTGGATGCGCTGCTCGGCGGGGGGTAGGCGCTCTCTGCAAACGGCCTGCCGCAGACCGCTGAAAAAACCGAGACCTAGCGAATCTGTAGCGTCGGACCTGTAGCGTCGGACCTGTAGCGTCGGACCTCCGAGTCCGACGCAGCTTGAGTTAAGGCCGCGTCGGCGCCGGGCTCGGAGGCCCGGCGCTACAGTCGTTCACCAAGCTGCCAGCGAGTGGGTCACCGGTCCGGCGCGTCAACGTTTTCAATAGTTCTGAAAGCTTCAACGCCGACTGGACAGATGGGGCCCGTTTCGTGAACAATCGCCGACGGCGAGTGTGAGCGTGAGAACTCCCCCGGGGGGGATCTAAAGGCAACGCGGGATGATGCGTGTTGCGGAACTGTACAGCCCTGTCGCCGAGGACGTCGAGCAGGCCGCGCGCATCTTCGGCGACGAGCTCATCAGCGACCAAGCGCTGATCAGCGATCTGTGCCGCCACGTCGGGCAGTTTCACGGGAAGATGGTGCGTCCGGCCCTGCTGCTGTTGGCGGGGCGGGCCTGCGGCGGAGTGCAACCGGCCCACCACGTGCTGGCGGCGGTGGTCGAGATGGTGCACATCGCCACGCTCGTGCACGATGACGTGCTCGACGAAGCGGATATTCGCCGGCGGGCCGCAACGGTCAACCGGCTATGGGGCAACGAACGGGCGGTGCTGATGGGGGATTTTCTCATCAGCCATGCCTACCACCTGTGCAGCAGCCTTGACTCGCAGTACGCGGCGCGGCTGATCGCCCAGACGACCAACACCATCTGCGAAGGCGAGATCATGCAGGTCGCCAATCGCGACAACTACGAGCTCGCCGAGGACGAGTACCTCGACATCATCTCGCGGAAAACCGCTGAGCTGATCGGGACCTGCTGCATGTTGGGGGCGAAGTTCGCCGGGGCCGACGACGTGACCGTCGCCCGCTTGCGCCAGTTCGGGCTGTCGCTGGGGATTGCGTTCCAAGTCATCGATGACCTGCTGGACCTGACCGGCGACGAGGCCGAGGCGGGCAAATCGCTCGGGCGGGACGTGTGCAAGGGCAAGCTGACGCTGCCGCTAATTCACTACCTGCGAGAGAACACGCCCACACAACGGACGGAAATGCTAGCGGCCTTGCGCAGCGATGAACAGCTACGCTGGCGTCGCATTGGGGCATTGCTGGAGGGTTCCGAGAGCCTCGAATACGCCCAGCAGATGGCGAATTCGTACGTCAACAACGCGCTGGAGATCGCGTCGGCGTTGCGGCCCTCCGAGGCCCGCGACAGCCTGTGCGCCATGGCGGAGTTCGTGCTGGCGCGCCGCTACTAGATCAGCAGGCGGGTCCGGGCCCACCCTACTGGGGCACGCTGAAGCGAAGGTGGTCAAGGTGGTCATGTTTGCGCGCTGCCTAGTTGGCCACCTTGGTTATCCGGACGTAGCGACGGCAGGCATAAGCCGTAAGCGTTAAGCTGCAAGCTCGTAGTGGGCGCGTACATGCACGATAGTACGCAGCGGGTTTTCGGTTTTCAGTGTTCAGTTTTCAGTTGGTGGGGAATGGCGCGGGCTGGCGCCGGATGGCAGAGAACCGGCGGGGGGCAGAGAGCGTTGCGGGCGCGGAGGGATGAGGGGGAAATGCAAGCGGTGTAGGTCGGGTCATCGACCCGACGCTTCGAGTGACGGCCCCGGTGTAGGTCGGGTCATCGACCCGACGCTCGGGGTTTATCCGCGGAGGCTCGGCCCTGGTTCACGGACGGGCCCGAGCGGGCCAAGCGGGCCCGGGGCGGCAGAAGCCCACTTTACAGGACATGGTGCAACAGCTATCATAATCGCGCAGAAGATCAGTGCCCCGCGGGCACAGCGCCGGGTGCCACTGGCGGCTTGCCCGCCAGTGTCATGTGCAGGATGCCGTGCGAGATCGCGCATGTGTCTGCCGTCCCGCAGGGACAGGATGAACATAGCCCAGCGTGAAACGCTGGGATCGCGTGGGCGCTACGTGAGCCTGAGTCCCGGAGGGACGATTGAAGGCTCTGTCGTCCCTGCGGGACTCGAGATGGACGGCGCGTCTCCGACCCCAGCACTACGTGCTGGGCTACGATCAGGACGCCCCTCCGGGACTACCGGCACGCTGAACAAACGCGAGAATCCCAACGTACATCCGGGCTCGCACCAGCAGACATTGACAGAAGGCTCTTTACACAGGTATTCCGTTGGAGTATTATCTGGAAGGAAAGCCAGAACGCGGGTTTATCTGGAAACACATGTAAGCAGAACTTAGGCAGCGAAACCCCAGGAGTACCGCCCCGCTATGAAGATCCGTCGCCTTGTCGTCGATCAGCTGCCGCCCATCCGGCAATTCGACATAAGCGGCTTGTCGAGTCCGGTCATTGTAGCTGGCGCCAACGGCTCCGGTAAGACTCGGTTAAAAGAAGCAATAGCAAACACGTTTCGAAACCCGCGCTCCCCACAGGTCTCTCTCACGATTGGAGGCACTCGGACGAAGGAAACTGATGCATGGGGTAGTGCCGCCCTCGAAGTGGTACAGGGAAGCGAGTGCCCCGCCCTTCAGGAGTACATGCAGTCTCGCACGCGTGGTGGTGCATATGTCGGCACAGTCATTCACATCGACTCCGAGAGGTCGGTTCAACCCGTGAAGTTCGAGCCGATCACAGTGGCTACACCTGATCCATACGATAGCGATATTAGTCTCACGTACTACCTATCGCCCTTCGCAAATCGCTGGCCGGAGCTCGTCAACAAGATTTATCAGAAGGCCGCGAATCAGGATCTGAAGATCGCGAACTTCGCCAGGCAGAACCCGACAGCCATATGTAAGGAAGGATTAGACGCGAACCCAGATCCCTTTCTACCCTACCAGCAAGTCTTCAGCAAACTGCTCCCTGGAAAGGATCTGGAGCCCATCGACCCAAAGCAACCACGCGAGTTCCATTACAGGATCGAGGATTCCAGCGCACTTCCCTTTCGGAGCTTAAGCTCCGGGGAGCAGGAGGTCGTGAAGGTGGCGTTCGATCTCATCTGGAAGCGCATCCGACATTCGGTGATTCTTCTTGACGAGCCAGAGCTTCATCTGCACCCGACTTTGGCATTTAGACTGGTCGAAACGCTCAAGGACCTCGGTGAGGGCAGTAATCAGTTATTTCTGTTCACTCACTCACCCGATCTCATCTCTACGTACTACGCTACCGGCAACGTCTACTTCATAGACTTGCGACAGGAGACAGGCAACCAAGGCAGGCGCCTTAGCGATCTGCATGACGCGCATTGTGAAACGGCCCGAGCGGTAGGTGCCAACCTTGGTCTGTTCGCAGTCGGCAAGAAGCTTGTGTTTATTGAAGGGACAGAGGCTAGCGTCGACCGCCTCACCTATCACAAGGTCCTTCAGCAGTGCTCCTTCGATGCCTATCTGCTGCCTTTAGGATCTGTGAAGAACGTGAATGCACTTCGTGATGTTTCTGAGGAGCTGGGCAAGGCTATCTTTGGTGTTGATCTCTTCATGATTCGTGACCGCGATGGGCTCACCAGCGACCAAGTCGCGAAGCTCGAAGGGAATCCACGTTTTCGAGTGTTGCCGCGCCGGCATGTTGAAAACTACTTCCTCGACGCTGAGGTCCTTAGCAAGGTGGCTAAACAGCTGTACCTCCCCGCGGCTAAGGCGGATGCTCGCGCGATTGAGAATGAGCTGCTGGAGTGTGCTCAAGGCTGCTTGAATACTGCGATACTTTCCGAACTCAAGGAGTTCGTGCAGCTGAGCGGCGCGATCGAGGCGCCGAGGGTGAAAAACCCGAGCGAAACGGACATCGACGCGCTCGTGTCATCGGTTGGCACACAGCTTACTGCTGCAGTGGACCGCTTAACGAGGGTCTTTTCAGAATCTGAGATACGGAAGTTCGTTGACGAGAAACGTATCCGTCTCTCCGCTGCGCTGAAGAACGGCTCCTAGAGGAAGGAGTTCCCGGGGAAGGCGGTTCTTGCGCGTTTTGCGGGTGGGTATTGGGGCGAAGAACTTGGCCGGGTACGCCAGGCATACGTAGACATAGCGCTCGATGAGAAGCCTGAGGCCCTTAAGGAGATCCGGGACATCTTCTGCCATTTCGAACAGCTTACCGAGCGGAGTGCAGCGGTCGGTAGCTGATTCGATAGGCAGGCGGCATCGGCTCATGTTGCCATACCGAGTGGTTGATCGGTCCCCCAGCCTTGAAAGGCCGGGGCACCCTGCAGAATGGCGAATGGCGAGTAGCGAAGCGTCGGGTCGATGACCCGACCTACACCTGGGGCACCCACACGAAGCGTCGGGTCGATGACGCGACCTACACTGGGGCACCCACACGAAGCGTCGGGTCGATGACCCGACCTACACTGCTTGGCGCTTTCTAGCGTTGTGGTCTACGGGCAGCCTTCGCCCCAGTGGGCCAGCAGGATGCCGAGGTCGGACTGGTCCGTGTCACCGTCGCCATCGCAGTCGCCGGGACAGTCCCCCCCGGTGCAGTCCCAGTCGGCGAGCAGGATACCCAGGTCGGACTGGTCTACGCACCCGTCGCCGTTGAGGTCGCCGGGAATCGCGCCGAACAATCCGCTGGCCAGCCAGATGCGCGCGTCACCGTTCGCGATGAGTGTGCCGACCCGGTCATCTGCCCCGTAGACGGCCAGGAAGAAGGGGTACTGATCCACACCGAACGGCTCGGAGACTCGCTCCCCGGTAGCCACCTCGAACGCATAGAGCCGCGCTCCCGGCCAGACCACCGGCACGGCGACCTTGGTGCCGTCGGCCGTGAACGCGACGGTGCCACACGGTGACGTGCTGACCGTGCCGCCAAAGTTGGCCTGGCAGGTCACCGCTAGATCGGCGGGGTTACTGACGTCCACAAACGCCAGCCCGCGCGAGCACAGGCACGCCAGGGTGTCGTCGTAGCGCGCGATGCGGAAACTGGAGTACTGGGCCCCAGCCACGGACACCCCGTCGGGGTCGAGCACGGTCAGTGAGATCACATCAAACGAATGCAGAACGCAGTCGTTATCTGTGACGAATCCCGTGTGGCCGTCGGCGGCAAAGACGATGTTGTCGTCCGAGTTGAAGTTGTTGGTGCCGGGCAGTTCGATGACGCCGGCGAGCGTCATATTTGCCGGATCGGTCACGTCCGCGACCATGATTCGTCCGTTCGTTGTATCGACCAGCGCGACGCGGTCCCCGGCCAGGGCGATCCGGTCGGGATTACCCGGCAGCGCGAGGCCGTCGGGGTCCTCGAGGCTCAGCGTGTTGATGTTGAACGAGTACAGCTTGTCATCCGGGAAGCCGGCGACGTAGCCGATGTAGCCGTTGTCATCCACCTCGACGTTCTGCCCCTGGATGTTGGTTGTGGGCGGAAACTCAATGATGCCGACCTGAGTCAGGTTGGCGGGGTCGGAGACGTCGGCGACGAGTGCGCCTTGGTAGGGAAACCAGCCCGGAATCACCAAGCGGTCGCCCGGGAAAAGAAACGGGTCACTGGCGGTGCCCGGCGCAGGCAGAGGCAGCCCATCCGGATCAAGCAACTCACCCGTCTCCAGCGAGAACGACCAGAGCACGTCATTGTCGTAGGTGGGTACGTAGGCCACGCCGCCATCGACCGCGAACGTCGTGTTCCCGTAGAACGACCCGGGATCGGGGAATTCCACCACGATCACGCTCTGGCCAAAGACCGGCCCGGCCAACAAGCACACCGGCGTCAGTGCGACCAGTATTCTCCCTACGAGCCCTCGCATATTTCAGCCTCCTTCTGTGTGAGTGGCGCCGCAAACCCGGCGCTGAGATCAACCCCGACAACAGGCGCGCCCCAACCGACGAGCGCGCCATGCCCGTTCTGTCCGTGAGCTGTCCCCCTGCCGAGCAGCCCCGCAAGCACGCATCCGCACACCAGTGTGACGATTGTGCTTCTAATCGAAGTCCCTCCTTCCGGCCGGTACCCTTCGGCTGCGCTCCCTTCGGCTTTGCTCAGGGCAGGCGCGCCCCGGCCGCTATGGTTTGGCCGCGTCGGCCGCGGCCCACGTTGTACACCGCCGTCCACCCCGCGATGGCGTCAGCCCGCCACCCAAAGGAGCCTGCGGAAGGCTACCGACGCTTGCCGTCCCATACACCGTCAGTATAGCCTTAACGGCTTGCCGGCCGCAATGCATTTCGGCCCCCTCAGAGGCGGTGGGTGTAACTGAACTTTGGGGCAACTGGGGTGGCACGGTCCAGCGTCGCCCGGAGGGGCTCTGGTTCCGAGTGGAATTTTGCCGCGACGCTGGACCGTGGTCGCCGAAGCGGGCAATTCGTCAAGCCACACGTCACGGCCCAACGGACGCGAGAATGCTATCAGGGTGCGGCGGGCCTTCATCAGCGCGTGCCTTGGACCGTGCCACCCTCAACCGCTGACGAATCATCGTAGCTCCCGACGCTTCAACGACTTAGCTACGTCACGAAAAATGGTCACACCCGAGGCCGTGGGAGTGACATCTGGGCGTTGCGCAATTTCCTGATGCTCACCCCCTCCCGGCTCGGCCGGCGTGTTTGACTTGAGCGCAGGCGCAACTTAGTATGCCGGCCGATCTGGAGGCTGACGCGCCGAGTTGATTCTGAAGGGAGTTCCGCGATGGCGGGTGACGATCTTTTGCACTTTGACGACAGCAACTTTGAGAGTGACGTGCTGAATTCCGATATCCCGGTCCTGGTCGATTTTTGGGCCGAGTGGTGCGCTCCGTGCTACCTGGTCGCGCCGGTGATGGAGGAGTTGGCAAGCGAGTACGAAGGTAAGCTCAAGGTCGGCAAGGTTGATGTGGACACAGCGCGGCAGACGGCTATCAAGTTCGGCATCCAGAACATTCCCACCGTGATGCTGTTCCAGAACGGCGAGCCGGTTGGGCGCATCGTCGGCGCCCGGAGCAAGCGCGATTACAAGGCCGCCCTGGACGCCAGGCTCGGCACGGCGTAGACCCCGCCTCAGACAAAAAGGGGATGAGGGGGAAGAAGCGGGGTACGCTCAGATTCTAGGGCTGCTATGGCCGGAGGGGGATTCACTGCGCGAACAGAACGCTTCTCGAACGCTCGGGCGCGGCAGAGGTGTGGTGTAAATGTATCCCCTTCCTGTCTACCCTGCTTCTCTCACTTTCCTGCCCACGCCCGGTGGCATTTTATCGGGCGGTGCCGTGGATCCGGCCACGGCGGGAAGGCCGCTTGGCATGCGGTCAACTGGGGTTTGCACGCCGAATCGGGAATTCGCTCACCCTGGTGGCCCGGTAAAACGATGAACCGATCAAAGGCGGAGTCCTCGCGCGGCCTGGGCGAGTTGGTCTCGCCTGACGCGGGCTCCGGCGCCCACAGTCTGAGCAACAGAGTGGTCCTGGCATGGCACACGTGACGACATGCACTCCGGCCCGGCCGAAACACGAAGCACCCGGCGCCACAACGCCCGAGATTCGCAACAAGCTACAGACCCGCGCTGAGAAATGGGGCCGGCTGTGCAGAGACCTCTCAACGCGGGCCGCCGAACTGCGCCAGCTCCGCGACGAGGTCGCTCCGCGGACGGCGGAGCTGGACGATCGCAGCCGGCAACTGGACCAGCGGGCCGGCCAGTTGGACAGCCAGTTCCAGCGGATCGAGGAGCTGGTAGTGGAACTGGAGCGCTGGGCCGCCGACTTCCGGGTCCAGCGAGCCGAGCTGGACAAGCGCGAGAGTCAACTCGCGGCTCTCGCCGCCCAGTTGGATCAGCACCCCGATGTCTGGGGTACTCCGGCCACCGAGTTGCAGGCCTGTGAAAACGAACTCGACGCCCGCGCCGCCGAGCTGGCACACCGCGGCGAGCAGTTGGACTCGCGTGCCTCTGAGCTGCAGGCGCAACAGAAATCGCTGGAAACCGTGGCGCTGGAGTTGGGAGTGCGGAGCACGGCGCTCGATCGACGCGCATCGGAGTTGGACCGGCGGCAGGACGAGCTCGACCGTCGCCGCGTGGCGCTCGACCGGGACCAGTCCCTCCTCGACTCGCACGTGGGCGCGCTGCACGCTTGGACGCGGGGGTACCTGAAACGTGCGGCGACGGCCAAGCAGCGGAGCAAGCCACCCGTCAGGGAAGCCAACACGTCCTGAACAACACACCCGAATCGACCTGACAGGTCGCTGAAGAAAACCTGGCGGTTCGCGTCAGGGCGGGTGGCCCGCGGCTTGAGCCGGGGGTGCACGAATCGCCCGGCAGTCCGTGTCCCCCGGCTCCAAAGAGATGGACCGCTGGTCCGCCGGGCGTGGGTGAATGCCGACCGGTCGCCGGGTATCATCCCGGAATGTCCGAGTCCGACGAGCAAGAACCGAAGCTACCAAAAGAGCCGAAACGCGCCGGCGATCCCCGCGAGGCGCGGATGACCATCGGCGAGCACCTCGAAGAGCTGCGCTCATGCCTTCTACGCAGCTTGTTCGCGTTGGTGATCGCCTGTGTGGTCTGGATCTACCCGGCCAAATGGCTGCTTGCGATCATCGCCCGGCCGTACATCCTCGTTGCCCGTCGCCATGGCCAGGAGACGAGCTTCCTTCAGACCAGTCCCGTTGAGGTCTTGCTGATCTATATCAAGGTCATCCTGATCGCCGGCGTGGTTAGCGCATCTTGGTACATCCTCTACCAGCTCTGGAGCTTCGTCGCGGCCGGGTTGTACGCGCGCGAGAAGAAGTACGTGAAACGTTTGGTGCCCTGGAGCGTGTTCCTCTTCCTCGCCGGCGTGCTGTTCATGTACACGCTAGTACTGCTGGTGAGCCTCGGCTTTCTGGTCCGCTTCAGCACCTGGCTGCCGCTGCCAAACCCGGAGCCGATGCCCTGGGAGAAGCCCTTGCTTGGCGAGCGCGTGTCCAAAACGCCGACGACGCAGCCAGGCATCGACGACGTTCCGCCGGTGCCGCTGCTCAACGCGGATCCGAACGACGCGCCCACTGGGACCGTATGGTTCAACGTTCACGAGCAGAAACTCAAGTTGCGCGGCGTGGACGAGACATGGTCACTGCGACTCAGGCGCGATGGCGAAGCCAGCATGGTCCAAACCCACCTCAAGATCGGCGACTACCTGTCGTTCATTCTGATCATGACCATCGCGTTCGGGCTGGCGTTTCAGATGCCGCTGGTCGTGTACTTCCTGGGGCGCTCCGGACTGGTGCCGGTCGAATCCCTGCGGAAGTACCGCAAATTCGTGATCCTGATCATCGTCTTCATCGCCGGCATTCTGGCGCCGCCGGACCTGTTCAGCCACCTGATGCTGTCCGGGCCGATGATCCTGCTGTTCGAGTTGGGCCTGCGGCTGGCGGCCCGCAAGGAGAAGGCCGAGGCGGCGAGGGCCTGACACGCCCGTGCGCTGCCCCGGGTCGTCAATCGTCATCCTGGGGGCAGCCAAGCATCTGCAACCTGCACGACCTGACGCCGGATTCTTCAGTTGCTTCGCTACCTCAGAATGACACGGCGCCGCCTGCCGGGGAAGCCGCGCAGCGCGGCCTACTTGTGGGCGATCAGCGTCCAGAGCTCGTTGGCGGTGTACCAATAGGGCAGCAATTCGTCGGGGAACACGTCGCCCTGCGGGTTGCTCTGGAAGCTGGGTGGTGGGACGTGCGGGTACCAGTTGCCTTCGTGTTCGTGCTCGGCGTCCACGTGCAGCGGCTCACCCGGAAGCCACGTGAAATAACGCATGGTGTTAACCGGAGTTGGCTGCCCGGGCTCGAACCTTACCGAGCTGACGTGCCCGTCCTGAAACAGCAGGTTGGCGGACCACTTGCCCGTACCTGTCGCGTGCCGCCCCCACGCGACCGTGTTGTCGTATTGCGTCAGATCGTTCCAGACGCCGGAGGTGACGGCCCGCCCGCTGAGGTTGTAGATCCGTGCCGTGGTGGCGTCCCCGGCCAACACGCGTCCCGACGGGTGCCGCACGTGGTCGCCGAACCGACGTGGCCGGGGGTCGTCGGTGTACCCCGGCCGCCAGGCCCACCCGCCGGCCGACAACGGCACGCCGATCCCGTAACTGTAGTCAACCCCGGTCCGCGAGCGGTCCAGCGGGTACATCAGGTTATGGTGCCGAGCTTCGTTCAACGGGTCGGGCAACTCGTCGGCGGGGCAGTAGCCGATGCGTAGGTTGCCGGCGGGCGAACGCCGACGTTCACCCTCGCCGGCAGAGGTGTATGGATCCCCCGAGGTCCCCAGGAACCGCTGCTGGGCGAGCACGTCGATCCAGGTGAAGCGGATGGGCTCACAGCCGTCGTCCCAGAGAGGGTAGAAGTTGTGGTCGGAGTGCGCGCTTTGCAGGGCCAGCCCGAGTTGCTGGAGCTGCGCGCTGCAGCGCGTCTGCATGGCCTGCCGACGGGCGAGCTGCAAAGGCGGCAGCATGATCGCGACCAGCAGGCCGATCACGCCCACCGTGACCAACAACTCGGCCAGCGAAAACGCTCGCTTCGTTCGCGGTCGAACCGATGTTGTCACCGAGATGTGCATGTTCATCCGGCGTCCCGACACGGGTCCACCAGGCAAGCCCTCGCTTCCCAGAACTGCCCCTGATCTGAGAGATCGAACGGCCTCCCAGGGACCCTTAGCATACCCTGCCTTGACGGTTCAATCAAGCCCCCAGCGCTGTCGCGGCCCGGCTCCGTCCCAGCCGTCATTCTGATCGTAGCGAAGAATCTCCCGCGTGGCTCGGCGGCCGCACGCCAGTAGGCGTTAGAATATGCACACCCAATCACGGGATATGCGGGCGCGTGTCAGCGGGGAGCGTTGGCCATGGACAAGCCGATCAGCGGGATACACAAGCGGTACGCGATCGCGGGCTTCCGCTCGGCGCAGGCCGAGCCGGACCCTTTCCGACAATTCGACCTCTGGTTTGATGAGGCGGTCAAGGCCGGGTTCGCCGAGCCGGGTGCGATGGCGCTCGCCACGGTCGATGTGGAGGGTCGCCCGTCGGCCCGAATGGTCTTGCTCAAGGGCTTCGATGCCCGCGGGTTCGTGTTCTACACCAATTACGACAGCCGCAAGGCCCACGCCCTGGCCCAGGATCCGCACGTGTCGGCCTGCTTCTGGTGGGATCAACTCGAGCGTCAGGTGCGGATCGAAGGGGTCGTGGAGAAACTGCCGGCCGAGCAGTCGGACGCCTATTTCGAGACCCGCCCCCGCGCGGCCCAACTGGCCGCCTGGGTGTCCAAGCAGAGTGAGGTGATCGAGAGCCGGACGGTGCTCGAACGGCGACTGGCCGAGGTGCAGGCCGAGTTCCGGGACCGGCCCGTCCTCCGGCCGCCGAACTGGGGCGGCTACCGCATCCGCCCGACGGTGATCGAGTTCTGGCAGGGCCGCGAAGGCCGCCTGCACGACCGCCTCCGCTACCACCTCCTACCCGACGACACCTGGGCCCTCGAACGCCTGTCGCCTTGAGTGACCGATGGACCGATCCGAGCCCCGAGCCCGAACCATGAGCTACCACGCGGCACCGGCTATCAGCCGGCGGTCCGACCATGGTGTGCCGGCAGGTAGTGCCGGAGCTTCTCGACCGGCTGGAGGTCTGGTGAGTCCGTCGTCAGCAGCACGATCGCGACGTTGTCCGGCACCTGCCGGCCCCTAGCGCAGTGATACCCCGGCCGATCCCAGATCAGCACCCCGTGTACATCCGGCTCCGGCTCCCGCGAAAACTGCTCCACAGAAAACCCGCCCCACCGCTGCTTTCACGTACGGCGAGAGCAGACCTGGCGTCTGTCCCCTTGCCGGGTTCACGCGGGTTTGCGGTCGCTTCCGCCGCTGCTGCCCAGCGGGAAATGAAATATCTGAGAAAAGTCGCTGTGCTTCTCCGGGATTCGGGGTATGATCCGGACGGTCGGATTGACGAACCAGGCGTAGACGTGGCATTTGTCCTGCAGGTCCCGCATCGTATTGCCTAGATCGCGCTCCTACCTTCCTGGCCGGAATTGCGGCCACTTTCAATTGTGACCCTGAAAGTGAAACAACGGGTCACGCCTGCCATCGCTAGGAGAAACACGATGGGCAAAAAGTTGTATGTCGGGAACCTAAGCTACGAGGTGAGCGGTTCCGACCTGGAACAAATGTTCTCGCAGCACGGCACGGTTGAGAGCGCGCAGGTCATCGAAGACCGCGCGACGGGCCGGAGCAAGGGATTCGGATTTGTCGAGATGGGCTCCGCCGACGAGGCGCAAGCGGCGATCACCGCTCTGAACGGGCAAGATCACGGCGGCCGCGCCCTCACCGTCAGCGAAGCCAAACCACGCGAACCGCGCGGCGGCGGCCGCGGCGGCTACGGCGGCGGCGGCGGCGGCGGCGGCCGCGGCTACGGCAGAGGCCGCTAGGCCACGCCCGGATGCCGACTCCAGAGGGGAAGGCTACCGATGGTAGCCTTCCCTTCTACCGATGGTCTGTGGCCTCCATGAAACGGCCCGTCCGCGGAGCGTGCGCGCCGCACTCCTTCTCCTTTCAGTAGGGACAGATTCCTATGGCGACAAAGTGGCAAGGTGAACCGAAACGCTGGCGTGTGCGGGGCAAATCCACCGACGGCCTGGTGGTCACGCTTGGCTGTCACGGCACCGAGAAAGCAGCCCAAGCAGACGCCGAGAAGTTCCTCAAGGAAGGATTCTACCGCGACGTGACCGTCGAACGCATCCAGTCGGTCGAAGATCCGCCACAGCAAGACGCCTAGAATTCCGCCGGCGCCGGACGCCCAAGGGAGTCTGAATGGCAAAGAGAAATAGAGCGTCGCTGCTCAAGCGGCAGCGCGAGGCCGAGAAGCGCGAGCGACGGGCCAAGAGAGCTGCGAAGGCCGCACTGAAGCGCGAGCGTCGTATGCAAAAAAAGAGTGCGGAGTCGCAGATTGCTCCGGGCGAAGACGCCCAGGATAATGCCGCCTCGACCGATATCTCCGCAGTGGCGACGGACGTCGGTCACGACGCGTCCAGGCCCGATTCGGGAGCCAATGGATATGGAACTTCGGCGTCGGAAGCGGGGCGATGAACTGCTCAAGCCGGGCGCGCTGCTGAACCTCCGCAACCGCCTGCGCCGTAACGCTCACAAGCACGATCTGACGACCGTGATTGCCTGCGCATTCGACCAGCGCACCCGGATGCTGCCGTTCTTCTATGCGGACAAACGCATGGCCCCCGCCGGCGTAAGGGCGATCGGCTCGGCCATGTTGGATGCGGGCTTCGCCAAGACCCGCATCGTGCTTCAGCAGTTGAACAAGAACTTCCGCCCGTCGCGGATGAAACTGGACGGACGAATCCCGGATCTGTTCATGGTTTCGAGCATGCAGATCCATACGGCCCAGTGTCAACACCTGATCCGCGACGCGTGGCAGATCGATTCTGCGCACCGGCCACTGGTCATTGCCGGCGGGCCGAAGGCCATTTACGAACCGTGGGACCTGTTCAGCGCCGACCCGCGCGACCCGTGGGGCGCGGACGTGGTCGTCACCGGCGAAGAATACGTCCTGCTCAGCCTGCTTGACGTTCTGCTATCGATTCGTGCGAGCGACGAGCCACTGCGGACGACGTTCATTCGGGCGCGCAAGGGCGGCATGCTGGACGAAATCCCGGGGTTGGTCTACGGGCAGGGTGGGGCCGACGGGGTGCCCGAAGAGCTGGTCGATACCGGCCCCCAACGATTGGTCGGTGATCTGGACGAGTTACCTCATCCGGCCTTGGGGTATCAATTGCTCGAACCGCCCGGTCGAGGGACGACGTTGGCCTCGCGGGCGCTGCCGGCCAGTTTGGTTCGCAACTATAGCCGCATCGGAGTGCTCGTGCTGACCTTCGGCTGCAAGTTCGCGTGCCCTTACTGCCCGATTCCGGCTTACAACCAGCGGCAGTACCGGGTCAAGAGCGGTGAGCGGATCGCCGACGAGATGGTCCGGCTTCGCCGCGAGTACGGCATTCGCAGCTTCTTCGGCGCGGACGACAACTTCTTCAATCACAAGCAGCGAACGCTCGATATTCTCGAGACTCTGGCCCGGACTGAGATCGACGGCGTGCCGCTTCGTAAGAAGGTGCGGTTCGGCACGGAGGTGACGGTCCACGACACACTGCAAATGAAAGGCCACCTGTCAACGGTGCGTAAGGCGGGCATCCGGTCGTTGTGGCTGGGCGTGGAAGATATGACCGCCAGCCTGGTGAACAAGGGTCAGACCGTCGACAAGACCACAGAGGCGTTCCGCTTGTTGCAGAAGCACGGCATCTCCCCGATGCCGATGATGATGCACCACGATGCGCAGCCGCTCTATACACGCGGCAGCCCGTACGGACTGCTCAACCAAGCGCGTCTGCTGCGCAAGGCGGGGGCGATCAGCTTGCAGGTCCTGATGATCACACCCGCGGTCGGCTCGAAGTCGTACGAAGAGGCGTTCACATCGGGGCTCATGTACGACAGTGTCGATGGCCGGCGTGTCGAGCCCCACATGCTCGATGCGAACTACGTCGTCGCTTCGAAGCACAGGCAACCCTGGCGGAAACAGTTCAACCTCATGCTGGCGTACTTGTTCTTCTATAACCCGTTGCGGTTCCTGATCGCCCTGGTACACCCCAAGAGCAAGCTCTATTTCGCCGACGCCATCTGGCAGGTGGTCGGAATGTGGGGTCTGACGCACACCATTCGGCGGACACTTGGCTGGGCCTGGCGCCTCACGCGCGGCAACATCAAGCGCACAACTGCGGCGCCCGCCAGCCGAATCCCGATGCGACGGGCAGACGCCGGGCCGGTAAGTCACGCTGTGCCGGCGATTCCGCAAGAGGGGCCGGTCCACATCCATGCGCCACAACCCGCCAACTGAAGTGGCCGACAGCGACTGGTCGGCGTGAGCCGACCCCCGTCAACGGTGACCCTCTGCCATCGCGAACAGAATCGGGAACGCACCTCCGGAGCATACGGCCAGACGCCGCCCTATCTATCGCTCTGAAACGAACTTAGAGCATTTCCCCCCAAATTTCGCGGACCGGGAACAAAGCCGCGTGAGTGAGTGTTTACTTATGCCGAGATGGCAACCAAGCGGCAAAACAAGAAGCAGGACCTGATGGACGCAGCCGTTCGGCTCGTGGCCAGGAAGGGTGTCAGGGGAACGACGGTGCGTTCGATCGCCCGAGAGGCTGGAGTGACCGAAGGGGCTCTATACCGGCACTATGCCAGCAAGGCGGAGCTGTGCCTGGACATCTACACCCGCATCGTGATGGACATGATCCGAGCCAAGGAAGCGATCGCCTCCGGCGACGCCCCCGTGCGGAACAAGCTTCACGAGTGGGTACGGGTCTCTTACGAATTCTTCGACCGGCACGCGGACGCCTTCACGTTCGTGCTCCTCACCCCGCACGATTTCTCTGAGGCGGAGCGCCAGATCGCCACCCGGCAAGGCGAGATCTTCACGGGGATGGTGGAACAGGCCCAGGCTGAGGGACAGGTCAGGGCCATCTCCGCAAAACTGGCCCTGAGCCACTTCTCGGGCATGATGCTGAGCGTGCCGCGCCTCATCAACAAAGGTGTCCTGGAAGGCCCGGCTTCCCGGTACGCCGATGATGTGGCGGCTGCCGTATGGCGAATCCTGGAACCGGAGACTTCATGGAGCACCGGGAGTTCCGACAGACGACCGCAGAACCCCCCAAATGAACGCGATTCCAAAGGCCGAGCTCAAGCGAGCTCAAGCTCGCGTGAAGACCTGAAAGGGAGCAAGACATGAAAGCGACAGTACAGCCGTATCTTCTCGCAGCTCTGTTAGTGGCGCTCAGCGCCGCAGCGCTGGCACACGCACAACCGACCTTCGTGTACGAGACAACCGTCGATGGTTTCTATCTGAGCTCGGGGCGTGGCATGGCGGTGGATGGCGAGGGCAATGCCTATGTCATCGGCTCGGCCTATGCAGACCACGTTCATCTGGACATCCTGGTGATCAAGCTCGGGCCCGACGGGACGGAGCTGTGGACAACCTACATCCAGGGGAGCGGCCATGACTACGCGACCGGCGTTGCGGTGGACAACGCGGGGGACGTCTTCGTGACCGGGTGGACCGACTCAGATGACTTCCCCATCCTGAACGCGATCAAGGAAACGCGAACGCACCGGGACGCGTTTGTAATGAAGCTGTCGAGCGAGGACGGGGCGTTGCTCTTCAGCACGTATTTCGGCGGCAGCTTCAGTGACCACGGGGGTGACATCGCGCTCAACGGCGACGGCGAGATCTATCTGGTCGGCTACACCGAGTCGCTCGACTTCCCGGTTACGGACGACGCCATTCAGGACGAGTTGAATCTCTTGTTTGGTTTGCCCTCGGATGCCTTCGTGACCAAGTTGTCGCCCGATGCCCAGACCATTCTGTACAGCACCTATCTTGGCGGCACTACGGACGACGAGGGTCGGAGCATCGGACTTGACGCAGACGGCAATATCTACGTCGCAGGGAATACCCGTTCGGACGATTTCCCCCTGGCAGACCCGGTCCAGCCGGTTCACGCCGGCGGCTTCGAAGACGTTTTCGTCGCCAGAATCTCGGCCAACGGTAGCCAGCTTGATTACAGCACGTATCTCGGCGGTGAAGACTGGGACCGCGTCGGGCGCCTCGTCGTGGACGTCGCCGGGAATGCCTACGTCGCGGGCTCCACTCGCTCGATGTACTTTCCCACCACCCCGGGGGCGTTCCAAGAAGAATTCGTCGGCGAGATTCTCGGGTGCGAAGTTCCCTTTGGAGAAGATTACAACTGCGAGGACGTCTTCGTGACCAAGCTGACGCCGGACGGCAGCGCCTTGGCCTTCAGCACCTACCTTGGCGGAAGCACCGTGGAAGAGTGCCGCGACGTGGCCGTGGACGGTGAAGGGTCGGTGTACGTCGTCGGCTACACGAGCTCCGAGGACTACCCACCGGCCGATGACGACCCGGCAACCGGAATCATCGTCAGCAAGCTCGATGCCAGTGGTAGCGACCTGCTGTACACGGTCACGGTGTGGTCAGGGTCGCGCAACGCCGGCCACGGGATCACGGTGGACGACCTGGGCGACGTGTACTTCTGCGGAGCGATCAACGTCCCGGCCGACGTCTATGTCGCGAAGCTCAGCGAACGGCCGCCCGGCGACCTGAACGGCGACGGCTGCGTCGATCAGGCCGACCTCGGCATCCTGCTGGCTTCATATGGCGTCGATGACGGCGGCGACCTCGACGGCGACAGCGACACCGATCAGGCCGATCTGGGAATTCTCCTCGCCCACTGGGGCGAGGACTGCCCCTAGCCGACGGTACCGCCGCACGCGTGTCTAACCTTCATCGCCGAGCCCCATCCCCCGCCCAGCGAGGGATGGGGCTCGGAATACACCCAAACGTCAGGCTCCCAGGCCTTGCCTCCGGCAAGGGGTGGGGCATCCGCGCAATCGTTCCAGCCTGCTAGATGATCAGATTCACTAACCGGCCTCTGACGACGATGGTGCGTTTGAGGGGCTTGTCGCCGATGAAGGCGGCGACGTCCTTCCTCGCGGCTTCGACGATCTGGTCATCGGTCGCGTCGGTCGGGACGGTGATGCGGCCGCGGAGCTTGC
Organism: uncultured Planctomycetales bacterium; assembly: GCA_964572345.1. GTDB lineage: Bacteria > Planctomycetota > Phycisphaerae > UBA1845 > Fen-1342 > JAUWXH01. The sequence goes on from CAZNFA010000014.1 coordinate 31,049, forward strand.
CGTTGACCTGCACGCCCATCTCGACCATCTCGTCGATGGTCAGTGCTTCGTCGTAGCCGGGCCAGGCTTCGCCGGTCAGCGACGCTTTGTGGCCGAGCCGTTGCCAGAGCTCCTCACAGATATGCGGGGCGAACGGGGCCAACACCAGCAGGAAGCGCTCGATCTGATCGCGGCCGATGGTCTTGGCTTTGATCGCTTCGTTGACCCAGACGATCATCTGGGCAATCGCGGTGTTGAATGCGAAGCGGTCGATGTCGTTCTCAACCTTCTTGATCGTCTTGTGCAGCAGCCGCTCGAGGCCGTCGTCGCGTTGGTCGGTGATCTTGGGGTTTAGCTTCCAGGCGTCGTCGTGGCCGGTTTGATGCCCGGGCCCTTGCTCCGCTGAGGAGGGCACAGCGGTGCCCGTCGCTTGCGCTCCGGGTTCCGCCGAGGGCCGGACGACCAGTCGCCAGACGCGTTGCAGGAAGCGGTGTGGGCCGATGATGTCGCGCGGATTCCAGGGTTTGCTGGCCTCCAGCGGGCCCATGTACATCTCGTACAGCCGCAGCGTGTCGGCCCCGTAATCGCGGATGATCCGGTCGGGGTTGACCACGTTCTTGAGCGTCTTGGACATTTTCTCGACGCTCTCGGCGAGCTTCTCGCCGCTCTGCTTGTGGTGGGCCCCATCGTCGCGGAAGTGGATGTCGTCGTAGTGCACGTACATGCCACGCGAATCGCGATAGGCGTACGCGGTCATCATGCCCTGGTTGAACAGCTTCTGGAACGGCTCGGGCGTGGAGACGTGGCCCAGATCGTAGAGCACCTTGTGCCAGAAGCGGGCATAGAGCAGGTGCAGCACGGCGTGCTCGGCACCGCCCATATAGAGATCGACCCCGCCGATCCGCGGCGAGCCGCCCGAGTCCTTGCCGCCCATCCAGTACTGCTCGACTTCGGCATCGACCACCGCCCGGTCGTTCTGCGCGTCGAGGAAGCGGAGGTAGTACCAGCACGAGCCGGCCCATTGCGGCATGGTATTGAGCTCGCGCCGCAGCACCTGGTCGTCACGTTTGACCTCGATCCAGTCGCCGGCCCGGGACAGCGGCGTCTGCGGCTCGGCGTTGGGGTCGTCGCTGGCGTGCGGGCGAAAGTCCTCCATTTCCGGGAGCGCGACCGGCAGCTCCGCATCCTCCACCGCCACGGCTTGCCCGTCCGGGCGGTACAGAATCGGGAACGGCTCGCCCCAGTAGCGTTGTCGCGAGAATAGCCAGTCGCGCAGCTTGTACTGCACCGTGCCCTCGCCCAGGTCACGTTCCTCGAGCCACTTGGTGATCTTCTGTACGGCCTCGGCGGTCGGTAGACCGGTGAGATCACACTCGCCCTCGAAGGTTAACTCCGCTGGCGAGTTCACGGCGGTGCCCTCGCCCTCGAACCCGCGCCAATCCTCGCCCTCCGGCGGCTCGACCACCTTAATCACCTCGAGGCCAAACGTGTCGGCGAACTCCAGGTCGCGTTTGTCGGAGCCGGGCACGGCCATGATCGACCCGGTGCCGTAGCTGATCAGCACGTAGTCGGCCACCCAGATCGGCACCGGCTGGCGATTCACCGGGTTGATGGCGTGGGCCCCGGTGAACACCCCGGTTTTCGTCTTCGTGTCGGCGGTGCGGTCGAGCTCCGACCTCTGTGCGGCTTGGCGGACGTAGTCGTTGACGGCATCGCGGTGCTCGGCCGTCGTGATAACCGGCACCAGGCGGTGCTCGGGGGCCAGCACCAGATAGGTGGCCCCGAACAGTGTGTCCGGCCGGGTGGTGAAGACGCGGATGACGTAGCGCTCGTCCGGATTCTCCGCGTCCAGCGTGAAGTCCACGTACGCTCCCTCGCTGCGCCCGATCCAGTTCCGCTGCATCAGCTTGATCGGCTCGGGCCAGTCCAGGCGGTCGAGGTCGGCCAGCAAGCGCTCGGCGTACTCGGTGATTCGCAGCATCCACTGCCGCATGGGGCGGCGGTAGACCGGGTGGTTGCCGCGGTCGCTACGCCCTTCGTTGGTGACCTCCTCGTTGGAGAGCACGGTGCCCAATGCCGGGCACCAGTTGACCGGGACCTCGGCCAGGTACGCCAGCCGGTGCTCGTCTTTGTACGCATCGATCGCCGCGCCCCCTTCGGCCTTGACCTCGGCGGGGACGGGCAACTGGTCGGTCGGCCGGGCGGCCCCGACGACCCGGCGCCCCTCGTGATCGGTCCAGCGGTATTCCGGGTCATACCACGCGTTATAGATCTGCAAAAAGATCCACTGCGTCCAGCGATAGTAATGCTCGTCGCAGGTGGCGAACTCGCGCCCCCAGTCGTAGCCGAGACCGATCGCCTTCATCTGCCGCTTATAGGTCTCGATGTTCTTCTTCGTGGTGATACGCGGGTGGATGCCGGTTTCGACGGCGTACTGCTCAGCGGGCAGGCCGAACGCATCCCAGCCCATCGGGTGCAGCACGTTCCAGCCGCGCATGCGCCGATGGCGGGCAATGATGTCGGAGGCGATGTAGCCCAGCGGGTGACCGACGTGCAGCCCCGCTCCGGACGGGTAGGGAAAGAAGTCGAGCACGTAGAACTTCGGCCGCTCGCTGCCCGGTTGGCCCGGGTTGGCCGTTCGAAAGCAACCGTGCTCGTCCCAATGCCGTTGCCAGTGCGGCTCGATCTCGGTGAAGGTATAGCTCGCGCTCATGGGGTCGTGACTTCTCTATGGCCGATCCCGCCCACGGGGCCCCGACGAGTGAGCGAGCATAGCCCACGGCGATGGAGGATTCAACGTGCGGCCCCGGGTCGGACAGGCGCGCGGGTGTTTACGCTGCGGCCGCCCCCCGGCCCCTATTCCTTGGGCGGCTGAGCCCACACAAAGCCCGTGCGGCGGAATATGTTCTTGGCGTCGTACCACGACCGCATGAGGTGTAGCCACTCTTCCTGGCTGGTTCGGACCAGATCCGCCCGGCGTTTCTCGAAGTCGCCCGCATAGATTGGCTTGATCTCTTCCAGCTCCGCGACCACCCACTTCTGGTCCTCGGTCACCTGCACCAAGGCTACGCGATGTACCGGGCCGGTGCTCGGCTGCGACTCTGCCAGCGCGAACACCTGCTTGTGCACCGTCGGAGCCAGGCCAACGTCGCGAACGTAGCTCGGGACGCGCGTGAATGGTCCCCCTGGTACGAACGGGCCGAGATAACGCGTGTACCCGAACCTGGTGCCCCGCACCGCAGCCGGCTGGGTGCTGGCCCACTCTTCGGCCGCGGCCAGCAACTGCTTCAACTCTTCGGCGGACTCCACCGCCGCCTCCAGGCCCACCGCGCGTGCGCTGGTGGCCAACTGCCGGGCACGCTCTCCGGCCAGCTCGTGCGCTTTGAGCAGCCTCAAGTCCTGGACGAGCTTGTCGCGGACGACGTCGATCGAATCCGGCGGCCCGCTGGGCTTGACCCGGATGACGCGGAAGAAATAGGCCTGGTAGGGAAGCTGCTGACCGGTCTCGCGGTCCCTGCGGGACTCGAACAGGAGCCGGCTCGGCTCGAACAGATTCAGTGCCGAGACCGCGTCTTCCGGGTCGGCCGTGACCAGTCCCTTCACCCGGAACGCCAACGCTGCGGTCGAAACTCGGTTCCGGGGGTCGGCCCCGAGCTGGAAGCTGGCCGGGCCCAGGCCGGGTACGCCCTGCAAGCCCTCGATGTCCAATAGCTCGGTTTTGTCGCAAATCACCTCGTACGGATCGGAATGCTTGTCGCGCAGCTCCTCAAACGAGACCAGCGCGTCGTCTGCCGGTGGTACGCGGAAGTAGTCCTCGCCGCGTGGGGCCGCTTCCCACGGCCGGCGGGCCTCGTCCCGCATCTTGTTCACCAGCCGCTGGGCTTCCTGGATCGCCTTTTCGGCGCGGCAGTCCTCCCGCACCTTCTCCTCAACCTCTTCGTAGGTCCGCTGGACCTCATCATATTGCTGCCGAACCGGCTGTGTGCTTGGAGTCATCGGGCGCGGTACCCGTTCGACATACTTGTGCTTGTTTTGCTCGTAGTAGCGCCGGGCCTCTCGCCCCCGAACGCGCACCTTGTTCTGGATTTGCCCGGAGTCCACGGTCAAATACTCGACTTGCACCCGGTCGGGCTGACGGTAGCCGAACACGAGCCGGTCCTCTTCGTGGGCGGTCTCGCGACCCTTGGCCTCCTCGAAGTAGGCCTGGATTTCCTCCTCGGTCGGCTCCGCTACCGAAGGCAGGAGTGCCGTGGATTCGATCACCGCGAGCTTGACGAGCGCTTCCTGCGCTTCGTCGCGGAAGGCGATCTCCGCGCGCGGCACACTGCCCCCGAGCGCATCTGCGTGGAGCCGCTCGACCTCGAAGATCGACAACCACGCTCCCGCCAACCGGTAGATCGACTCGAGGCTGCGATTGGAGTCGTCACGCACTCGGGCCAGATAGTTGCCGCCGATGCCCTGGCTGCCCAAGAACGCCACGACTTGCTCCCGGCCCACGTGGATTCCCATCTGTCTGGCTTCCTCCATTAGCAGATGGCAGGCCAGCACTTGTTCCTGCGCGTTCGCGCGGGCCGCCATCAGACCCCAGGCGTACTGTTGTAGCGGGTCCCTCGCACGGCCAGCGAGCCCCAAGTCGCCCAGGAGATCCAGGTTACTGTGCATCCGCTGCAGGTCGAGGTTGGTGATGTCTTTCCCGAAGGCCCGGCCGATTTCCACGTCCACCCCCGACCGCCCCCGCGCCGCCCGGCTGATCACGTCACCGACCAGGAACACGACCAGCAACAACGACATGACAACCAACATCAAAACGCGGCTGTATTTGCGAAAGAGTCTGCTGAGCCTCATATGTGCGCGTCCCGACTTCGGTGGATCAAATACCGCCGGCTACCTCTCCTCGGCGGCGCGAAAGCGTCATCATATGAGCTACGGACCTGCTGGCAAGCCGCGGATCCCAGCGGTCAGCGCCAGTGGGAGCCAGCACGCCGGCCGGGAGCGCGCTCGGCTAGAGGCGCGCCCGGTCCGAGATCGTCTGCCCCAAGCCCGTGACGGCCGATAACGGCTGCGGGTAACCGGCCAACGGCGGCGCGGGGCCGTAAGAAAACTTGCCCCGCCGCGACGCCGTTTTGTATGCTTCAAGCGGAGCAGATGGCTTCCCCTCGAGGAGTGACATCCGTGGCGGCATATGGCTGGCGGGCCGGCTTCTGGTGCCTGCTGTGTGAAGAGCACGGTGCGACGGCAACCGAATACGCCGTCATGCTTGCCCTGATCCTGCTGGTGATTTTCGTGACCCTCCAGCAGTACGGCCGGGGATTGTACGATCTATATGATGCCGTCAATACCCAGGTGCCTTGGTAACCTCGTAGCCGGATAGGGCTGTGGGCGCACAGGTCTTCGTCTTGTGGATGCTGGTCATCGTCGCTGCCGCGTTGTCCGGCTGGTGGCTGGCCGTCCGCCCGAGAGCTTCGTACCGCGGCATCGCCACGCCCGTTTCCTTCCTGATTATCATCGCCGCCATCTTGATGTGTGTCCTGGCCCTGAGCGGCCCGCGGGCAGGGGCACACCGCCTTCCCCCGCCGACCTACCCGGACACCCTCAACCGCTGAACCTTCGATTCGACGATGGAATCTCAACACGCCCTGTGGCGCCGGCGTCCCCACGCTGAGAACACAGGCGGGACGGCTCTGGCGCAGGGTATCTTACGGACGCTGCAGATCAGTCCAGGCAGGGTGCGCAGCGGATGCGCCGCTACGCCCGTGGGTGGGACTTGTCGTAGGATTCCTTGACCGCCGTACCGGTCACGTGCGTGTAGATCTGCGTGGTGCTAAGGCTCTGGTGCCCGAGCATCTCCTGGACACTGCGCAGATCGGCCCCCTGACGCAGCATATGCGTCGCGAAGCTGTGCCGCAGCGTGTGCGGGCTCACCGACAGATCCAGACCCGCTTCCAACAGGTACTTGTCCAGCTTGCGGCGCACGCTCCGCGTGCTGAGCCGCTGGCCGTGCTTGTTGAGGAACAGGGCCGGCAGGTCGGCCTTCGGGCTCTGGGGCCTGTTGCGCCGCAGATCGAGGTAGTGGATCGCCGCCCGCACCGCACCCGGGCCGATCGGAATCACCCGCTCCTTTTTGCCCTTCCCGCGGATCCGCACCACGTTGTTGCTCAGGTCAACGTCGGCCACCTCCAGGGCCACCAGTTCACTCACCCGGATGCCGGTCGAGTAGAGCGTCTCCAGAATCGCCCGGTCACGCGCCCCCAACAGCGTCGTCGTATCGCAGTTCGACAGCAGCTTCTCGATCTCAGCGAACTCCAGCGATTTCGGCAGCCGCTTCTCCTGCTTCGGCGTCCGGATCGGTGCGACCGGGTTGCTCGGCGTGTGCCCGCGGCGGACCAAAAACTTGTAGAAGCTCCGCAGCGTCGCCAACTTCCGCGCAACCGTGCTCTTGCAGTAGTTCCGCTCACGCAGCTGAGACATGAACAGGCGGACTGTTTCCGTGTCGGCCTTGAGCAGCCGGCCATCCAGGCCCGCATCCGACACGTCCGGCAGCGGCAGCCGTTGGCCCGCCTGCGGTTTCCCGTTGTCACCGGGCTTTTCGCTCGGACGCTCGCCCGGCTTCGTGCTCAGTTCACACAGATACCCGCAGAACTGCTGCAGATCCGCCGCATAGCACCGGGCGGTGTGCGACGAGAAATGCCGCTCGGCACTCAGGTAGTCGATGAACTGCTGAATCAGGCTCGGTTGTTCGCTCATCGCTGTACCACTAGCTGCGTTGAAAGGGTCTCGGCTCGGCTCCGGTTTATCCGCACCTCGCAGCGCGCTTCCCGCCACGAACCTCCCTAAGTGACCGCATCCAGTTCGCACGTGATCTGCTGCTGGGCGACCTCGTGGGTCAGGACGGCGGCGTCGAACCAATCGAACTCACCGTCCGCGTCCCCGGCCATCCCGATCAGGGAAGCCATTACCTCCAACTCCTGGCCTTCGTAGTACCAGAAGACGAAGTGATGACGGCCCTTGCTCAGCCTCAAGCAGCGTCGCGTCGCCTTCATCGCTGCGCCTTGTCCACCTCTGTGGTCACGCCACACCGGCGCCACTGCTGATGGATCGGTCGGATCGCCGACCAAATCGAGAATCGCAGGAACAGTTTCTGCGATTTCACATACTGCCGCCACGCGTAGGGGCTGGCGTGCCCCTCCCGCTCGGCGGCGAAGGAACGCACCTCGTCCAGGATTGACTCGTGGGCCGCGTTGAAAACCCGCTGCACTTGCCATTTTGGGGCCGTTTCTGGGACCGCCGCGACCTCCTCCGGCACCCCCGCGCCCGACGCCTGCCGCGACGCGCTGACCGGATCCAGCCCCTGGTGACTCACAGCCGACGGCACCGCATACCACTGCATCACCAGACCCACGATCGGCGGGTCGTACGGGTCGTACTCGGTGATGGCCGTCACGATCGTCGCGTCCGCCCCGAACTCGCGGGCCAGTTCCAGGGCATCTTCGGGTGTTCCCACCTGCGTTTTGCCCGCCCGGGCCAACGCCGCCAGCGTCAGATTCACCGGAATCACCGACGTGTCCGGGAAGGACAGCAACTCCGAGGCCACAATATCGGCCACTTGGAGCGGGTCGAAGTCGCTGCTCCCGCTCAGGTTGATCACCGGGGCAACGACGAAGACCTGCGGGCGTGATGGTGACGGCTGCCGGGCGTCCGGTCCCTGCTCCTTGTTGGCACAGCCGACGCTGAACAGCGCCACCGCCACCCACACCCCTACCGCAACCAGGGCCCGCAGAAATCCTGCGCATCGCGTCTTCACCTTCGATTCAACCGCCGCAACGCTCGGAGGACGTGGAGCCCAACTGATTATAGGCCCCCATTTTCCGTCTCTCCACGCACGAAGTCGGCCTCTCCGCTGGGTGGGTTGCACCCGCCGTGCGCGCTCCCGAAGACCCCCGGCCGACCCTCGGCTCTCCAGGCTGCCCCGCCAGCGGGCCCATCTCTGGAAGCCGGGGTTCCACATGCGTTCCTACTCCCCCCCCAGCCTGACGGAAACTTCAGTCTCGGTCCCAGCGCCTGGCGACGTGATCCCCTGCCGCTGGCCGACTCCATACCCTTCGTCTTCCGTCGTCACTGACCAGATGTTCTCGGTGCCGCTGCGCGCCGAGACGAAGAAAACACGCCCGGTCGGGCTCCAGGTCGGATTGAACGATGCGTGGCCCCCGTCACCCAGCTTGAAACGCAGCCCGGTCTCGACATCGACGACCCAGAGGTCGGCGTCGATCGGTTCGTGCGAGCTTCCCCGCAGGCCCGGCCCATCCGGTCGCACTGCGCAGAAAACAATCATCTTGGTATCCGGGGACCAGCGCGGCCCGATGCACGCCGCCAGGTCGCTGTAGGCCACCTCGGTCGGGTGGCGGGCTTCCCCGTCCGCCAGCTCGATTGTCCACACGCTGAACCAGCGGCTGCCCCGCTGGCGGGCACGCTGAAAGGCGATGTGCCGGCCGTCCGGCGACCAGGCCGGGAACATCCCATACGCCAGAAAACACCGCACGCCCGGCTCGTCCACCGAGAGCGTCCAGATCTCCCAGCGCTGGCCGCGGCGGGCCCAGACGGTGTAGGCGATCTGTTTCCCGTCGGGGTGCCAGCAGGGGGCGATCTCGTCCGTGCGGTCGCGCGTGAGCTGCGTCAACCCCGTTCCGTTGCGGTTCACAACCCAGACATCCCAGTTGCCCGACCTGTTCGAGCAGAACACGATCCGCTGACCGTCCGGGCTGAAACGCGGCTGGATGTCGTCCGCCGGATCACTGGTCAGTTGCGTCATGGCGGTGCCATCGACGTGCTTCACGTAGATATCCGGGTGCTCGGCGTTGCGTGTGGACGCGAAAGCGAGCATGTGGCCGTCGGCGTCCAGGTCGGGGTCAAAATCCCGGCCTTCGCTCGTGAAAGTGTGGCGTGTCAGGTTGGTCACGAGGCGGTTCTCGAACGGAACCTCTTCCAGCTCGGGCTGTTCGCCGAAGAAGGCGATCCCCGGCAGGGCGGCCGCGTGAGGCCCGTCAGGGGCTGGGTCGACACGCCCGGGAGGTTGAGCTTCGGCCGGCGCCACCGGCTGGATTGGCCGCTCCCGCGCCGCGCAGCCCCACAGCAAAACTACACTTACGGCTGACATACCGGCCCAGCCGCCCACTCTGGTCCACCACCACATTGGATAGTTCCTTGTTCCCGCCGCTACGAGTCGGTCCGGTCACAGCCGCTGGTGGTATCGGCTATTACGGGGCCGGCTTCTACTTGCGCGACAGGTGTTCGCCCGCGGCCGCGTTTCTAGTTATCGGCTCTGCCGGCGCGGTGAGTTGAAGCTGTGGGGCAGTGCGTGGCGGCTGTGACGGACTTTGCGCGTCACACGCGAGCTGTGCTACGATTACCCGGCCTTGAGCGGAGGGCAACGGGTAGACCATCGCCTCATCGACCCGCGGCTCCTGGGGAAGCGGCCACAGCGCTCGATCTATGGAGCTGCCGGCAGCTCCGGGAACTCGCGCGACGGCCCTGCTTTGTCGAGCGCCTCGCGGACCGGACCGGCGGACAGGAACAGTTCCGGCAGCTTGATGGCGTCACGGGGCCGGCCGGCCGGGTACACCAGATTCAGCGGCACGGTGGGGTGGCCCCAGCTTCTGATCTCCTCGTGCATCACCGGGTTGTAGTTGCTGAAGTCCGCTTCGATCGGAATCACGCGCAGCTCGTGCATCTTGGCGCGCATCGAGTCGGCTTCGAGCCAAAGCTTGTTCACCTTACAGTTCGCGCACCAGTTCGCCGTGTAATCCACGTAGACGGTGTAGCCCCGCCGCGACAACTCCTCGGCCAACCCGCCCGGTTGCCAGGGTTGCCACGGAATGTGATCGTTCCAGTCCGAGCGCGCCACGCGGGCGATAATCTCCTCGGGGGTTAGCTGTTGATGCTCGCTCTGGCTGGCGATTTCGGTAGCCGGGTCCCGCCAGTCGTACATCACCCGAAAGCTGAACCACCAACCGAACAGAGCAATGCCCAACGCGGCCACCCACGTAACCCGGCGACCGGCCGTCTCCCAAGTCGGCTTGATCTTTCCGAGCAGCCAGGCGGCCAGCGCGAGGAACCCCCAAAACGCAACGGTCCACACGACGCCACCAGCCCCCACTTGGTGACCGAGAACCCACAGCAGCCAAACCGCCGTCGCCAGCAGGACGAACCCCATGGCCTGCTTGAACGTCAACATCCAGGGGCCCGGTTTCGGCACGAACTTCAGCCACCCGGGCTTTGCCGACAACAGCAGGTAGGGGCTACCCATCCCGAGGCCGGCGGAACTGAAGATGATGAATCCCACGATGCCCGGCTGCGTGAAGGTGTAGGCCAGTGCGGTCGCCAGGAACGGCGCCGTGCACGCCGTCCCCAGCAGCGTGGCCAAGAGGCCCTTGAAGAACGAGCCGCCGTACCCCTCTCGCCGCGTGGCTTCGTCGAGTTTGCCCGCCGCGGCGCCGGGCAGAACGATTTCGAAGACGCCAAACAGGCTCAGTGCCAAGACGAATATGATCGATCCGACGCCCAGCACGACGGTGGGGTCTTGCAGGGGGACGTTCCCGAACGCCGAGAGGGCCGCGAACAGCCAGAACCACACCATGATCCCGGCACAAAACGCCAGCCCGAGTCGGAACACGCGCTTGGGATCCTCGCCGGCCTGCTGCACGAAACTGAGCACTTTGATCGAGACCACCGGCAACACGCAGGGCGTGATATTGAGGATCAGCCCGCCGAGGAATCCGAAGATCACCATCAGGGCAAACTTCCCGAGCCCGCCTTCAGCCTCTGCAGAGGACGCGGTCAGCTCAGACTCAGTGTCCGCTGCTTGCCCAACCGGTACGTTCGGCGTGTCCGCCACGAACTCGATGAAGCCCTCCGCCATCTCCGGCGGGTAGCACAGGCCTTCATCGGTGCAGCACTGATACTGGAGCAGCACACGCAGTTTGACCCGGCCGGCGGAGAACTTCTGATCCGTGATCTGGAACGGTACGCGAACGTTGACTTCGCCGGACTGCTCACGTACCTGGCCGAGCCCCGGCATCTCGCGAACGTGCGGCTTCGGCCAGATCGGCTTCTCGAATGTGACGCCATCCAGCTTCTCGATGAACAACCGCGAGGGGATGAGCCCCTCCACACCCGGGTCGCGGTCCTGGATGTGGTGCCCGCGCTCGACCTTGATGAGCGCCGTCACCTCGGCGGGCTGATCGATCTTGACCTTATCCAGGGAAACGCTGAGCCGGCTGCCCTTGATACACGGCGCTTCCGTCAGCGGGGGCGGGAAATGCTCGCACGCCTCTTCGAATAGTCTCTGGTTGGCCGCCTTTCCCATCTCGGCCGCGACCGGCAGCGTCAGCGACGCCCTCCGCTCGACCTGGAAACACAGCTCTTTGCACGCGGAAGCTCTAACCGTCGCCTTCAGCTTCAGCGTCGTGCCCGGCTGGGCGCCGGCCTCCAGCGTCAGCGGGGCCAGGAACACCACCCGGCCGGAGAGCTCCAGCGATTCGATGTCGGCCGTCTTGGCCAGGTAAGGACGCGGGAAGCGCACCTCGCCGATCTTCACCCCGGGCGGGGCGTCGAAGCTAACGACCGTGGGGAGGCCGGTGTGCAGGCCGGGGTGATAAATGTGCCAGTCCGCTTCGATATCCAGCTCTACCGCCAGCTCGGTCTGCCCGCCCGGCTGGATCGCTTGGTGGGCGGCGTACAGGCGGGTGGTCAGCTTGGGCTCGGCCGGCTGAGCGGCAGCCTGTGCCAGCGTGGCGATGGTCAGGAATACGGCGGCAAAACGCATCGGATAGCTCTGTCGGGTCACAGACGGCGCTCCCGGAGGCCCGTTACCTGCGAGACGTCTCTCAATATACCGGGATCTCAACAATATACCCGTTGTCTTGCCGGAAGTTCGCCCCTTGCGAGAAGCCCCCGCCCGTCGCCGCCGGCCGTCGTGGGCCTCGGATCGTCCGACAAACACGTCAACCGCGCCAGGCAGCTCCCGATTCCCAGCTGCCGCGCGCGATATCCGCGGCGGGGCGGTCTTGGCCCGTTCATCCTTGACAACCCGCCGCGCGCAGCGATAGCCTCAGCCCGTGCGGGATTGTGAGGCGACGTATGGAAGTCCGCATGGACTTGGCACAGATCGTGATCTCCGAGACGCGCGATCAGCAACTGATCGTGCTCCGCGAGCGGAACGGCGAACGGGTCCTGCCGATCGTAATCGGCCTGAGCGAAGCCCTGGCGATCGACCGGCGGGTCAAAGGCGTGCAGCTCCAACGCCCGATGACCCACGACCTGCTGGCCAACGTGATCGAATCGCTCTCGGCCGAGCTCGAGAAAATCGTTGTCAACGACCTCCAGGACCATACCTTCTACGCGAAGCTGGTCATCCGCCGCCAGGGCGAGCTCATCGAGGTGGACAGCCGACCGTCCGACGCGATCGCGCTGGGCGTGGCCGGCGAGGTACCGATCTACGTCGAGGACCACGTGCTCAAAGAGGTGGCCCAGTAGCCAAGCACACCTGCCCGGGCAACTACCTCTACAGCGCTATGAATTCAAACCGCCAAGGCGCCAAGGATGCGGAGAACGCCAAGGATTAGGGTAACACCGCATTACGGCGGCGACGTCGGGATGGCCGAACGCGTTGCGCCGTGCAGCCACCTGGGCGGCGACCTGTGGCGCGGGCCGCCGAACCTCGATGCTCATAGCCTCTTGGCGCCCTTGGCGCTCTTGGCGTCTTGGCGGTTTCGGCGTTGTAGTACTACCCGGGCCGTTGACAGCTACGTTCCGCTTCGTTTACATGACACGCTGGTTTGTCGAGTTTGAAAGCCTCTTGTGCTGAGAAGGGAGCGCCACGCATGGCCGCGAACTTAATGTTGGCCCTCGCCTGGAACTGGTGGCTAGCCATCGTGTTGGTTGTGATCGTCATCGTGCTGCTGGTTTACCGGAGCAGGCAGCGCTGAGCGTTCGCCAGTTGACCGATGTCGCGCGTTGATCGGCCGGCCCTCGGCGACCGGTCGCACACTGCCGTTCTGACGCCTCCTTCCAGCGCCGGTGGACGACGCTGACCCGCGACGCGCGGGCAGCCCGCCCGCCGACGCATTACGGGCGGCCCTTCACCTCCCGCGTGCCGGACCGACCCCGCGACACCAAATACGTCGCCGCAAACCCCGCTGCCACCAGCCCGACGGCGGCGGCAACCTCCGCCGCAGAGTACCCCCGACGGCCTCGGGTCTCCCAACTCGCCCGGATATGCTCGGCCAGATCCGCATCGGTCACCTGCTCGACGCCGGCAATCCGCCAACTCGCCGCGAACTCCCGCAGCTCCACCGAGGGTCGCCTTTCCAGGGCCCTTTCGCTCGGCGTCCGCCCGAACGGCCACAGGCCCAGCACCGACCCCAGCAGGATGCCGAGCAGCACGCCGACGGTCACCCGGTGGTGGCGGTGCAGCAGGTACTTCAGCAGGTTGGAGAGCCCGACGATCCCCAGCACGGCTCCGATGCCGACCGGAATCAGGATGCCCAGGCTCGCGCCCAGCAGCCCCCCGTTCACCGGCCACAAGGCCCCCTTCAGGTCGTCCACCGCGCCCACCACACGCTCGTACTGATCCATCACCAGCAGCATGTAGGAGCCCGAGATCCCCGGCAGCACCATCGTCGTTGACCCCACCACGCCGTTGACGACGTCCATGCCCATATTGTGCGGCAGGCCGGTGCCTTCCTTGAGCAAGACGACCCCCACCATCAGCCCTAGCCCGACCAACGCGGCCACCACCACGTCCGCCCGGATCGGCCGGAGCATCCTTGCCAGCAACGGCGCCCCGCCGAGCGTCAGGCCGATGAACAGCGCGTACATCGCGCTGGTGTACCAGAACAACAGGTACAGAATCACCCCCGCCAACAGCAGGATCGCGCCGGCCGCGCACCCGCCGATGACCAGCAGGAAAACCACCCGCCGCCACGAGAAGCGCAGCGCCGTCACGTCGGCCACGCTGTCGATGAACTCCTCGTACACCCCCATCGCCAGGATCATCGTCCCGCCCGAGACGCCGGGAATCAGGTTGGCGATCCCCATTAACACCCCCGCCGCCGCCGTGCGCAGCAGGCCGGGAGTCTTCGCCGCGGCGGGCCGGTCGTCGGCTGCGTCCGAACGCGTCTGCGGGTTCATGGCGGCGGAATGTATGCGGCCCCCACCCGGATGTCCACGCGGCCGCGGGCGGTTATACTGCCGGACGCGGTTGCGTTAGCGCGTCTGGACGAGGCCCTTCAGATCAAGGCGGTATGCCCATGACCGACAACCAGCCCAGCCGCGGATCGTGGCCCGCCTACGCCCGGCTGGTCATCGAGCAGGCCATCCACGAAGACGACCCCAAGACTGTCGAGCCGCCGCCCAGCGGCTCTCAGCCCTTCGGCGGCGCGTTCGTCACCTTGCGTATGTTTGGCGGGCTGCGCGGCTGCATGGGCACGCTCGACACGGACCAGCCGCTCGCCGAAGCGGTGCGCTACGCCGCGGTCAACGCGGCCGTGTACGACCCGCGCTTCGCCCCGCTCACCCTGGCCGAACTGCCCGAGGTCACCATCGAGGTCTCGGTTCTGTCGCCCCCCTGGCCCATGGGCAACCTGGACGATCTCGAGCTCGGCAAGCACGGCATTATCGTGCGCAGTGGTGCTCGCCGCGGTCTCTTCCTGCCGCAGGTGGCTACCGAGCACCACTTCGACAAAGAGATCTTCCTCACCCGCTGTTGCAGCGAAAAAGCCGGCCTGAAACCCGACGCCTGGCGCGATCCGACAACCGAGGTCCTGCTCTTCACAACCGACGTCTACAGCGACACTCCGCCACCCCCGTAGCGCCGGGCCTCCGTGCCCGACGTAGGGGTAAGCGGTCAGCTTTCAGCCGTCAGCCATCAGCCCGCTGTGGCCGTAGCGTTCGGGGTCTGGGGTTCGATGTGTGCCACTGCTCTGTCAGAGGATTTTGCATGAAGGGCGGTCATGACGCCACACTCCTGCAGCGGAGGCGGGCATGGTAGATCGCGATTTTGGCGGTTACCCAGCGCGTCACGCGGTCGAGCCGACGGACCCAGGGTGGCAGCGTTGTCAGTCCGCCGCCGAAGCACGTCAAAGCCGCAAAGATGCGCTCAACCTGATCTCGCCGGTCCAGGATGGCGCGATACATCTCGGCGGACCACGTGTGGAGTTCGATCGCCAGACGCCGCTGTGGTCCCATGCGACGTAGCGGGCCCGGGGTGACCGCGATCCGCTTCAGCGGTGTCAGCAATTGCGCCCCGCGCTTACCGAGAGCTTGGTACAGATGCTTGGTGTCATAGTTCGCGTCGGCCAACACGAGCCCGCCCGAGATGCTCTTGGCAAAGCCGCGCGCCACCTTGGCTTCTCCCTCGTTCATCGGGCGCACCTCACAGCATGGAATCCGGCCATCGGCGGTGGCCCAGGCGTGCAGTTTGTAGCCCTTGGCAAAACCCTTCGTGGCCCAGCCCACGCGGGCATCCGGGTCGCGCGAACAGAAGCTGATCGGCAGCGGCTTGCCGTCGATAAACGAGAGGCCAACCGGCGCGTCCGTGCGTGTGAGATAGGCGTTGACAGCGTGCAGCATCTGCGTGACGCGCGGGGTCTTCACACGTCGCGAGAATTGCGAGACCGAGGGCAGTTGGCGCGGGCGAAACATCGTGTTGTAATGGGCCCGCTCGCAGGCCCAGCACAGCGGGCGGTCGTGCCAGACGCTCCAGAGGTACATCCGAACGATCAAGGCATCAGTGTAAGTGCGTCGGCGACCTCGGCGGGCTACGCGTCGGTCGGCCGAGCGAACGGCTGCGGTCAATACACGCCAAACTTCCGTGTCCATACTTGCTCCTTTTCTTGGATGTCTACAACTACAAGCAAGTATGGACTATCCATACACTTAGCGCAACGGGAGCGCTCCCGGGCGCGAAATCCTCTCAAGAGCAGCGGCACACCGTCAGTGCCAGCTGCCCCTATTCGAGTGGCCATCAGCGACGAGGCTTGAAGATGACGATCTTCGTCACGCGGTCCTCGGCGTCAAAGTAGAAGATCACGCCCTCGGGATAGTACCAGCTGTTGTCATCCGGCTTGTCTCTGGGGGGCTTGCCGTAGACCGCTTGCACGCGCCGGCGCGTGTCGCCGTGCCGAACGCCTTTCGAGGTTTTCCCGCCAAAACTCGAACGCGTGAAGATCGTGTTGATCGGGCCGCCATCGTAGACGTTGAACGTAAGCCCGCGCTTGTGCGAGTAGTTTTGCGCGCCCTTGCTAGCGCGCACGAGCCCCAGCGGCGGCCCGAGCTTCCGCTGGATGTCGGCGGCCCTACTTCGGCCGACGCGAAGACCGAGCACGCTGTGACCCTCTTTCAGAAGGACGCTTTTGGACGCGGGGTCGCGTACGGGTGTGGCTGTCTCGGGTGTCGGCAGACTGTGAGGCGCGTCGATGTCGAACTCAGGCGACTTGATCGAGAACTCGCCGTCCTCGCTGAAGCACACGGACAGCGACCACTTCTTTGAGTACACGAATTCCACCTGGTCAAACAGCATTCGGTTGGGGCCATAGGGCTGGAGCTCCTCGTACAAATGCCCTGCGGGGATTGGCGATTCCTCTTGCGAGCAGATGCCGGGAATCGCGCCGAAACCGATCTCATACTCTTTGATGATTTCGCGCTTTTGGAAGGCCCTTATGCTGAACCGGCCGAAATGCTGGTCCGGGCGCTTCAGCGCGCCGTCGACGGTTTCCAGTGCCTCGACCAGATACGTGACGGTTTCCCTCGGTTCCAAGTCATCCGCCGATGAATATTCCCGGATAGTCTTCTTGATGCGCTGGATCAGGTAGGGGCGGTCGCCGAAGGCGTTGTCCACGGTCTTATAAAAGACGTAGAACAACTTCCCGTCTCGGAGGGTATAGGCAACGAGGGGATGCTCCGGCGCTGCGAGGTCCACCCCGGCCCAACGGGCCACCTTGAAGATCTTCGTCTGCGGGACCTTCGAGCGGTCGCCGCCCGCGGCCGCCTGCAACACGCCGTCTTTGAGAGGCACGAGCCGCAAGTCGAGCGTCGGCTGAATGTCTGGCTGGAGAGCAAGGGCCAGAACGAGAACGAACGGGCTGGCAAGCATGATATAATCTCCTACTCAGGAAGGCGGTCGCAGGCGTGCCCCACGTATACGTGAAGCAGGGTCGCAAGTCAAGAGAAGGTTCCTGACCCCTTTCTCCTTCGATGCTGTACCTATCGGGTACGCAGGTGTCGGATGTGACGCTGCTGGCGGGGCTGGCAGGGCTGACGACGCTGGACCTATGGGCTACGCCGGTTTCGGACCTGACGCCGCTTGCGGGGCTGGTCAACCTTGAGCATTACTACGACCCGCGCATCCCGGGCCATCCACGTTTCGCGCCGGAGTAAGCCGGTCTCTCTTCGTGCCTTCGTGTCTTCGTGGTGAGATGTCTTGCGGTCAGGGGCGTCGCGTTGGGCTGCCGGCGCGGCCGGCGTCTTCGTGCGCGATGCCCAGGATCAACGCCACGCCCACGCCCAGCACGGTCACTACCGTCTCTTCACTCAACATGAGCCCGGCCTGGGCGGCATACGTGACGATGATCGTGGCCACGGCCACCTGCATCTTTCGGCTGCGCAGCGGCCAAAGCCAGCGCTTCCATCCCCGGACGGGTTCGTCTCTCACTGTAGCCTCCCTACTGCGAATCGCCTTCGACTACCGC
Source organism: uncultured Planctomycetales bacterium (assembly GCA_964572345.1). Classification (GTDB taxonomy): domain Bacteria; phylum Planctomycetota; class Phycisphaerae; order UBA1845; family Fen-1342; genus JAUWXH01. Next base: position 48,769 of record CAZNFA010000014.1, read on the forward strand.
GCAGCAGCGTTGTCACCTTGTTACCTTGTCACTTTGTTACTTTGTCACTTCGTCACTTTGTCACTTTGCTACTTCGTCACCTTGTGGCCAGTTTCCGTCGCCAGCGCCTGCTTCCCGCGTGCGACGCGCGCTCCGATCGACTTCAACAGCAGGTCTACTGCCGACTGGTCACTGTACAGTTTGGCGTCCACACCCAGCAGCCGTAGCGCCTTGGCGCGCTCGTGTTGCAGTGCCCAGAACTCGATCAGGTCCCGCTCGTTCCAGACTTCGTTAATCACCGCCCGCTGTGCATCGTTCGGTTGCAGCCCCGTACGCTCCAGCCGCCGCAACAGGTCACGATACAGGAGGATACAGAGTGCCTCGTGCTGCCGGTCGAAGACGGTCTGCTGCACGGCGTCGGCGCGGCGCTGCGTTTCGAGCGCGACGCGCACCGATTCGCGCGTACAGCCCGCCAGGGAGGCCAGGCAAACGACGCATGCCAGCCCGATGACCAGGCCCGAGCGTACCCACACTTCCACGTGCCGCGTTCGCTCTCGAGCTCTCATCAGGCGACTCCCAACGTGGTGAACAGCCGGATCGCGAACACCAGCCCGTCCGTCCACTTCTCTGCCGCCACGGCCTCCGCCATCTTTTGGGCCGCCCCGCGCAACTCCTCGTGCGACAACCATCCACCGGGCGCCGACTCGCGCGATAGTTCGGCCGCGTCATAATCCCGCGCGCCCGGCGTCTGTGTCTGGCGTATGCGCTGAGCCTCGATCAACATGGCGTCAATCACGTGGCGTGCGGCGGTGATGAACGCCCGCGCCGTCTTCGCATCCACGTTTTGCAGCAATGTCTTCAAGTCCATGTTGTGGGTCCTTCAGGAATCGTTCCCGTACGATTCTGCTTCTACGCCGCGCTGAGCGAATCGAGCTGACGAGAGATCCTGCTCAGCCATTCGGTCTCTGTAGTCCGGAACGAGCGCAGCTCTTCGCGCAGCGCGCTGAGCGCCTCGGTGTTTGTGCGGATCACGTCGAGCAGGTGATCGGTGATGTCCGACATTTGCGCTGTACTCTTCAAGGCCTCTTGCATTCCGGATGAATAGCGCCCCCGCTCCTGCCGCTCGTACCACCACATCACAAACAACAGTCCGGAGATGCCCAGCGATGGAAGATGTTGCGCGATCCCGTCCAGCATCAGCGAACCTCTCGGCACGGTCTCGCCGCGCCAGGTCGTGCGTCTTACAGCCCGTCCAGCTCGTCCCTGGTGAACTCGCGGTCCTCGGCACTGAAGCGCGGAGCGTCGTCCTCCGCGGTGGGGCCCGGCGGCGGCGAGGCCGCCGGCAGGTGGATCTTCCCCACTGCGACGGCTTCAAACCAACCCACTGCCTCACTACCCAACGCGCGAACGCGCTCCGGAACGTCGCCCACAAACGGCGACCCCTTCCACGCAATCCACTCCGCCAGGTCGAGCACGCGCGCCGCGAGCACGTCGGCCAGTTCCGGACGTGCGCTGAGATCAACCGGCGTGGCATACCTCTTGGCCAGGTAGCTGTCAGCCAGCGCCTCGGCCTCGTCCACAATCTGTTGCGCCACGTCCGGGTCGGCTGTGGTGCCGTTGACCCGGTCCGTCAAGCGCGCGTAGATCGTACTCCCGAGTCGTGCGCTGAGCTGTGTAGTTGTGGTATACGCCATTTGCCTGCACCCACAATCTCGCGGCCGGCCGGGCAGCGCCGGTGGTTGCGGCCGACCTCACTCCCTTGCACTGCGCCCGTGGGCCCCGCGGCAACCATCGCGGGGCCCGCTTGCCGACAATCTCCGCTCGTCCCGGCCGGTGCGTATCCAGATCGGGACCTACTCGAACGTCACCAGACAGGTGTCTTGCCAGAATCCATATCCGGCTTCGTGAATCGCCTTGACCCCATACTGGTGTTGATTCTCGTTCACCTCCAGTTCGCTACCCTCGGCCAGCGCCTGCACCTGCACGGGCAGCTCTTCCTGGAAGATGAACGGCCGCGTTTCACCGTCTGTGCGGAAGATGGCGAACTTCTCGGTCCACGTCAGACGCGGATTGGCCACCCAGTCAATACTGAACGGGCCACCAGCGGCCAGAGGGTTGCTCGAAGCGTCAATGGTCTTGCTCGACAGAGCGACCAGCGTCGGCGACAGGAACGTGCTCGGGACCATCACGAGAAACGCCCGGGCCGACTCGTTCATCGGCTCACCCTGGTCGTCGCGGAACGCGAGAACCTGGGCGATCCCCTTGACGATCGCCTCGTACATCTCTGTGTCCGTAGGCGCCGTGGGTGTGCCGGCATCGTGCGCGATGCTGTTGCTTTGGACGCCGGAGTCACCTTCGCTGTGATCCGTATCGAAGTAATACTGCCCGTCGTAGCACACGCTCGTCGTGCCGTTCAGCATCAGCGTCGTGAGCAGTTTGTTCGGATGCGTGGCAACCCGCCGGGCCATCTCGTTGACGCGCACCATGATCTGACCGGTCTTATCACGGCGCTGCTCGTCGGCGTCCACGCGAATGGTCGCCTCCCACACCTTGTTGACAATGGTCATACCCTGGGCGCGGAGCGGCTTGATGCGGCGTCCGCCTCTCCATTCCCGTACCTGCGGAACCATCCCAAGCCACCTGTACGTCTCCGACTCCTGGTTGCTGGTGAAGTGCATTGCCAGCTTGGTCCACCACGTAGACTGGGCGAACTCTTCGAGGCGACGGTAGAAACGCCCGATGATGGCCCTGGAACTCAACCCCGTATCCACAACTACCGACATATGAGTCTCCTTGTATACTTCCCCTCTTGCCAACGTTCCACTACGACGACACCCGCTGCCGATTCAGCATGCGGCCTCGTCGCCTACGCGATATCCCGGTCCACCACGATCCATTCCGTCCCGGTACAGATGACGTGGGCGCAGTCGTACTGGGCATCGATCGTCGCCAGCGTCGCGGCCCCGTCGATCTGCTCCGTCCCGTCGGGGTCGAGCGTGACTGCGAACGCATCCGCCGTCGTCTTGACAATGCGGAACCAGCCACCGGCCCGTACCGTCGCCACCGGCGGCAACGTCAGCGTGCGCGCCGCCGTGTTCGCAATCAGCAAGACCCGGTTCATGTGATCCAGTGTCAACGTCGCGCTCGCGTCCGCGAGTTGTGCGACCTGGCGATTGTCCAGTAGTCCGGAGAGCATGCTCAGCGGCTGACACCGGACGCGTGCGGTATTTGTCGCCTCCACGGCCACAATCCGCCCGATGCGACTGTTCCCGGTCGGGCTCAGCGTCAAAGTGCCGTCGTCACTGGCATAGACGTCCTTGCCGATGTCGCCGGTCGCCACGCCCGTCAGCGTATGCACGATGTCTATAGACTGATGTAGCCGGGCCGTGATGCCGCCCGCGCTGTGGCCGCTGATGGTATTGTCGGCCTGACGGTAGGCAATCCCGAGAAACTCGTCACCGGCGACGAGACCGCGGGCGTAACCAGTGCTGCGGTTGCGGCCGACAAAGGCACCCTTGTAGACCACAACATTGTCATCGACAGGTATGTCGATCAGCTCCTGTGCGGCGTAGAACTGCACCTCTCGATCTGCTGTTAAAGCCATAGATACGTTCTCCTGTGCAAAGAATGCAGTGAATGTCCTTGGACGTTACTTGTCCATGCCAAAGTAGCGTACGCGGTCGGCGGCGAACGCTCGTTCGTACGCGATCAGATCCTCAGGCTCGATCCCCCAGCGACGGTAGACTTCCGCGTGGCGCCGGAACTCGTCGCGCGCCCCGCTGGCGCTTTCCGGTTCCCCGTGACGATCGACCTTGATGATGCGCCCCGGGGGCAGCAAGACCGGTGCACGCGCCAGGCGTTCCTCGGCACGCTCGGGATCACGCAGGTAATCCTCGCGCCAATCCATGCTGGTGCTATCGAGGATCTTGCCCAGGTGCATGCCGCGCTCCACGAACGTGTCTGCCTCCTGTGCCGTCAACTGCTTGCGCAGCACCGTCACCTCGGCCTCGAGCGTCTCCAGCTCTGCGCGCGGCACGACATCCGCCGACGTAGCGGGTTTCACTTCTGAGATCTCCGCGCCGTGCTCCGATGCTGCTGCATCTGCACTCACGCGTTGTCGCGAAGCCGCCAGCGGCCGCACACCGCGCATCGCCGGATCGTTGGTCAGGGCCACCGGTCCCAGTGCGGCAACGTCGGTGTAGTCTTCGTCCGTCCAGTAGATGACCGGAGAGAAGTAGCGGTACTCACCGGAACGTAACAACTCGCGCGCACGCTCCGTCCACGTGACATCAACTGCCCAGAGCCCGTCATCGCGAATCTCCACTTTCCCGATCCAGCCGGCCGCGGGACGTAACCCGTCCGGACGCGTGTTGTACCGGTCGAAACTCTGGTGTTCGTAGTCGATGGCAAGCGTCCTGCCGATCCGGTCAAACCAGTCTTTGGCTGATTCCGCATGGCGGCGTGTGAAGACGAAGTTGGCCCCCACAACCGGCCTTTCGACGTTCACGTCGCCGAACGGGATCAACAGGAACTCGCTTACCGGCTCACCGCGCGGGGTCGAGAACACGGAACGACTCACGGGCGACGTCGGCTGTGAGTCAGCTTGTCCCCGGTCCGTCATTTGTGTCAGTTCACAGGCGTCCGTCCGCGCAACGATCTCGGCGAGCAGCTCGCGAAAGTGGTCAGAATGCTCCGGCAGATCACGCTCGGCGATCTTCAGCACGTCACGGAGTTGTGCGAGGATGTGCTCCTTGAACACCGTCCCGATGGTCGCGGTGTCTGTGTCCGGGTTTGTATTCGCTTTGGATTCCAAGGCTGTCACCTCACTTTCTAGCTTGGCTGTGACGACCGTTTCCGTTAGCCCTTCTCTGCGCAGACACGGTCTGTTGTCGAGCCGGGCCGCGCGCATGAGCGCGCTTCTTGCGCCCGCTTGCCGGAATGCGCATCAGTTGGACATTGCCCTTGGTGTTGAACTGGTTGGTCGGCTCAAACCCGAGCGACTGATAAAAGCCGCGCGGGTCGCCGGTGCTCATGTCGAGTTTCGCGCGTACCTCGCGTGCGCCGCTTTGACGCACCAGCTCTCTGCCGATGTCCAGTCCTCGGTAGGCCGGATGTACCAGGGCGTTGACCAGCCGCGTACCCTGCGTGAGAATGGCCACCCCGACGAGTATGCCGTCTATCTCTGCGACGAATACCTTGTGGTGGCGTCCCTTCAGAATGTCCTCGAGCTGGCCGCGCCGCAGGAAATAGTCCTTACGCAAGACGGTATCAAAGAAGAAGCACAATGGGACGAGGTCACCGGCGGCGGATGGACGGACGGTAAGCGCGGCGGGCTGCGGTCTCGGAACGCCGTTTCCTTTTTCCGGGGACTGCGCCACACGCGTACTGTGAGACACACTCATGACTGAGCCCTTCTGGTCAGGACCGGCTCGCCGACCCCCGGCTCGGGAATACCCAGGGCGCGGTGCACCCAGCGCTCCGGCACCGGCAGACCAAGCTGGTTGACTGCGACGGCCAGCGTGTCCGCCAGCACCTTGGTATCCACCGATTGGATCAACGCGCGACGGAAATGAGGAACCGGCACGCCGTCGCCGAAGCGGGTGTGTACGAGCGGTGTCAACAACTCCCGCCGAATGGTCTGGCCTTCGTCGGCGATGTCATCAACCAGGAGGTCCTCGCGGACACGATCGTGGATCTCGGCGGCGGCGCGCGAGCCGCTGTCGCCCACATCGGTTGTCAGGTGTTGACCCAGCCAGAGTATGGTGATCTCTGTATTGCAGTATTCCTGCAGAGGTTGGTAGGGTTTGTCGCCGCCACGCGAAGTCTCGACGAACTTCATGTCGATGTTCTTGCTGAACACCGCCACCGCATCCGTCCCCAACGACTCCAACATCTTCAAGAGCTGCTGTTTGTCGGCCTCGGGCGTGCCGGGCTCGAACTGCGCGACGCGCACCGGCATGCCGGCGATCTGCGAATAGATCAGCCAGTCCTTGAAGCTCAGGTTCTGGGCCAGATAGAGCAGGACTGAGGCCCGCAGCAGACCACCCTCGAAGTGCCGGCCCGGCTGGGCGCGTGGCTTGTGGATTACCCACTTGTAGGGTTGCCCGTCCAGCGGAATGCCGCTGCTCGGTTGCTCCTCGGTCCGCACGTGCAGCCGCCACGGCTCGTGTGGGTCGGCGATCAGCCGCGAGTGAGGAACCGAAACAATGTCAACCAGACGTGAGTTGTCCCAAACGAGCTCGGCCAGCGCGATGCCGTGCCCGATCGCGTTGGCAAGATGATCCAGCCCGTCGCGGAAGCGGTCGAGGGCGAGCAGCGTCTGGCGGCAATAATCGGCGGCCTGCTCGGCCAGGCGCGTCTGCTCGTTGCCGGCGACGGCCGGATCCGGCGTGATCTCCCAATCCAGCCCGGTGAGTGCCAAACGCCGCGTATTCTCGACGGCAGCCAGCCGCGGCCACTTTTGCAGCATCTCGCTGAACAGCTCGAACTGCATCTGGGGATAGCCGGCGTCGGCCGCTTGCAGAAACGCCAGGACGCGTGACGGCGTGATCCCCACGCTGGGGTACGTGCGGGCGCTGTCGTCGCGCCAGGGCCGAATGACGCGCCGCAGGTCGCCTGAGCCGGGTGACCCACCGGGCAAGAGCGAGCCGAGGGTTCGCAGGAGGCTGGCGACGCGCCGGCGGGTGTGCTGCAACACAGGCGATTCTCCTTCGGTCCGCAGAGGGCGGCGACCCGCTCACGTTCCTGCGGGTGCTGCCGCTCGCGTCCACGCTCAAACCCTAGCGCCGCGTTCTAGGAAGTCTAGCAAGAGGTGCGGCAGTGCCCCCATCTGACGCGATTTGCCGCCGATTGCCACAAATCCCGATCAGAACGCGCCCTGTTGAAGTGTAGCGTTGGGGCCCCGTACCCAACGTAGAGGCTTGGCACGGCCAGCACGGCCGGTGCCCCGACGTACGTCGGGGGCCGCTACGTCTGTACGGCTCATGCTTCCGGCGGCGTCTCCCCGCCTTCTTCCGCACCGCCGCCCGCATCCCCCAACCCGTCGCGCAAGCGCTCGAGCTTCTCGACCTCGTGGGGCATGCCGACGCGCTCGAACAGCTCGCATGCCTTGAGCCAGAGTTCACGGGTGCGCTCCGCGTCCCCCCGATTCTTGTAGACGGTCCCGAGGTTGGCGTACTGGATGGCCATGCCTTCGAGCCGGGCGAGCTTCTCGTTGATCTCCAGCGCCTTGCGGAACATCGCCTCGGCGCCGTCCAGGTCGGCGCGCGTCTTCAGCACGATCCCGAGGTTGCCGTAGTTGCCCGCCATGCCCTCGAGGCAGCCGAGCTTCTGGTTGATCTTCAGCGCCTTGCGGTGCATCCGCTCGGCCTCGTCCAGATCGCCGCGCCTCTGGTAGATCAGACCGAGGTTCCCGTAGTTCACCGCCATGCCCTCCAGGCGACCGAGCTCCTCGTCGATCTCGAGCGCCTTACGGTACATCTCCTCGGCGCGGCCGAGATCGGCGTGGGTATGGTAGATCGCCCCGAGGTTGCCGTAGTCGCTAGCCATGCCTTCGAGCCGGCCGAGCCTCTCGTCGATCTCCAGCGCCTTGCGGAGCATCCGCTCGGCCTCGTCCAGATCGCCACGCGTCCGGTAGATCAGACCGAGGTTGCTGTAGTCGCTGGCCAGGCCTTCGAGGCGGCCAAGCTTCTCGTCGATCTCCAGCGCCTTGCGGTGCATCCGCTCGGCCTGGTCCAGATCGCCACGCCTCTGGTACATCAGACCGAGGTTGCCGTACTGGCTGCCCATGCCTTCGCGCCGGCCGAGCTTCTCGTTGATCTCCAGCGCCTTGCGGTGCATGCGCTCGGCCTCGTCCAGATCGCCACGCGTCTGGCAGATCACGCCGAGGTTGCCGTACGCAGCGGCGGTCTCGGCGGTCTCTGCGTCGCGTCCGCTGATCGTCAGCCAGCGCGCGAGGACGCTCTCGGCCTGGGTTAGCTCACCCGTGCGCTCGTAGAACTCAAAGGCGAGGTACAAGACCTCAAGGTCGGTGGTTCCGGCGGTCGCCTTGGCAAACGCCTGGCGGGCCTCTTCCAGGCGCCCTTCGAGCGCGGCCCGGGTGGCCTGCCGGGCCAGCGTGAGTGCCAACTCGGCCGCCCGGGCCGCCTCAGCTTGGGCGCGTTGGCTGGCGGCCTCGGCGCGCTCGGCGGCTTGCTTGGCCTCCGCCTCGGCGCGCTCGACGCGTTGGACGGCCTCGACCGGTAGCATGATCTTCTCCCGCTCGGCGTCGGCTTTCGGGAGCTCGCCCTTGGCGTACGCCCGCAGGTGCTTGTCAACCTCGTCCCGGAACCCCTTCTCATCCGCGAAGTAGCGGTACAGCACGATCCGCGACCGCTCGAGTTCGCGCCGGAACAGAAGCACCTTGGTCAACTGCGGGCCGGGGTCAGCGATCGATTCGGCATCCACGTGCTTGAAAAAGACGAATATCTCGGGTGCCGCCGCCCTTTGAAAGCGGTCCAACGCCCGGTGGAATTCCTCCTCCGTGTAGGAGTCGTATGGGGAGTCAGGCGCCGGCTGCCCCCAGCGCCGGTGCATCGCCAGGATGAAGACATCGCACTCGTCGATCTCGGCGTTGATGACGGCTTGCGCTCGTCGGCCGGTGCTGGCGAGCGTGTCTTCCCAGCCGAGCGGCACGAACTCGACGCCGGCCCCGTCGCCGAAGCCCAGGTTCAGGCGCTCGATCTGATCCTTGAACGCCCGGCGCTCAATCGCGAGGTCGCCGGGGGAGGCGATGAAGACCTTGATTCTCTGCTTGTCGGACATGACGGAAAGTATAGCGACGTTTACATTAACATGTAAGCCCGGGCGGGCTACTATTGGCCGACATACGGCGCCGGGTCGGGGAGGTTCAGCTTGGCGAAGGCGGCCAGGCGCAGTTGGCAACTGTCGCAGTGGCCGCAGGCGCGGCCGGCGGGGTCTGGGTCGTAGCAGCTCCGCGTCAGGCCGTAGTCAACGCCCAGCTCACGCCCGCGGCGGATGATCTCGACCTTCGTGAGCTTGATAAGCGGGGTATGGATGTGCACCGCCCGCCCGGTGACGCCGGCCTTCGTCCCCAGGTTGGCCATCCGCTGAAACGCGGCGATGTACTCCGGGCGGCAATCGGGATACCCGCTGTAGTCCACCACGTTCACGCCGATGAAGATGTCCCGGGCCGCGCGGACCTCGGCCAAGGCCAGCGCGTAGGCCAGGAAGATGGTGTTGCGGGCGGGGACATACGTGACGGGGATCTCGTCGCCGGCGGTGGGATCACGGTCTTTGGGCACCTCGATATCGTCGGTCAGGGCCGACCCGCCGAACACGCGCGGATCGATGTCCACGATCCGGTGCTCGCGCACCTGTGCCGCCGCGGCGACCTTCCGGGCGGCCTCCAGTTCGACAGCATGCCGCTGGCCGTAGCGGAAGCTGAGTGCCAGCGGGTCGAAGCCGTCCGCCTGGGCGATGGCCAGCACGGTGGCGCTGTCCAACCCGCCGGAAAGCAGCACGACGGCAGGGTTTGGTTGCGACATGCGGTCAGTCTACAAGATCTGCACAGGGGCAAGAAGCGGGCGGTCGCGGACAGCGCCGCGTGCGGCGGACTGCGCGGGCTGAAGCCTGCGGCTCTTCGCGGCCGGTGACAGGCGGTCGGTCTCATAAGACAGGCGCCTCGAGGAACGCAGCCGCCGGGGCGCCCGCTATTCGTCCCCAATCTCCCAAACGTTTTGTAGGCTTGGTTGGTGTGCGGCCCAAACGTGGCCCGCGGCGCTCGCAGAGCATCCGCTGGTTCCACAGCGGCCGGGGCTGGGCCGTCCTGCGCGGCACCGGGTGGGCCCATCGAGGGATAGACGCGGAGAATCGTGCCGTGAACACAGGGGCATGAATAGCGGAGTGTCTGAGATGTCTGATGACTGGAAGCGCTCGTTCATCGCGAAGCTGGACAAGGTCCGTGAGAATTGGGTGGGGCAATTCGAAGAGGCATTGCAGGACTCGGTGGTGCCGGCCTTCGACGACTTGGCCGAGTTCCTCCGCGACCACGGATTCCGCATGTCCGCCCCGGCACGCGACGGGGATCGCCGCGCGTTCAAGTTCGAGCTGACCGAAGACACCTACCTGTTGATGATCTTTCGGTTTGCGGGGACGGGCAGCTTCGAGTTGCGCAGCGAGTCACGTGTTTCGAACGCCGAGCCCGCGGCCGAGTGCGTCGTCGCACGCCTGGCCGACCTCGACCAGGCCTGTGCGCGGCAGTTCTTCCAGACCGCGCTCGATACCTTCGTGAACTCGTTGTGCGGCAAGTCCGCCCAACCGGCTGAGGAACTCGCTACCGTCTAGCAGACCGTCGAGAGCCCGCCGCGCCGTACCTCTGCGTCCGGCGAAACGCCGCTGCGGGCCGCACACGTCAGAGCCGCAAGCCCGACGCTGCGGCCCCGGCAAGCCGACGTTCACCGGCTGCTCAGGCGCTGCTCACTGCGTCAGCGGGTTAATCACCAGCCCGCTGGCCAGCTTCGGATAGAAATACGTGCTCTTCTGCGGCATCAAGTCGGCGGCCTCGCAGACGCCGCGCAGCTCCTCCATCGTCGTCGCCTGCATCAGGAACGCCGTGCCGTTCATCTGGTCGGCTTCACCGATCGCCGCGGCTGCGGACTTGACGTAGCGAACCGCCGCACTGGTCCCGCCACAGAGCTTGGGTGTCACCACGCGATCGAGCAGGTACGCGTGCAGGAAGGCCAGGCCCAGCGCCCGCCACGCCGCACTGCGATCCGGCTCAAGGTCATCGAGGATGCCGCGCTGTCTCGGTCGGAGGGCGAAACAGCCCCGGCCGCCGGGGCGATAGACCGCGACCGCCTGCGGGCCGAGCGGTTCCAGTTGCCGGACGACCTCCTCGGGGTTGCCCGCTTCCAGGGGCAGCAGCTCCACCCGCTCGTCCGCCTCGAACACATCTGCGACAACGGCCACACCCGGTAACACGCGGTGGGTGGGCAGGATCAGCAGGCCCGGGTCCTCCATCGCGCAGAACACGCAGAGGACGAAATTCGCCGGATGTTCATCGGGCAACGGCCCCTCTTGCCCGATCAGCCAGTCGCGGTACATCATCCCCGTGCCGTAGCGGTGGTGCCCGTCGGCGATATAGGTCGCCTTGGGCCGCACGAGCCCCGCGACCTCGTCGATCGTGGCTGGATCGGCAACGGCCCAGATCCGATTCTCGACGCCGTCCAGCGTTCCGATCGCCAGCGGCTCGGCACCCAGGGCCTGCTTGAGCCGCCCGGCCACGCGGTTACCGGCGTCCTGGTAGAGCCCGAAGATCGGGCTGAGGTTGGCCCCGGTCGCCTTGGTCAGGCAGAGTCGATCCTCCTTCGGGCCGCCGAACGTCCGCTCGTGCGGGAAAACGCTGCCCGTCGCGAACGGCTCCAGCCGCAGTCGAGCGAAGAACATCTTGCGCACATACGCGGTCCCGGCGTACTGGTAGCGCTGGTGGTAGACGTACACCGCCGGCTCGGCATCCCGCACCAGCGTCCCGTCCGCTAACCACGCGTTGAGTTGCTGGTTGGCGTCGGCGTAGGCCTCCTCCGGCCCGGCGCCCTTGGGGGGCACGTGCGGCAGGTCGATCTTCACGAAGTTTCGCGGGTCGCGTTCCAGCAGAGCCCGCTTGTCCTCGCCGTCCAGCACGTCGTACGGAGGTGCCAGCCGCGTTGAGAGGTCCCGAGCGGCCGGGATGGTGGTGTAGCGGATCGCCGGAAAAGCTCGGATTTCGCTCATGGTCAGGATCCTGTTCGATTCGAGCGTTCGGCGGCTTGTCCGGCTGACGCCCCACGGCGCAGCGCGTGGCCGCGATCAGGGAAGCGATTATAAGTCCTTGCCGTTATCTGACTAAGCGACACTAGACCGCGGACGCCATCCCCGCCGCGCCCGCCGCAAGATATGGTTGACTGGACACCTGCCAGCCCGTAAAGTAGCGCATAAGGGGCCGCCTCGGGGCGGTCATTCCTGTGAGTGTTAGCCAAGACGCGTTTTCGTCTTCTACCCGGCGGAGGTGGCAATCCATGTCCATCCAACGAGTTTCCAGATTCTTGCCGATGGCGGCCATCGCCAGCTTGATGACTATCATGTTGTTCGGTGGTTGTCCAGTTGCCCAGCAGCCCACTACACCCACGGACGAGCAGGAGCAGCTCGAGCCGCCTGCCGTGCCCGGGGCCGACGACGATCTCGATCGTCCCATCCCACCGCCCGACCTCGATGGTGACGACGATCAGGACGATTCCGACGGCGGTGACATCGTTGACGGCGGTGGCGGCGCCGGTGGCGGTGGCGGCGAGGGCGATGGCGGTCCCAGCTCCGACTTGGTCACCGTCGATGAGCCGGCCGGCGACCTGGCCGTCCGACCCGGTACCCTGCTCAACGTCGAATTCCACATCCGCGATCCGCAAGGTGCGCTAGTGTCAGTCGAACTCGTGCTGGTGCGCGATGACGACGGCGACGGCTCCCCCGTACTCGATGAAACCTTGTCCTTCCAGGCCGGAGACAATATCTACAGCTTCGATACCACCAAAGCCCTGGGCCTGTTGAAGAACGGGTTCGCCCGTTTGCTGGTCGGCATCCGTTACAAGATCGTTGATGGCCAAACGAAGTTCGCTTACGCATCCGGCTCGCTGAGCATCGACAGCCAGGCGCCCACCGGCCAGTGGATCTCCCCGCCCCAGGACTTGCTCCTCAGCCGCTCGACACAGCTCGACGTGAGTCTCTCCACGACCGATAACCGCCCGGTGACCGTCAAGGTCTTGCTTGACCCCGACCAAACGCCCGGCAACGGAGGCGACTGGACGCTCATTCCCGACACTGAACTCTCAGCCGGCACCAACGTCGTGCTGGAGAGGACCGTGAACCTCCAGATCTTCCCCTCGGGCAGCTATTACTACTACGTGACCGTGTCCGACGGGATTGAACCCGCGTTCGGCTTCTACGCCGAGACGCAGGGCACCTTCAGGAGACTGGGTCTGACCGATCGGCTAATCGGCGACTTTCCCCTCGAGGATCTCGCGCCAGATCCCAATGATCCCACTGACACTGGGTCCGATCACGGTGGCATCCTTCAAGGCTTCAACTTCAACGACCTGGCCGGCAGCTCCATGGCCAGAGTGCCCGACCTCACCGGCGATGGGCTAGACGAATTGATCATCGGTTCCAGATTCGGCAAAGCCTACATCATCGAGAACAACGGCGTCGGCTTCGGCGAGGCGTACATGATCTACGGCAGCGGTGGACGCCTCCGCGGTGTCCAGCGCCTCAACTCCGTAGGCAACACGATCTCGGGCCTCGTTTTCCCCGGTATCCGAACGCCGTTGACCGCCGGCATCGCTCCCCCCAACGAGAGTACGCGCTGGACCTCCGGGCTCTCCGACGTAAGCGTCGTGGATGACATGGACGGCGACGATCTGCCCGAGCTCGTGTTCAGCTTCCCGCGCGTCGAGTCCATTAACCTGGGGGAGACCGACCCGACCATCCAACACCCCGATCTACAGTCGGACGTGCCCGGAATGGGAAACCTCGAGTACAACGCGTTCTACATCACCTTCATGATACCCGTTTGGCACCCGGATGAGGCGCAGTTCACGCGCGGCGGCGTCGTGGTCGTTTCCAGCCACAACGAGATACTGCGGAATCCGAACCTGCTCAATCGCAAGGGCGATCGCGTGTTCGATCTGCACGAAACGGGCCAGCTCTTCAACACTTTCCGCCGTCCGGGCTTGGTACCGTACATCCGTCAGGCGCTCACACGTACCCAGATCGACGGCGAGCCGTTTACCGTCTGTGCCGACTGCGACGATCTGCCCCCGGATGGCTGCGAGCCCGGCGAGATCAATGGCGTGGCCGACGACGACCCCAACCGTCCGCCCGACGACCCGGACGATACGCCGGGCAATTGCGGCGACGACGGCTGCGACCTGAATATGACCAGCCTCCAGGACGGACGCGAGCAGGTCATCCAACGTTGGATCGTGCAGTGGGACACTATCTTCGATAACCAGGGCCCCGGCGGGTTCCATCAGTCCTGGACGATCCCGCCCGCTGAGCCCCCGCTGGTGAAACCGTTGCCGTTCCCGTTCACGTCGTTGTACCCTTTCCCATTCGGCTTCTACCCCAATCACTGGGTATACCTGGGTGACGCCTGCCTCTTCGCGGATGGTTGTGAGGTGACGAACGAGTGGTACTCGTGGTACCCCACGCTGCCGTGCACCACGTTGGCGGGGACTCCCGCCTGGGCGACGGCCGGGAATCCGTTCCAGGATCCGCTGCCGGACTGCTATCCGGACAACATTTGTGAAGTCTTGGTCGAGCCTGAGGACGGACCGTGTCCCGAGCCGGACCCACCGTGCTCTAATCCCGACGTCACCGCGACGGCCGGCGGTTACGTCGCCTGGACGGGCTTCTACGGCCCCTACGGCGAGCCTCGGTTCACCGTCTCCACCGGCGAGACCTTCCCCGCTCTGATCGGTGCGCGAGTCCTCGGTCAAGCGGTGGACGATCAGTTCGGGACAACCGTGGCTTCCGACGGTACCTGGCTGTACATCAGCGCGCCGGAACGCACGGTGAACGGCGATCTCTATGGCGATGATGTGCCCACCCTGCCTGATGATGGGGACGGGGTGCCAGGACGAGACAAGAGTGGTGTGGTATACCAGTTGCGCACGAACGCACCACCACCGGCGGGCGGCCCGACACGTACCCAACTCTGGCTCGAGCCGGGCCAAACGTGGCCGTATGCCGATGCCGAGGACCCGGGACGCCGGGATATCTCGATGCCTGTGCCGCACCAGTACATCATCGAGTCGGTGGGCTCCCGACGCGGCAACCCAGACGCCCCCGTCCACGACACTGCGTACGACTCCGACGGATGCCCGCCCGACTACGACCCGGGCACCGATCAGCCGGACGCGAGGGCGTGCTATGCGTCCTACCCCGTCGGCACGGCTGGATACTACATGGACCGCACGTGGCAGATCGTCGGCCCGCACGTGGGCGCCAAGATCTCGTTCGTCCGGGCGTTGGGCGACCTCAACGACGACGGGACACGCGACTTCGCCGTGGGCTCGCCGAACGTCAAGCAAGCGGTTGTGACGCCCGGCGATCCGCCCACGGTTGACTTCGCCGGCCCGGAGGTCGGATCGATCTTCATCGTCTACGGCCGCTCGACCGGTCTTGAGGGTGACTACCTGCTCGAGCAGTTGGCGAAGGACGTTTTTGATCCCGAGCGCCTGAACGGCGTTCTGCTCCAGGGCAAGTCGTCCGGCGAAACGCTCGCCCGCGTGTTTGACGACGCCGGGGACTTCAACGGCGACGAGCGCCCCGACGTGATCGTCGGAAACGAGGGCGCGGACAACAATACCGGCGAAGCCATCGTCCTGTTCGGCTCGGCCGCGCTGGTCAGCCCCGCCGGCGGCTGGACGACGGACACTATTCCGCCCGGTCGTGCCATCCGCTTCGTCGGCGAGAACCCGGGCGACCTGGCCGGGGGCAATGTCGCCGGGGCCGGCGACGTCGATAACGACGGGTACGCCGACATCCTCATTGCTGCCCCCGGCGCTCAGGGTGGCAGGGGCGTCGTCTACCTCATCTATGGCTCGGACAGCCTGGGCAGCGACGTCAACCTCGCTGACACCGGCACTTTCGCCCTGCCGGGCGCCAAGTTTATTGGGCGCAGTGCGGGTGACGCGCTGGGCGGTGGAGAGAAAACCGTCGCCAACACTGACTTCAATGGCGGCTCTACCACAGCGTTCTCACGCGGCGTGGTTCGCTTGGGCGACATTGACGGCGACGGCCGCGCCGACTACGCCATCGGTGCCATGCTGGCCGATCTGGTGAACAAGACCGATGCCGGCGAGATCTACATCCTCTACGGCGTAGGCGACTAAAAGAAGAGAGAGTGGGCACGGGCATCTTGCCCGTGCTCACACCTGCAAGCCAACCGGGCCCGCGTTCGTTGCACGAACGCGGGCCCCTCTCTTGCGCGGCGAACCGATCGGGCGCTTGCCCGAAGAGCCGCGGGCCTCGGTCCGCCCGCCACCGCGCAGCTTGAAGCCCGCCGCTCGTCAACAAGGGGCCGTCAAGCCAGCCCGGGAATCTCCACGCCCTTCGCCCGCGCCACCTCGATCGCCTGCTCGTACCCGGCGTCCGCGTGGCGGATGATGCCGGTGGCCGGGTCGGCCGTCAGAACGCGCTCCAGTCGCCGGTCGGCTTCCTCAGTGCCGTCGCACACGATCACCATGCCGGCGTGCAGCGAGTAGCCGATGCCCACCCCGCCGCCATGATGGATCGACACCCACGTCGCCCCGCAGGCCGTGTTCACCATCGCGTTGAGCATCGGCCAATCCGCGATCGCGTCGGAGCCGTCCTTCATGCCCTCGGTCTCGCGGTTGGGTGAGGCGACCGAGCCGCAATCGAGGTGGTCCCGCCCGATAACGATCGGGGCCGAGACTTTGCCCGTCCGCACCAGCTCGTTGAAAATCCGGCCCATCTTCGCCCGCTGACCGTACTTCAACCAGCAGATCCGCGCCGGCAAACCCTGGAACGCGACCTTCTCGCCGGCCAGGCGGATCCAGCGGCACAAGTGCTCCTCTTCGGGGAACGTTTCGAGCACGGCTCGATCGGTGGCGGCGATGTCGGCTGGCTCGCCAGACAGTGCCGCCCAGCGGAACGGCCCGGCCCCTTCGCAGAACAGCGGCCGAATGTACTCCGGCACGAAACCGGGCACGTCGAAGGCGTTCTCGACCCCGGCCTGCTGCGCGTGCCCACGCAGGTTGTTGCCGTAATCGAACGCCACCGCCCCACGCCGCTGCAGCTCCAGCATGGCCCGCATGTGCTCGGCCATCGTGTTGAACGCATCCTTGACGTAGCATTCCGGGTCGTTCTCGCGCAGCTCCAGCGCCTGCGCGTAGGTCATGCCGTTGGGCACGTACCCGTTCAGCGGATCGTGGGCCGAGGTCTGGTCGGTCAACACGTCCGGCGTGATGTTCCTCTTGATCAACTCCGGTAGCACGTCGGCGACGTTGCCGAGCAGTCCGACGGACAGCGGCTCGCCCGTCGCGCGCGCCTGGAGCACCCATTCGAGCGCTTCGTCAAGGCTGTCCGTCATGCGGTCGAGGTATTTCGTCCTGATCCGCCGCTCGATGCGGGCGCGATCCACCTCGGCCGCCAGGAATGCGGCCCCGTTGAACGTGGCCGCCAGCGGCTGCGCACCACCCATCCCCCCCAGCCCACCGGTCACCAGCAATCGCCCTCTGAGAGAACCGCCGAAGTGCTTCCGCGCACAGGCGGCAAACGTCTCGTAAGTCCCCTGCAAGATGCCCTGCGTGCCGATGTAGATCCAACTGCCGGCCGTCATTTGACCGTACATGGTCAAGCCGAGCGCTTCGAGGCGGCGGAACTCGTCCCACGTGGCCCACTTGGGCACGAGCATCGAGTTGCTGATCAGCACGCGCGGCGCGTCCGGGTGAGTTTTGATCACGCCGACGGCCCGACCGGATTGCACCAGCAGCGTCTCATCGTTCTCCAGTCGCCGCAGCGCCGCGACGATACGGTCAAAGTCCTCCCAACTGCGAGCCGCCTTGCCCGACCCACCATAGATGATCAGCTCCTCCGGCTTCTCGGCCACGTCCGGATCGAGGTTGTTCATCAGCATCCGTAGGGCGGCTTCCTGCTGCCAACCCTTGCACGAGATCTCCTTGCCGCGCGGCGCCCGCACGGTCCGAGCTGCGACACTACTGGCTGCCATCACACTCACCTCCGAAAACCGGAGTATACCACACGCTGAAACGACGCCAAATCGCCGCCGACGGGAGGGCGAGGCTCCTGCCGAGCCGAGAGCAGCGGAACGCAGCGTCCGCCGTGCGGACCGCTTTGCGTTGGTGGGCGAGCAAGGTGCCGTGTCACCGGCTATTCGCCGACGCGGAGTAGGGCACTCCGGCAGTCCCGCAGGGACGATCTGAACGTAACCCAGCGTGGAACGCTGGGACAACTTGACGCCGTGTCCACCTCAGAGTCCCGCAGGGACGACTGAGCGTTCAGCCGTTCCTGCGGGACCAAGATGAGGTTGCGCTGCGATTCGCTGTCCCAGCACTACGTGCTGGGCTAGTGCGCCTGCGAGCGTACGCGAACAGGAGGGTGTAAGTCCCTCCCAGGCATGCGTTCTCCGGCCTGTAGTCGATTGTAACTGCGTCGCCGTGAGGTGAGGTGGAGAGCAACAGGAGACGAATGATCGGTCCGTAGGATGACGAAGTCGATTCGGCCGGGCGGTCTCGGCGAGCCTGCTAGCCAGTGGCGAAGCCCAGCCCCCGCCAGGGAAGCCCGTCGCGCTGATGGGTAACGTGTCAAAGCGACGACGGGGAGCCGTCAGGTGGTTGGAGACGGAACGATCGGAAGGACGCGTACGTGAAACAGGGAGACCTGAGCCGGGTCCGCCGGTGTTCATGCTGCTGGTACGCAGGCGAAGAGCCGCCGGCTCAGGAGTCAGAGCGGTCATAGTAGCGTGGAAGCGGGGTAATGCCCGCCGAGCGAAGGACCGCAGGAAGGTGGATGTGTGAGGGACGAATCGCGGGAAACGAGACCGGCGCGAGTGCCCCGGCATGAGCGGGCTAAGCAAGTCGGAGAAGTCCGCGTCCGTTGGGCGTGGAGCGAACCCGCGGTGTGGACCGAGCGCATGTTGACGGCCCTCGAAACCGGGGTCAAAGGAGGCCTATGGTTCAGCCTGATTGACAAGGTCTACAGTCTGCCCAACCTGCGGGCGGCCTTCGCGAAGGTGAAGGTCAACGGCGGGGCGGCGGGCTGTGACCGCCAGACGATCGCGATGTACGAGGTTCGTCTGGAAGCGAACCTGCGGGACCTGTCGGAACAACTGCGGGGCGGCGATTACCGGCCTCGGAAGATTCGACGGGTCTGGATTCCCAAGCCTGGCGGCCGTCAGCGTCGACCCTTGGGCATCCCGACGGTTCGCGACCGGATTGTCCAGACGGCGCTGCGCAACGTTCTCGAGCCGATCTTCGAGCGTGACTTCGCCGAGCGGAGTTATGGCTTCCGCCCCGGACGAGGCTGCAAAGACGCGCTGCGGCGTGTCGCGGCGTTGCTCGAGGACGGTTACACGCACGTTGTGGACGTTGACTTCCAGAGCTACTTCGACACGATTCCGCAGCGACCGTTGCTGGAGATGGTCGCACGGCAAGTCGCCGACGGCCGCGTGCTGAAACTGATCGAGTCCTTCCTGAGGCAGGAAGTGCTGGACGGGCTGGAGCAGTGGACGCCGACGGCGGGAAGTCCGCAAGGGGCGGTGATCTCGCCGCTGCTGAGCAATATCTATCTTGACCCACTCGATCACACGATGGCCGAATGCGGTTTTGAGATGGTGCGCTATGCGGACGATCTGGTGATCCTGTGTCGCAGGGCCACGGAAGCACGAGCGGCGCTGGAGCGGGTGTGGTCCTGGTCGGCGACGGCCGGGTTGAGGCTGCACCCGCAGAAGACGCGCATCGTGGACGCGGATCGGGACGGCTTCGACTTTTTGGGTTATCACTTCAGGCGCGGCCGCCGCTGGCCGAGCCGGAAGAGTCTCAAGAAGTTCCGGGCGGCGGTTCGCGCCCAGACGCCGCGTCAGCACGGGCAAAGCCTGAAGGACATCATCGCCCGCGTGAACCGGATTGTGCGCGGGTGGTTTGAATACTTCCGGCATGCCTCGTACACGATCACGTTCCGGGCTTTGGACGGCTGGCTCCGTCGGCGTTTGCGGCGGCTTTTGCTCAAGCGTCACAAGAAGGGTCGTCACCAGGGTCTGGGCACGGCTCATCAGCGTTGGCCGAACGCCTACTTTGCCGCACAGGGGTTGCTCAGCATGGAGGCCGCCCATGTGCGGGCTCGTCAATCCGCGTCGCGGTGAACCACCAACCGGAGAGCCGTATGCGGGAGAACCGCACGTACGGTTCGGAGGGAGGGGAGACCGGCACAACCGGTCTTCCCTACCCCTATCTCTCAGCCGCCCCTACGGGGCTCAACGGATGGGATGCCCTGCCTTGCCGGGCGCATGGCGCTTTCGGCGCCGGTGTTTCGCCCGGTCCGGGCGGCGGTTGCTAGCCGGGGGCGTGAGCCCCCGGGGTGAGGGTCACGCGGTCCCACGAGCCCCAGCGGGGCGACAGTAGACCGTCTTTCGGCCCTTCGGGGCTTGGCCGCCCGCAACGCTGTTTTCCGGGGGCTGACGGCCCCGGCTACTGACTATCGCCTCTCGCGAGGCTGGGACCTCAGCCGATACCGTCGCACGCCGTGCCTTGCCTTCCGAGCACGCATGTGGTGGACGCGCGCGACGCGGCACGCCTGCCCGGAACGCCGGCAGGCCAGCCAAGCCCGAACAATGTCAAACTGCCGGCAATCCGAGTAGAATCAGCAGGTCATTTAGGGGGCCGAGATGAGACGCCGCTCGCCAACACGATTGGTGGTGAAGTGGGTAGGTACCCTCTTGTGCGCGCTGTTTCTGGCGGCCTTTCTCATAAGCGCGCGCTGGCACGTCATCTACGTCACGAGCGGGCGCGCGCAACATAGCATCGGCCTTGAACTCGGGCGCCTGTACTACAATAGAATGGGGAATTCCCCGGTCCGGTGGCGCCCCGGTTGGCACAGGCTTCCTCGGAAGGGGCATCTGCAGTGGAAGCCCAGATGGTACTGGTCTACCGGCCCCGAACGTATCTGCGTCCCCCTCTGGATGCCGTTCGTGCTCGTTGGTCTGCCGACCGGTCTTCTCTGGTGGCGGGATCTGCGCGTCCCGCCCGGCCACTGCCAGAACTGCGGCTACGACCTGACCGGCAACGTCAGCGGCATCTGCCCGGAATGCGGAACGCCGGTGCCAGATGCACGCACGCCGAAAGCGTCTGGTCGATGAGCCGCTGGCTGTCGTCACGCGTAGCGTCCCAGCGGGACGCCGTGAAAGTAGCCCAGCAATTTATCGCTGGGTTCACGGGGTCGCGCCTGATTTTCGAGTCCTGTAAGGACGACTGAACTTTCAGCCGTCCCGATGGGACTCGGATAAGGATGAGGTGCGGACTCCAGCACCCCAGCACTTCGTGCTGGGCTACTCTCAGGCGCCCCTGCGGGGCTGGGATGGGGTTACGCGGCGCCTGGTTCTCCCAGCACTTCGTGCTGGGCTACTCTCAGACGCCCCTGCGGGGCTTCAGGAACAGAGAGTGGCATGCCTGCTTGCCAAGCAGGCGTGTCGTAGATGCGCGAGATGGAACGTGGCTGCCCCTGAGGCAGCCATGCCGCGCAACCGTTCACGGCGCGGGCCGGTCCCCTCGCATGAACTGCATCGCGGAACCGCCGAGCAGGTTCGCAACCTCGTGCGCAATTTGCTCTGCCGAGATCAACCAGCCAGCCTCAAGCAGGTCCGCGTACTTGTCCGTCAGCACGCGGGCCAGCATGGCCTTGCTATGGTCCCACTTGTAGATCAACTGTTCGAGCACGCGTGCGTCGGAATGCTGCGGCGTGAACGAATGCCCCAGCAGTTCTAACCGCATTCGCGTGATCTCTTCGGTCAGGCTGGGCGTGTTCACGAACCACCAGCAGCCGAAGATGTGCAAGTTGTGGAACTTGCGCGCGATGACGGCGAGTTCGTGCTGATTCTCCCGCGACAGGACGGTGCAGAGAAAGCGGTTCTGCGGAAACCCGGCGCAGAGGTTGGCCACCGCCGTCATGTCCGCCTTCCCAAGGGCGTCGCCGGCCAGTTGCAGCTTCGGGTTTACCTGCTGCCGACAGCCGATCATCAGCGCGAAAGGCAGTCCGTGTTCAGCCACGACCGGCAACACGCAATGCTCAATCAACCGGCTGACAGCCGAGCCGTCTGGAAATCGGAAGCTCGGCGGCAACGAGGCCGCCAAGTACACCGGCCGCATACGCGCCACCCAGTCATTCAAGAACCGGCGCACCTCGGCAACCGTCGCGCCCGACAGATCCGGCTGCACGTCGTAGCCCATCCCTTTGAGCGCATCGCCGGCCCGTTGCCATGAGACCAGCACGCGGTCGAGTCGCAGGACGGCCTTGAATCGATCGTCGTAGCTGGTCCCGGATTGCCAAACCGGCCGCTCGAGCTCGTCGAACGGGTCATTCGTCATCGCGACGGTCTGTACACGGCTGGTCTCCAGAACTCGGTCCAGGTGGGCCTCGGTGCTCGCCCCGGCGAAATGACGGCGGTGCTTCGCCAGATCACGCTCGGACGGGTCCAGCCCAAGACGCTTCAGGCAGGTCACAACGCCCCGGCAGGCCTCGCTGATTGGCGATCGGCGAACGAACAGGTGTTCCCAAATCAAATCCGCCTGTTCGGACTTCGGCATCGACCAGAAACGGTCGTAGTCGATCTCGTCGCCGGCGACCCGGAAGAACTCGGCTACCAGATAGTGGTAGGTGAGCAGCTCGTCGATGCCCCACAGAAGCAGCTCGCCGAACTGCGGCGGATACACGTGTGTGTGGATATCGATGATCGGCGACGTGTCCAGCGCCCGTCGCACGGCCGTCTCGATGCTACCGCGGTCGGTCAGACTCTTCACCGCAACCCTCCTGACCTAGTAAACGGCTTTAATCAAGCCAGCATAGCACACGGCGGCTGCCGGTGCGACATCCGGCAGCGCCGGTTCCGCCACTTATCAGGGGTAGCCATTACAGCCCGAACACACCTGGCAGGAACAGCGACAGCCACGGTACATAGGTCGTGATCAGCAGCACGACGATCATCGCGGCGAAGAACGGCAACAGGTGCCGGATGATCTTGCTGACCGTCGTCTCGGCGATGCCACAGCCGAGGAACAGGCAGGTGCCGACCGGCGGCGTGCAGATCCCGATGCACAGGTTCATGATCAGGACGATGCCAAAGTGGATCGGGTCCATACCCAGGTCGGTCACGACCGGCAGGAAGATGGGGGTGAAGATCAGCACCGCCGGCGTCATGTCCATGAACGTCCCCACCGCCAGCAGAAGCAGGTTGATGATCAGCAGGATAAGCACCTTGTTGTCGGTAAGCCCCAGCAACGCGGCACTGATGTCTTGCGGGATGTTCTGCCGCGCCATGATCCAGGACATGGCCATCGAGGTGCCGACCAGCAGCATGACAACGGACGTAATCACGCCGCACTGGAGCAACAGGCCCGGCAAGTCGCGCGGCTTCACCTCGCGATAGACGCCGACGGAGAGGATCAGGGAGTAGACGACGGCGATAGCCGACGCCTCCGTCGCGGTGAAGACGCCGCCGAGGATGCCGCCCAGCACGATGACAATCAGCAGCAGGGCCGGTATGGCATTGATGATTCGAAGGGCCGCCTCTCTCAGATGCACGCGCTCGCCCTTGCCGTAATCCCGGCGGATCGAGACCAAGCCCGCGACGACCATCAGCGCCAGCCCGACCAGCACACCGGGCAGGATGCCGGCGATGAAGATTGCGGCAATGGAGACTGCCCCGCCCGTGGCCAGCGAATAAACGATCATGATGTTGCTGGGTGGGATCAGCAGCCCGGTGGTGGCCGCGGTGACGGTTATGGATGCGTTGAAGTCGCGGTGGTAACCCGCGCGGTTCATCAGCGGGACCATGAAGCCGCCGATCGACGACACCGCCGCCACCGCCGACCCGGAGATTGACCCGAAGAGCATGCAGGCCAGGGTGTTCACGTAGGCCAACCCGCCGCGGAAGGGTCCGACGAAGACGTTGGCGCAGTCGATCAGACGTCGGGCGATGCCACCGCGGCCCATGAGCAAGCCGCTGAGTACGAAGAACGGGATGGCGAGCAGTGCGAACTTGTTGATCCCGGTGGCCATTCTCTGTGCCACGATCACCATCGCCGGGAGGTCCCCGCCCACCGCTAGGATGGCCAGCAGCGTCGCGGTGCCGATGCAGAACGCGACCGGAACGTTCACGGCCAGCAACAGCACGAAGCTGACGACCAGAATGATCAGTGGCCAATCCATCCGGCAAGCCTATGTAGGGCAGGTCGAGGCTTCGAGACCTGCCCTCTCAGATGCTCTCACTCCAAACCGCCCGCATCCGCCTCACCTCGCCGACCTTCCGGGACCGGCACGCCCTTGATCAGAGCGACGACCCGCTCGATGAGAAACTCGACGCTGTAGAGCGTGAGGAAGAGACCACTGATGGGCAGGGCGAGGTAGACGTAACCCATCTTGAGTCCCAGCGCGGGCGTCGTCTGCCCCCGGGTGAGCACATCCATGACCAGACTGAAGCCGCCGCCAACGAGCACCAACGCGGAAAACAGTGCGGTGACCGCGAAGACGAAGATCTCGGTGGCGAGGCGTGCGCGCCGGGAGAGATGCGACACGAAATAGTCGATGCCCAGGTGGGCCCCACGTTTCAGGGCCACGCTCGCGCCTAGCAGCCCCACCCAGATCATCAGGAACGTGGCCAGCTCTTCGGTCCAGGAACTGGGATCACCCCACACGAAGCGGGTGACGACCTGCCAGGTGACGTCGATCACCAGCACGCCCATGACCAGCGCGACCAACGCTTCGAGGCACAAATCGAGGCCGCGCTTGAGCCTGCGCACCACGGGCACGACCTACTCCACCGCCTGAATGCGCTGCGCCAGCTCGCCGATCTCCGTGCCTTCGACCTCCGCCCAGATCGCCTGGACCGCCTGACGAAACGGCTTCTTGTCGGGGCGGAGAATCGTCACGCCGGCCTGCTCAACGACCTCGAGCGCCTCCGCCACCGCGGCGGCCCACAGCTTGCGCTGCTCGACCACGGATTCGTCCACGGCCTCCTGCAACACCTTCTGATGCTCCGGCGACAGCCCTTCCCAGATCTTCGGGCTGATCAGCAACATATCCGGCAGCCGGAGGTGCTCGTCGAGAATGTAGTACTTGCATATCTCGTAGTGCTTGGATGTGTGGAAACTTGGTGGATTGTTTTCGGCCCCGTCCACGACGCCCTGTTGCAGCGAAGTGTACAACTCCCCCCACGGGATGGGCGTGGGCGAGCCGCCCATCGCGCTGACCATCTTCATGCACATCTCGCTCTGCATGACGCGGATCTTCATTCCCGCCAGATCCTCCGGCGTTTCGAGCTTCCTGTCCCTGCTGTAGAAGCTCCGCGCGCCGGCATCGTAATAGCACAACCCTTTGAGACCCTTCAGCACACCGGCCGCCAGCAGCTCCTTCCCGATCGGCCCCTTGAATACCTTCCACATGTGCTCGTCGTCGCGGAACAGATACGGCAGGCCGAAGACCCTCATCTGCGGAACGAAGCCCTCCATCGCACCGGTCGAGGTCTTGGTCATCGCCAGGGCACCGAGCTGGACCTGCTCGATGCACTCCCGCTCGGTGCCCAACTGTTCGTTGGGGTAGATGTCGATCCGCAGCTTCCCGCCGGACTTTTCCTTCACCCGCTCGGCCATGAACACCATCCCCTTGTGCACCGGGTGCGTTACGTCCAGGCCGTGCGCGAGTTTCAGTACGGCGACGTCGTCCTGTTCGCCTTTCCTCTCGCACCCCGCCGAAAGCCCGACGGCCAATGCCGGCACCAGCATGAGTAACGGCATCCATCTTATTCTCATCGCGAGTCCTCACCTGCAGCGGATGTTCGACGCTAGCCGCTGCCGGGCGAGGCAACGACCCAACCGATCTCCAGGTCCAAAGCTATGCTCAGCCGCGTGAGTTTGCAACAATGCCCGCGTCGTCCTGCCCGGCGTGTTGTTGACCGCGGCACCCGCCTCTGCCCCGCGTCGGTTATAATGCGAGGTTGGCCGACGTACACGGTCGCGTCCGGCGCCTCGCTAGGCGAGCAGGAGATCGGCACACGATGGATAACACTCTGGACCAATTCCGTCTCGACGGGAAGACCGCTGTGATCACCGGTGGTGGCGGCGTGCTCGGCGCCGTTTTCGCCCGCACGCTGGCCGAGGCCGGTGCCAACGTATGGATCGCGGACATCGCCCACGACCGCGCGCGGGCCGTCGCCGACGATTTGCTGAGAGACGGTTTACGGGCTGAGAGCACACCCGTTGACGTCATGCAGCGGTCATCGCTCGAGGCCGCTCTTGAGAGAACCGGTGACATCGACATCCTGGTCAACGCCGCGGGCGGCAACCTCAAGGACGCCACAACCGCGCCTGAGCTTCCTTTTTTCGACCTACCCTTGAGCGCGCTGGAGCGAGTCATCGGCCTCAACCTTTTCGGCGGCGCGCTGCTACCTGCACAGGTCTTCGGGCGCGCGATGGCCGCAAAGGAGACCGGCGGCGTTATTCTGAATATCTCGTCGATGAGCGCCCTTAGCCCCCTGACGCGTGTCCCCGGCTACTCGGCCGCCAAGGCCGCCGTCAGCAACTTCACCCAGTGGCTCGCCGTGCACGTGGCCCAGGAGTACAACCCGCGCGTCCGCGTGAACGCCTTGGCGCCGGGCTTCTTCCTAACCGAGCAGAACCGCTTCCTGCTGACCGACGCCGACACGGGCGAATTGACGTCGCGGGGCCAGGCCATCGTCGCCCACACCCCCATGGAACGCTTCGGCCAGCCCCTGGACCTCGCCGGGGCGACGCTCTGGCTCTGCTCGGATGCCGCCGCCTTTGTCACTGGCGTCGTGGTGCCGGTTGACGGCGGCTTCTCAGCGTTCGGCGGTGTCTGACGAATGGAAAACGTTCGCGCCTTTGTCGAGACCTTTCAGCAAAGTGGCGTCCGGCCCGGCCACACATCCAACCGCGCCCCGGGCAAGCACGGCTCCGTCCCTGGCGTCTACGCACAATCGCTGGCCGACGCGAATGACGCCACGTTCTTCCTGGCCCGGCTGGACGGCGTGAAACACCTGATTTGTTGGGGGAACGCCCGGGCGGCCCAAGACTTTGGCGGCCGAGGCTATCTCGACCAAGACCTAACCGTCATCCCTTGCGACCTGGCGAACGTTGCCGCCTTGCATGCCCTGTTTCCCTTCACCGCTCCGGTGCCCGTCGGCCATCACCGGACCACGTTCGGCACCGGGGACCGCCTCGGGCTGGCCACGCCGGGCCATGTGCGGGCGATCCGCCCGTTCGAGGCCGTGCCGGTCCTGGCCCAGCAATCGCTGCGGGAGCTGACCCTGACTGGGAGAACCTTCCCGGACGTGATCGCCGCCGCCAGTTGGGGCGTATTCCAGGAGCATTTCACGGTCGGTTACGGCGCCGACGCCGACCATCTGAGAACCGAAGCCGAGATCGATGTCGCCCTCGAGCAAGGCGCGACGATGATCACACTCGACTGCTCGGACCATATCGATCCGGGCGTCGCCGCGCTGTCCGCGGAAGAAGCCTTGGCCCGCGTACGAACGCTGCCCGCAGCGCAGGTAAACACCTGGGAAACGAGATACCTGAACCGGAACCACGTGATTCACGACGCCACTGGCCAGACGCATACGATCCGCTTCACACCGCATCAACTGGCCTCCGCCGTGCTGACCTACGGCAAGGCCTTGCTGTTCACGCGCCGGGTCTACGAGCAGGTCATCAGCGGTACAAAGTGTGACTTCGAGCTCTCGATCGACGAAACGCAAACGCCCACCGACCCGGCCGCCCATTTCTTTGTCGCCCGCGAGCTGCAGAACGCGGGCGTAACGGTCACCAGCCTCGCGCCCCGCTTCCTTGGCGAGTTTCAGAAGGGGATTGACTACGTCGGCGATCTGACCGGCTTCGAACGCGAATTCGCGCTCCATGCCGCGCTGGCCGACCACTTCGGCTACAAGCTGAGCATTCACTCCGGCAGCGACAAGTTCTCCATCTTCGCCACGATCGGCCAGTACACAGGTGGACGGTTGCATCACAAGACCGCCGGTACCAGTTGGCTGGAGGCACTTCGCCTGGTCGCAGCCACAGACGCCGCGCTCTTCCGCTCCCTCTATACTCATGCCCGCGAGAGTTTCCCGGCCGCGGCGCAGCATTACCACGTTGGAGTTCAGCCGGAGCGCTTGCAGCCCATCGACCGCGTTGCCGAGGAAGAACTGCCCGGCCTGCTGGACGATCCGGGACATCGGCAGTTGCTGCACATCACCTACGGCTCGATTCTGCGGGCAGAAGATGGTGGCCGACCTCGGTTCGCAACCCGACTATACAGCCTGCTCAATGAGCAGGAGGAAGCGCACTATACATATGTCGCGCGGCATATCGGCCGGCATCTGGGAACGCTCGGAATTCCGGGCCGCTCCGCAGGAGATCGACCGAACGCCTGACAGGGAAAGCCGATAGCAAGAGTATTTCACCTATGCCCGAAGCTTATGTCCGAGACCTGACGTCGTTTCAGAAGGCGCACGAACACTTCATCGGCATCGACTCGGACGGCTGCGCCTTCGACTCCATGGAGATCAAGCACAAGGAGTGCTTCATCCCCAATACCATCAAGCATTTCGGGCTTCAAGCGATCTCCCGCTACACGCGCGAGGCGGCGGAGTTCGTCAACCTCTACTCGAAGTGGCGCGGCATCAACCGCTTCCCGGCCCTGGCGCTGACGTTCGACTTCCTCGCCGAGCGTCCCGAAGTGCGCACACGCGGCGTAGCCGTTCCGCGGCTGGAGGCCATGCGCGACTGGCTGACCCATGAAACCACGCCCGGCAACCCCGCCCTGGAGGCTCAAATACAGGCGGCGGAGAGCAGCGCGGCGGCCGAGTTGCGCAGCGTGTTAACGTGGAGCAGGGCGGTCAATGCGACCATCGCCGACATCGTGCATGGAGTCCCGCCGTTCCCATTCGTTCGCGACTGCCTTCAGAAGGCGTCTGAGCGGGCAGACATCATGGTGGTTTCGGCCACGCCCTTTGAAGCGCTCCAACGCGAATGGCGCGAGAACGATATCGCGCGGTACGCCGCGCTGATTGCCGGCCAGGAGATGGGCACCAAGACCGAGCAGCTTAGAGCGGCCAGCGAAGGCAAATACGGTAGCGACCGGGTGTTGGTGATTGGCGATGCGCCGAGTGACATGCAGGCTGCCCGCGCCAATGATGCCTTATTCTATCCGATCAACCCGGGAGCGGAAGCGGAGTCTTGGGGACGTCTGCTCGCCGAGGCGTTGGATAAATTCTTCGCGGGCAAATACCAGGCCAGATACGAGGCGGCGCTCGTTGCAGACTTCCAGGCACGCTTGCCCGATACGCCGCCGTGGAGGCAAGAGCGCGCCTGACGCGGGAACCCGGCTGTGGAGTACTTTCACGAAGGCTCACCGAATGCCGTCATCACCGAGCGACGCGCTCGCGGGCTCATTGACCGTATGCTGGCCGCGCTCGGCGATCTCAAGCGCGTCCTGCTTGTGCCACCGGACGTTACCCGCGCCGCCTCATGGGCCGGGCCGCTGACCGTCATGCTCTACGAGCGGCTGAAGGCCAGCGCCCACGTCGAGATCTTGCCCGCCCTCGGCACGCACGCCCCCATGACCGACACCGAGCTTGCCGCCATGTTTCCGGGGGTCCCGCGGCCCGCGTTCCGCGTGCATGATTGGCGCCGCGATTTGGTTCGACTCGGCGAAGTTCCCGCCGAGTTCATCAACGAAGTCACCGAGGGCAAGCTCTCCTTCTCCCTGCCCTGCGAAGTCAACCGCCTGCTCGTCGAAGGCGGCTGGGATCGCATCATTTCCCTCGGACAGCTCGTGCCGCACGAAGTGTCCGGTATCGCCAACCACAGCAAGAACATCTTCGTCGGCGTCGGCGGCCAGGACACGATCAACAAGACGCACTTCATCGGTGCCGTCTGCGGGATGGAGCGCATCATGGGCCGGGCGCGCTCGCCGGTGCGCGCCGTGCTCGAATACATGACCAAGCACTTCGCCCAGAATCTGCCCGTCGCGTACATCCTGACCGTGCGTGGGAAGGATGACACCGGACGCCTGGTCACCCGCGGTCTGTACGCCGGTGACGACGAAGCTTGTTTCCTGCGCGGCGCGGAACTCTGCCGACAGGTGAATTTGGACCTGCTCGACTCACCGCTCGAAAAAGCCGTCGTCTATCTTGACCCGAACGAGTTCAAGTCCACGTGGCTGGGCAACAAGGCCATTTACCGCACCCGCATGGCGCTCGCCGATGGCGGCGACCTGATCGTCCTCGCGCCCGGGGTGAGAACCTTCGGCGAAGACGCCGAGATCGATCGGCTCATTCGCAAGTACGGCTATCGCGGCACGCCTCACACCTTGCGGATGGTGCAGCAGAATACGGACCTCGCCGCCAACCTTGCCGCGGCGGCGCACCTGATCCACGGCTCATCCGAAGGACGCTTCAACATCGCCTATTGCCCGGGCGGTTTAACGCGAGAGGAGGTTGAGACGGTCGGGTTCGCCTACGCCGACCTCAGCGACATGCTCGAGCGCTACGACCCCGCTTCGCTGAACGACGGCTGGAACGTGACAGACGACGACGAGCGGGTGTTTTACATCTCCAACCCCGGACTGGGGCTGTGGGCCCTGCGCGCCCAATTCCAGGATGAACAACATGGCCAATGACAGCGCGCGGAAACAGACTGTCGGCTTGATCGGTTGCGGAGTGATGGGGCAGAACCTCGCCCTCAATCTCGAGCGAAACGCCTACTCCGTCGCCATCTACGACGCCGACGCACAAAAGTCGGCTCATTACCTCGCGACCCGCGCGGCCGGCAAGAACATCATTGGCGTCAAGAGCTTGTCGGAGCTGGTGGCGAGTCTCGAAACGGCGCGGCGCATTCTGATGATGGTCCCCGCCGGCCAAGTCGTGGACCAGTGTATCGAACAGTTGCTCCCGCATCTGCAACGGGGCGACATCCTCATTGACGGCGGCAATTCCCACTACGCCGACACCAACCGGCGCACGAGACACGTTGAACACAAGGGTCTCCGCTACGTCGGCGCAGGTATCTCCGGCGGCGCCGAAGGCGCCCTGCACGGCCCGTCGATCATGCCTGGCGGTTCGCCGGCCGCGTGGGAAAGCGTAAAGCCCATGTTCCAGGCCATCGCTGCCAAGACCGACGACGGCACACCATGCTGCGACTGGGTGGGTGAAAACGGGGCCGGGCACTTCGTCAAGATGGTCCACAACGGCATCGAATACGGCGACATGCAGTTGACCTGTGAGGCCTACCACTTGATGCGGGACGGCCTTGGGTTGTCGCTCGACGGCATGCGCGACGTATTCGATGACTGGAACCGCAGCGAACTGGCTGGCTACCTGATCGAGATTACCCGCGACATCCTGGGCTACCGCACCGAAACCGGTGAAGTGGTCCTCGACAAGATCCTCGACGCCGCCGGGCA
Organism: uncultured Planctomycetales bacterium; assembly: GCA_964572345.1. Classification (GTDB taxonomy): domain Bacteria; phylum Planctomycetota; class Phycisphaerae; order UBA1845; family Fen-1342; genus JAUWXH01. The sequence continues at coordinate 80,002 of CAZNFA010000014.1, forward strand.
GAAAGGCACCGGCACCTGGACGGCAACGACAGCCCTGGATCTCGGCCAGCCGTTGGACCTGACCGCCGAAGCAGTGTTCGCCCGCTGTCTTTCTACGCTAAAAGACGAACGCGTGTCCGCCGCCAACGTCCTCACCGGTCCGCCGGCCCGCTTCGAGGGCGACCACGCCGTTTTTCTCGACGATCTGCGCCAGACACTCTACGCCGCCAAGATCATCAACCATGCGCAGGGCTTCCAGCTCATGCGCGCGGCTGCGAAGTCCGAGGGCTGGAACCTGAACTACGCGGGAATCGCTTCGATTTGGCGGGCCGGGTGCATCATCCGCTCTGTCTTGCTTGGCAAGGTCACAGAGGCGTTCACCAACAGGCCGGACCTTGTCAACCTGCTACTCGATCCGTTCCTCGCCGAGGCGGTCAACCGCGCCCAGCCGGCCTGGCGCCGGGTCATCACCACCGCGGTCACACTCGGCATCCCCGTGCCGGCTATGAGTTCGGCCCTGGCCTACTTCGATGGCTACCGCAACCCGCGCCTGCCGGCGAATCTCCTGCAGGCGCAGCGCGACTACTTCGGAGCCCACACGTACGAACGTGTGGACAAGCCGCGTGGGCAGTTCTTCCACACCGATTGGACTGGCCGTAGCGATTGAGCTGTTGTCATTCCGAGGCAGTGAGCGTGAACGGCCGACCGCGAACCATGCCGGCTTATCAGCCTATATGCGGTACGGTGCCCGCTTCGGCCGATCTAGCCACCGCGCCGCCCCCTCGTCGCCGATGATCTGCTCGCTCACCGGATCCCACCTGATCGGCCGGTTAACCCAGAACGCGATGTTGCCCAGGTGGCAGACGGTGATCGATCGGCACCCGATTTCCACGTCGCAGATCGGCCTGCGCCGCGTGCGGATACACCGAAGCCAGTCCTCGTAGTGCCCCGGACTCTCGCAGAGATGCAGATCGTGCGGCCCGATCGGCTGCCGCGCGATGCTCTCCGGCCACGTCGTCAGGTGGTCGCGGTTCACTTCGAGCCTCCCCTTCGTCCCCGTGAAGAGAATCCCGTCCGCACCGCCCTTGATCATGGTGACTCCGTTCGCGTATCGGTAGGTCAGCGCGGGCACGTCCTTCCCGTTGGGGGGAATGATCTCAACGGGGCCGGTGCGATCCATCCCCAGTCCCCACTGGGCGATGTCGAAGTGGTGCGCCCCCCAGTCGGTCATCTTCCCACCGGAGTAGTCCCGTATCCGCCGCCACCCGTCCTCATAGTATGAACCGCAGCGCGTGACGTGGTACGGCTGCCACGGCGCCGGGCCGAGCCAGCGCTCGTAGTCGAGCCCTTGGGGAATCGGTTGCGCCGGCAGGTACACTTCTCCCGACGGCGGGCCCACGCCCACGTTGACCGTGTGCACGTCCCCGAGCCGGCCATTGCGAACCAGCTCGCACGCATGCCGGAAACGCCTGCTCGAGCGCTGCTGGCTGCCGGTCTGAAAAACGATCCCGTAGCGCCGGGCCGCGTTCACCATCGCCCGCGCCTCGCGGATCGTCAGCGACAACGGCTTCTCGCAGTAAACGTCCTTGCCAGCGCGGGCGGCCGCGATCGCCATGATCGCGTGCCAATGCTCGGGCGTCGCGATCACCACCGCATCGACGTCGTCGCGCGCGAGCAGCTTCTCGTACTTGTTGTATGCCGCGCAGCCCCGGTATCGCCCGCTGGTCTGCCGAGCGGAGTAATACTCCTCGACCCGCCTCTTGGCTGCTTCCCGTGCTTTTGTATCCACGTCACAGACCGCTACGATCTGCACCTCCGCGTACCGCAATAGGCTGCTGACGTGAGCCCGGCCCATCTTTTTGAGGCCGATGATCCCCAGCCCGATTCGCTCAGACGGGGCGCGCCGCGTCGCTCCGCCCAGCGCGGTGCCGGGCACGATGTATGGGGCCGCGATGGCGGCCAGGCCTGCCCGGCGGAGAAAGCTGCGACGTGATACAGGCCGAGTTCCTGCCATGCTCCACCCGTATGACTGTCTCGGAGTAGCCACAGGCTTTATCATGTGCCCGGCAGCGCGGAAAGGCAACGACGGAGTCGATGACGGTCGCGCGGGACCGACGCGATGGCGGAGAGGACCCCAGGATGAATTGCTCGTCGTCTCGGATGTGTTTCCTGCTGATCGGATCGCTCGTGTCCTTATCCGCCTGCACTTCGCAGCAGACCGGCAGAAGCCGTTTCGTGGGGGCGCCGGGCGAAGTCGTGCTGACCACGCTCGATCCCGGGCACTTTCACGCGGCGCTCGTCCAGAAGACGATGTACGACCAGGTCTCGCCAGACGTCTATGTCTTCGCCCCGGCGGGCTCGGACGTCGAGGATCACTTGCGCCGGATCGAGGGCTTCAACAGCCGGGCCGAAAACCCGACACGCTGGCAGCAGCACGTCTACGCCGGCGCGGATTTCCTCGAACGCATGCTGCGCGAGCGCCCGGGCAACGTGGTCGTGATCTCGGGCAACAACCGGAACAAGGCCAAGTACATCAAGGCGTGCGTGGACGCCGGGCTGAACGTGCTGGCGGATAAGCCCATGTGCATCGACGCCGCCGGCTGCAAGCTGCTCGAACGGGCGTTTGGGGTGGCGAAGAGAAACGGCGTGCTCCTCTACGACATCATGACGGAGCGGTCGGAGATCGCGACGATCTTGCAGAAGAAGCTCGTGAACAACCCGGCCGTGTTTGGCGAATTCCAGAAGGGCACACCTGACGATCCGGCGGTGATCAAGGAGAGCGTGCACCACTTCTTCAAATACGTTGCCGGAGACCCGATTAAGCGGCCCGAGTGGTACTTTGACACGATGCAGCAGGGCGAAGGCATCGTGGACGTTACCACGCACCTCGTCGATCTCGTGCAGTGGGAGTGCTTCCCGGAAGAGTCGCTGGACTTCGACCGCGATGTAAAGATGATTCGCGCTCACCGCTGGCCGACGCCGATCTCGCCTGAGCAGTTCGAGAAGGTCACGCGATCACCGAAGTTCCCGCAGTTCCTGAGAGCCAAGCTCAACGCCGATGGTGCGCTCCCGGTCTACGCGAACGGCGAGATGGTCTATACGCTCAAGGGCGTGCACGTGCGCGTGACCGTCCGGTGGGATTTCCAGGCCCGCGCGCGTGGCGGTGACACGCACTACTCGGTCATGCACGGCACGAAGGCAAACGTGATCATCCGACAGGGTGCCGAAGAGAGCTACCGACCTGAGCTGTACGTCGAACCGGCGTCCCCCGACCAGGCTGCCGAATTGGCCAAGACGCTGAAGCAGGTGATCGCGAGCCTGCGAAACACGTATCCCGGCATCGACCTGAAACCGCAGGCCACCGGCTGGCAGATACAGATTCCTGACGAATACCGCATCGGCCACGAGGCCCACTTCCGACAGGTCACCGAGCGCTATCTGCAGTATCTCGTGGACGGAAGGCTACCGGACTGGGAAGCGCCGAACATGCTGACGAAGTATCGCACGACGACGGCAGCGCTGGAGATGGCGCGGAGGTAAGCGCAGCGGAGATGCTCGGCACGAGTATTGCGGTTCGTCATCCAAGTAAGGAGAGCATCCGATGAGCGAGACCATGCGACAATCACGGCGGACCTTCCTGAAAACCGTTGGCGCTGTCGCCGCGGGAAACATCTTGTCGCCACGGGTCGGTTTCGGCTCGCCGCAAGAGCAGGCCCGCGCCGTCTTTGCGCCGAGGATCGGCGTGTGCACGTCTGTCGCGAATGCCGGTGTGCTGCGTCAGGGCGGCGCGGACTACATTGAGGCCGGCGTGCGCCGGTTTCTCGTGCCGGACAAGCCCGAGGACGCGTTCGCGCCGAACCTCAAAGCCGCCAGAGAGTGTGGGCTGCCGGTGCTCTCGGCCAACGGTTTTCTGCCCGGCTCGCTGAAAAGCACGGGCCCCGACGCGAACCACGAAGGTGTGCTGAAGTTCGCAGAGACCGCGTTCAAGCGTGCCAAACGGGCCGGCATCAAAACGATTGTCTTCGGCTCCAGTGGCTCGCGCACCATTCCCGAGGGATTCGACCACGGAAAGGCCGAGCAACAGTTCATTGCCCTGCTGAAGAAGATGGGGCCGCTGGCCAAGCCCTACGATGTGGTCGTCGCGGTCGAACCACTCCAGAAGAGGGAGACCAATTTCATCAACACGGTACCCCAGGGTGCGAAGATCGTACGCGCCGTGAACCACCCGAACATCCGCCTCTTGGCTGACATATTCCACATGCTGCGGATGGATGAGCCTCCACAGCATATCCGCCAAGCCAGTGACGTGATCGTTCACCTGCACATCGCGGAGAAAGCGAAGCGCACGCCGCCGGGCGTCGCCGGCGACGACTTCACCGGGTATTTTCAGGCCCTCAAGGACATCGGCTACAAGGGTCTGATCTCGATCGAGTGTGGCTGGAAGGACTTGCCGCGGCAGTTACCGGCGGCGATCAAGACCTTGCGTGACCAGATGGCCAGAGTGAATTGAGACGCCCGGGCCGCGCCGGTTCGCGGCCGAGCAAGGGAGAGTACCAGTGACACGATGGCGACACGCGGCGGCAGACACGCTCGCATTGCTGGCGATACTGCAACTCCTCGCCGGCTGCAATACGCAGCAGCGACCCGATGCAGCTGGTTCCGCCGTCCCGGCGGCGCTGCCGTCTGAGAAAATCGTCCTGTTCGACGGCACCGATTTCTCGCAGTGGACGCACACCAACGGGCAACCCGTCCAGTGGAAACTGGTCGATGGCGCGATGGAGGTCGTGCCGCGCACCGGCAGCATTCTCACCAGACATGTTTTCCAGGACTTCAAGCTGCACGTCGAGTTCAATGTGCCGCAATCGCCACCAGAGGCCAAAGGGCAGGGCCGCGGCAACAGCGGAGTGTACTTGCAACGCCGGTACGAAGTGCAGATTCTGGATTCGTACGGCTTGGACGCGAAGAGCAACAACTGTGGTGCACTCTACGGGTTGAAGGCTCCGGACAAGAACGTCTCCAAGCCGCCGGGCGAGTGGCAAACCTACGACATAACCTTCCGCGCCGCCCGCTTCGAGGGGGAAGGCCAGCACGCGAAGAAGGTCCAGAACGCGCGTATTACCGTATGGCACAACGGCGTTCTAATTCATGATGACGTGGAGCTTAAGAACAAGACCGGCGCCGGCGAGCCGGAAGGCCCGCAGCCAGGACCAATCCTGCTACAGGACCACGGCAACAAGGTGCGTTTTCGCAACATCTGGATCGTCCCGCTGAAGTGACCTGGATTGCGGGCAATCAGCAAGAACCGTCCGCTACAGTGTCATTCCGAGGAGTGAAGCGACGAGGAATCTTGCCATATCGAAGGTGAGGAGAAACCAACATGCCATCTGACCACAGAGATCTCTCGCGTCGTGACTTCCTGGTTCGCGGCACGCGCGCCGCCGCTGGCGTAGTTGCCGCCGGCGCCCTGACATCGTGCACCGCCTGGAAGACCACCCCTGTGGCAACGGTCCCGCGCCGTGTCATCGGCGCCAACGACCGCATCAATATCGCCTGCATCGGCATCCGCAGCCGTGGGGCCCAGCTCATGCAGGGCTTCGCTAGGATTCCGAACGTGCATATCAAGGCCATTGCGGACGTGGACGAGAACCTCTTCGGGCCAACGCTCAAGAAGCTCGAGGGCATCCAGGAGACACCACCGGCTACCGAATACGACCTCCGGCGTGTCCTGGACGACAAGGACATCGACGCCGTCGCAATCGCCACGCCGGACCATTGGCATGCCCTGGCGACCATCTGGGCTTGTCAGGCCGGGAAGCACGTCTACGTCGAGAAGCCGGTTTCCCACAACATCTGGGAAGGCCGCAAGATGATCGAGGCCGCGCGCCGCTACAACTGCATCGTCTCCGCCGGCTTTCATAACCGCTCGATCGGCAACGTGCGCGCGGCGATGAAGTTCCTCCACGATGGCAAGCTCGGCGAAGTCTACATGGCCCGCGGACTATGCTTCAAGCCCCGCGACAGCATCGGGAGCTATCCCGACGAACCCATCCCGCCGGGCGTCCACTACGACCTTTGGCTCGGCGGCGCCGCGAAACGCCCGTTCAACAAGAACCGTTTCCACTACAACTGGCACTGGTTCTGGGATTACGGCTCTGGCGATATCGGTAATCAAGGCCCACACCAATTTGACATCGCCCGCTGGGGCCTCAACAAGCACGAGCACCCGGTCACCGTGCAGTCCGAAGGAGACTACTTCCATTGGGACTCCGATCAGGAAACACCGAATACCCAAACCGCGGTATTCAGATACGCGGACGGCAAGACCCTCCAGTTCGAGGTTCGCGGGCTCTACACCAACACCGAGGACGGCATCCGCATCGGCAATCTCTTCTTTGGCACCGAAGGCTGGATGCATCTCAACGGCAGCACCTGGAAGACCTACTTCGGACGCAAGAACGAGCCCGGACCCAGCAACAAGACGGTCGAGGAAGTCTCCGACCCGATGAACCTGGCCGGCACCGGCGGCGGCAACCACTTCCAGAATTTCATCAACGCCTTGCGCTCCGGTCGGCGTGAGGACCTGACGTGCGAAATCGAGGAGGGGCATACTTCTACCGTACTGCCGCACATGGCGAACATCGCGTACCGTCGCGGCCGGATGCTAACGTTCGACGGCGAGAAGGAGCAGTTCGTGGGCGACCGCCGGGCCCAGACGCTGCTCGCCCGCAACTACCGGAAGCCCTTCGTTGTCCCGGACAAGGTGTAGGCAACGGTCAACGCCAACACGCTCAGCACACGAGAGGTGACGGGAATGTCTGCAAGAGCCTGCTGTTCGATACTAGCCATGCTGCTGGTAGTGTCTCTCGCCGCCGCACAGAGCGATGTGCGCATTCAGCTCCGTGTGGCCGCGCCCGAATTTGGTGCGCGCGACGTTCCACTCCATGCGGTGGTCGCCCTTCCCGAATCGCTCGCCAACGAATCAGACATAAACATCGCCGTCACGCTGCGAGAAGAAGGCGTCGCGGGTTCGGGCGTGCCCGGACAGATCGTACGCAAGGACGGTGCAGCCGAACTGTGGTGGGTTGCGCCGCAACTCAAAGCCGGCCGCGCCGGGAACTGGGTCGCCACGCTGCGGGTCGCCGACACCCCGCCACGCCCCTGCTTTACATGGCTGGAAAGCCCCAAGGAGCATCTGGACGTGCGCTGGGAGAAACAGGCCGTGCTGCGCTATATGTACGCCTACGACGCATCCTCACAGGAGCGACTGCACCAGACATACAAGCCATATTACCATGTCTTCGACGCCGCCGGCGAGAAGCTGCTCACCAAGGGCCCCGGTGGCCTGTATACACACCATCGTGGCATCTTCATCGGGTGGAACAAGTTGAAACACGGCGGGAAGGAATACGACTTCTGGCACATGAAAGGTGTTGCTCAGCGCCACCAGCGCACTCTACACCAAAGCACCGGACCGGTGCTTGCCGGCCTGAAGTCGTTGATTCACTGGAATGACCCCACTGGCAAACCGGTCATTGCCGAGGAGCGCGAAGCCATCGTGTTTCGCCAGTCCGCGCCTACAATCCTGCTGCTGGAATTCCGCAGCACCCTGAAGGCAGTTGCCGGTGACGTGTTCCTGGACGGCGACCCGGAGCACGCGGGCGTGCAGTACCGGGCGCACAACGATGTGGCGGAGGCTGACCAGGCGCTCAAGGCCAGTTACTTATTCCACGAAGACGGTATCGACCCGCGTCAAGACAAAGATCTTCCCTGGGTGGCAATGTCCTATAGACTCAATGGCCGACGTTACGTAGTGCAACACATGAACCATCCGCAGAATCCGAAGCCAACCATTTATTCGGCCTATCGCGATTACGGCCGATTCGGCGCGTTTTTCCAGCACAAGATAGCGACCGGCCAAAGCTTGTCATTACATTATCGCATCTGGGTCGTCGAGGGCGAGCCACCGGCGCGGCAGGAGATGGCCGCTAGACACCTGGCGTTCGTTAACCCGCCGCGGGTGCGAGTGCTCAGCGTCGATCAGGGACAGTGAGCAACACGGTATAGCCTGCAGTCAGAAGCGCCGCTGATGCGAGAATACGGCTGGTGCGAGAATCCCTTCTCGCACCAACCTCGTGTCTACGAGACCCCCGCACTCGTTCCCAGACTGGCAAGTGTCTCGAAGTAATCGGGAAAGCTCTTGGACACGCAATCGGCGTCCTTGATCACGATGCCGTCAATTGCCAGCCCTGCTAACGCGAAGCTCATCGCCATGCGGTGATCATTGTAGGTGTCGATCGTAGCCCCGTTGACCCGCGCCGGTGGTGTTATGGTCAAGCCGTCGTCGAACACCTCAACCGCGGCGCCCAGTTTACTCAGTTCCGTCCCCAGGGCAGCTAGGCGGTCGGTCTCCTTGATCCGCAAGTTGGCTACATTGGAAATGCGCGTCGTGCCGCGCGCAAACAACGCCACAACGGCTAGGGTCTGCACTACGTCCGGCATCTCGTTGAGGTCTACCTCAACAGCCTGCAATTGCCCTGGTGAAGGCCCCTGCACCCCAATGTAGTCATCGCCGGCATCGACACCGCAGCCCATGCGTGCGAGCACCTCCACAAACCGAACATCCCCCTGGGGACTGGCGCGGGTCAGGCCGCTCACGCGCACGCGTCCGCCGGTGACGGCCGCTGCCGCCCAGAAGTACGACGCGGCGCTCGCATCGGGTTCGATCTCGAATTCGCCAGCCCGATAGCGCTGCGTGCTCGGCACAATGAAACGTTGACCCTCGGCAGATAGGGCTTCCACGCCCAGCGCGCGCATGACCGCAATGGTCATGTCCACATACGGCCGACTAGTCAGGGGGCCGTTTACGCGGATCATGACATCGCGAGCGGCATAGGGCGCCACCATCAAGATTGCGCTGACGTATTGACTTGACGGCGGTCGAGCGAACTCGATTTCCCCGCCGGCCAAGCCTCGGGCAACGATCGTGAGCGGCGGATAGCCCTCGACGCCCTCGTAACCGATTCCCGCCCCGATCGCGTGCAGCCCGTCCACCAGTTGCCCGATCGGCCGCGCGCGCATCCGCGCCGACCCGTCCAGCCGGAAGCGCCCGTAGCCCAAACACGCCAGGGCGGTGAGAAAACGCATCGCCGTCCCGGCGTCCCCGACGTCCAGTTCGGCATCGTCGGCGGGCAGATGCCCCCGACAGCCCTGCACGCGGATTGCCGGCCCCTCCTCGCGGACTTCAACCGGCACGCCCAGACGTTGCAGGCCGGCGACCATCCGCAGCGTGTCGCTGGAAAGCGAGGCGCCACGCAGCGCGCTGTCGCCATCGGCCAGCGCGGTGCAAGTGAGATAGCGATTGGTAAGGCTCTTGGATCCCGGCAGGCGGACCGTACCCGCGACCGCCCCGACCGGATGCACGCGGACGTCGCTTCCAACTCGCTCAACCGGCATGGGTTGCTCCGCTGCGGACGGCTCGCGTGTGTACGCGGGCTTACGCTGCCAGGGACAGGTGGTAGAGCACTTCCACCGACCAGCGAAGCCGGTCGCACGGCACCTGTTCGTGTTCCCCGTCTGAGAAGCGCCCCAGATGGACCACCTGCTCCTCTTGTCCGAGCCAGATACGGCAGCGGACCGCGGGCTCGCCGGCGAGTTTGCACAGCACCGGCTGCCCGATCTTGGGCGCCTCCCCCACCGTGACCAACACCGCGTCGCCGGCCTGGAACATCGGTGCCATCGTGTCATCGCCCAGCCGTACCCCGAACATCCCCGGGAAACAGCGGGCCACCTCCCGGCTGCGGACGAAGCGGCGAACGCGACCGTCCTCAGTCCGGCCGGAGACGAGGCGGACGGTTTGCAGCGCCTGGCTGTCACACTCCGATGCCGGCTCGGCCAGCTCGGCGGGCTGCTCGTCCGTCAGCGAAGCGCTCTGTCCCAGTGCGACCAGCCAGAACTGCCCCCCCTCGGGGTTCGCCTCGGGCGCGGGCAGCTCGTCCGGTAACTCGTCGGCCTCGAAAATCGGGATCAGGTCCAGCGGCTCGGACACGGGCAGGGCCTGGGCGACCTGCCGCCCGGCCTGCTCACCCCGCATCAGCAGCTCCACAAACGCCTCCAACGGGGCGGCCAGCGTGGGTTTCTCGTCGAGCAGCCTGGCCAAACGGGCCAGAAAGTCCTGGTGGCGCCCGCGTGTCCCCGAGATCACCACCGTCCCGCGCGCGGCGACGCCCGTCAGCAGCCACTGCAAGTCCTCGCCCGTCAGCTCGCACATGCGGAGCATGACGTCGCCCGGCGGAAGCGTGCCACGCTCGAAACGCTCGTATTCCGCGAGCGGCAGGTCGAGTCGGCGGGCGAATTCGGCCTTGCCGCCCGCCCCGAAGTGCCGCCGACGCAGTTGTTTGATACGCTCTGTCAGGGCTTTCTCAGCACTGCCCATAGTCGCCTTTCCAGAACAGACCGTCCCGCGGCGTGCGACGTCACCCGGTGTGCACCGTACCGCGGCGTGCCTGAATCCAGTCGTTGACCCGCCGCGCCCAGTTTACCCACGCCGCGCAGATCGGCAAAACCCACCGGACGACCCCCGACAGGATTATTCTCGTATCCCACGAGACAGACCGTTCATGCGCCTCCGCAACGCGGCCCGCTCCTGCCGGCCCTCGGCACGTCGCAACAACGGGTAATTGCGGCCCGGCTCGCCCAGGATAGGATGAAGCCCCACCGTCAATCAGGGGCGAGCAGTCCGCGGAAACAGCGCGCCCCGACATCGGATTGCGGCGAGGAGTCCCCGAATGCTTAGGATCATCACAAACACACTGTCATATGCGAGCTTGCTGATGCTATGTGTGCTGACTAACGCCCCAGCGCCAGCCCAGGTGCCCAGGCCCGAACACCCGCGACCGGACTTCCAACGCGGCAATTGGCTGAGTCTCAACGGCACGTGGCAGTTCGCCCTGCTCGACGAAGCCACCGACGACCCGCCAGCCATCGTGTTCGACCGAACCATCGTCGTGCCGTTTCCCTGGCAGAGCCGGCTGTCGGGCGTCGAGCTGATCCGCGACGGCGTCGGGTGGTACCAGCGCGAGATCACCGTGCCGCCGGACTGGCGCGGCCAACGCGTTTACCTGCGGTTTGACGCCGTGGATCAGTGGGCCACCGTCTGGCTCGATGGCGAACGCATCGGCGAGCATCGCGTAGCATACATCCCGTTCAAGCTCGACATCACCGACCACATCCGCTGGGGCCAGCCGCAAACGCTGACCGTCCGCGCCGTCGATTTCGGCAGCCGCGACTATCCCAAAGGCAAGCAGGAAGGCTGGTACACGCCGACCGGGGGCATCTGGCAGACCGTCTGGCTCGAAGCCCGGCCAGCAACGTACATCGACCACTCCCGCTACACCCCAGATATCGAGGCCGGGTCGGCCGAATTCGAGATCGACTTGCGTAGTACGACAGCCACCCGCTCAGTTACCGTGACCATCCGCTCGGAGTCAAACGAGTTTCCCCCCGTCACTGCCCAAGCCGAGCTGGGAAACGGCAAGGGCACAGTCCGCCTGAACGTCCGCGTGCCCGAACCCAAACTGTGGCACCCCGACGCGCCGCACCTTTACCCCGCCACCATCGAGGCGAAAACGCCTGATGGTTCTATCGATGTCGTGCACACGTATTTCGCCCTGCGGGAGGTCTCGCGCGGCAAGTGGCAGGATCGCCCGTACGAATACATCCTGCTCAACGGCGAGCCGATCTATCTGCGCGCCGTGCTCGATCAGAGCTTCAACCCCGAGGGCATTTACACCGCCCCGTCAGACGAGTTCCTCCGCCGCGATATGTTGATCACCAAGCGGGCCGGGCTCAACGCCCTGCGCATCCACATCAAGACCGACGAACCCCGCCGACTCTACTGGGCCGACAAGCTTGGTGTGTTGATCCTGGCCGACCTGCCCAGCGAGGGCTCGCGCCCGCCGACCGACGGCAGACGCTGCAACTGGGAGGATACCTGGCTCGGCACGCTCCGCCGCGACTTCAACCATCCGTCCATCATCGCCTGGGTGCTGTTCAACGAGACCTGGGGCATCCGCCATGACGCCGAGTGGGACGCCTGGATCGAGAAGCTGGTCCGCCGCACGAAGGAACTCGACCCGACCCGCCTGTGCGAAGACAACTCCCCCTGCCGCTACGACCACGTCGTCACCGACATCAACAGTTGGCACTTCTACATCAACGACTACAAGCAGGCCCGTCAGCACATCCGCCACGTCGTCGAGCAGACCAGACCAGGCTCGGGCTTCAACTACGTCAAGGGCCGACAACAGGGGACCGAGCCGCTGATCAACAGTGAGTACGGCGGGATCAGCGCCGGCATGGGCGATGCCGACATCTCCTGGTGTCTCAAATACCTGACCAACGAGCTCCGCCTGCACCCCAAGATCTGCGGCTACGTCTACACCGAGCTGACCGACATCGAGTGGGAGCATAACGGCATTGTCAACTACGACCGCTCGGCCAAGGAGTTCGGCTATGACGAGTTCTGCCCCGGCATGACCGTCGCAGACATCTTTGCCGCGGATTTCATCTGCATGGACATCGAGCCCGGACCGCGGCTCAAGCCAGGTGAATCGCTGGAGGTCCCGCTGCGTTTCAGCCACTTCAGCCGCGAAGCCATCGAGCGCGCCACGCTGATCTGGCAACTCGACGGTCTTGATCGGCACGTAACAGTTCAGCCGTCTGCAGTGCTGTTTTCTTGAGGTTCGGTTCCCGTTAGG
>CAZNFA010000015.1:0-91403 GCA_964572345.1 uncultured Planctomycetales bacterium
GGTCCACGTCGTCGTCCCCATCGACGTCGCCGACACAATCGGAGGTGCAGCCCCAGTCCGCCAGCAGGATGCCCAGATCCGCGTGATCAACGTCCCAGTCGCCGTCCAGGTCGCCGCCGCACAGGTGCACGATATCGAAGGCGAATCTGTTGCAGTCGCCCCAACCCACCTTGCTCGTGGCGGCCCCTGCAATCGTGCCAATGATCGGGGCACCGCCGCCCTCACCGGCCGACACGACGCCGGGGAATATCGGGCTGCCCTCGGGAACCATAATCGTATAGCGCGCGAGGACGGACATTCCGCCGCCGGTGTTCGCCGCGTCGAACCAGACGGCTCGGAGGTAGCGGTCCCGATTGTCGATCTCGGCGAAACCAGGAGCTCCATCCTCGGGAATGTTGGGGAAGCCCTCCGGCAAGGTGTACCAGGAGTCGAACTCCAGCTCCGGGACAAAGTCGAAGATGTCCGGCTGCGGCCAGTCGGCGTCGTAGGTCGGATCCTGATAGAAGACACACTCGGAGGAGTCTGTGAGCTCCGCTTCCGCGAGGATGGCGGTCCAGTCGTCACCGTCTTCGACCTCGGCGACCAGATCGAACGTGCGGTAGTTCGGCGGCATCACCGCCGAGTTGTCCACCGTGACGACGTGGAACCCGAGCGCCTCGGATGGGTCCCCGTCGCAGCCCGGATCGTCATCAGGGCAGCCCCAGTCGGCCAGCAGGATGCCGAGATCGCTGGAATCTGTGTCACCGTCGCCGTCGAGGTCGCCGGGGCAAACCGGAGGGGGTTCGCAACCCCAGTCAGCCACCCAGATAGCGAGATCGGACAGGTCCGTGTCGCCGTCGCCGTCCAGGTCGCCAACGCAGTCATCGCGGGTCGAACGAGTTCCGCCGTCTTCCTCCGGCGGGTCGACCGCGGACGGCTTCAGGGGTACGCCGACAGCCAGGTCGGAGGGATCCGGTCCGTCTTGAGCGAGGATCGGTGCCCCGGCGGCAATCACGCTGACAGCGGCAAACAAGAACACGACGTTGTGGCGGTTTGACTTGAACATCGCCCTGGCCTCCCGTGCGCGAGGCGGCCCAAGATGCCTCGCGCTTGCCCCCCAATAGTATACCACACCACCGGGGGGGGGTTCAACCCCGTCGCGTTCGCCGCTAGAATCCCGCCTCATGCGATCCAGCTTTGTTGAGCATCAGCTTCCGAACGGGTTGCGCGTGGTGTGCGAGGTGATGCCGCACGTGCGCTCCGCGGCGGTGGGGTTCTGCGCGCGGACCGGATCGCGACATGAGACGCCGCACGAGCACGGCGTCAGCCACTTCCTCGAGCACATGTGCTTCAAGGGCACGGCCAAACGCGACTGGCGCCAGATCAACGTCCGCTTCGACGAGCTCGGCAGCATCTACAACGCCTACACCGGCAAGGAGCGCACGATGTACTACGGGTGGGTGCCGGCCGGGCGGGTCAACGATCAGCTCGAACTGCTGGCGGACATGATGCGCCCGGCCCTGCCGGTAGACGACTTTGAGACCGAGCGCAACGTCATCCTCGAAGAGATTGCCATGAGCGGCGACAGCTTCGAGCACCACGTCGGCAACTTCCTGCACGAGACCGCGTTCGGCCAGCACCCGCTCGGGCACGAAATTCTCGGCGAGAAAGAGACGATCGAGAAGCTGCCGCACGAGGAGATGGCGGGCTACCATCGGCGGCGTTACAGCCCGGACAACATGTTTCTGGTCGTGGCCGGCGCGGTAGAGCCGGAGGTGGTCTTCGCCGCGGCCGGACGCTATTGCGAGGCGTGGGAGCGGGCCTCGGACGGTCTGGTTGCTCAGCCGCCGCAGGCACCGGCCGGCGGCACATACAAGCGCCGGCTCGAGCAATTCAAGCAGCAGTCGCTGGTGCTGCTGTTCCCCTCCCTGCCGGCCGGACACGCGGCCGGGGAGTCGATCCAAGCGTTTACCTCGCTATTCGGCGGGAGCAACTCACGCTGCTATTGGAACATCGTGCAAAAGGGCATCTGCTCGCAGGCCGGAGCATTGTGGCTGGGGTATGGCGACTGCGGATTGTTGGCGCTTTATGCCGACGGCGAGCCGGAGCGGTGTGAGCAGATGCTCGAGGCCCTGCGCGAGCAGGCGCGGGGAGTCCACCAGGACGGCATTCGTCCCGACGAGGTCCAGCGCGTCACCAACAAACGCCGCACGCACCTGGCCCTCGAGGGCGAGAACCCACGCACCCGGCTCATGCAACTGATCGACGACCTGGAAACGCACGGCCACGTGCGTACGCTCGACGCACGTCTGGCGGCGGTCGAGGCCGTCAGCGTCAAGACGATCGCGAAGTACCTCGAACGGTTTCCCATCACCGGCGACGGTCTGCTGCTCTCCGTCGGCCCGCGCGATTGGCCGTAGGGGCAAGATAGCTAACGGTTGATGGCTAATACGCTGGGCGGAACCTCCTCAGGGAACGATCTGGATGCAGCCCCAGTTGGCCAGGAGAATGCCCAGGTCACCCTGGTCGGTGTCGTCGTCGCCATCGAGGTCGCCGGCGCAGCCGTTTACCGGGTCGTCGCAACCCCAGTCGGCCAGCAGAACACCCAAGTCGGCCTGATCGACCTGTCCGTCGTCGGTGATGTCACCGAGGCAGCGGCCCAGATACAGGTGCACGAGACCGTCGCCGGCCCCGATCAAGACGTCAGGCAGGTCATCGCCGGTCCAATCACACACGAACGGCCTTGAGCGTGGTAGGCCCGGCAGGTCGATTGGCACGCCGTCGGCTTCGACGTAAACGTAGTCCAAGAAGCTGGGGGCTTCGTCGGTGCCGGTGTTGCTGTAGAACACCAACTGCCCGTTGGTGTTGCCGCTGAGCAGGTCTTTCTTGCCGTCGTCGTCAAGATCGAGGACATGTGGACTGGATCGGCCGGAGGGCACGATCAAGTCGACACCGTAGTATTGTGCGAATTGCTCGGTGCGGAAGTCGGGCTCGGCATCGCTGCCCTCGTTGATGAACACGTGTATCTTGCTGTCAAGGGCTCCGACAACCAGGTCTTTCTTGCCGTCGCTGTTCCAATCCACGACGGAGGAGGTCGCGCGGTCGCCCACGTCGATATCCACCTTGAAGCCGGGTTCACCTACCTGGAGGAACACACCGCCGTCGAATTCGGGGTTGTCATCCGCGTTGATGTTCAGAAAGAGCCTGATCTTTCCATTTGCCTGTCCGACCAGCAGGTCTTTTCTTTCGTCTGCATCCCAGTAGACCACTCGGGGAAAGGCGCCCTGTCACCCGACCCCGGGGACCTCGAGGTCCGAACCGTTCGATTGGGCGTAGAAGTAGGCCGAGAACTGGGGTGCCGAGACCGTCCCGACGTTCAGGTAGACCCGAACCTTGCCGGGATTCCCACCTTCGCCGATGACCAGGTCTTTCAGGTCGTCGCCGTCCCAGTGTGCAAAGGAGGGCACTGAGTAGCCGGGAATGTTAATGTTCACTCCGTCGGCCTGGACGAGCTCTTCGGGGCCGAGGTTAAGGTCAGCCGCTGCGGGTGACACTACCAGGAGCAGGGATGCCATCGCGCAAATTGGAGCGGTTAGCTTAAGCGATTCCTTCGTGTGCACGGATTTCACAGTTCCTTCCGTCTGGGGGTGCTGGGAACCGGGCCTTGGCCGGCCTGCCGACCAGAATTGATAATATACTATCACGGCCGCCGACCTGGAAGCAAGCGCCTTTTTCGCGCTGGTCGGATGTTCCACCCGTCCAGGCGGCAGGCTACTGGTTATCGGACCACCCCGGCGAGCTTCGGACGCGAGGGCTGTTTTCTACTGGGGACACGCCGGGGCCCCAACCGTTTATCGAGGCGAGACGTCCCGGCGAGCGAGCTACGGGACCAACACGTTCGGAGCGGTGTCGGGGCGCAAGGTCGGCTGCGGGTGGGTCACCTGCCGGTCCGCGGTGTGCTGGGCAAGCATCTTCTCGAGGAATGGCCGATACGTCGGTCCGCCGTTGATCGTGCAGAACGGGTAGACGCCGTCCGGAGTGCTGTAGAGGATGACACAGCGGCGGATGCGCTCGACGTCAAAGTTGTAGCGGTCCATGAAGTGCATGCCGGCGGCCATCAGCGTGCGGTAGGTCTTGGTGCCCGGCTCGCCACGGCCGGCGGCCTTATTGGTCAGGCCGCGCAGGGCGCGGATGAACGAGAAGGGCGTGACGCCGAACTCGCGCTCGCGCCAGCGATACGTACGCAGGAACGTCAGCGCGATATCCAGCTTGTCCTTCCAGTTGGCCATGCCGCTTGGGCGGTTGGTGTTGATGCGGGCGGCCAACTCGTTGAACGCGCCGAACAGCTTGGGCAGGTTGAAGACCCTGGGCATCGGGATCGCCCGCCGATCGGGCGTGACGAAGAAGTACGTCCCGAACGCGCAGTCGCTATGACAGGTCGAGCGGATCTTGGGCTTGCCATCCACCGTCTGGAGGATACGCGACAGCGGCGCGATGAAGCTGAGGGGGAAAAAATCACGTTCCAGGTCCGCCCCGCTGCACGCCGCCAGATCGTGGGCCAGGTCACCGAGCGTGTAGCGCTTCTCCTCTAACTCCCGACGGTCGATACGCCCGGTGAACGCCACCGGCTGATAGCTGATCGCGCTGACGACATCGATATTGTCGATGGCGAACCGGAAAATCGCCCCGACCTGGTCCTCGTTACAGTTCTTGACGATAGTCGGCACGAAGCAAACCTTCATGCCGGTCCTACGGCAGTTCTCGATGCAGGCCAGCTTCGTCTCCAGCATAGGCCGACCGCGAAGCTGCTCATAGATGCGGTTGTCCACGCCGTCGAACTGGAGATAAAGCGTGTGCAGGCCGGCCTCCGCGGCGCGCTCGGCAAACTCGCGGTCGGCCAGCGCGATGCCGTTAGTGGCCGCCTGCACGTGCGTAAAGCCCATGTCGTTGGTTGTCTTGATGATGCGGTGGAAGTCCGGGTGCAGTGTCGGTTCGCCGCCGGTGAACTGGATCGCCGTCGCCGGGTACGGATGCTGGTTCCGCAGCGAGCGCAGGAACTCGATGACCATCTCGTAGCTTGGCTCGGCGACGTAGCCGGCGGCGCCGGCGCTGGCGAAGCACACCGGGCAGGTGAGGTTGCAGCGGTTGGTCAGGTCGATCTGGGCCAGGCACGAGGTGCTGATGTGCTGGTTGCACAGGCCGCAATCGCTGGGGCACGAGTGGGCCATCTCGACCTGCGGCTGATAGACGCCGCGCTCGTCCTCGAACGCGTAGCGCGCGCCGCGCAGAAACAGATTGACATCGGGGTTGATCTTGTCGCGGAAGTACCCGTGTTCGGGGCAGGTCTTGTCCATGAAGACCTGGTTGTCCTTCACGTAATAGCGGCCGAGGATGTTGCAGGCGCATTCCGGACAAAGCGTTTCGACCGTGCGCGGCAGCTCACGCAGGATCGGACGGACGAGCGCCCCTGCGTGTGTTCGCCGCGGTTGCCGCGGCGCGTCGCGGCCCGGCTGGTCCTTCACGAAGAGCACGTCGTGATAGCGCTCGCGGTAGCACCCGCAGGTAGGGCAGTCGAACTCCAGGTACATACGGTCTTCGGAGTGCTCGTACAGGAAGCGGCCCGGCACGGTCTGGTCACACCGGGTGCAGTGAAACCGCCCTTCCCACGGCAGCCCCTTGATCCCCCGTTGCACCGGGGCGTACCTGCGCAGCGAAAGCTTGTACCGCTCGAGCTCAGTGGCGGCATCGCCCGCGACGACGGCCCGGCGGCGAATCCCGTCGATCGGACGGTGCAGCACGCCGGAACGCTGCTCAGCGCCGTCACACACGGGCCCCTCGGTCGGCGTCGGTGCCGATCGGTTACCCCCGTCCCGCGGCGGGGATTCTTGGTCAGCTAGGTGTTCGTTGTACAAGCGGTTCATTCGAAGCAATCCGGATAGACCCGCGACCGGCGCTTTCGTTGCTGATAAGCCCGGGCCAAGTCCAGGAAAATCTCCAGATCGCGATCGATTTGCGTGTTGACCTTGTCGAAGTAGCACGTGCGGATCGGCAGGTCGTCGTGATCTCTGCTGACCACCGGGTAGATCGCCTCGCAGACGATCCCGTTCATGCAAGTGAACGGGCTGATATCGATGACCCCGTCCACGCCCTTGCGGTAGTAGTAAATGCCCTTGCCGACGCTGAGCACCATCTCGCCCAGGGCCCCGGCGGCCGGCAGGTACGGCTCGGCGGCCGCCAGCACCTCGCGGACGTCGTGGGGCTCCTCATAGCCCTTGAGGTCTTCGGCGACGGGGGCCGTCAGGGCGTGTTCGTAGCGGTGCTGCGTGCGGCTCTTGAGCTTGATCTTGAGGTAGTCCAGGTTGAACCAGCCCCGGTCGCGCAGCAGGTCCGTCTCGCGCCCCCAGTTCGTGTACCAGACCCACTCCATCATGTCCGAGAGCCAGCATTCCCCGCCAAGCTGCTCGATGCGCCGCGCGATGTCCTCGTTGGCAAAGGTATTCACGCGGCAGTAGATCTCGCCGACCAATCCGATCAGCGGGCGACCCTTGACGTATTGCGCGGGGACGGCCCGGAAGCGATCGCGAATCCGCTCCATGATGCCGACCAAATCGTTAAGCTTTTGCTCAGCTTCTAAGCCAGGTCGGGCGACCGCGGTCTCCAGCTCCTCGACGGATTGCTGATATACCGCGTCGGAGTCGCCGGCGTTCGTCTCATAGGGGCGGGTCCGATGCAGGAGCTTCAACGTGACCTCGGCGGCCACGATGCTCATCCAGACGATGCGCATCAGGTCGCTCGCGTGCCCGCCGATACCCTCGTAGCTGTCGTTGCTGGTGGGCGAAACGACCAGCACGTCGCCGTAGCCCAACTCGTGCAGGACCTGCTTGAGGTATGGCGCGTATTGGCCGAAGCGGCAGGGTCCGCTGGAGCGCGGCATGAAGAACGCGGCCTTGGCCGGGTCGAAGCCGGGCGAGCGGCAGACCCGCACGAAGTCGCCCAGCGTGATCTTGTGCGGCAGGCACTCTTCCCCGCCGCTGTACAGCCCGCCCAAGTCGAGCGTCTCGTCGTTGGAGTCGGGCGTGACGGTGGCGTCGAAGCCGAGCGAGCGGTAGGCGGCGGCCATCACCCGGGCAGGGGCGTGGGACATCTGAGGGATGTAGAGGGTCCGGCCGACAAGGCTTTTTCCGTCGCTTTGCTCGGGGAGGTTCGCCACCATCGCAGGATTCCCTTGCTATCGAGATACGCCTCGCACCGGGTCATCGTGCCGGCGTCGTTGGAATGTCCATCGAACTGGAGAGACAGGAACGGCTTTCCGGAGGCCGGGCGAAGGTAGCCCTTGAGGAACGAGTCGGGCCCACACTTGAAGTTGGTGATGAAGATGATGTGGAGGTTTGCTCGTTGGCCGACCAGCTTCGCCGCCGCCAGAATCTTCTGCCCATACTCCCAATACATGTTCTCGTTCACGTCACGCACGTCGATGTCCGCCAGTGGCAAGGCGTCGATCGGCAAGACGTTCACGCCATAGTGATCGCGCAGCTTCTTCGCTGTCGAGATGCTCACGCCCAGGTCGTGGATGTTGTACGGTCGGCCGACCAGGACCATGCCGGCCTCGCCGGTCTCTTCGAGCGTCTCCAGGGCCGCGCGCCCGGCCTGCTCGTACATCGAGCGGAAACGCTGTTGCGCGGCCCAGCCGGCCTCGAATGCCCGCCGGGCAACGGAGCGGCGCACGCCGAGAGCGGCCACCGCATCGACCAGTGTCTGGCGAAGCCGCTTGAGGCCCGCCCGGAAGCGCAGCGTCGGACACAGGATTCGATCCTGCCACGACTGGAACTGCGGCGCCTGGCGGATCACCCACGGCAACGTCTGCCCCCAGGGACAGACGTGTGTCTCCGGCAACTCCCCGTCGGAGTCGATGTCCGCCGAGAGAATATTGGGTAGCCAGAGGTAGTCCACGTTCTTCTTGACCAGCTCGGCAACGTGGCCATGGGCAACGATGATCGGGAAGCAGGGTTCGGCCAGGACCGAATCGAGCCCCATACGTACAGTTCGCCGATCGGTCGCGGCGGAAGTCACCACCTTGAACCCGCAGTCGCGGAAGAAGCGGCGCCACAGCGGCAGCAAGTCATAGGTGTACATGGCTAGCGGGACGCCGATGGTGGTGGTCGCGCCGGGCGGGTCGCCGTCGTCGTCGGCCTGCAAGAGCTCGTGTCGCGCCGCGACCAGGTCGGGGATGACCGGCTTGCGCTCGGTCTTGGCCCGTTTGCGATAGCGGTCGGAGCACTTGTCGCCCCAGAAGGTCTTCTCGCCCTGGACGTTGAACTCCTGCACCGAGCAGTGGTTTCCGCAGCCATTGCAGGTGAATTCGCGCAGGGTATAGTCGATCTTGTCCACGTCGTAGCCGCGGAAACGGGTCTCACTGCCCGCGGCGGCGACCTTCTCTTTGGCCAGCAGCGCGACCCCGATCGCGCCCAGCAGCACGTTGTGCGGGGGCACGATGATCTCTTTCCCGCAGATGATGCTGAACGCCGCGGCCACCGCGTCGTTATACGCGGTACCCCCCTGGAAGAAGACGCAGTCGCCGATGCGCCGCCCGCGCACCACGCGGTTGATGTAATTGTACGCGATTGAATAGGCCAGCCCGGCAATGACGTCTTCGCGCTGGGCCCCGCGCTGCATGTAGGTGTTCACGTCGCGCTCCATGAACACGGTGCAGCGCTCGCCGAGCTTGAGCGGGGCCTTCGAGCGGAACGCCAGCGCGGCGAACTCGTCCTTGATCGACACGCCGAGCTCTTCGGCCCGTTCTTCGAGGAAGCTGCCGGTGCCGGCCGCACAGGCCTCGTTCATGGTGAAGTCCACCACGACGGTGTCGGTCGAGTCACCGCCTTCGGACTCGAGACTGATGTACTTGCTGTCCTGCCCGCCGATCTCGAAAATGGTGTCGGGTCGCTTGCCGAGCAGGCGGTCGCCGACGAAGGTGGCGCCGGTCTTATGCGCGGTGATTTCATCGTTGATGCTGTCGGCCCCGACCAGCTCGCCAACCAGCTCGCGCCCGCTGCCGGTGCTGCCGACCGCGCAGACCCGCACGCGCCAGCCGACGCGCTCCTCGAGCTCGCGCAGACAGCGCGTGACGACCTCGATGGGCCGCCCTTCGGTCCGCGTGAAGATGTGGTCGATCACGTCACCCTGCCCGTCGATCAGCACGAGCTTGGTGCCGACCGAGCCGATGTCCAGCCCGAGGTAGACGTCGATGATCGCGTTATCCTCGGGAGGCTCATACGGCTTGACCCGGTCGCGCAGCAACGTGACGCGCTCGAGGCTCAGCGGTGGGGAGGTTGGGAACGCATGGCTGCCGCCGCCCACGCCGCGCCTGAGCTGCCCGATCTGCCGGCGCAAGTTTGGCGGATCATCCTCGGTCGCGTTGGCCGCGATGATCGCCGCCCCAACGGCTCCGAGCGAGTCGGCGGCGTCCGGCACGATCAGGGCCCCGTCCGGTAGCTCGAACACCTCGCTTAGCGCGCCGACCACGGCCGAGTTCGCCGACACGCCGCCGAGCAATGCGACCGGCGGCTCGGATGCGCGGCCTTTGACGACCGCCGATCTAAAATTCGTCGCCACGGCGTTGCACAGGCCGCGCAGCACCTCCGGCGGGCGAAAGCCCCTCTGCTGGGCATGGACCATGTCGCTCTTGGCGAACACACTGCACCGGCCCGCGATCTGGGCCGCGCGCTCGGTCTGGGCGACGATGTCGCCGATTTCCTCGACGGCGTATTGCAGCCGCGAGGCCTGCTGATCCAGGAAGGCCCCCGTGCCCGCGGCGCAGTCCCCGTTGGCGCTGTAGTCCGCGATGCTGAGTGTGCCGCTGCCGGGATCCGGCATGAGGCGGATGTATCGGCTCGTTTCGCCACCGATCTCGAAGACCGTCCGCACCTGCGGGTGGAGCAGGTCGATGGCCCGCACGCAGGCCTGAAAGTCGTTGCAGCGGCGCACGCCGAGAGCTTCGGCCACCAGGTCGCTGCCCAAGCCGGTCAGGGCCATTCCCGCGACGGGCTCGGAGCCGAGCGCGTGCGACACTTCTTCGAGCAGCTCGCGGGTGACCTCGAGCGGGCGTCCGTGGGCCCGCCGACTGCGGACGACCACCACGGCTACGTCACGCCCCTGCGGCATGCTGAGCGCCCGCAGCCCGACGGGTAGGCCGCCGCGCGCGAGCAGGGATTGGGCGAGCTGCTTCGGCAGCAGCAAAGCGCCCTTCACGCTGACGGCACCCACGTCGATCCCGAGGTGGATACTCACCGTTGCTGCCCTCCCGTCAGAGGCTGCCCGGTCGCCGGTGCGCACCCGGCTCGAGCTCGGCGAGCTTCCCGCAGGGAGAGGCTAGTTCCGGTATGAACGTCTGTCGTTGCAGGCTCAGGCACGGTCAACTACCTCACTGGAGGCGCGTCAGGCTGCCTGACGCGAGGTCCGAACAGCCCACGTTGCGGCAAGCGTAACAGGGGAACAAGCAGACCTCCTGCGCTCCGCGCCTGCACGACACGCCAACCGCGCCGTCTCCCACGGCTCCCGCGGGTATTCAAAACCCCCCACAACCGCGCGTCAAGCGTTTGCCGGCGCCGGGCCAAGGCTTCTCGGGAAGCGTCACCCGCGAAGAGGCCGACGAGCGGTCGTTATCCCCCTGCGATCGGCGGCCAAATGCTCAGCACGCATCCGTCCCTGAGCAGCCGACGTCGGTCCGGCACGTGCCGCCCGTCCAGCAACACCAGATGAGCGAGTCCGGCGGGAATCCCGAGGTCGTTGATGACGTCAGCGATCGACGCACCGTCCGAGATCTCGATTTGGATGGCGGTCCGGTTGCCGCTCGGCGGCAGGTAGTCGCGTAGCGTCGCGAATAGCCGCACTTCCACGTTCAACTCGGCAACCTCTCCACTTTGTCGGTCAAGGCTAGTGCGCGGCCGGCATTTGGACCAGCCCTTTCCGCAGTGCCTCGCCGAAGGTCGTCTCACCGCGGGTGATCCGATCCTCCCAACCCGAGCAGTCGTGCCGCGTGCTGATCAGCCAGCTCAGCACACCCAGGTCGTCGCAGGCGTTCCAGACGACGGCACCGTCACAACGACCGTCGCGGAAGATCAACCGGCGTGAGACATGCCGCCGTGGGTCCACGTAATGACGGAGCGTACGTCCGTCGCCACCGCCGCGGCTGCCGCCTCCCGGCTGAAGGACACCCACCGACCCGAGCGCATGGCCGAAGAGGGTGGTGACGTTGCGGTTCAGTCCGCCGGCCCATTCGGCGCGGCAACCGATCAAGTTCAGCCCGGCGATGCGGCCCTGGTCACAGGCGTTGGTCCAGGTGCCGTAGCACACCTTGCGGCCGGTGACGCAGTGCGTCGCTTGGGCGACGTCGCCGGCCGCGTACACGCCCGCGGCCGACGTGGCCATCGTCTCGTCCACCAGTATACCCACGTCGGTGGCGATGTCGGTCGCGCGGGCCAGCTCGGTGTTGGGCTGCGTGCCCTTGCCGATGATGACTAGGTCGGTAGCCAGCCGCTGAGCGGAACGCAGATGCAGGATCAGGCCTGAATCGCGTGTCCGCGAGCGTGCCTCGATACCCACGGGCTCCGCGTTCGTGAGCACACGCACGCCGTTGCGTCGCAGCACCTTCTCCGCCAGCCCGGCCGTGTACGCGTCAGCGAGTTGCGAGAAGATCGCTGGCGAGCGCACGACGAGCGCGACCTTCATCCCGCGGTCAGCCAGCGCGGTCAGGGCCTGCAAGCAGACCGGCCCGCCGCCGAGGAAGACCGCTCGAGCGTGCGGGCCAAGCGTTTCGGCGTATTGCAGGATCGCGACCGCATCGTCCAGGTCGCGCAGGCAGAATACGCCGGGCAGGTCGATTCCCGGCAGCGCCGGCCGCTGGGCCAGCGCACCAGTCGCGAGCAACAGTCGATCATACGGGATGCGCTCGGGCTTGCCGGTGCGGTATATGGGTGCCACTGGTGGCTTGCCACGGGGTGCCACTGGTGGCTCGCCACCAGTGCCCTTACTGCGACGATCCGCCGAAGACACGGGTGGACGAGCCACCCGTGGCACCCGTGGATCGTCGCGCACCTGCGCAGGTTCGATCAGCACTTGCCGGGCTCGCGTGTCGATCGCCACCGCCCGGCGGCCGGTGAGGGCCTTGACGCCCATCTGCCGGTACCAGTCGGGCCGGTGCAGGAACAGCTCATCGCGGCTGACCTTGCCGGCCAACAGGTACGTCAGCATGACGCGCGAATAAGGCGGGTGTTGCTCAGCGGCAATCAACGTAATGCGGGATCGCCGATCGCGCGAACGAATCGCTTCGATCGCCGCCAATCCGGCGGCACTGTTGCCGATGATGACCAGACGCTGCATAACGCCGCTTCGAATCTGGCCGGGTAGGCATTGCCCACCGTTCGGCGGGAAGCCGATGATGGTGGGCGGTGCCCTCCCTACCGACTCCGTCAAACCTCGTATTTGAAGGAGATGTTCACGCGTGCGCGGAACGCGGCGACCTTGCCGTCCTCAACCTTCATGTCGAGCTTGTCGATTTCGGCGATACGCAGGTTTTTGAGGCTTCGACCCGCGGTGTCCACCGCGTTCCGGGCCGCCTCCTCCCAGGACTTCTCGCTCGTTCCGACCAGTTGGATGACCTTGTAGACACTTTCTGCCATGAGCATTCTCCTTATATGGTCTTCTCGGGCACGCAGGTCGGGCTGTGCCCGACAGAATCGCAGTCTGTAGCGTCGGACGTCCCAGTCCGACGAATTCCAATCGCGTCCGACATTGCGCCGGACTCGGAGGTCCGGCGCTACAAACCGGGTGGTGGGCAGTGCCCACCCTACGAAAGCCCTACGACAACCCCAACGCGGCGAGTTTCTGCCTGGTCGGCCGGCCCTGGGGGTCCCAGCCGCGCAGACGATAGTACTCGGGCAACATCTTGTTTAGCGGGACGGTTTTGCCCTTGACGGGTCCGGCGGGCATCGGCGTCCGCAAGAAGCGTTTCGGCAACGTATCGTGCTTAGCGGTGAAGCCGGCCCGCAAGTTGAACAGGCGCTCGAGGTTCCAGATGCGCTCCCCGGCCAACAGCAGCTTGTTCACGGTGTAGTTGAACCCGGTGGCCGTCTTCAGCATTGTCGCCAGTTCGGGCGCGCCGATCGAGAAGGTCACGAACAGGCAGGTGCCCGACGAATCCAAAGCCGCAGTCAGGTTCTGGAAGGCGATGTTCATTTCCGCCTTGCCCTTCACCGTGAGCGGGTCCATCTTGACCGGGTTGCCGAGAATCTCCGGGGCGATCATGTACCCGCGGACGTGGCAGGCCCCGCGGTTCGAGGTCGCGTATTGCAGACCCATTCCGAACGCGCCGCGCGCGTCGTAGGCCGGAAACTCCTGCTTCTTAACGCCCATGAACAGGTCGGGTCGCCCGAACTTCTGCGCGACGCGGGCACCTCCCTCGGCCAGCACGTCGCCGAACCCACGCCGATAGCCGATCTTGGTCATCAGATCGACCAGGGCGGCCCCGTTGCCGAAGTCGAGCTTGCAGCCGACCTGTTTGGCGGTGATCAGGCCCTTTTCGTAGAGTTCCATGGCACAAGCGATCGTGCCGCCGGCGGTAATCGTGTCTATGCCGAGCTCGTTGCAGATGTAGTTGGCTTTGGTCGCCGCAGCCAGATCGCCCACGCCGCAATCAGCACCTAATGCCCAGATGGTCTCATACTCCGGTCCCTCGCCGAACCCAGCGTACTTCCCGTCTTTGACCGCGGTCACCCGCCCACAGCCGATCGGGCAAGCCATACAGGAGCGATTGCGTACCAGGATCTTCTCGGCAATGGTCTCGCCGCTGATCTGCTCGGCGGCCTCGAACTGTCCCTGCTGAAAGTTGTGCGTAGGAAACAGCCCGTGCTCGTTGATCACGTTGACCAGCACAGCCGTCCCGAACTTCGGCAGGCCTCCGCCAGTCACCTCGCCGGCCTTCAGCTTCTCCAGCGAATCCAGGCACGCCGCCCGGAAGGCCTTTGGATCGGCCGCGCTCACCCCGCCGCTACCGCGCACGGCGATCGCCTTGACCCTCTTGGATCCCATCACGGCGCCGACGCCGGACCGGCCGGCCGCGCGGTTCTTATCGTTCATGATGTTGGCGAAACGCACGAGTCTTTCGCCCGCCGGGCCGATGCTGACACACTTGAAGTCCCCGCCGAGCTGCTCGTGCAGCGTGTCCTCGGTCTCGTGGACGTTCTTACCCCACAGCTTGCCGGCCGGGCGAATCTCGACCTGGTCGTCGTCGATGACGATCACGACCGGCTTCTTGGCGGCTCCTTCGAGGACGATCATGTCGTAGCCGGCGAACTTGAGCTCGGGCCCGAAGTTTCCGCCGCAGTTCGAGCAGGCGATCGCCCCGGTCAGGGCTCCCTTGGTAACGGCCATAAACCGCCCGCCGCACACGGCCGACGTGCCGGTCAGCGGTCCGGTCGCGAGGATGAGCTTGTTCGCGCCGGCCAGCGGATCGACCTTCGGATTGACCTCGTCGTAGATCATCTTGGTCGCCAGGCCGCGTCCCCCGATGAAGGTCTGCGCTGCGTCCACATCGAGCGGCTCTTCATGGAAGTGCTGGCGGCCCAGATCCACGCGTAAGGTTTTGCCTGCGTATGCGTGCGTCACACCGTCACCTCCTTCAGGCTGTCACGCAGGCGGTCCGCATACGCCTGCCGGGCCGAGTGCGAGAACCGCTCGACCGCCTCGTAGCTTAGGGCCTGCGGCGCGCAGAAGCGGACGCATTCCGGGTCGCCGCCGCACAAGTCGCACTTGCGTGCCTTGTTATCCCAGTAGTTGATCGCGCCGAACGGGCAGGCCAGGGCACACATGCGGCAGCCGACACACCGCTCTTCCACCACGACCACCGCGTTGGTTTTGGGGTCGCGCACCAACGCCCCGGACGGACAAACGGGGATGCACGGCGCGTCATCGCATTGCATGCACACCATCGGCAGGTAGACCGCGTCCTCGGGGTAGATCGCCATGCGGATGTGCGACCGTGCCGGGCGGTAGCTCCCGCCGTGCCGCTCCGAGCAAACCAGCTCGCAGAGCCGGCAGCTCGTACATTTCTCATGATCGATCGTCAGTACTCTCACCATAGTCGTATCTCGCTAAACCAAGGGGCTGGATTGGCAGCATGACCGATGTGCAAGGGTTCACTCCTCACCGATACGCACTTGGTAACTTCCCGGATCGGCCGCGTCAAGCCTCGCGCCGCCGCGGCCACGTCAAAGGGGTTGCCGGACGCCTTCGACCTCCGACGGCGCGCCAGCTATGATGGGGCGAAACCGCGCGGGTTCCACGGACGTTGTCGATGACAAGTAGCTGGTCGATCGTCGAGTTGCCTTTTCGCAACGCGGCCGCCAGGGCGTACGAGGGGCTCTTCACGCTCGGCAGCGGGTATCTGCACGTGCGCGGCTCGCTCGAGGAACACCTGTCCGACGCACCGCAGAACGTCGAATACACGCGCCGGCCCGCCGACGTCACCAGTGAGCGATTCCCCGAAGCCAAGGCGAAGTGGGGAACGTACGTGCCAGGCATCTTCGGCGACCATCCGCTGCTCGGCCGCGAGATGGTCAACCTGCCGTTCTTTCTGGGGCTCGTGCCGGTCGTGGACGGGGAGCGGCTCGATGTCGAAAGTGGTGCGATCGAGGAATATCGCCGCGAGCTGCTGCTCGATTCGGCGACGTTGCGTCGCGCGCTGCGCTGGCGGACCCATGCGGGAACGGTTGTTCACGTTACCTTCGAGCGCTTCGTCAGTGGCACGCGACCGCAAATGTGCCTCCAGCGAATGACGCTGCGGGCCGAGCGGGACATGCACGTCGTCGTGCACGCCGGGCTCGACGCCGACGTGCGCACCAACGGCTACGACCACTTCACCGCGGTCGAGCTGTCCCCAGCGAACGCTAATGGCATCGACTGCCATGTCCGAACCGACGGCGGCGAAGAGGTGCGACTGCTGACGCGCGTCTCTGCCCCCGCCGCAAGTTGGCGCTATGAATCGACGCCGCGGACGGGCACGCTCATCGCGGAACTATCCATCTCCGCCGACCGCGAGCTGGTGGTGGAGAAGCGCACGGCGGTCGTCACCAGCCGCGACCGCCAACCCGTGGAGCCCGGCAGGCTGCTTGCGGATGCTGAGCGCAGATCCTTCCAGGAGCTGCACGCCGAGCACGCCGACCATTGGCGGCGACGCTGGGAGAGTTGCGATGTCGTCATCGCGGGCGATGAGCGGTCGCAGCTCGCCATACGGGCGTCGCTTTATCATCTCCTCCGCTGTCACGTCACCGGCGACGCGCGCGTGGCCATCGACCCGAAGGGCTATTCCGGCGACGCGTACTGGGGGCGGTATTTCTGGGACACGGAGATGTTCCTGCTGTCGTTCTATCTCTACACCGACCCGGCCCGCGCGCGGACGCTGGCGGACTTCCGCGTCAACACGCTCGATGGCGCGCGAGCCAACGCCGTCCGCTATGGATACCCCGGTGCGCGCTACGCCTGGGAGTCCGACGACCAGGGCCGCGAGTGCTGTCCGAATCGGATCTACGCGGACAACGAGGTGCACGTCACCGCCGACGTCGTCTACGGCCTGGCGCATTACGCTCGCGCCGTAAGTGACCCGGAGTACCTCCGTGGTCCCACGGCTCAGGTGATCGTCGAGACCGCCCGCTACTGGATGAAGCGCCTCGACCAGCGCCCTGGGCAAGATCACCCCAGCCTGCTGAGCGTCATGGGCCCGGACGAGTACACGCCGACGTCCGACAACAACGCGTACACGAACCGGATGGTCGCGTTTGCCTTGCAGCTCGCTAGCGAGATCGGCCGGGACGGCGGCGCGACCGATGAGGAATGCGCCGCGTTCGCCCGGGCCGCGGCGGGCTTGCCGATCCCGCGCGCCGCCGATGGAGAGCTCGTGCTGCAATGCGAAGGGTTCGACCGGCTCGCCGATCCGCGCTTCGACGAGCTGTGGCGTGACCGGCGCAAGACGTTTGCGTCGCAGGTATCGGCCGAGCATCTCCACCGCAGCAGGTGCCTCAAGCAGGCCGACGTGCTGATGCTGATGATGCTGTTCCCGGACGAGTTCAGCGACGCCGAGGTCCGCCGGGCGTGGGATTATTACCTCCCGCTCACCACACACGACTCGTCGCTGTCGGCCGGCGTTCACGCCATCGTTGCCGCCCGGCTTGGGCTGATGGACGAGGCCTGGAGTTTCTGGCAGTCCGCGAGCGGGCTCGACCTTGACGTCGAGCGCAAGTCGGCCGCTGAGGGCGTCCACATCGCCAACGCCGCCGCCCTCTGGCAGGTGGCCGTCTTCGGCTTCGGCGGGATGCGCACCGCCCTGCAGGCCGACGTGCTGACGTTGCGTCCGAAGCTGCCGGCGACGTGGTCGCGGCTGGCATTCCCGATCGTCTGGCGCGGTTGTCCGGTTTACGTTGACGTCACACGTAGCGGCGTAACCGTAGCCAACCGCGGCCCGCACCCACTCGACGTCCGCGTCTATGACGAACCCCGCCGGCTCGCCCCGCAACAGCAGACCACGTGGTAGCCCGCGTCGGGAACCTCCGATCTAAGACAGGATTCCCCAGAGGATTGCGGAAAATCGCTGGATTCTCTGGCGCGGATGATGGTAATCTGTCCACATGCCCGATGTCCCTCGCAACAAGGCCGTCGAAATTCACCAAGTCATACTCGTAGTGATCGGGTGAACACATGGCGCCTGGGCCCCGCCAGCTCGAACGTGTTATTACGAACTTAACTGAGCCAACCCCCACGATCGATCTGGCCGCCTACGAGCGTGCCCAGGCTGCTAGGGCTACCCGGCGGCGCCGATTGGCAATCAAGGTGGTCGCGGTGCTGGCGGCCCCGCTGTTCGCTTGGGGGGTCGTCCAGCAGATTCGCTATCACTTCGTCTGGGGCTATCTGCCGACCGTGGAGGAGGTCGAACGCGAGATGAAAGTCTGGGCGCTTGCGCCCCACCCGGCGGTGCTGCGCGGGCGACCGCTTACCCAGCATCCCTTCACGTCCGACGCCTCCCGCGTTGCCACCCGTGGCAGCGACTTGTCGCTCTACACCGACGGCGACGGGCACGTAGTCGCCTTCACAGTTGCGCTGCACAGATGTCTCGATGACGAGGTCGCGGCGGGGGTCGAGAAACTCATGCGCGCCTGGTGCGACCGCCCCGATTGGCTGCTCCGTTCCGAGGAGGGCCGCGCCGCCGGTCTGGCGCAGCGTTTCGCCGACCTCTACCTGAGCGGCTTCTCCATCCTGGAACCGGACACGGGTCGGGCGGCCGGCGGGCTGCCCGCTGAGCTCACGGAGACAACGACGGGCACCACCGAGAAGCGCGTCTGGTGGTGGGACCATCGGCGCTTTGAGATCGAGGTTACCGACATGACCACGTACGACTCCGGCGACCAGGCCGCCGATCGACCGCTCGACCTGGCCCGCCTGGTGATCGTCAAGTCCCGCGCGTGGTGAATGTAGAAGTGATCAGTTCTAAGGTCTCGGGGTCGTCGGCGGTCTTGGCGCCTGGCCAGTTGGGCGGCTCGATGCGGATCAACTCCAGGCACTGCGTAGTGAAGTCCGGCCCGGCGCCACACGGACCCAAGGGTAGCCTGCGCGGGTGAGAGCCGCGTTGGTCGCGTCTCCCGGGCCGGCAGCCACGGCCCAGCGTCGCGGTGACATCGCCCTTGGCGACCGGGCCCCTTCAGCGCGACGCTGGACCGTGCCACCCCAGGAAATGGCCACACCCGCTGGCAGCGTTGCCGATCGGGCATTTGACCTGACAGGGGCTTCTGCATAGGAATACCGGGGTGCAGTCTGACGCGGCAGCGCGGTCCGCCGGCCAGGCGGTCGTGAACGAAAGGAACGGTCGATGGCAAAGACGGCGAAGACGGCAATCACGCCCACCCGCGCGGAAGACTACCCGGAGTGGTACCAGCAGGTGATCCGGGCGGCCGACCTGGCCGAGACCTCGCCGGTGCGTGGCTGCATGGTCATCAAGCCCTGGGGCTACGCCATCTGGGAGAACATCCAGCGCGTGCTGGACGGCATGTTCAAGGCCACCGGGCACGTGAACGCGTACTTCCCGCTGTTCATCCCGCTCAGCTTCCTGGAGAAGGAGGCCCAGCACGTCGAGGGCTTCGCCAAGGAGTGTGCCGTCGTCACGCACCATCGGCTGGAGGCGGGTCCCGACGGCAGGCTGGTGCCCACGGCCGAGCTAGAGGAACCGCTGGTCGTGCGGCCGACCTCCGAGACGATCATCGGCGTATCGTTTGCCCGCTGGGTGCAGTCCTATCGCGATCTGCCGCTGCTGATCAACCAGTGGGCCAACATCGTCCGCTGGGAGATGCGCACGCGGCTGTTCCTGCGCACGGCGGAGTTCCTCTGGCAAGAGGGGCACACCGCCCATGCCACGCGGGACGAGGCGGTGGAGGAAACCTACCGCATGCTCGACGTGTACGCCGACTTCGCCGAGAACTGGATGGGCATCCCGGTGATCAAGGGCGAGAAGACCGAAGCCGAGCGCTTCCCCGGCGCGCTCCACACGTACTCGATCGAAGGCATGATGCAGGATCGCAAGGCCCTCCAGAGCGGGACCTCCCACTTTCTGGGGCAGAACTTCGCCAAAGCCTTCGACATCAAGTTCCTCGGCGCCTCCGGCCAGGAGGAGTACGCGTGGACCACGTCGTGGGGCGTCTCGACGCGGCTGATCGGCGCCCTGATCATGGCCCACAGCGACGACGACGGGCTGGTGCTGCCGCCCAAGCTCGCCCCGGTGCACGTCGTCATCCTGCCGGTGATTCACAAGGACGAGGTGCGTGGCCAGGTGATGGGCTACTGCGAGAAGCTGGCCGCCGAGCTGCGCGCCGTTCCCTATCACAACGGCCACGTTGCCGTCGAGCTGGACACGCGTGAGGGCCGCGGCGGAGAGAAGGTCTGGTACTGGATCAAGAAGGGTGTTCCGCTGCGGCTCGAGATCGGGCCGCGCGACATCGCCTCGGACTCGGTGTTCCTGGGGCGCCGTGACCGCTCGCCGAAGGACCGTCAGAGCATGCCGCGGGCCGAGCTAGTGGCGAACGTCGGGGCGATCCTGGACGAGATTCAACTGGGGCTGGTTGAGCGGGCGCGGGCCCTGCGCGCGGAGCACACCCGGCGGATCGACTCCAAGGATGAGCTCTACGACTTCTTCACGCCCAAGAACCGCGAGAAACCCGAGATCCACGGCGGCTTCGCCCAGTGCCACTTCAGCGGCGATCCGGCGGTCGAAGAGCAGGTCAACAAAGACCTGGGCGTGACGGTGCGCGGGATCCCGCTGGACGGCGAGCGGGAAGACGGGCGCTGCATCATCTCGGGCAAGCCGAGCAAGCAGCGCGTGGTCTTCGCCAAGGCGTACTGACCCCTTCGTTGCGTGAAAGCATGCGGTGCGTCGACGAGTACTGCGAGAGGGGGGACTCGAACCCCCACGGGTCTAGCCCACTAGAACCTAAATCTAGCGCGTCTGCCAATTCCGCCACTCTCGCGCGGATTCGTAAGCCCGGTTCGGCGCGGCGTTTGTCGTTGCCAGCACCGGACTTACGGCACAACCGGGTATTCTACCATCCTTGCCATCCACTTGCACCGGCACCCCTGTTTCTGGCACTCTTTCACGCAAGTCTCAACACAAGACCGATCGGCCCGGAACACCTGGCCCCACCAGGATTTGCCCCAACGCCTCACCCTGTTCCGAGCCGGCTTCCGGGGGCCAATCTCCTCTCTGGGGTGATGCCCTCCATGCCCGGACAGCCCGTGGCGCTCGGCGGCGTGCTCTACGCCGAGATCCTCTCACCGCACTCCGGGCAGCGCCCGGAGACGTTGCCGGTCAGGTCGTAGCCGCACTTCTGGCAGTGGCCAGGTGGGAACCTGCGATCGCGCCACCAAAGCCAAGCGGTGGGGACGGCGACGACAGCCAACGGAATCCACAGCGGCATGAGGCCCACCCGGAAACCCAGCAGGGCCAATTCGTCCCACAACTTAGGGGTCCAGATCACAGGGTCAGAGGAATACCGGCGTCCAACATATCGCCAGGACTGGCCCATCCTTCCTCCATGACCCAAGCGCAGGGCCCACACGAAGCACCCACGCTCAAGACCGAACTGACGTATCGCAGGGACGGGCTGGTCGCCATAAGGGACAACGCTGTTCCAAACACACGTCCACCGAATAGAGGCAACCCACACGGCCAGGATCGGCAAGCACAGAAACGTGCCGACCCATTTGAGCACCCGTCGTGTCCGTGAGCGCCGCTTCATATGCGTTCCCCGCACTCGGGGCAACGCCCGCTGACGTTGCCGGTCAAATCGTAGCCGCAGATCTGACAGCGCCCCGACTTATACCGCCGCGGTGACCGCATCCACGCCCAGAGTGTGCCCGCGGCGAGCAGAATGAAGAGATTCCAGCAGGGGATGCTCACTGCACCGGTACCGCATTTCGCGGAGCCCAGCACCGACACGTGGGGGGTCCAACGATACCGGCCGAAGACACTCCGAGGCCAACCGTCGATGAATCCGGGGAACGTATTCCAAAACACCCAAAGCTGCCCACCGGACATGGACGCGCCCCAATCGACTACTTTACTCTGCTCGCGCAGGGTGAAGGGGCGGTACATGCTGACTACCCACGCCGTGACCATCAGGACGCACGCTGCCACGCAAGCCCACTTCAGCACCCGTCGTGTCCGCGAAGAGCGTGTCATGTCGTCGGTCTCTCACGCCTGACCGGCAACCCACACTCAGGGCAGCGCCCGCTGACGTTGCCGGTCAGGTCGTAGCCGCACTTCTGGCAGTGGCCGGGCGGAAACCGGCGGGCGTGCCACCAGAGGTATGCCGTGGGGGCCGCAACGATGGCCAAGAGCAACCAGAGAGGCAATATGATGACCCACCTGAGATGGGTCCCGCCTCCCACCAACTTCACGCCGACCTTGCATACGTTTGGCAACAACAGTTGGAAACGAGGCGTGACCAGCACGGGTCTGAAGCCAGTAACAAACATATCGCGCTTCGTATTCTCCGCAGCACTCCAAGTAACCACGACGTTACCATGCTGTGCAGAAACATAGCCATAGCGAAAGCCGATCAAAAGCCTGACCCACACGCTGACAAGAGCGCTGAGGGCAAAGGCAATACAGCAGACCATACCGGCCCACTTGAGCACGCGTCGGGTTCGTGAACGGCGTGTCACGGCGTTACCCGCCCTCAACCGGCCAAGGGTTGGCGTGACGACCGATGAATGCGGCAAATAGATTGTACCGCAGCGTGGCGGGCCGGAATCTCGGAACTCCAGGAGCTCGAAACTCCTGGAACCGCTGGTCTCGCCCCCGATCTGCGCCGTGGGGAAGGTCAGCGTCGGGACGCTGCCCTGCCCTCAGGCATCCCGTCGGCGCCATCAGGCCGATCTGATAGGCATTCCGATTAGTTGGCGTGCCCCAGAATCCCGAACCCCGAGCGCAAGCGAGGGGCATCCGGCCGGTCGCTTGCGCTCGCGGTTCGGACGCGGCCGCCCACGAATTAATCCGAATACGTATGAGACAGCCGGGCGCTCGGGAACGGCCGTCCGATATCCGGGAATGCCGGGCCACCGGGAGGGGTTCCGGCAGGGGAGCCCGGCAACGGCGGCACTTGACAGCCGCGGATGGCGGCCCTAAGCATCTTGGGGCCGGCGTTGGCGGAATCGGCCTGATTTTTTCGGGTACGCGCACCGATGATATAGGGACAGCAACCATGCACGAGAGGACGTAATTGCTTGAATGAAAAGCACTTAAGGGCGGAATGATGGTCAGACGGAAGGCGGACGGCAAGGCACTGGTGATCGTCGAGTCGCCGGCGAAGGCCCGCACGATCAACAAGTACCTCGGCGAGAAGTACGTGGTGAAGGCTTCGATGGGCCACGTGCGCGATTTGCCGCCGCGGGAGTTCGGAATCGACGTAAGTGACGATTTCAGGCCGACTTACGAGACCGTCCGCGGGCGCGACAAGGTCCTCAACGACCTCAGGAAGATCGCCACCAAGGCCCCCAGCGTCTACCTGGCGACCGACCGCGACCGGGAGGGCGAGGCCATCGCCTGGCATCTGGTCAAGGCCCTCAGCCTGCCGCCGGAGAGAATCCGGCGGGTGATCTTCAACGAAATCACCAAATCGGCGATTGCCGAGGCGTTCGCCCATCCGCACGAGATCGACCTTGACCGGGTCAACGCTCAGCAGGCCCGTCGAATTCTCGACCGCATCGTAGGTTACAAGCTGAGCCCGCTGTTGTGGAAGAAGATTGCACGGGGGCTGTCGGCCGGCCGGGTCCAGTCCGTCACGGTGCGGCTGATCGTCGAGCGCGAGCGGGAAATCCGTGATTTTCAGCCCGAGGAATACTGGGTCGTGCCCCTAGTTTTTGCCTGCGAGCCATCGAACGCCTCCGCGCTGAACGCCGCGTGGCAACGGTTCGTGGCCGACGACAGCTTTGGAAGCGAAGGGCCGTCAGCGGAACAGCGGGGCGCATGGCTGGTCGAGCATCGTTGTTTCCGTGCGGAGTTGATCGAGTTTGCAGAAGGTCGGCCGTTTCACCCTACCGGCAAGCTTTATTTGCTCCCCGACGGCTCTTGGTCGTTCGAGAGCGCGATGGACGAAGCCGTCGAGGTGGCAAAGCTTCTGGGTTGTGATACGGCGGAGGCGTCCCGCAAGCCACGCAAAGAGTACCCACACTTCAACCAAGTGACGATCGTGCTAAGAGGTGCTCTTGAGTACGGTCGGGTACCTGAGTTCGTTGTGGACAAGCTGGAGACCAAGCGCCGCACGACCAAGCCGCCTGCTCCGTTCACGACCGCAACGCTGCAACAGCAGGCCAGCAGCACGCTGCGCTTCTCCGCCTCGCGCACCATGCGCGTCGCGCAGTCGCTCTACGAAGGCATCGACCTGAACGGCGAAGGGCCGGTCGGTCTGATCACGTACATGCGCACGGACTCGACCAACCTGGCCGCCGAGGCGATCGCACACGTGCGCAACCTCGTCAAGCAGGACTACGGCGAGCGATACCTGCCGAAAGAGCCCAACGTCTTCGGCAAGCGTCAGGCGCGTGCCCAGGAGGCGCACGAGGCGATTCGGCCGACCGATCCGGCGCTCACGCCGGACCGCGTCCGCCACGCGCTGACGGACGAGCAGTTCAAGCTGTATCAGCTTATTTGGAAGCGTTTTGTGGCGTGTCAGATGCCGCCGGCCGAATGGGATACCACCACGGCTCGCATCGCGGCGGATACGCCGGCAGGCCGCGCCCTATTCAAGGCGTCCGGGCGCAAGGTGGTATTCGACGGGTTCATGCGATTGCTCGGGGTCTCGAGCGAAAAGCAGATTCTGCCGGCGCTGCGCGAGGGACAGCCGGTCGCGCCGGTCGAACTGGTCCCGATGCAGAAGTACACTTTGCCGCCGCCGCGGTATACCGAGGCGTCGCTGGTACGGGCGTTGGAGACGGACGGCATCGGGCGGCCCAGCACGTACGCGACGATCATCAACACGATCCAGAAGCGCGGGTACGTGGAGCAGGAGGAGCGGAAGTTCTACCCGACCGCGCTGGGGGAGCTGGTGACCGACAAGCTGGTCGAGCACTTCCCGAAGATCATGGACGTGAAGTTCACGTCCTACATGGAGGAGGAGCTCGATAAGATCGAGGATGCCCACCTGGATTGGGTGCATGTCCTGCACGAGTTCTACGACCCGTTCCGCGCGCTGCTGGCGCAGGCCGGCGACCGCATGCAAGCCACCCGCAACGAGCCGAGCGAATACGCCTGCCCCGAATGCGGCGAGCCGATGGTCTACCGCTGGAGCAGGGCCGGACGGTTCCTGGCCTGCACCAAGTACCCCAAGTGCAAGGCCACGCTGAACATCGATCGCGACGGTCAGCCGGTTGAGCCCAAGCGCGTGGACGTGGCCTGCGAGGCGTGCGGCAAGCCGATGGTGTTGCGGCGGTCCAAGACCGGCTACTTCCTGGGGTGCAGCGGGTACCCCGATTGCCGAGGCACGATCCCCTGCAATGAGGACGGCGAGCCACTGCGGCTGGTCAAGGAGCAGGAGCTGACGCGCCCCTGCGACGCCTGTGGCAGCGGCACGATGAAGGTCAAGCGGCAGGGGCGCAGAGCGTTCCTGGCCTGCGATCGCTATCCGCAGTGCAAGAACACCGCTCCGCTACCGAGCGACGTGCGCTTGGAGAGGCAGGCTGCCCCGCCGCCGCAACCGGCCGGCGTGAATTGCGAGAAGTGCGGCCGGCCGCTGGTGTTCCGCACGGGACGCCGGGGCAAGTTCATCTCCTGCTCAGGGTTCCCCAAATGCCGCAACACCAAGCCGATGGACAAGCTTGAGGAGCTCAAGGCAAGTGCCGCGGCCCGCGGCCATCCCGGCAACGAGCCGGTCGCCGACAGCGGCGCTTCCGGGAACACGAACGCAGCGCCGATGGCCGCGTCCGCCAGCCGGCGACCCGCGCCGAAGACCTCGTACGACGACAACGGCGATCCGCCCGTCGGGTATGCCTGGACCCGAACCGGGCGCCCGGTCGTCGAGGTCATGCCCGAGGAAGGTAAGCTTTCGTGTCCGGAGTGCGGCGGCGTCATGCAGCTCAAGCGTGGCCGGTTCGGACCGTTCTTCTCCTGCTCGAGGTTCCCGCACTGCAAGTTCGTGGCCAATCTGCGCGGCGAAGCCAAGAAGCAGGCCGAAGACACGCTGCCCGCCCCGCCCCGCCCCAAGGCCGAGCTCACCGACATAGTCTGCGAGGAGTGTGGCCAACTGATGGTGATCCGCGAGGGCCGCCGCGGAAAGTTCCTCGGCTGCAGCGGCTATCCCAAATGCAGGTGCACGCGGGAACTCCCCGCCGGCGTGGGGACGTAGCCCGCTGCCGCCACCCCTCTGCAAGGTAGGTCTGCCGACCCGTTTTCTTCTGTGCCGGAGTCACCCAAGCGCGGCTGGGTCATCCCCTCCTGTGCCGGCCGCGTCGGGTAGCGGGCCTGGTCCGCCACAGCCCCAGCAACGTCAGCCCGATCGTAATGAGCCCCACCGCGGGACAGAGTCCGCTGGGAGTTACGGGCGGAACATCCTGCTGGGCTTCCTCGGTGGGCTCCTCCGTCTCGTCGGTGTCTGACGGGGGCGGCTCGCCATCGTCCGGCGGCACGTCCTCCTCAGACTGGTCCGTCTCATCCTCGTCGCTGGGCTGCTCCGGCGGAGGCGCGGTGGCATCGTGGATCGCGATGGTCACGATGGCGTCCGCGGTCTGATCCAGGCTGTCGGTCACCGTAACGCGGTACGTCGTCTCCTGCGTCGGGCTGACCGTGATGCTGGCTTCCGTCTCTCCCGTGCTCCAACTGTAGTGGAACGGGGCCCACCCGCCCGAGGCGATGACGGCCGTCAATATGCTGCTCTCGCCCGGCGCGAGCGTGTACGCCGACGCGCGCGCCGTCACGACCATCGGCGAGACGACCGTAACGCTGACTTTCGCGATAGCGGTCTGCTGCAGGCTGTCAGTGACGGTCACCGTGTAGACGGTGCTCTCGGCCGGAGTGACCGTGATGGTCTGGCCCGACTGCTGCGTGCTCCAACTGTAGCTGTACGGGGCCAACCCGCCCGTAGGCGTCGCCGTCAGCTTAGCTGAGTCGCCCGCCTTGATCGCCGGTGTGGGCGTCGAGGCAGTCGCCGACAGCGGGGGAACGGTCGTCAACGTGGCGTTGTCGCTGGCGGTCGATCCGCAGTGGTTCGTCAGCACACATCGGTACGTCCCGACTTCGGAGGTCAGGTAGCAATCGACATTCGCATCCTCGATGTCCACGTCGTCCTTCTGCCACTGGTAGGTCAGCGGCTCGGCCCCGCTGGCAACGATACAGAACAGGTGCTGCTGGCCTTCCACAATCGTTACTGACTCAGGTTGCACCGTGACCCGCGGTTTCGCGTCAACGTTCAGCGTGGCCGCCTCGCTAGTAGCCGTCGCACAGCGGTTGGTCACGACGACATCGTACAGACCCGTGTCCTCCGGCAGCGCCGGGTTGATCGTCAGGATGGCGGTGGTCGCACCGGTGATTCGATCGTCATCAGTGAGGTCGTTACCGTCCTTGCGCCATTGGTAGTCCAGCGGCCTGACCCCGCTGGCCGCAACGCTGAACGTGGCCACGTCATCCTCGCACAGCGCAGCGTCGTTTGGATCGTCATCGATCCTCGGCCCGCCGACGATCAGCGTCGCCACCGCGCTCGTAGCGGAACCGCACGGGTTGGTCACGACTACGTCGTAGCCGGCTTGATCTTCATCCAGAACCGGGTCGATCGTTAGGGCCGCGGTGGTGGCACCACTGATTCGATCATCATCGATGAGGTCAGAACCGTCCTTGCGCCACTGGTATTCCAGCCACCCCGGGCTGCTCGCCGTAACGCTGAACGTGACCGGATCACCCACGCACTTATCCTGGCTGTCCGGATCCTGCTCGATGCTGGGCGGCTCGTCGGCAACCGTCAGCGTCGCCGCATCGCTGGGGACCACACCGCAGGCGTTTGTCACGACCACGTCATACACGCCGGCGTCGTCAACGGAAACCGGATCGATGGTGTAGCAGTCCCTGATGGCACCGGAGATGTCCTCACCGTCCTTACGCCACTGGTAGCGCTCGTAACTCAGGTTGCCACCGCCGGTCGTAACGCAGAACGTGACTGGGTCGCCCTCGCACACCGTTTGGCTTTGCGGGTGCTCTAAGATGCTCGGCCCGCTCTCGAGCACCGTCAGCAGGGCCGGATGACTGCTTGCTAGACCGCACGCATTCGTGACCACGACGCGGTACCCTCCGGCATCGTCCATGCCGACCTGGTCAATCGTGTAGGAGCCCTCCGTCGCCCCGTCGATGGGCCCGTCGCCTTTCTTGTACCACTGGTAGCTCAGCGGCTCGGCCCCGCTCACCGTAACGCTGAACGTGAGCGACTCATCATCGACACACGCGATCTGGCTTTGCGGGTGCTCCGAGATGAGCGGTGGGCCGACTGTCAGCGTTGCCGGATCGCTAATGACGGAGTCGCAGGGGTTGCTGACGACCACGTCATACACTCCGCCATCTTCGGGTGCGGCCGCATCGATACTGAAGCTATCGTCGGTCGCGTCGGGGATGTCCTCTCCATCTTTGCGCCACTGGTAGCTCATGTGGCTCAGGTTCGTTTCGTCGGTCGTAACATTGAACGTGACCGACTCCCCCACGCAGACAGCCTGGCTCTGCGGGTGCTCGAAGATGGTTGGAGCGCTCTCGATGACCGTCAGCAGGGCTGGATGGCTACTGGTGGAGCCGGCGGCGTTTGTCACCACCACGTAATACGCCCCGGCATCGCCGGCGCTGACCGGATCGATCGTGTACGAGTCATGCGTGGCCCCGTCGATGGGCCCCGCCCCCTTCTTGTGCCACTGGTAGCTCAACGGTTCCGGCTCGGCCGTGACGCTGAACGTGACCGAATCGCCCGCGCACACAATCTGGCTTTGCGGATGCTCAGTGATGTACGGCCCATCACCGGCCACCACGCGTGCCGCCGGCATGGCAACAGCCAGCGCGACTACGGCGCCCAGGATCCATTTGCTGCGCATCGACTGCAAGGGCCGCATAATTGGTGCTCCTTCGAAACGCTTGAACGTCGGATGTTCCTCGTCCGTTCCCAAAACCCGTTCGCCCCGCCTGACACCCGCTGTCAGCGGGAACCGGCTCTCCCAAAGTCGTAGCTTAACCGGAGGCCGCCTCGAACTCAATACGAATCGCGGTTGCGCAGCCAGCAAGTGGGTCGAGCGCCCCCACGTCAAGCTTCAGGCCGAAGCGAAACGGAGAGGGCGGGATTCGAACCCGCGGTACGGAAACCCGTACACACGCTTTCCAAGCGTGCTCCTTAAGCCACTCGGACACCTCTCCCGGATGCCACGATGGACGAGCAATGTCGAGTCTGACGGAAAGCCCTGCCGCCGAGAACTCGCGCTGACGCAAGAGGGGCGGATTGAAACACCCGTCGGGGCCCGACCTCGCAGAACCGCGCTGCTCATCCGCAAGTCTCGTGGCAACAATTGCCACAGGCCCGACGACGACAGTTACTATAACCGATCCCCGCACCGGCAAGAAGGACGACCTCAGCCGCGCTCACAATAGACGCCGGCGGGCTGGTACTCTGCCACGTGCCTCAGACAGGGGTGTGGGCGAACAGTTGCGGCGGCGGGGGCAATCGGAAGTCCGCAGGGGCGCTCAGCAGTTGAGCCCGGCTAGCGCTCGGTCGGCGGCCGGCGAATGCCCATCACGTCCGGCTTGAATACGCGGGTTTCCAGGGCGTAGATGAAGCTGGTCCAGTCGCTCGAGTCGTCGGCGTCGCTCTCGATCGCGTCGAAGACCATCTTCAGCTTGGCGTCGAGGTTGTCGAGGTAATGGATCATCACCGCCTCGCCGGTTGCGGGCAGCTTGGGACTGCCGAACTCGTACTTCCCGTGGTGCGCGAGGATGATGTGCTCGAGGGCCGTCTCGATCTCGGGCGGGAAGGGCCGGCCCGTTTCCTGTTCGAGCTGCCGGGCGTGCTCGTGCACCCACAGCACGGCCTGGACCAGATGGCCGATCAGGTTGCCTTCATTAGTGTATTGTATGTTGGTATCGTAGGCCAACTCCTGCACCTTGCCGGCGTCGTGCAGAAAAACCCCCGCCAAAACCAGATCGCGGCTGACCTGGGGATAGCGCGGCGTCACCAAGAGCGCCAACTCGAGCATGTTGAGCGTATGTTCCAGCAGCCCGCCGAGGTAGGCGTGATGGTTCTGGGTGGCGGCGGGGGCCCGCTTGAAACCGGCCTGGAAATCCCGGTCGTTCACGAATCTGCCGATCAGGGCCTTCAGGTCCGCGTTCTCGAGCGTACGCAGGATCGTCTTGGTGCGCTCCCACAGCGCCTCGACGTCTTGCGGCGTGGTCGGGAGGAAATCGGCCGGATCGACCGTCCCCTCCTCGACGGCCCGGATGCCCTCGATGATGAATTGCGGCTTGCCCTTGTAGCTGTCCACGCGCCCATGAAAATAGAGCAGCCCGCCCTCCGGCATCGAGTCGTACAGCTTCTGCGAGGCGTTCCACATGCGCGCGACCATCTGCCCGGTTCGGTCGGCCACGATGGCGTGGATATACAGGCTCCCGCTGCTGGTGGTGCGCAGGTCCTTTTGCGCGACGCGGTAGACCTCGTCTTCAACACGATCGCCGGGCTGCAGTTCGGCGATTGCCATACGCGGACGTGGAATGGATTGCGTCATGCGTACCGCCGGTAGGGTTGGCATCGGGCGGCACGGGCGTCTCGCCCGTGAGACTCGGGCAAGATGCCCGAGCCACCCGATTGTGTCAGAGACTCTACGGCATCATTGGCGGTTCAGGCTCGTCCTCGGCCTCTTCCTTCTCTTCACCGGCCTCGTCGCCGCTTTCGTCCGCGCCGGGTTCGCCGGACTCCGCAACACCCTCCATGGCAGGGCCGAACACCTCCTGGGCCCTGGCGAACAACCCCATGGCCTGCGGCATGACTTCCAGGAACGTCTGCTGGCCCATCATCATCAACGCCTGCTGGTCCAGCGTATCGACGCTCTCGACCTTGTCGGTCAGCTTGTCCAGGAAGTCCTGCGCCAGGACGAGCGCTTCGCCGACCAGCTCGGCCTGTTCCTCGCTGAACGTGAAGGGGAGTTGGATGCGCCAGTCGTCGTCAATGTACTTCAGTGGCAGCGTCGGCATTTCGCCGCCGGCAGCCCTTAGCTGCTCTGCCATCTGTGCCATACTCGCCATGTCCAGGGGCATCTGCGCAGCACCGGTGGGCAGACCCTCGCCTTCGGGAGTCTCCGCACCTTCGACTCCCCCCGCGCCCTCGGCGCCGGGCATCCCACCCATCCCCGGCATAGCACCGGCCACACTCGCCAGGTAGGCGGCCGCGGCCGGGTTCTGAGCCAATTCGGCCTGAAACTCCTCCACCAGCGGCGTTATCGCCGCGATCAGCTTCGGCAAGTCAATGCCGACCGCCGCGTTCTCCTCGTCCGCCACCTCCACCGTCAGCGCGCCGACGACCACGTCAACCGCCTTGCGGATGTGCTTCCAGGCCAACTCGTCGAAGGCCTCGGCGGCGGCGGGATCGAAGCCCGGCTGACCAGTCATCTGCTCCTGGAGCGTGCGGTCGAAAGCCTGGTACTTGGCCACCGTGTCATGCATGGCCGAGACGTGGTCGTTCAGCGTCGCGACCTGGTCCGGAATGAACGCGTCGAGCACCGCGTCGAAATCGTGCTCGAGCACCGCGTTCAGCAGATCGCCCATCCGCTGGCGGACGGCCGCCTGCTCTTCGCTATCAGCGGTGGCCGCGC
Source organism: uncultured Planctomycetales bacterium (assembly GCA_964572345.1). Lineage (GTDB taxonomy): Bacteria > Planctomycetota > Phycisphaerae > UBA1845 > Fen-1342 > JAUWXH01. The sequence continues at coordinate 31,381 of CAZNFA010000015.1, forward strand.
TTCCTGCTACACCAGGCAGGCTGGTGAAATTCGCCGGCTGGTAGCTGGACTGATCCTGCAATATGCCCAGATCCACGCTCGGAGTCCCGAGCGGAGCGCCGTCCGGGCCGTCACCCAATCTCTGGTTATAGCGTGGCGGCACGTCCTCAGACTTGCCGCACGCGCCCAGCAACACGAACCCCGCCGAAACACCGACGCAAAGGAGCAATCGAACCACGTTCATGGCTGTTCTCACGCCAAAGGCTGTTTGACTGGCCACTCACCACAATCCAGGCGTCGGAGATTGCCGCAACCCGCGATCCGAAAGGAGGTTACTTAGCGCAACGCCCTGGGAATTCGCCGGCGGACGCCCACCGCGGCGTGAAGCGACACCTCGATTCGGCAGCCCACGCACAAACAGAGGTTAGGCGACCGCCACGCCGACGTCAATCCCGGAGGCTTTCCCGGCTGGCATTGCCCGGAGCCGGCGCGCCGCCTATCAGTCCGGTGCAAAACCCCTCGGATGTCCAACTTCTGTAGCGTCGGACCTCCGAGTCCGACGTTTTGACGCCAGGAATGCCGGTGCGCCGGACTCGGAGGTCCGGCGCTACAGTTTTGCACCGGACTGCTATGGCACGCGAAAGACGTGCTCGGCCGGTATGTCGTCAGCCGCCGGCAGTGTGCTGGGTGGGCCGATGAGGAAGTCCCGCAGGGCGTAGAGGTCCGCCGGGTCCAGCACGCCGTCCTGGTTGATGTCGCCGGCCCACTGGCCCGGGCAGTCGGGGTAGGTCTGCGCGTACTCCTCTGGATCGAGCAAGATCAGCAGCAACGCGCCCAGGTCCTGCTCGTCCACCAGCTCGTCGCAGTTGAGATCACCGAGCACGAACGGGTTGAGCACAACGCCCTCCCAACAAGGCATAGGCTTGGCGATGATCTGGCCGGCGCTGTTGATGCGCCTGGCGAGCAGCAGATCGGCGTAGTTCGGATCGGTGCCGGCCGCAATCAGCGTCTCCAGGTCGCGCATGCCGTGCTCGGCGTCCCAGATGAAAGCACCCCTGGGGTCCCAGTCCGGGTCGTACTGGCCGACGACCTGGCCCACGTCGTTCAGGCCGTAAGCGCACGTCTGATGGTTGCCCGGCTGGAGGCGCCCGAGCGGCATCAGGCCCGCCTGCGGGTCCCACAGGTACGCCTCGCCGGTGTCGGTCGTCCCCGTGATCTGGCCGAGCTCGTTGATGTCGCAGGCCGTCCAGGCGTAGACGCCCGGCGGAGTGCCCCACAGCGGGCGCATGCCGTTGGCCTTGTCCCAGATGAGCCCCTCGCCCCAGAGATGCTCGCCCGAGGTGCTGAAGCCGGTAACCTCACCCGCGTTATTCACACCCCAGGGCTGGCTGTAGTACTGCGCGCCGGGCAGGTCGCCCAGGCCGATCAAGCCCAGCTCGGCGTCCCAGAGGAAGGCCTCCCGTCCGTACCCAAGGTGGCGCCCCTCGCCGACCACCTGGTCCAGGTCGTTGATTCCGACGGCTATGCCGTAGCTTCCCCAACCGGGGTAGCCAGCCAAGCTGATCATGCCGTCCTCGGGTGTCCAGAACATGGCCTGGAGATCCGACTCGGCCCTACCGCGCCCCGCGACGTGGCCGAGGTTATTGACCGCGTATCCGTAACTCTGGAAGTCGCCGCCCGGCAGATCACCCAGCCCGATCATGCCCTCGACCGGGTCCCACAAGAATGCTTCCCGGTCGACGTCCGGATTCAGACTCGTGCCGGTCACCTGTCCGAGCTGGTTGATGCCCCACGGGTCGGTGCTGATAGCCCAGTCCCTCAAGCCGCCCAGCGGCGTGACGTAGTAAAGCAGCTCGCCGGGAAGTGGAGGGGCCGGCCCCGGAACCAGTCTGGAAGCAAGCTGCTCGTAGTGGAGAGGACCGGCCCACTGGGCATCGATCTCCTGCGAGACGACACTCGGTGTAAAGATCAGCAGCGAGCAGACACCGACCGACACGTAACCCAAAGCGTACCTGGACATGATCGTCTCCTGGTGGCGCCGGGCCAGCCGACCCGGCGCCACCTGTGCATTATACACGATTATCCAGCCTGCTTGGCAACAATTTCCAACAAACAACCTATCCGCCGCCGTAGGGGATCGCGTCGAACGCGTTGATCAGCACGCTGATGTTGTGCCCGTCGTAGTTCGACGTGACCACGTCGTTGAAGGTGTCCTGATCCATGTCCGCGATCTTGACGAAACGGGGCTTGGGGCTGTTGCCGGGATCGACACAGAACAGGTAGGGCGGCTCATGGAACGTTCCGTCGCCGTAGCCGACGAACACGCCGATCCCGCCGCCGGGCGAGCACGGTTCTTCGGCCCAGAGCGCCACGACGATGTCGTTTTTGGGGTCCACGTTGATCCGGCCGACGTCCACGCCGCACGGGCTCGTACCTTCCGCGAGCGCGTATGGGTGATCCAACTCGAAGTTGGCGCTGGCGTCTGCGAAGTACACCTTCGCCTCATGGTCCTCATGAGCGCTGAGCGCCAGGTCGTCGGGCGTCGTGAGGCCCCCGGGGCGGAACTTGCCCAGCGCCAGGCCTAGCGACCACTCGTCGCGTTCGCCCGCTCGTCCGAGAAATGCAGGCTGGCTGGCACACCGGCTTAACCGACAACTAAGCACTTGTGCGTTTTTTGAATCAGCGGCCTGACTCGTGCGATGAATGGGATGTCGTTGTGTAGTCAGGAGAACCCCGGTCGGAGTCTGCCAAGTTATGGGACCGGCCCTGGAACACCGGCAGCGCGTTCGGCGCTCCGTCGATCTTCGCGTCCAACTGACCATTTGCGAGGATTCGCTGGCCCAGGTCTCGCCTGTAGCCGGGCGATGTCTTCCCGCGCGGCTGACGGATGTCAGCGCGGGCGGTGCCGGTGTGGTCGCGCCGACGTACCTCCCGCGGGCCGGGTACGTGATGGTCGAGATTCCCACGACGGGCGACATCCCGGCCGGGACCGCCCGCGCCCGCGTGATGTCAGCGGATATGCTCGACCGCGAACCGCACTACCACCTCGGGTTGCGCTTCGAGGATCACGACAATGAGCTGATCCGATGGTTGGAGACCTGGAAGGCGGAGTCGCGGGCGGGGACGCCCGCACTCCCCGGATGGGTGGGCATCCTGCAACGTGATGGGTTGGTCAGCCCCGACGTACTTCAGACGGCTTTACGCGAGTCGGAGCAGGACCCCGAGCGCGCCGGCGAATGGCTGCTGAGCAACGGTTGCCTTAGGCAGCGCGAGCTGGCGTTGGCGCAGGCAGAAAGCCACGGGCTGCCCTTCCTGGAAGTGGGCGACTATCGCGTCAAGCACGACAACCGCAAGCTCATTCCCGAGGAGATGGCCCGCACGTACGCGATCTTTCCGGTGTTCAAGCTGGAGCAAATCATTACGCTGGCGGTGGTCCGGCCGCTGGATTTGACCGTGCTGGACCAGATCCGCCTGCACACCGGGTGCGAGGTGGACCCGTGCCTGGCCCATCCGCGGGAACTCAACCAACTGATCGACTGGGCCTACGGAGGCTTCCAGGCGACCGAAGCCGGCACGAGCACCGCCAGCGAGCTGGTCTGGGCCGAGATCCTCAAGGACGTGGCCGACGCGCCGGCGGTGAAGTTGGTCAACGTGTTGCTCGACCGGGCTGCCGCCAGGCGTCGTCGAGCAGCTCGCGGTCACGCTGAGCTGGCTGTTTGTCCCTCGGCGTGTTGTCGTCAGCCATGCTTGTACTCGTTCAACTGATCGCTCACGGTTTCTCGGCGTCGCCCTTGCCGTCCGCCGAGGAATGTGAAGTCGGCGCTGAAGTCGGATTCTCAGCTTCCGCAACGGGTTGGGAAGTAGCGGGAGATTCCGCTGGCGGCAGTTTCGCCCGCCATTCGGCGGCCTTTTCGGCGTAGCCCTGACCCGGTTCGGCGGCGTCCCAGGCTTCGTAGAGCTTGATGATGCGCTCCAGGGCCTCGCGCTTGCGCTCATTCAGAACGTCGGGGTTGTCCTTCATGCCTTCGTACCCCTCGAGCAGCAGCGGCTCGGCCTCGCGGAGATTCTCAATCCGAGCCGCGACCGAAAGGGACCCGTCTGCGCCCTGCCCGGCCAGGCTTTCACCCAGCACGCTCATGGTGTTGAAGATCAGCCCGTGGCCCTCCGCTAAGACCTCTTGGCGGATCTCGAGACACTCGCGCAGCGGAGCCTCGGCCTCGGCGTGGCGGCCGTCTTCGAGGAGTCGCATGCCCAACTTGATGAGGGAACCGGCCCGTTCGGGCGCCGGCAGCTTCGCCCGCCATTCCGCGGCCTTGACGTCGTAGCCGCCGTCCGACTCGGCGGCGTGCCAGGCGGCGTAGAGTTCGGCGATCGATTGGATCACTTTGATTGTGCGTTCGTGCTCCGGGCCGAGGGCGGCTTCCAGAATCCCATACGCTTCCAGCAACGCGGTTTCGGCCTCGGCGTAGCGCTTCAGCTCCGCAAGGCACTTGCCATAATTGGTCAGGAATACCCCGGTGTACCAGTGACCCTCGGGGAGCGACCGCCTGGCGCCGCGGACCAATTCGGCGCCCAGCGCTTCGGCCTCCTCCAACCTTCCCATATCACGCAGGAGGTCTCCCAAGTTGTGGAGCGAGCCCAGCGTGTTCGGGTGCTCGTCTCCCAACACGCGGCGGCGCGTCTCCAGCGCCTCACGATAGAAGTCCTCAGCCTCGGACCGCTCGCCCTTCGCCGCGAGCAGGTAGCCCATGTTGTTGATCGTCAGCAGCGTCTGCGGGTGTTCGTCCCCGAGCACGCGGCGGTTGCCCTCCAGCGCTTCGCGGTAAAACTTCTCGGCCTCGTCCAGCTTGCCTATTGATTGAAGCCGGTAGCCCATGTTGTTGATCGATAGCAGAGTGTGCGGGTGGTTGTCGCCCAAAACGCGGCGGTACCCCTCCAAAGCTTCGTCCCAATACGGTCCGGCCTCGGCCGGCTTGTCCATCAATTGGAGCAATCCGGCCATGTTGTTGATCGAACCCAGCGTCTCCAGGTGGTCGTCGGCCAACACGCGGCGGCGGGTCTCGAGCGCCTCGCGGTAGTAGGGTTCCGCGGCGGCGAGCTTGCCCATCGTCGCGAGCAGATAGCCCATGTTGTTGATCGATAAGAGCGTCTGCGGGTGATCGTCGCCGAGCACGCGACGCCGTCCCTCCAGAGCCTGCCGGCCGTAGGGCTCCGCATCCTCGTAATCTCCAGTCTCCGTCAGAAGGAGGCCCATGGCGCCGATCAGGTCCAGCGTGTCGGGATCGTCATCACCCCGCGCGCGACGGTAGCCCTCCAATGCTTCGCGGAAGTACGGCTCTGCATCCTCATACTTGCCCATGGATTGCAGAAGGAGGCCCATGGAGTAAATCGAGGTCAATGTGTCGGGATGATCGTCGCGCAGTTCATCCCGTCGGGTCTGAAGCGCCGCTTCCTGCAACGGCATCGCGGATTCATATAGACCGATCTCACCATATGTATCCGCGACGGTCTGTTGAAGGGCGGCGCGGACCAGCGGCTGGTCGCCGAAGTCCTTCTCGATGGTCTTGGCTGCCTTGGCCAGCACAAACTCGTCCAGCACCCCCAACGCCACGTTGGTCGGGCCGGCTTTGAGCGTTCGCTGCCGCCAGTCGTGCATGACCCGGTCAAGCTCGCTCCGGTCGTCAATCCGTTCAGCCAGCACCTCGCGGATGCGGTCTTCAAAGCCGTCCACGATGGCCAGGCCCATGCCTTCGGGGTCCGTTTCGGCGAGCATCGAAGACTGAAAGTCAGCGACGATTTGTGTTTGATCGCGGGCTTCTTCCGCTTCCTCACGGGCGCGGCTCTGTTCGCGCTCGGCCGCTTCCGCGATACGCCGCTGATCGTCTGCCTCTCGATACAGAAAACCCAGGGCGACGGTGGAAGCGGTGATCAGCATGATGAACCCCGCCGCGACGGCGGTCGGGACGCGGTAGCGACGTAGCGTTTTCTTCAGGACGTACCACCCGCTGTCGCGCTTGGCCTCGATCGGATCGCCGCTCAAATAGTGCCGAACATCGCGGCCAAGTTCGCCGGCGGTCTGGTAGCGCCGCTCGCGCTCCTTCTGAAGACACTTGAGCACGATCGTGTCGACCTCGTCGTTGATCTGCTTGCGGATCGTGCTCGGGCGGCCCGGCTCGGCTCTCATGATCCGGTCCAGCACGTCGCGCATGTTGCCGATCACCTCGTACGGGAACTTGCCCGTCAGCATCTGGTAGAGAACCACGCCCAGCGAATAGACGTCCGTCCGCACATCGATCTTGCTGGGAGCGGCCTCGGCCTGTTCCGGTGAGGCCCACGGCAACGAACCGACGAACTGGCCCGTCAGCGTCATCGCCGACGACTCGGCTACACTGCTCGCCACTTTGGCCAGCCCAAAATCGAGCACATGCGGCTCGCCCTCGGCATCGATTCGGATGTTGCTCGGTTTCAGGTCCCGGTGAATCACGCCGCGCAGATGCGCCGCGTTGACGGCGTCACAGATCTTGCCGAACAGCCGCAGCGTCTCGTCGACCGTGTGCTCGCCGCCGGCCATGTACAGATCCAGAGTCTGGCCGGGGATGTAGTCCATCACGAAATACAGGTGCCCCGCCGCCGAGCCCGTGTCGTGGATCGCCACCACATGCGGGTGGTTGAGCTGGCCGAGGACGTGCACCTCGCGGTCGAAGCGGGCCCGGTCCGCCGCCCCGGCGAACGGGCCCTCCCGCATGACCTTGATCGCCACCTTGCGTTGGGTGGATTCCTGAATGGCCTGGTAGACCACGCCCTGGCCGCCACGATGCAACTCGCGGAGGATCTTGTAGCCCGTGAACGAGTCCGGCGGCGGGCCGGCGAATACGGTACCGCTTGGCAAGGTGGCCGCCGAGCCGGCCTCCTTCTCCGCCCGCCGCGCCGCCTCAGCCTGCTGCCAGGCTTTGTCCACCAGCGCGCCTTCGCACTGGCCGGGCGGCTCAGGCGTCCGGTGTGGTTCGTTATTCATGGTCGTTCGCCTGTCGGGCCCTGCGAAGGTCCTTCTACCTGATGGACGACAAAACCAGCGCCGTTTGCACGCCTAATCGCTGAAATACTTCGATTCGGAGCCCATCAGCTCGCGGAGCCGGTGATGGGCGCGCAGCCGCAGCATGTGTACCGCTCCCACGGACCGCCCCATCGATGCGGCGGCCGCCGCAAGCTTCTGGCCCTCCAAATCAACCAATTGCACCGCGGTCTGGTAATCCGGCGGCAGCTTGCGTAGGACGCCCTCCAGAATGCCCGCGGTCTCGTCCCGGGCTGCGTGGCGGCTCGGGGTCGAGGAGGTGTGTCCCAGCGTCGCCAGGAGCGCGGAGTACGAACCGTTGCTGCCGGGAGCGTACGTGGCCCGCACCGGCGGCGCGCGTTTCTGGCGCTCCAGCTCCTTGATCGTGTCGCGCAGGACATTGTCGGCGATCCGCGCCAGCCAGACGGTGAAGGATGCCGGGTCGCGGGCCACGAGTTCCTCGATGTGCAGGAAGGCCTCCAGGTAGGTCACCTGCATGACGTCGTCTTCGTCCAGCAGGGCCTGCCAGCGTCGGCCGATCTTCCCGCGCATGACCTCCCGCACCTGCGGACCGTAGCGCTCGAGCAACGGGCACAGAGCGACCGCGTCGCCGGCCACCGCGCGCTCCAGCAACTCCGTGTCGGGCCTGGTCATCGATGGGCCTCCATGTCGCCGCCCGGCGATGAAGTGGATGACCGCCCGCAGTCTACCACCGCGGCCGGAAAAAGGTACGCAGAAAGCAAAAGAGCGCGTGCACTTCGACGCGAAAACGTCGTCCTTTCCTATGACCAACGCGCTCAGCTCTTCCGGGTCAACGCAAAGCTCGATTGCGGCTGTTGGCTGAACGCGAATCGTTGAACGGTTGAACAATGCGGCCGGTGAGCCGCACTTGCACGCACGACACTCACCGGCCAGGCCTCGCCCGGGCGGCAGGTCTGCGCGCCCGGATCGATGGCACGTTTATTCTAACGCAGGCCGGCTCAGCAAGAAGGAGGAATTCGATGTGTGCCCGCCGCCCACCTCCGTGAGCGGCCAGGCCTCGCCCGGGGTATGGCCTGCGCGCCCAGGTCGAGGAGCTGATCTGTCTTAGCGCAGGCTCCCGCGCGGCTTACAGGCTCGCCCGGTGTGGGCGGACAGCCGCGCAGGAAAGTTCAAGCTACGTGTTAGAAGCAGTAGCAGAAGGAGTATCTCATGTTTCGGAAATTCTCAAGTGTCTTCATGATTGCCGCATTACTGGTACTGGGTTTGGTATCGCACGGCCTGGCGGACGGCAACTCAAATCCTGGGGTTTTGCCGATCAATTCCAACGCGTTTGGGCAATCTTATGGGGAATGGGCCGCCAACTACTGGCAATGGGCCCTGTCATTCCCCCTCAACGTCAACCCGCTGTTTGACGAGACCGGGGAGTTTCAACACGAGGGTCAGTCGGGCAAGGTCTGGTTCCTCGGCGCCTCCGTCGGATTCGGCGAATGGGAGCGCGAATGTGAAGTGCCTTCGGGGAAAGCGATCTTCTTCGGCGTCACCCACGCGATCTTCTGGGCTCCCGAGGACGGAGAGACCGAGGAAGAACTGCGGGAAAGGGTCAGGGCTTCGATGGATGGGGTCACGACCCTAGAGTGCACCATCGATGGCGTCCCGTTGGAGGACCTGTTTGACTATCGCGCCGAGACGCCGGGCTTCATCATACCCGATGACCTCCTGGTCGACTTGGGATTGCCCCCGGGGGAACGCCTCGCCGTGGCCGATGGGTATTGGATTCTCCTGGCGCCCCTGTCCCGGGGTGAGCATGAGATTCACTTCTACATGGAAATCACGGAAGGAGAATTTGCGGGTAGCACGCATGACGTGACCTACCACCTGACGATCGGCGAATGACGACGATGACTAGCCCTTAAGGGCCTTAGAGGCTCTTCGATTCCACCCCTGCGCCGGCTCGGCGCAGGGGCCTTCCTTCATGACCTTCAGCGCGACCTTGCGTATGGTGGACTGCTGGATGGCCATGTAGACGACGCCCTGACCGCCGCGGTGGATCTCGCGCGTGATCTTGTAGCCCGTGAACGAATCCGGCGGCGGCCCGGCAAATCCCTGATCGCCCGCCGGCGTGTCCGATGAGAGCTTGGGCTTCGGCGGCGACGGGATGCCATTGGACGCCCTGGGCCAGCCGGTAACTGGTGACGTCACTGTGGGGCTCAGCAACCGAGCCGAAATCGTCGTCTACCGCGGCTCCGGGCTCTGCCAAGTGGTGTGGCCGTGAGCAGACCCACACGCCGTGCGCTGTCCTTGGTCGAGCTGATCATCGCCATCGTCATCCTCGGCCTGGCGATCCCGCCGCTGGTCATCCAGGTCGGCACCGGCGTGCGCCAGCAGGCAGCGGCGTTGGTCCAGCAGAACCTGACTCAACTGGCTGCCGAGCGCATGTGGGAGATCGCCGCCGACCACGCGGACCCGACGCACGGTTATGCCTACATCACCGACGCGGCCTACCCAGCCGAGACCGCTCCGCGCGGCCTGGCCGGCTACACACGCCAGACCACGATCGTCGAGGTCAGCCCTACCGACTACGTGACGCCGCAGGTCGGGTCCGGCATCAAACGTTTCCGGATCGTCGTGACCGGCCTGGGCAACCGCTCGCTGACAATCGAGTCGCTGGTCACGAACGTCACCGGAGCGTTGGGCACCGCGACTGAGCCGGGCAAGAAAGGCGGAGGCAAGGGCGGCGGTAAGGGCAAAGGCAAGTGAGGCCAGCCGATGAGCGCGTCCCTGGTTGAAATGGTATTGGCGATTGCCATCGCCGGGCTGATCCTCGCTGCGGCGATCATCCCGACGACCGAGACGGTGGTCGCTTACCAGCAGGCCGAGGCCGAGCTGCGCCAGGCGACGTCGCAGGCGAGCGCGGCCGTGCGAGCCGAGCAGATTGCCGCGAACATTTGGCGGGACGCCGACCCGCCGGAGAGCCATGCAACGCTCCAAAGGGCGTGGGCCGGTTGGCTACAGGTCGGCGGTTGGGAACTGCGCCAGGAGGAAGATCGGTTCGAGCAGAAGCGGGACCCGACCCCCTGGACGCCTATCGCTAAGCCGGTCCAAGCTCTCTCGTTCCAATACCTGTTGAACGACGGTTCCTGGACCACGTCGGCCACCGCGGCCCAGCTCGACGAGGTCCTCGGCGTGCGCTTCGGCTGGGGCGACCCGGTCAGCGGCCGCGACTACGGCGGGCTGGTCCTCGCGCCGGACCGTGCGTTTTCCACCGGCCTGATCCAGCTTCCCCCACTGGATGCCTCGGAGCCCTACGACCGCGAGGATTACGAGCAAACTGTCACGCTCTCGCTGGGGAGCTGGCAATGAGAACTCGGCAACGCCGATCGCGGCGGAACGCCGCCGCGCTGGTCTCCATGGTCGTGATCCTGGTGGTGGTCGCAGCGTTCGCGGCCGTCTTTCTGAGCGTGCATACGGCCCAACTGGCTACCGAGGAGCACGCCATTCACCGCCTGCGCGCGCAAGCGGCAACGCTGGCCGCGACCCACCTGACGCTGTGGCAGCTCTGCAACGACCACGACCTGCAAAACAGCTTGGCGCGCGTGGTTTACGAAGGCGACACGTCGTTCGCGGCCGACGCGCTCTTTGAGGTCAACGGGGATCTGGCCGGCGCTACGTTCCGCGTGGACGTCTGGCCGGGTGCCGACACCGTTCGGCTGAAGAGCACCGGAATATCCGGCGGTGTCTACTACGAGCGCTGGGCGCAGCTGGCGATTGAACTGGCGGCGGCGGGTCTGGCGGTATCAGATAAGATCGAGCTCAGGGACGACGCGTTCATCGACAGTTTCGATTCCAGACTCGGTCCGTACGGCGGCGCGAATGTGTCGAGCAGGGCGTCCGTGTCTACCAACTCGACGGGGAAGGACAAAATCCATCTCAAGGATTGCACGGTTTTGTACGGCAATGCCCGCGTGGGACCTAGCGGCGATCCAGCTAATGTCATCAGGGTTGACGCCGGCGCCACACTCACTGGCAATGCGGGTGTGCTCGGCGTCGCGACCGAAATCCCCACCCTGTCTGAGCCGTCGAACGTGGGAAACAGCCTCGGTGATCTCAAGGTCAGCAGCGGCACGACCACCTGGGCCTCCAACAGGCATTACCGCAAAGTAGAGTTCAAGAGTTCTGCCGTCCTCGAGATCCGCGGCGGCGTCGTGGTGCTCGCGGATCACGACTTCAAGTTCAGAGGCGACGCGCAGTTGCGAATCCTTCCCGGCTCGAGTCTGACTCTCTACGGGAAGAAGAAAGTCAAATTCGAGAAAAACAGCCGGGGCAACGTGAACACCGCGGATCCGTCAAAATTCAAGATCTTCATGCTCGGGGGCCCCGGCGACCATCTCGAAACCAAGCATACTGCACAGCTTTACGCCGTCGCCGTCCATCCCCAGGGGGGACTGAAAGTCAACAACGCAAGCCACTTCTGCGGCGTGTTTGCCGGCAAGAACATCAAGCTGGCAGAAGCAGGCACCGTGCACCAGGACCGGGCGCTGGGTGGTCCGGGCGGCAAATGGCCCTAGCAGTCCGGTGCAAAACTGTAGCGCCGGACCTCCGAGTCCGGCGCGCCCGTGTTCATGGCGTCGAAACGTCGGACTCGGAGGTCCGACGCTACGGGACTTGCGCGTTCGAGGGGTTTTGCACTGGACTGCTAGCCTGACTGCGGCATTGCACCGGGCGGCGCCAGCGCGAAGTACAATCCAACTAGACGCGCTGTGTGGTTCCCGCACTGCATTCCATGCGGGCATCTGCTGGGAGCGTCGGCGTCGCGCTACGGCATATCCTGATGGGGTAGCGGAGTTCTCGGCAGAGTGTAGCGGCCCGCGCCCCCGCGCGGCCGTATGCGCGCATGGTCAAACAGCGGCCACGCGGGGGCGCGGGCCGCTACAAGCCGCTGAAGAACACGCTAGCCGCCGACCGGCAGCGTCAACACGGGGGGGACGCTCTTGGCCCCGCCGGCCTGGAGCGCGAACAACTGCCCCAGCAGCGCGAAGGTGGATTTCGAGCTCAGGTCGTCATCCTGGATGTAGAACCACCAGCCGCGGTAGCGCACGGCGACGGCGGCATCACCCGGCGGCGTCGCCCGGCAATGTACCTTCAACAGGTCGCCCGTCACGTCTGACCAGTCAAACGGCTGATCTTCCTCGTCCAGCGTCGTGGTGACGTAGCCCCTCCGCCGATGGCTCTCGGGCACCTCGACCGCCTGCGAAAGGTAGAAGAGCGATCCCAAGAGCGAGCGGGTGGAGAGGTCGATTGTGCCTCGCCTGCCGCGGGCGGCCTCGGACCGCGGTTGTTGGACCGCCGCCACCCGCAGCTCGAACTGATCCCGTTGCGCGTCGAGCCCCAACAGCTCCAGGGCTTCGGCCGCGGCGGCACTCTCGGCCGCGCGCGGCGACATCCGCCAGACCGGAACCTGCTTCGTACCCATCAGGACGAACCCATCCCCCTCTTCGGCAATGCGGAAGCTGTAACCATCCCGGGCGGCGGCAACCATGTCCGTGCTGCTTAGCGCGCCGGCCGGGACCGGGTCGGAAAGCTGCGTGCTGTGGTCCTCGTAGCCGAGCTCGAGCAGGTTGTCCCGTTGAAGGTCACGCAAGAGTTGGCAGACGCGGGCAAAGCGCTTGTGGCGCGGCGCCTGGCTGGGCGTGGGACCGGAAGCCTTGCTGGCGTTGTCCAGCCCGTTCATGCCCTGGGCGGTGATACGCAGCACGCGATCGATCCGCCAGCCCGAACGCGACAGCAGCAGAATCGTCTCCAGCGACAGCGGCGACATGAGCCGGTTGACAAACGCTTCGCCTTGCAACGGCGTGAATGTAATTGTCGGTTTTTCCTGGTAGCCGATGCGGCCCCCGAGCTGGAGCACGTCGGGGTTGATCGGCTGGTAGGGGACGTTTTCGTTGAGCGTGCCGCGGACGTCGGCGGACTCGTCGAAGACGAACTGGGCCGAGACGCTGCCGACCTCGAGGAACATGGGGACCTCGCGGTAGCGCAGCCGCACCAGGTTCAGCAGAAGCTGCTCCTGTGTGGTGCGTTGAATGACCTCGTTGTAGGGGCTGCGGCTGGCCCGCAGCGCCGCCGGCCCAAGGGCACACCCGCACAGCAACAACCCGACTGCCGTCACGGTCAGCTTCCCACACGCTCTTCGCTGTTGGCTCAACGCTTGCCTCCTGACGAGTTTCGTCGCCACGCCGCGTAACTGGGATCGATGCGACCTATCTCGGGCAGCGACTCAGCTATGCTACCGCGTCGGACGCCGGGCGGCAAAACTGGTCACGGCGACGCGGAGAGGGTGAGACGCAGTCGTCAGCCCGGCTTTTCCGGCGGCGCTCAGCGAAGCACGCCGGGGAAAGACCCTTTCGTCATTCGTGCCGGGCACCCGAGTCGATTAGCCCCGCACCCGCCCGGTGGACATCCACAGCGAGACCCTTGGCCTGTCGCCGGAGCTGAAAGCGGGCCACGACGAAGGCCCAGAACAGCAGGCTGATCGCCAGGCTCTTAACGCACTCCTCGGTGATCTTGGCGATCCCTTTGGGGATCCTCGGCAGGTGGCTGCCCAGCGCGTCCAGCACCACCATCAGCGCGAAATAACCCATTCCCCAGCCGATCCCCCGGGCAAAACCACGCAGTTGGAGCACGTGGTGACGTTGCCGGTAGACCACCGCCAGGCCGATAATCGCGTAGACGAGGATGATGGCGTCATCGCAATGGTCGGCGATGGAATGTTCGGGGTCGATGCCGAGGGCCGTGTTGATCAGGTGGTCGATGTTCTCGTGAATCTTGAACAGGTCATCGGCCGCCAGGAACGCGAAGCCGACCGCCATGAGCAGCCACAGTCGCCGGGCCCCACCGACCGTCAGCCGCGAGCACTGCCCACAGACGAAGCTGCAAATCGCCAGCCCCGCGACGGTATAGATGGTGAATGGCTGGAACTCGCCGAAGGCCTTGTCCGGGTCGCCGCGGACCAACGCCAGGACCAGGCAAGCGACCACCATCACCACCCAGATGACCAGCGCGACTCTCCAGGCGTGGCGGCCGTAGCGTTCGAGCGACCAGTTGTCGGGGGCGTGGTGCAGATGTTGAAACGGCTGAACGAGCCTTTGCACTGTCATCGCTCGTTTTGGGCACGAGTTCGGGTCGCCGCCGGGCCGCCCCCACGTCGGTGGGCGGTTTCTCTCGCCTCCCGGGTCGAACGGAACGCGGTTTGCACGGGAAATCATAACGACTTGCCGACCGCCGGCCAGCGGCCCCGACGGGCGGCAACGCGCCTGAGCCCAAACCACCCGGCCGCTCGGACCGCTTGTGTGGCCAACGTGCGGATGGTATATCAGGTATGCTCGTGGGTGCCTGCGGCGCGCTTGAGGCACACACCCCGGCAAACCCCCGCGGGATGAGAGGATAGCCGTGAATGGCACAGTCGATCGCTGGATGGACCGCAACCACTTTCTCCTTCATCGAGTCCACTCCCTGTTGGGCATTATTCCCATCGGCCTTTTCCTGATCGAGCACTTGCTGACGAACTCGCTGGCCTGGCTCGGACCGGAGAAGTTCAACGAGCAGGTGCACTGGCTGCACAATCTGCATTACCTGTTCGTGCTGGAGATCATCTTCATCTTCGCGCCGATCGCGTTCCACGGCATCTACGGCGTCACGATCGTGCTGAACGCCCGCATGAACGCCACCCAGTACCCTTACCTGGACAACTGGCGTTTCTCGCTGCAACGCTGGACCGGGGTCATCACCATCATCTTCATCGTGGTGCACCTGAGCCACTTCCGCTTCGGGCACTGGTTCGGCGGGGAGGTCTACCCGGGTGCGCCCGACCCGTTCGGGCTCACGCAGCGCGGGTTCTACGGGATTCCGCCGGGGATCTTCTGGTTCGGCATCTACGCCATCGGGCTGATCGCAGCGGTCTACCACTTCGCCAACGGTATCTGCACGTTCTGCATCACGTGGGGCATCACGGTCAGCGTCGCCGCGCGCAAGCGGATGTCCGTGCTAGCCGGCGGCCTCGGAATCATCCTGCTAATCTGGGGCTTCATGTCCCTGGCAGCCTTCCGGTTTCACGAATACGCACCCGACCGACACGGGGAAGAATCCGTCCACGCGTCGGCCGTCGCCGGGCAGCACCAATTGGAACTGAGCAACAAGGATCACTAACGCGGCAGTGGGGCCCGGCAGCGATCAGCCTCCTGCTCGGGTGCCCGGCCGGAATGAGAGTGTCTGGATCATGGCAGCGAAACCCAAATTGATCGTGGTCGGCGGTGGCCTGGGCGGCCTGTGGGCCACCATGCGCATCGCCGAGGCCGGCTTCCACGTCGAGCTGTTCTCGCTCTTCCCCGTGAAGCGCTCGCACTCCTGCTGCGCTCAGGGCGGCATCAATGCCGTGCTCGACATCAAGGGGCAGAACGACTCGGTCTGGCAGCACATCGTGGATACCATCAAGGGCGGTGACTACCTGGCTGATCAGCCACCGATCAAGAACCTGTGTGAGGGGGCCCCAGGCGTCGTCCGCACGTTCGACCGCATGGGCGTCAACTTCAGCCGCACGCCCGAAGGGATCATGGACCAGCGTTTGTTCGGCGGCGTGAAAAACAGGCGGACGGCGTACGCCGGGGCAACCACCGGTCAGCAGCTTCTCTACGCCGCCGACGAGCAGGTCCGCAGTTGGGAGGCCAAGGGTCTGGTCACCAAGTACGAGGGCTGGGACTTCCTGTCGCTGGTGCTCGACGACAAAGGCGTGGCCCGCGGCATCACCGCCATGGACTTAAGCAGCATGAAAGTCCAGGCCTTCCACGCCGGCGCGGTCGTTCTGGCCACCGGCGGGCTGGCCCTGACCTACGGGCGCTCGACGATGTCCAACAACTCCACCGGGGTACCCGCCGCGCGCGTCTACCAGCAGGGGGCCAGGTTCGCCAATAGTGAGTTCATCCAGTTTCACCCCACGGGCATCCCCGGCCATGACAAGAATCGGCTGATGTCCGAAGCTTGCCGGGGTGAGGGCGGCCGCATTTGGGTGCCGAAGCAGCCCGGCGACCTGCGCGATCCGAACACGATCCCGGAGAACGAGCGTTTCTATTTTCTGGAGGAATGGTATCCCGCGTACGGCAACACCGTGCCGCGGGATGTGGCGTCACGGGCGATTTGCCGCGTCGTTCGCCACATGGGGCTGGGCATCGGCGGCAAAGACATGGTCTATCTGGACCTGACCCATCTGCAGAGGGACTTCTTAGAGTCGAAACTAGGCGGCATCCTTGATATGTACCGAACCTTTGTCGGCGAGGACCCCTGCGTCACGCCGATGAGGATTTTCCCCGCCACGCATTACTCGATGGGCGGCCTGTGGGTCGGCTACGAGAAGGACGAGCAGACCAGCGGCATGGCCCGCGTCTCGCCCAAAAACCACGCCACGAGCATTCCTGGCCTGTACGCCTGCGGCGAGTGCGACTTCGCCTACCACGGCGCCAATCGTCTCGGGGCCAACTCGATGCTAAGCGCGTCGTTCAGCGGCCGGGTGGCCGGTAACGCCGCCGTCGCGCACGTGAAAACGGGCCATAGCAACGGCGAGCTGCCGGAAAGCAAACTCGAGGCCGAACGCAAGCGACAAGAAGAAATCAACAAGGGCATTATCTCGTCCGACAGCGGCGAGAACCCCTTCGCGCTGCACCGCGAGTTGGGCGAGCTGATGCGCGAGCACGTATTCGTCGAGCGCAGCAACGAGGGACTGGACAAGGCCCTCAACGGCATCGCCAAGCTCAAAGAGCGCGCCGCGCGCGTCTCGCTCGATGATCGCTCGGGCTGGGCAAACCAATCGCTTTCCTGGGCCCGGCAGGCGCAGGACATGATCGTGCTGGCCGAAGTCATCACCAAGAGCGCCCGGCTGCGAGACGAGTGCCGGGGCTCGCACTACAAGGCGGAGTTCGAGCTCAAGATTCCCGAGGGCAAGTTCGAAGGGGACCCCGAATACGAAGAATACAAGGCCAAGTGGAAGGCCAATAACGAAAAGTGGCTCAAGCATACCGTTGCCACGCACTCAGAAGACGGTCCGCAGATCAGCTATGCGCCGGTGGATCTGTCCCTGCTCCCACCGGAGAAACCCAGGGACTACCGGTAGGCGAGCTCCAGGAGAGGCACCATGGCCGATGAGATCCATTTCAAGATAAAACGCCAGGCCGGCCCGGACGCGCGGCCGTATTGGGAAGAGTTCAAGATGCCGTATTCCCCCGGGCACAACGTCGTCTCGGCCTTGATGTACCTACGTGAGCACCCGGTCAACGCCAACGGCGAAAAGGTCGATCCGGTCGTGTGGGAGTCCAATTGCATGGAGGAGGTCTGCGGGGCGTGCTCGATGATCATCAACGGCACGCCGCGGCAGGCGTGCGCCGCGCTGATCGATCAGCTCGAGCAACCGATCGTGCTCGAGCCGCTGAGCAAGTTCCCGCTCGTTCGCGACTTGATGGTCGATCGCCAGAAAATGTTTGACGCTCTGCTGAAGGTCAAGGCCTGGATTCCGGTCGACGGGGCCTGGGACATCCACCGGCATGCGCCGCTGATTTCGCCCGGCGAGCAGTCTCTCCGCTACCTCTTTTCGCGCTGCATGACCTGCGGCTGCTGCATGGAAGTCTGCCCACAGTTCCACCAGGACTCCAAATTCATCGGGGCGGCCCCGATTGCACAGGCCCGGCTGCACAACTCGCATCCCACCGGCGGCTATTTCAAGGAGGAGCGGCTGCACGCGCTTATGGAACCGGGCGGCATCGCCGACTGCGGCAACGCCCAGAATTGCGTCAAGGTCTGCCCAAAGGACATCCCACTCACCGAAGCCATCGGCGAGATCGGCCGCCAGACCACCAGCCAGTGGCTCCGCGACCTGTTTGTGAAGTAGACCAGAAGCGGTTTCGTGACCTCCAGGTGGGTGCCACGGGCCGCCCGCCCACCAGTGCTAGGCCGCGATTCAGGACGGGCTGGCCGGGCGTTCGGAACGAGTTGAGCGCCAAGCGTCGGACGGGACGTCCGACGCTACGGCTTGTCTACCCGAACATGTGCGCGAGCGGCCCGCCGTATCGGTAGTGGGTCCACGCCTCGGCTCGCTCCGTGATTTCCCGACACTCCGCCTTGCGGTTCGCCCACTCGGCATCCAGCAGCGCCTTGCGGGCGGCTAGGTCCGCGCCCTCCCATTCCTCTGGGTGGTCCTGCATGTACTCCCAGTAGATCTGGCACTTCTCCAGCTCGCCGCGGTCGAGCCAGATGCCGTTGCACTTCGGGCAGCGGTCGAGCTGAATCTCGGCCCAGTGCTTGAACTGCTCCTTGACCATCTCCTTGGCGCAGGTCAGGCAGATGAGCTTCTGCGTCGTGTTTGACTCGTCGGCGATCTCCATCATCCTCTGCTTGACCGGCTCGGGCATCTGCACCTCGCGCCGGGCGAGGATCAAATCCAGCCGCGGCTTCTCCACCCAATGCCCCCCGCACGACCCGCAACTGTGCACCGGCACCCGCTCGTACCGAATCCGATCCATCTGCGTTCTGCAAACCGGACACCGCGGCATGACAATCCTCCAACTCGCAGGCGCCTCAGGGGTAGGCGGACTGCACTGTCGGCGTACTGCGCTCTAGTGGAGCGTCTCCTGTCGCCACCCAGCCAGTTCCGGAACGAAGGAGTTACTCTGCCAAGACTCTATTCGTCGCGAGTTTCTGGATGGGCCTCCGGTTCGCAATCGGCACGAATCACGTAGCCGACCGCGCGGATCAGGTCACGCACAGTAGCGCCATCGAGCTTCCCAGCCCGCCCGGTTCTGAGGTCGAGCTGGGATTTCTGAATGGTGGTGATGTTTTCGCCTTGGGCGACGCAATTCTTGCGTAGACCATACTCTCCCGCCCGAAAAGCAACACAGCTTGGGAGGTCACGCCGAAGTTCGACCTTGGCGGAGGTGATCGGTACGATCGTTACATAATCGCCGCGATTCAGGCACTCACGGGACACAATGACGACAGGGCGTGGCCTCTCGTTCAAGTATGCCCAGTAGATGTCCCCAGGTTCGAACGGCATCTACCATGGATTCTCCGAGGCCCATTTCCTTGTGGCGCGACGCCCAGCCTCCGCACACTCCTTTGCCTCTTCACCGTGAATCACGTCATCCTCAGCGGTTAGACCGCTAGCCGCCTGCTCCTGATCGCTCGGTGGCCAAAGCTCAGGTTGGCTAACCCACGACGGGGCCTTATTAGCATGTGTGTCGTCATCCGGTGGGTCGTGGAACGGGGCGTGCGTTCGCGTCACCCTGTTCCCTGCCCACGCTTGCCAAGTTTTAGCTAGCTGGTTCATCTCGTCAGTTCCCCAAGTTGGCCAACCCCTGGAGGCGTTCAGACAGATAGTCGTGCGCGTCGGTCATGTACTCGCTCGGCTGACGATCAATCGGTCGTAGGCTTGCGACATCGATCACGGCTCCCGGTCCGCTCTGGGTAGGGACCTGACGCCATGTCGAGACCAACTCAAAATACAGGCCCTTCGCGTCTTCCCGCAGCACTTCGATTGACAGTTCGCGCTTCGGCGCATCCAACGATGACTGCTTAGCCTGAGCCGAAGCTACTTCGAACTTCAATGCGCCGAACGCGAGTGGTTCGCCCAGCGACCGAATCCAGTCACTCGGCAGCCTCAGAAACCGGTCTAGCATGAACCCTAGCGCGCTCTGGCCGGCGATCTGACAGTTTGCGCGCAGCCTCACTTCCGCGTGCACCTTCTGCCAAGCGCCGTCGGGTGTGGTTGCCCTAAGCTGGTCGAAGACGGCGTCGGCCGTAAGGTCAAATTGCTCCGTTACGACCTTGACCGCAGGGGGCCAATTCCATTCTAGGAGCAAGCGGATGGGCTTCTGTATACTAGGATTCTCGACGAGCAGGCCAAACTGACCGCGCCCCTCCTTCCGATGCAGTCGGATTGCAAACCCTTTGGAGGCCGGCTGAGCTCCCGGGTCGGACGGGTCGTACCTAAACGTGAAATCATCCAGCTTCAGGGTATCGCACACGTGGCCGTATACGCTTGATGCTTCCTCCCTCGTCACAAAGCGTGGCGGCCCAAAGAGGAAAGCGAAAGTCACACTGCGCGTTTGAAGAGATTCCGGGATCATAGATGGCACCAGCTAAGAAACACGTTCCGCTATTATTATCCGTGCAGACTGCCCGTAGGTCAAATGGCTATGTTCCTATAGGGCTGAGGACCCTCAGGGCATCCCTGCTCCCCCGCGGAGCCTCAGATCTTCCGACTCCACAGACAATCTCACGCCCGGGCCCTAATAGGCTTCGGCGAGCCCCGCCAACCACCGACACTCTTGATGCCTTGATCCATGCCCGGAATCCGTCACTCGCCCAGCGCTGGAGCCTCCCGAAGTCAGTTCGTCGCGCACGGACAGCGAGACGGCGGCCGCTGCCAACCGAGGTCACCTATCACAGCAGCTCTTGCGGAGCGTTGGTGGTCAGTCCGCCCATTTCCAGTCGAGTACGCGGAGCTCGACGCGGCGCTGGTTGTTCCAGTCGTTGATCAGCGGCTCGAAGGCCAGACGCAGCCGGTGGTGGTCGTTCAGCTCGGCGGCGTACTTGCCGCGGCCGAAGGCGATCGCTTTGCGATGCGTGCGACCCTGCCGCACGGTGAACTGAAGATGACTTCCCGTCCGGCCCACCGCCCGCGGCGTGTCCGCCAGCTCTACTTCGGTCGTCGCCAACCGCGGGCGGGGATTGTCCACGCCGAACGGCGCCATGCGCTGGAGCGACTCGACCACCTCCGACGTGAGCTGGGCCAGCTCGACCTCGTCATCGAGGTAGAGCTTGGGCCGCAGGTCGGCCGGCGTGAGGCGCTGGGCGGCTTCGGCCAAGAAGGCATTGGTGAATGCCTCGAGCTGATCGGCGCGGATCTTGATCCCGGCCGCCATCGCGTGCCCGCCGTGGCTGATCAGGTGCTGCTCACAGTTGCGCAGCACCTCGTGCAGGGGAAAGTGCTTGACGCTGCGCCCCGAGCCCTGGCCGACCGCGTCCTCCAACGCGATCAACACCGTGGGGCGATGGAAGCGGTCCACCAGGCGAGCGGCCGCGATGCCGATCACGCCGGCGTGCCACGCGCGGCTGGCCAAAACGATCCCGCGGCAACTGTCGCGGTGGAAGCCGCGCTCAATAACCATCTGCTCGGCCTGCTTGACGATGCCGCGTTCGACCTCCTGGCGTTGGCGGTTGTGGCCGTCGAGTGTGACGGCGATTTGCCGGGCGTGTTCCGGGCCGGCCCGCGTGAAGAGTTCGACCGCAAGCCGAGCGTGTCCCATCCGGCCGATGGCGTTCAGGCGCGGGGCCAGCCGGAAGCCGACGTCGTAATCGTCATAGCGAGCCTTGCCGCTCAGCCCGGAGACGTCGAGCAGGGCTTGCAGGCCGGGGTTTTTCGTGTGGCGGAGTTGCCGCAGGCCGTACGAGGCGATGATGCGATTCTCGCCGGTGAGCGGGACGACGTCGGCCACGAGCCCGAGGGCGGCAAAGGCGGTGGCGTCCAGCAGGTGTTCGCGGAACGCCGGCCTCACGCGGTCCGCTTCACTGGCCGCCTGTGCCAGCGCCCAGGCGACCTTCAGCGCCACGCCGGCCCCCGATAAGTGTGGGTTCGGCGAGACGCCGCACGCCGTCGGGTGCACGATCAGATCAGCGTCGGGCAGCTCCCCACGCGGTTCGTGATGGTCGGTGATGATCAGCTCGAGCCCGAGGCGGCGGGCCAGTCGGGCCTCTTCGGCCGCGGTGATCCCGCAGTCCACGGTAACCACCACGTCCGCACCGTCGTCGGCGATCTTTTGCAGGGCCTCGCCGTTGAGGCCGTAGCCTTCGTCAGAGCGGCTCGGGACGTAGAAGCCGACATGCGCGCCGAGCAGCTTCAACCCGTGCCAGAGGATCGCCGTAGCGGTGACGCCGTCCACGTCGTAGTCACCGTAGATAACGATGTGTTTACCGGCCCCGGCGGCCTGGGCCAAACGGCCGGCGGCCTCGACGGCGTTGGGCAAGCGCTCCGGCGGCCGCAACGCGCGAAACTCCGGGGCGAGAAACTGCCGCACGTCCGCGGCCGTATGCACCCCGCGGTTGAGCAGCACCTGGGCGACCAGCGGGGCGATACGCACCTCACGCGCGAGCCGCTCCCGGTCGGGATGCGGCGCCGCCACGACCCACTCCCGCTCGAGTTGAGCGACGCTGTCCGAAATGAGAACCTCCCTCTCCCGATCCAACCGCATTCGCCGGTCGCAAACCGGCGTCCGCGCCGCTTCAGGCCGCCGGGTGCCCAGCTCACTCCTTGAAGTATCTGCTCAGCAGCGGGCCGTAAGTCTTGATGATCTCCGGCGTGACCTTGGCGCGATCCGACCAGATGGCCAGCGCGAGCGCCTCCTGGCACTCGCAACGGCGGGGCGCTCGGTCGGCAAAGGCCTCGATCGCCGCCCGCATCAGTGTGATCGCATTGGCGGTCGCCATCTTGAGGTTGCCGATGATCTCCTCCATGAGTTTCTGCTTGTCCGCTCCCGGCTCGTGCGGTTTCCAGCAGTCGAAATCGGTCACCAGGGCGATGAGCGCGTAGCACATCTCGGCCTCGCGGGCCAGCTTGGCCTCCGGCAGCGCGGTCATGCCGATCAGATCGGCACCCCAGGCGCGGTGCATGTGCGACTCGGCCGCGGTGCCGAATGCCGGCCCCTCCATACACACGTACGTCCCCTGGGGATGAACGACGGCATCGACTTTGGACGCGGCGGACAGGAGCAACTCGCGCAGATGCCGGCAGTATGGCTGGGCCATCTCCACGTGCACCGCCAGGCCCATGTCGAAAAACGTCGCCGGCCGCCGATGAGTCTTGTCGATCAGTTGATCCACGATGACCAGGTCGCGCGGGCGGATCGCGTCACGCAGCGAGCCGACCGCTCCGCTGGCGATGACGTGCGTGACGCCCAGCGACTTGAGCGCGTAGATGTTCGCGCGGTAGGGAACCTGAGAAGGAGGCAGCACGTGGCCGTCGCCGTGCCGGGCCAGAATCGCCAGTTCGATCCCCTCCCACTTAACGACGCGGACCGGACCGCTGGGTGACCCGAAGGGGGTCTCAACCACACGCTCCTCTCCGCGGATCTCACCCAGCAGCGCCTCACCCAGGCCGGTCCCGCCGATCAATCCTAGCATCCGTTGGTCTCCTTCGATTAGAACGGTGATGCGGCGTGACCGCACCGGCGGCGATTATAAGGCAAACGCAAGGGGATTCGAGCGGGCGGGCCGGGGGCGGCGCTGCTCAACCAAGGAAATCGATCTCGCCGGGATCCGGCACCAGCCCGGCTGCGGTTCCCTCGCACAGCAGCCGGCGGACCGCCTCGCGACCGCGCGGCCCGTAGTCCAGCGTCCACTCGTTGACGTACATCCCGACAAACCGATCGGCCAGCGCCGTGTCCAGCCCGCGACCGTAGCGCAACGCGTATTGCACGGCCTGCTCACGATGCTCGAGGCCGTAACGGATGCTCGCGCGGATGATGCCGGCGATCTCCCGGCAGGCGGCCTCACCCAGGTCCCGGCGAATCGCGTTGCCGCCCAGCGGCAACGGCAGCCCCGTCCGCTCCGTCCACCACTGCCCGAGATCGATCACCAGCTTCAGCCCGCCGGCGCCGTAAGTCAGTTGCCCCTCGTGAATCAGCAGCCCGGCATCCACCTTCCCGGCCGCCACTTCTGCCGGAATCTGGTCGAACATGACGACCTTCGGCGTGAAAGCGCCCTTGCCGAGCAGCAGTTGCAGCGTGAGGTACGCGGTTGTCATCAACCCGGGAACGGCGATCGTGCGCCCCTTGAGCCGTTCGATCTCCATCGGCTCGCGCGCAACGACCAGCGGGCCGTAGTTGTCGCCCATACTGCTGCCGCAGGAGGTGAGCGCGTACTCGTCGCGCACGTAGGGGTAGGCGTGGATGCTGATGGCGGTGACCTCGTATTCCCCCCGCGTGGCACGCTCGTTGAGCGTCTGGATGTCCTCCAGGATGTGCTCGAACTGGTAGGGGCCGGCAGCGACCGCACCACGTGCCAGCCCGTAGAACATAAAGGCGTCGTCCGGGTCGGGACTGTGGGCCAAACGGATAATCATCGTCAGTTCCCGGGACTACCCGCCGGCGGCCACCACGGCCCGCGGGCAGGCAGAAGACTATGCCAGCGCGGCGGCGGCGGCACAAGCCAACCGCCGTGAAATCCCCTCGCCTGTTAAACGCGCCGGAAGCCGGCTGAGCCGTCGCGGCGTCCCGAAACGGGCCCAATTCTTCGCCGATCGAGGTTCCATCGGGCGCCCGAATTCGATACTCTCAAGACTGAATCAGGTGGTTTCGTCGTGGCCAGAGCTGATTCGGGGAATCCCGCAGCAGGCTCATCCAATGCTGGTCGCGGCACGGAGAGTTGGCTTCCAAGGCAGGAGGAGAGAAGACCATGAAACCGCACTCGATCGCGCTGAGAATGGGTACGTCCAGCAGTATGCCGGTCTGTGTGGCACTGGCAGTAGTGGCCTTGCTGGGAGCGGTGCCGGTCACGGCGGAGGGAACACTCTACTTCGCCGACATCTTCAAGCCCACCTACTCGGACGGCTATATCCGAAGCGTCTACACCGACGGTTCGGACCTGCAAATGCTCGTGGACACGGGCGGCGGCTTACGCGGCGTGGCCGTCGATCCAGCGGCCGGCAAGCTCTACTGGACCAATGTGGATACCGACAAAATCCGCCGGGCCAACCTGGACGGCACCAACCCCGAGGACCTGGTGACCGAGGGTCTGGCTTTCCCGATGGCCATTGCGCTTCATACACCCATGAACAAGCTCTACTGGGGCGACCAGACCCTGGATCAGATCGGCAGCGCAAACCTTGACGGCTCCAACGCTGGACCGCTGATCTCCACGCCGTTCCACAGCGGGCTCGAGGTGGACGCCGTCAACGGCAAGCTCTACTGGAGCACTTCGATTACCGCCGAGGAGGGCGAGATCCTGCGCGCCAATTTGGACGGGTCGAACGTCGAAACCGTCGTCACGGAGATCGACAAGCCCGCGGATATCGCGCTGGACATCGCCGGCGGCAAGATCTACTGGACCGATTACGTGGTGGACGTGGTTCGCCGCGCCAACCTCGACGGCTCAAGCGCGGAGACTCTGTACGTGGTCGGCGCTAACCTGAACCCCGGCGGCATCGTGCTCGACCTCGTGGAGGGCAAGGTCTACTGGGGACAGGCCGTCACCACCAACCGCGACAAGATCATGCGCATGAACCTCGACGGCTCTGACCCCGAGGACGTGATCGACGGCTTCGGAATCGTGACCAAAATAGACATCATCTTGCAGATACCTGGTGACCTGAACGGCGACGGGTGCGTGGATCAGCGCGACCTCGGCATCCTGCTGGCCCACTGGGGCGCGGGCTGCCCGTAATGCTGCGTGAACCGGGAACCGTGTCAGCGGCGGTGACGGCCACATCGGCTACGCCGACATAAGCATCCTGCGAGCCGCCTGGGACTGCGGCACATGACGTGGCGGCGCGCTGTGCAGCGGATGCCACGTGAGCCTACCGGCGATCAACTTCATGATCCGGAGTAAACGGCAGATCGGCAGGTCGAAGCTGTCGAACGGATGGATTCCCGGCAAGAGAGATCGTTTTCGCTTGCATCGAGCGGCTTCGTAACGGTAAAATAATCGTCAACTGGTGGATTCCCATTCCTTTGATTCGGAGGTATGTCATGCGTAGATTAGTTCTCCTCGGATCGACCCTCACCCTCCTCGCCGCGCTTCTTTCCGGATCACCAGCCCAAGCACAGGCCTGGGAAGAGGTCCACATGGCGCCGGGCGTCCAAGTACACGACCTCTTCATGCTGGACGACGGCCTGCACGGCTGGGCCGTGGGTTCGGAAGAAGCGGCTGGAGTCGTGCTTCCGGTGGTGATGCGGACTACCGATGGCGGTCAAAACTGGGACTCCGACTTGTTTCCCTATTCCGTGACCCTCAATGCCGTGTGTTTCGTGAGCGCGGATCAAGGGTGGGTGGCTTGCAGCGGTGGCCTGATCTATGTCTCCACGGATGGTGGCCAGACCTGGACCGAACAGGCCAGCGGCGTGTGGCGCTCTCTCAATGCAATTTCGTTTGTGAGTGAGACCGAGGGATGGATCACGGGCGGATACGATGACGGCAGCAGCTACCTGGTGCTTCACACCACCGACGCGGGCGCCAACTGGGAGAATCAGAGCTTCGGCAACAACTGTGATGCCTGCATTGACATCGTCTTCTCCGACCCAATGCATGGCTGGATGTGTGGCTCCGACAGCGCGGGCGAAGGGCAGATCCATCACACCAGTGATGGAGGCGAGACCTGGGCCCGTCAGACCATTCCATATGCAGGCCGTGAGGTGTCGTCGATCACCTTCGTCGACAACAGTATCGGCTGGGCGAGCACCTCGGATAACTATGTCTCTCCGGCGGGACCGATTCTGGGCACGAGAGATGGAGGGAATATCTGGACGATTCAGGGATACACCGGTACCGACTACAACTTCGCGATCGACGCCCAAGATGCCCAACACGTCGCGATCACTAGCTCGCAGATCTTGTATCCCAGCCAGCAGATCGTCGTGACCACGACCGACGGCGGCGCCAACTGGACGGCGCGCGACGTCCCGATGAGTTCCTATAGCTATGGCATCCAATACGTGAACGACAGCATCCGCCTGACCGGTGACGAGAGCCGCGTTTTGCGAACGGACGACCTAGGAATAACCTGGGAGACCGAAGACCATGCCCCCTGGTGGCAAGGTATCGGCTGGCGGGATGCGCTCACCGGCTGGACGGTGACCGTGGACAATGCTGGCACCAACGGCTTTGCCTGGCGAACCGATGATGGCGGGTTGAGCTGGCAACCCGATCCCGACGTCCCGGGAGGAGCGCAGGCGCTCTTCGCGGACGAGTCTCACGGATGGATGCTAATGCGCCGCGTCAACGCCCCCATCTGGCGGACAACCGATGGCGGCGACACGTGGACCGAGCACTTCATCGGAGGTTCATTTACGGAGGAGGTGTTCTTCATCAACGAGGTCCGGGGGTGGGCCCATGGCTCACAAGGAATGATCCGCCGAACCGATGACGGCGGCCAGACGTGGGTCGCGCAGTCGAGCGGCACCAGCTATTTCGTGGCCGTCGTGTTCTTCATCAACGCCAATGAAGGCTGGGCCGCCGGTGGATACGGAGGCGGGAACGGCTTCATTCGCCATACAGGGAACGGCGGGGATACGTGGGAAACCCAGACTCCGGCCTCGAACGGTCACTTCGAAACCGGCTTCTTCCTCGACGATCAGATCGGCTGGCTGGTCGACCTGAACGGCGACGTACACCACACGGCCAACGGTGGAGACACCTGGCAGATCATCGGTGGCGTCTCCCACGACTACATTTACGAAATCTTTATGGAGAGCGACCTGGTCGGCTGGCTGACGGCGGGTAACAACACCAGCTGGGGCAACAACGGCCTCGGTTACATCTACAAGACGGAGGACGGTGGCGTCAACTGGACACAGGAATGGGTCACCCCGTGGCCCAGGGGGTGGGTCAGTGACATCTCCCGGCAGCCCGGAGGCCCGCTGTGGGTCTGCGGCGCGCACAGCACGCTGCTCGTGTACGCGTCGTTGCCCTGCGTCGGTGACCTGGACGGCGACGGCGACACTGATCAGGCCGACCTCGGCATTCTCCTTGCCGACTGGGGCTGCGACGACCCCGTAAACGGCTGCGTTGGTGACCTCAACGGTGACGACAAGACCGACCAGGCTGACCTGGGAATCCTGCTCGCCGACTGGGGCTGCGGAACGTAGACCGGCCAACGGAACCGCGAGCGCGAGAGACCGCCTGGGGAAGTTCCGACGCCGATCAACTCGGCCCGGAGATCCTGGCGAACCACTGGGGTGAGGGCTGCCCGTAATAGTGTGGGAGGCTCCCGGGCCAGGCGCCGTGAAGAACGGCGCCTCCGGACGGCCGTTTCGTTCGGGACGCGATCGGAAGGCAGGTTAGCGGTTGCTCAAGCAGCCGTGCGGGGAGCTAGCCACCGCCGCCGGTCGGCGTGGTCTGCTCTTCCTGGGTGGCCGCGTCGTCGCCCATCTGCGCGACGGCGAACACACCCTCGAGTACGCCGTCGAGGATGGAGCCGATCCCCTGCTGAATGTTGCTAGCCGCCGTGTCGCGGAACATCTTCAGGGCAGCCTCGTCGTCGCAGCCGACACAGAAACCCAGGGCCGCGAAGGCCAGTCCGATTCGTGCGCCTTGGGCGCAGATTCTGCGCTTGCTCTTGGACGTGCTCATCGGCTTCCTCCGTGCCGCGATAGTCATAAACTCTGCACGCATCGTTGCTTTTCTATCGGCAGGCCGGCTCGCTCCGGCGCACGGTTATTGGATGCGGCAAGCTGCGTGCCGCCGGCGACGACCTCCCGCTCAATCCCCGCCCAGGCACCCAGCGACGCCGCGGTGAACGGGGCACGTGCTTCCCGCTGCCACCTCTGGTACCCTTCTCGTTGCGCTGGCTCCATAAACTGCGGGAGCACGGCAGGCATGCTTGCCATCCGGTGGACAGAATGGGCGGACGAATACGAATCGCTGGCGCTTTGCCTGCGCGCTCTGCTGGCCGACGGGCAACCCGACCCGCCGCCGTACGACGAGCTCGTCGTCACACTGGGGCTCGGCTCGGCGATGACGGCGGCCCCGGGTGAATGCCTCGGTTGGTGGTGGACATATGCCCGGGAGCTGGCTCTTCCGCAAGCGGCGGCACTGTACGGCCTGCGCTTGCGCGGATTGCACCCGCGGCAGGCGTCCGCCGGGCTGGACCGGTCGCCGGAATTCGCCCAGCACTTCGTTGACAGCTATGTTCCGCTGATCCGCGCGGCGCTGGCGCACGAGCAGCCGGTGCTCGTCTGGCGGGGCTGGCCGCGGCCGGCCGATCGGCACTGGGGCGTGCTGGTCGCTGCCGACGGCGGTCAGCTCAGCGGGTATACGCTCGGCTGCGAAGGGCGAACCGTACCCTTCGTCGGACCGGCCCATCAGGTCTACGTGGTCGAAGAAGGCCGTCCGCCCGAGGTGACGCCCGCTTCGCCGGCCGCTCTGTTCCAGCAGAGCTGTCGGGCCGCGCTGGCCTTCTCGGGAACGGGTTCGCCGCCCGGCATCAATGTGGAAACCGGAGAACAAGCGTACAAACAGTGGCGTGAGGCGGTGATGCACCCGCCCGCCTGCCCGCTGTGCGGCGGGCGCTCGAACCACTGTGTGGCCCAGCTCGCGCGCGCGCTGGTTTCCGCGCGTCGGCATCAGGCGACGTGGCTCGGCCGCGTCGCAAGTGCGTTGGACGCGGGATCGCGCGCGCAAGCGGAACGCTGGGCCGGCGTTTCGCGGAGTGTGGCCGAGCGCTTGGAGCCGTACGAGTCCGAGCAGCCGACCAAGGCCGCGCTCGAATCGCCGCTCGGGCGCGAGCAGCTCGCACAGGCGATTGACCAGGCTGCTGCGCTCGAGTCGCGACTCATTGAATCGCTGCCCGACGTCTAGCGGCAGGTTTATGACTCGTTGTGGGACACGACCGGCTGCTCGTCCGCCCGGATAACCGGAAGTGGTCTCACGGCAACGACGGAGAGTGATGCCCGAAACGATTTCCAACATCGCAGGCAGCCACCTGATGTGGGCACTAACCGATGGGATCGGGCCGATCGTGTTTGCCCGCCTTCTGGTGCACTTTGGCGATGCGGAGACGGCCCTGGGAGTCTCCGCCGGGCAGTTGCAGACGGTCAAGGGCATCGGCCGCGAGACGCTGGAAAGCATCGCGCGGAGCCGGGACGAGGCCCGGGTCGAGGCCGAGATCGAAGCCGCGGCCGAGCACGGCCTGCGCATCATTTGCCAGGCCGACCCCGATTACCCCGAGGGCCTCAAACGCATCGCCGACCCGCCCATCGTGCTCTATGTCAAGGGCGAATTGCTGCCGACTGACGCGCTCGCCATCGCGATCGTCGGCACGCGCCGCTGCACGATCTACGGCAGTGAGCAGGCGCGGCGGTTCGGCGAGCTGCTGGCCCAGGCCGGCTTCACCATCGTCAGTGGGTTGGCGCGTGGGATCGACGCGTTCGCGCATCACGGCGCTGTCGATGCCGATGGGCGCTCGATCGCCGTGTTCGGCCGCGGCCTCGACGACGTCTACCCCCCCGAGAACCGGACCCTGGCCGAGAAGCTGCTGGAGCACGGAGCCTGGCTGAGTGAGTTGCCGGTGCGGACCGCCGTCCGCCGCGAGAACTTCCCCAGCCGTAACCGGATTATCGCCGGCCTGACGCTGGGCACGCTGGTGGTCGAGGCACCCCAACGGAGCGGGGCACTGATCACGGCCCGCTTGGCTAACGAGTACAACCGCGAAGTATTCGCCGTCCCCGGACGCGTGCAGGACCCGACCTCGTTCGGCTCCAACGCGCTCATCCGCGACGGGGCCGCCAAGCTCGTAACCTGCCTGGACGACATTCTGGAGGAGCTTGGCGAGGTCGGCCTGGCTATGCAACCCAAGCCGCGCGACGCCGATGATTCGAGTGACGCCGGCCGCGAGTCTCCCGGCGAGCGACCCGGTGCAGCGTCCAAACCCGCCCTACGTCTCTCGCCGATCGAATCCCGTGTGTATGAGGTCATCGGATACGAGCCGATGCTGCAAGACGCAGTGCTGGCGGCAACGGAACTGCCACCCGGAGAAGTCCTCGCGGCCTTCACCTCACTCGAGCTGAAGGGCTTGATCAAACGCCTGCCAGGCCAACTGGTGGTACGCAGCGGGAGGGCATAGAGGGACTACACTGCCCGTGTGTCTTGTACGCATCGCGCCGGGCCGACCCCCACAGCGACCCGGTCTGCACGCCGTCCTTGTGCCTGCCCCGCCACGCCGCTAGCCTAACACTGCAACATGTGGCGGGCGCCCCTCGGTCGCGCAAGCGCCTTCGCTGGTGTGTACGTCTGGGGCAGCATCAGGGCGAACACCCCCGGTGGCGTTGAATTGTCGCCCGGGCGGGTCCGACCGTCCGCACCATAATGGAGACTGAAAATGCCGCGTAGCCTTCTGATATGCTCGACCGACCAGGCCGGCGGAAGCAGCGTGATCACGCTCGGCCTGTTCGGCGTTCTGCAGAAGACGGTTCGGAATCTGTCGTTCCTGAAACCCGTCGGCGGCGGAGCCGAGGACCAGGACGTCAGCGTGATGAAATCTGCCTATCGGCTGGACCGGGACCGTGCTCAGATGTGCCCGGTCAGCATGGCCCAGGCTCGCGAACTGGTGGCCCGGGGTCATCAGAGTGAGCTGCTCGATCAGGTTGCCCGCTGCTACCAGCAGTTCCGGGCCAGGGATGAGTTCGTGCTGCTGGAGGGGATTAACAACCAGCGCTCCATGAGCCTGTTCGACGTAGACATCAATGAGGCCATCGCCGCCCGCCTGGAAACGCCGGTCCTGCTGGTGGCCCGCGCTCAGGCCGAAGACGGCGTCACCAACATCAACCAGTTGCTCACTTCGATTACGGCTGCCAAACGCTCCTTCGAGGAAAAGGACTGCGAGATCGTCGGCGTCGTCGTTAACCGGGTGGTCGATTCGCCCTTCGACGCGGCCCAACGGCGTATCACCGACACGCTGAAGAAGGCGGAGATCCCCCTCTACGGCGTCGTCCCCAACCTCGCCTTTCTCGGGTATCCACGCCTGGACCAGATCGCGGCCGAGACGCAGGCAGAGGTGGTGTCCGGCGAGGAACATCTGACCAACGTCGCCACCAAGATCATCGTCGCCGCCATGGAGCCGCGGAACTTTCTCTATCACCTGGATACCGAATGGACGCTGGTGATTACCCCGGGCGATCGGGACGCGATTCTACTGGCGGTCGCCTGTGCCCAGAAATCCACGAAACGGCGCTCCGTCTCGGGGGTGATTCTCTCCGGCGGTCTGCGACCGGACCCGCAGATCATGAGCCTGATCGAGGACCTGGGCGCGCCCAACTTCCCCATCCTCGGTGTCCAAACCGATACCTTTACCACCGCCGACATCATCCGCGGCATGGACGTGCGCATCCGCCCGCAAGACGACGACAAGATCTACATGGCGGCCGCTGCGGTCTGGCGCCACGTGGACCACGAACGGCTGTGGGAGACAATGGAGATGCCACGGCCCACCCGCCGCGTCGGCTCCCGCGCCTTCCTCGACCGGATCATCGATCACGCCCGCGCCGCCAAGCAGCACATCGTCCTGCCCGAAGGCGACGAGCCGCGCACACTCCGCGCCACCCGTGCCCTGCTCGACCTCGGCGTCTGCCGGCTGACATTGTTGGGCGATCCGGACAAGATCGGCAAGGCCGCCGAAGACCTCGGCCTCAAAATCGACGGCGCCGAGATCCTCAACCCCACCACGTCGCCCGACCGCGAACGCTTCATCGACACGTACGTTGAGCTCCGCAAGGAGAAGAAGGGCGGCATGACGCATGACATCGCCCGCCAGTGGCTCGACGAGTCGCGCATCCGTTACGGCACGCTGATGGTGCACCTCGGCCAGGCCGACGGACTCGTCGCCGGCGCGGTCCACTCCACCGGCGACACCATCCGCCCCGCGCTGCAGGTGATCCGCGTGAAGCCCGATCCCGGCGTCGCATCCAGCGTCTTCTTCATGGCTCTCAAAGACCGCGTGCTGGTCTACGGCGACTGCGCGATCATTCCCAATCCCGACGCGCACGAGTTGGCCGCCATCGCCATCGAAAGCGCCCGCACCGCGCGCGCGTTCGGTATCGACCCGCGTGTCGCCATGTTGTCCTACTCCACGGGCACGTCGGGCACCGGCGAGTCCGTGGATAAGGTCGCCGAGGCCACCGAGATGGTTAAGGAGCGCGACCCGGACTTTGCCATCGACGGTCCCCTGCAATACGACGCCGCCGTCGATCCCGAGGTCGGTAAGCTCAAGTGGCCCGACTCCCCGGTTGCCGGCCGGGCCAACGTCTTCATCTTCCCCGACCTGGACGCCGGCAACATCGCCTACAAGGCCGTGCAGCGCTCGGCGGGCGTGCTGGCCGTGGGCCCGATCCTGCAAGGGCTGAACAAGCCGGTGAACGACCTGTCGCGCGGGTGCAGCGTGAACGACATCGTCTACACGGTGGCGGCCACCGCGATCCAGGCCGGTTGTCGCCCACGCCCACCCTCGGAGCCGGAGGAAATGGCGGTACCCGCGTAGCGTGGGCGCCGCGTAGGGTGGGCACCGCCCACCAGATTCACCGGCAGGGTCGGGCCCTGCCCGCCAGAGTCAATCACGACTTTGAGGAAGACCATGAAGATCCTGGTAATCAACTGCGGCAGCTCGTCCATCAAATACAAGCTCTACGACATGCGTACCTCGGGCAAAGGTACCCAACGAGCCGCCGGCCTGATCGAACGCATCGGAGAAGACAACTCCCAGACTACCCATGAGGTCAACGGCGAAACCGTCAAACGCGCCCTACCGATCAACAACTACGAGCAGGGCGTCGCCCAGATCATGGCGCTGCTGACCACCTGTGGCAGCCCGCCGCCACTAGGCGACCCGCAGGACATCGACGGCGTCGGGCACCGGGTCGTCCACGGGGCGGAAGACTTCTCCGAGTCGGTGATCGTCAACGACGAGCTGCTGGAGGTGGTCGAGCATTGCTGCGAGCTGGCCCCGCTGCACAACCCGGCTAACCTGGCCGGCCTGCGCGCCGCCATGAAAACCCTACCCGCCAAGCCGCAGGTCGCCGTCTTCGATACCGCCTTCTTCCAGACCATGCCCAAATCGGCCTATCTCTATGCCCTGCCGTATGAGTGGTACACGGAGAAGCGCATTCGCCGCTACGGCTTCCACGGCACCAGCCACCGCTACGTGTCCATGCGGGCAGCCGAGCTGTTGAACAAACCCAGGCCCAACCTGATCACGCTCCACCTCGGCAACGGGTGCAGCATGACCTGCATCCGCCAGGGCCAGGCGATCGACCAGTCCATGGGCCTCACGCCACTGGAGGGCCTGGTGATGGGCACACGCTCCGGCACGTTCGACCCGGCGATCATCTTCCACCTGGTCCGCGGCGGTATGTCCCTCGACGAGATTCGCGACGCCGTCGAGAAGAAAGCCGGCCTGCTCGGGCTCTCCGGCGTCTCGCGTGACATGCGCGACGTGTACGAGGCAGCCCAGAGCGGCAACGAACGCGCTGCCCTGGCCATCGACGTCTTCGCTCACCGGGCCAGGCAATACCTCGGCGGCTTCCTGGCCCAGCTCGGCAGTTGCGATGCGGTCGTCTTCACCGGCGGCATCGGCGAGAACGCCATCTTCATGCGCGAGAAGATCCTCTCCGGCTTGGCCCCGCTCGGCATCGACCTTGACCTCGAGCGCAACAACCGCCGCGCCCCGGAGCCCTTCTGCATCACCAAGGACTCCAGCCGCACCAGCGCCTGGGTCATCCCCACCAATGAAGAACTCATGATCGCCCGCGACACGATGGAACTCATCTCATCGAGATGACCGGCAGCGCCGGCGGCGGAGCCACACGAGGCCAGACTATCCATGAGTCTTTCCGGTGGACGTCCAATGTGCAGTCTCGGGCTAGAGTTCTTGTGGTATTGCGGATTAATGCTAGGTTCCGGGCAGGGGCCCCCTATCCATCAAAACGAATTCCGGGTTGTCTTGGGGTCAGGGGCCGGCGGGCGTGAGCAGCACGCGACGAGAGGCGGCCACGTAGTTGGCTCAGCACGCTCCTTCTTCGAAACGAGAGCGACAGAACGTTTAAAGCGATTCCGCCCGGCCCCGCTTGGGAGCGGGGTCCGGGCGGGCGCCGGCTCCGAGCTTACGAGAACCGGCTTGCGCTTGCACTCAACAGCGGGCGGCCTCCCAACCCGTGAATCCCGCTCGCCGGCCGGCGTACAACCAGACCCTAGCCCTTCCCTTATTGAGATAGCCTAATCAATTGTGCCGGATGTGTCAAGCAGGCGCTGTCAGCCGGGGCCGGCCGCCACCGAGCCGGGCAGCCGCCCCAGGAGGCGGGCAAACAGCACCCTGCTCGCCGGTCAGCCGACATCTCCCTCGTCTTCCGCGTCGTCCTCGATCAACTCCATGGTGATCAGGGCTAGGCGGGCGGCTTTCTGTTCGGCTTCCTTTTTGTTCGGGCCCCAGGCGCTGGGGAATTGCTGGCGGCCGAGCGTTACCGCCACCTCGAAACACTTGGCGTGGTCCGGCCCCTTCTCGTCGAGCAGCTCGTACTCGGGCGTGGCGCCCAGGTGGCGTTGCGCATGCTGCTGAAGCTGTGACTTGTAGTTAAATTGATGCTCGGAGGCGGCCGCCGACTGGATTTCCCCCTCCATGTGTTTCAAGATGAACTCGCGGGCGGCCGTCAGCCCGCCGTCGAGATAGATGCCCCCGATGATCGACTCGAAGACGCCGGCCGCCAGCGAGCGCGGCAACTGCTCGTCCGGCTCCATGCCCTGCCCCAGCACCAACGCTTCGGTCAGCCGCAGTTCATCGGCAACAAGCGCGCAGACGCGACGGGAAACCACTGCCGACTTGATCTTGGTGAGCTCACCCTCCAGCGCCTGCGGCAGACGCTCATATAGGGCCTGGCAAACCACCAGCCCGAGCACCGCGTCGCCGAGGAATTCAAGCCGTTCGTTGCTGTTGACGCGTTGGTCGGCGTAGGAGGCGTGCGTCAGGGCCGCCAGCAGCAGGTCGGCGTCGTTGAAGCGGTACCCGATGCGTTCCTGGCACGCTTCGAGCGGACGGTTCTCAGGTTCCATCTGACCCGGGCCCAAGCTGGGGCCGGCGACGCAAGGCGTCCCCACCGGATGGGACGCGTTGCGTCGGCGGCCAGTTGCACCGTATCCAAGCGCGCGGCAGAGCCGATTAAGACCCGCCCTACCGCTTCAACAGTATACCATACTATCGGACAACCGGCAGGCAGGCTTGCCCCGCCAACGCCGTAGCCTGCCCGACTTACAGTAAGAAGCCCCCGAACGCTATTGGCGCTCCGCGCGTAATTGGCGGTGCCACGCGGCCGTGCGACGCATGCCCTCCTCAAACGCCACCTCCGGCCGCCAACCCAGCTCGTCGCGGATGCGGCTCGTGTCGAGCACCTGGTCGGCTGCCATCAAGACGACCATCGCGCGAGTGAAGGGCGGCACGCCTCCGCGCAGCCGGGCCCAAAGCTCGGCAAGGCTGGCGGCGACATACGCCACCCGACGCCCCACGTGGCGGCGCGGAGGCGGCAACCCCAGGGCATCCGCGCTCGCCTCCAGATACTCTCGCTGGGTCACGTGCTCATCGCTGGCGACATCGTAGACCTTGTTTTCGGCCGCCGGATGCCTACCGGCCAACAGAACCGCGTGGGCCGCGTCATCCACGTACAGGGTGGCAATGCGATTCCGGCCGCTACCGATGATGAACAGTCGCCGGCGCTCGAGCAGCGGGACCAGGTGCCTGAGCAATGCCCGGTTTTCCGGGCCGTAAAGGAACCCCAGCCGAACGATCGTCCACGGACAGCCCGCCCGTTCGCACTCGCCGCGCACCAGGTCTTCGCCTTCCAATTTGGCGCGGGCGTAGAGATTGTAGGGCAAGGGATTCGGCGGCGTGCGGTCGGCCGACGCGGCGCCGTGACCCCGCGCGCCCAGGTAGACCCCGGCCGAGCTGACGTAGACGAAACGGCTCGGCCGGCAGGGCAATGCCGCCTCCAACAGTCGGCGCGTCCCGGTCACCGTTGTGCGGGAGAACTCGGACCACGGGCCGGTCATGTCCACGCGGGCGGCGGCGTGAAAAACGACGTCGTTCGTACGGACCAGTTCGTCGCAAGCCCCGGGCAGCGTCAGGTCGCCGCGGATCGGCAGCGCCCCCAGCGCCCGCAGCGCCGCTTCGTCTTCGCCCCGCCGCACGAGCGCCCGAATCTCGTCGGCCTGCGGGGCCAACACGCGCAGCAGCACGCGTCCGAGAAAACCGGTACCCCCGGTGACGGCGGCGTTCACGGCCGCCACTCGCCGCGACGCGGCATCCGCTCGGCGCCGCTGCACCACCGGTCACCCCGAACAAGGGGCACCGCGCGCGCCCGACCGGTCGTGTGCGGGGTGATGGCCATGAGGGCTATCGTGCTGGCGGGGCGTCCGACTGTCAACGGGCGTGTGATCTGCCGCCACGGAACGCGCGTGAGCCGCGGCAGGCACGATCCGCCGTATTACGGGACGTTGTCGCAACCCCGTTGCGGCGGTTGCCCGGCGTGTGGGCTCGCGCCAGTTTCTGCGGTCGTCGCATTTGACTCGCCGGTGGAACTATTTGGAGAATTGCATTGGGACGCGCAACTTCCGATCTGTAGGTCGGAGGGTTCAAATGAACGCCCTCAGTGACGCGGGTCTGCTAGTCGGATCTGTGGGTCCCGTGTCGCATGTCGCTGGCAGGGCCACACGACCGCCGCGTACGGTCGAGGGGGCCGCAGATGCCGGACCGAACGTCGAGGATGATTGGCGCATGTTCGCCTCGTCGGCAGCGGTGCTGCAATTGGTGCGAAGCTCCGTAGCACAGTTTGCTGAGATCCTCAAGTTGACGGGCGACGTTCGGACGGCAGATGCAATGAGCGGGTTTCACGCGAGTGCGACGACCGGTACAGGGAGCGAAGTGGACCTGTACGCCTAGCCGCCCGCCGACAATCTGCCTCGAGCACTCCGCTCGCGGGCCGACCGGAGGGGCAGGCCATTCTGCCTTTGGCCCTTTTCCGCCGTCGGCCGACTTGTCATGCGCGCATTTCACCCGACAGCGGTTTCACAGCCATATGAACTGAGTGTTCGTCGGCGGGCGCGGGACGGACGTGTCCGGCTTCGCCGCCGGCGGGGGGAAACCCGGCCGGCGGGCCAGAGCCGGGTCAACCGGCGGATTTCTGTCTCAGCACGTTGAGCGTGCGCGCCAGCCTGCTCTTGCGCCGCGCCGCCGCATTGCGGTGGATCAACCCGCGGTTGGCCTCGCGGTCGAGCGCCTGGCAAGCATCGCGGAACAGCCGTTCGGCGGCGTCAGCGTCGGTGCCGCTCAAGGCTTCTCGGCAGCGTCGAATCCGCGTTTTGAGGCTGCTGCGGCGGGTGCGGTTAAGCGCGCGCCGCTTGACGTTTTGCCGGATACGTTTCTTGGCAGAAAGCGAATGCGCCACGTTTTCTCCCTCGTAGCAGCCGTCCCCGTTAGTCCGATTTCAGGCTTTCCAGCCTGCGTCGGGCGTCGCCCTTGGCGTAGTTGTAATCCAGCCGCAAGAGCTTGCCCAGGACGTCGATGGCCTCCTCATTCCGGCCGTCGGCCTCGTGGGCCCGTCCCAAGTGATACATCAATTCCTTGCCCGCGTCATCCCCCATGTGCTCGTGGTGGTCCAACGCGTCCTTGAGCACCTCGGCGGCCTGCCGATAGTCCTCCTGTTTGAAGAAGCTCATGCCGATCAGCATCTGGCAGCGTGCCCGGCTGCGGGGATCACCCTGGGCCTGCTGCAAGGCCGGGATGGCCTCGTCGTAGCGTCCAGTCTTGAACAACACGTTGCCCAGGCGGAACCTCATACGCAAGTCGGTCGGGTACTTGGCACACCGCTCGCGGAAGATCTCCAGCTCCGTCTCCAATTGGTCCATCTCTGCCAGGCGGTGCTGTTGCTGATCCTCTTCCGAGCCGGTCTGCTCGGCCTTGGCGCGTAGTTGACGCGTTTTCCGTGCGAGTCGCTTGAGGCGGATCTCGTCGGCCCCCACCTTGAAGCTGTAGTTTCGGGACTCCTCGAAGGCCTTCATCAGCAAGTCAATCGCTTCACGCTCGTCCTGCTTGCGTTCGGTCCTGACCAGGGCGTCCACCAGGGCGTGGAGCTTGGAGGGCATGTTAGGGTGCTCGGCCAGGTCTTTTCGTGCCGCCGCGATCAGATCGTCCAGCGTTTGCTCGGACTGCTTGACCCGATCCGCGTCGTGGATGAGCTTCTGCTTGTCGCCATCCTCGAGGGAATCACGGAACGAATCCGCCTCGCCGTACTTGCCTTTGGTGATGGTCAGCTTGCCGGACAGGTCGCGCTGCTCGTCGCGTAGCGTCATATCGCCGGGATTGCGGACCACCAGGTACTCGATGGCGTTGACCGCCTGCTCGTAGAACCACGCCGCCAGTTGTAGGTCCCCCTGGGCGTCCCGCCGCTCGGCCGACTCGACCATCGCTTGGCGGAAGACCTTGAAGCGTCCCGTACTGGGTTTCTTGTCCTTGCGCAGCGAATCCAGCACCAGTGGAGCCACCCACTTGACTGTCTCGTTGAACCCGGCCCGGTTGGCGCTCTTCAGCAGACCGTCCAGGTAGCCGCCGTTGTGGAAATCCTTGGCCCACAAGTGCTCGGCGTTCAGCATGGACTGCTTGGCGTCCTTGCCGATCATCGACTTCTTCAGCCTCGCTGCCATCCCCGGCTTCTTGCCCCCGGCCTGCTGCCGCTGCATCGCCAAGAACCGCAACGGCATGTGCCCCTCTTCGACCGCCTCCGGCCAGAAACCCAGACCGGTGATGTAGCACTCGATGGCGTAGTCATACTCCCGCCGATCCCGGCAGTCCTCGGCCTTCTTGAACC
This sequence comes from uncultured Planctomycetales bacterium, assembly GCA_964572345.1. GTDB lineage: Bacteria > Planctomycetota > Phycisphaerae > UBA1845 > Fen-1342 > JAUWXH01. The sequence continues at coordinate 71,029 of CAZNFA010000015.1, forward strand.
ACAGCCGGGCTTTCTTCTTGTCCGCCTCGGAAAACGAGGGCGGTTGGGCAGTTGTCTCCACGTCTTGTTTCTCTGCCATAGCCCCTTCTCGTCGCCCGGCTTTCTGCCGCTGCCGGGCGGGGAACCGATGCGAGCACGTGCCACAACCGTTCATGCTAACACAGGCAGCGCCCGGCTTGAAGTGCCTCGTACTGGCGGTTCACTACAACTTCACCGGACCGACCGGCAGGCTTCCGTCCAGAAGACCGACAACCAGCTTGAATCCCCAGCCCCCCAGCAGCAAGACCAACAACGCCAGAAACAGCCGAAACGGCGTCACCCAGAACAGGTTGACCACCGGCCAGCGCCCCCTCACCAGGACCCAGCCGGCCCCCCCGACGCACACCATGGTCGCCAGCGCCAGCACGAACCCCGCCGGCTGCACCCAAAAGGCGCGACCCCATTGGCCACGGACCGTATGGGCAAAGGCGGTGGTCATGCCGCAGGTCGGGCAGGGCAGGCCCGTCTGGATCAGCATTCCGCAGGGTCCCGTGCCGAGCTGCTGATGCGTCCCAAACCCGCGGGGGTCGGGTTCCAGCCACGCGGACAGAGCGAGCACAGCGACACCGCTCGCCACAATCACAGCGGCCCAGAGCCGGGTTCGTGCCTTCGGATTGCTCCGTGAGCGCGCCGGCCATGCCTCCACGTGCCCCGCGTTGTCCTGGCGTGCGTCCAAGCTTACTTCCGCCGTATGCGACCATCGGAGCGCGCCGGCTTCGTGCTCTGCCTGCGCCGCGGCGCGCGCTCCGACAGCACCTGCACGGCCCGGTTCAGGTTGGAGACCTTAAAAATGCCCAGCGTCTTGGCGCCCCGCTCGGCGGTCGTGAGGTAGGCGTAGTGAACGTCGATGTGCGCCCCGGCCAGCCGCTCGACCACGTCTGCCAGCGCGCCGGGCCGATTCGGCAGCGGGGTCAATAGGACGTCGGTTTCCGAGGTCGGCACGTCGATGACCGAGAGCGATTCGCGCGCCCGCCGCGTGTCGTCAACCACCAGCCGCAACACGCCGTGCTCGGTTGTATCCATCATGCTCATCCCGAAGACGTGGATCTTGTCGTCCGCCAGTCGCTGGCAAATCTGCGCCAGCACCCCCGGCTTATTTACCAGAAACACGGACAATTGTGGTGCGCTTCTGAGAGTCCTGCTATCGGGCATCGTTCGGCTCCTCCGAGACGAGTTTCCCTATCCCCAAGACCCGCCACCTCGGGCGCCGGCAGCCAACCGCGTCGGCAAGCGACCGAGAGAGTGCGTTCAGGTGACTCCAGAGCCCGGCCCGACCGGCGGCGCGCCCGCTCCGAGCGGTGGAACCTTCCGCCGGTCGCGCCTATCATCTCACCTCGCGGATCACGAGGTCACCAACCCGGGCACCTACGTTCCCGGCACTCTGAGCGCAGGTTCGCCTGCGAAGCGATGCTATGCCGCGCGACCCACACTGCCCACCGGCCCGCAAGTGGCGTCAGACAATTGTTCAGTATATCGCCGGCCGTCCCGATCGACCACTGAAGGCCCGGGGCCTGGCCCGTGAGCTCGGCATCCCCACCGACGCCTACCGCGAGTTCCGCGACCTGGTCCGCGAGATGCTCCGCGACGGCACCCTGGTCCTGGGGCCGGGCCGCACGCTGGTGTTGCCCGAACGCGCGGGCAAGCTCGTGGGCGTCTTTCGAGCCCATCCGCGGCAATTCGGCTTCATCGCGTGTCCCGGGAAACAGGATGCGTACGTGCCACGCGGCAGGACGCATGGGGCCCGCGAGGGCGACACCGTCGCCGCCAGGTTACTGCCCCCGGGCCGCCGGCGGATCGGCCCCCGCGCCGAGGTCACCCGCATCATCGAGCGCGCCCCGCTGCGCTGGGTCGGCGTGCTGGAGCAGCTCGGCCGGGACTGGGTCGTTCGCCCGCAGGGAGCCAAGTCAACAGCGCTTGTGCGGATCGAAGACCCGACGGCCAAGTCCGCCCGCCCGGGTGACCTCGTCGTCGTCGAGCCGCTGGAGCACACCCTGTCGGCAAGGTCGCCGCAAGGCGTCATCGTCGAGAAGCTCGGGCCGCACAGCGACACCCAGACAAAGATCCTGGCGGTGATCCGACGCCACGGAATCCCCGATCGTTTCCCGCCGGAGGTCCGCCGGGCGGCGCAGCGCGCGGCCGGACACCTCGACTCAAAGGCCTTCGACGGCCGCGAGGACCTGCGCGGTCTGCTGACCATCACGATCGATCCGGCCGATGCCCGCGATTTCGACGACGCGATTTCGATCGAGCCGCTCGCCGGCGGCAAGACCCGACTCGGCGTACACATCGCCGACGTCGCGTATTTCGTCAAACCGGATGGCCCGCTCGATCGTGAAGCCCAGGTGCGCGGCAACAGCGCCTACTTCCCCGGCTTCGTCGTCCCCATGCTGCCGGAAGTGCTGTCCAACGGCGTGTGCAGCCTGCAGCCGGGCGAGCCGCGGCTCACCAAGAGCGTGTTCCTGACCTACGATCGCAAAGCCCGCGTCACCGACACACGCTTTGCCAACAGCGTGATTTGCTCGCACACGCGCCTGACCTACGAGCAGGTCACGGCCGCCTTGGCCGGGCGGGGAGCCGGCCTCGATCGCGAGACGGCGACTCTGCTCAAGCACGCCGAAAGACTCGCCCAGCGGATTCGCGCCACGCGGCTTGCCGATGGCATGATCGTCCTGACGCTGCCGGAGGTCGAGATCCGGCTGGATGAGCAGGGACGCGTCGTGGATGCCGGCCCGGCCGATACCAGCTTCTCACACACGATCATCGAAATGTTCATGGTGGCGGCCAACGAGGCGGTCTGCCGGCTGCTGGCCGGTGAGGGCATCCCGCATCTACGGCGTATCCACCCGGAGCCGGAGCCGCGTGAGGCTCTTCGATCTGCGCAACTGCTCGCCGGCATCGGCTGCCGCCTGCCACGCGGCTTAGACCGCGAAAGCATCCAGACGCTGCTCGACCGGGTGCGCGGCAAGCCCCAGGAGACGATCATCAACTATCTGCTCCTACGCGCGCTGCCCCAGGCCGCCTACAGTCCCACCCATCAGGGTCACTTCGCGCTGGCCAGCGACGACTATTGCCATTTCACCTCACCCATCCGCCGTTATCCCGACCTCGTCAACCACCGCCTGCTCGACGCCTACCTCCACCGCGGCCCCGTGCGTTCACGCCGGCGACGCGCGGCCGACATCGAGTCGCAGCTCGACCTGGCTGAGCTCGGTCGTCACACCAGCTCGACCGAGCGGCGGGCCGAGCAGGCCGAACGGGACGCCGAAAAGCTCCTGCTGTTGGAACTGATGAGATCGAAACTGGGGGAAACGCTCACGGGGATCATCACCGGCGTGACGTCGTTCGGGGTCTTCGTCCAGGTGCGTCCCTACCTGGCCGAGGGCCTGCTGCGCGTGGGCGACTTCGGCCCGGACGTCTGGCGCTATGACAAGATGAACGGCTTGTTTGTGGGACGCGGCGGTCGCCGGGTCGTGAGACTCGGCCAGCAACTGAAGGTAGTCGTGGCCGCCGTGGACGAGTTCCGGGAGGAGCTGGCGCTGGTGCCGGCGGACGGCGGCCCGATCGGTACCGCACGCCCATAGCAGCATTCCCCTACGCCTTGGGCGATAGCGTCGGCTCGAAGCGTCACTGGAGGGGCTGGGCGTCGCGGGCAAAAAAAAGAGGGCACCAGGGGCCGTAAGGCGTCCCGGTGCTCTCCGGAGGGGAAAGAAGCCGGTTTCTCAGTGGACCTCGCTCCGCAGGTCCGATATTGTATAACTCCACGTCGATTAATACACAGCTTCGGCCGCCAAGTCAAGCCTGACTAGCGGATTTTTCTCGCACTCTGCGTTATTATCGTCCTTTTCCCGGCCGACCATTAGCCGCTCCAGAGAATTCCCGCCCACCGGCCGGTCGCGCATGCCAACGTAACCCTCTCAAAGTCAAAAGGTTATGCATCGGCCGCCGGCCGGTCTGCAACTCACCACGCCGTCCCGCCTATCACTTGCCCCCAGCGAAGGCCCCGGCAAGTCCCCGGCATGCACTCGTTACCCATACTTACTTCCCAATGCAAAACTGGGCGAAGATTCGGTCCAGCACCTCCTCGCTGACCGGTCCACGCACTGCCGAACCGAGCTGCGCCCACGCGCTTCTCAGCTCCAGCGCCACGATTTCAGGGTTCGCCAGATCAGACCCACCTGCGGACGCTATCTCCCGTGCCCGCTCAAGCCCCGCCCGGACCGGGCCAAGCTCCTCAAGCGGGACATGTCCACCTTGCCTCCCGGCCACGACCTCGAGGCGATCCGCCAGGACCCTCTTGAGGCCCGCGAGCCCGGCCCGGGTCGCCGCGCTCACGTCCACCGTGGCATCGAAATCGACGGGGGTTCCGGCGAGTTGGATGACCGGTTCCAGGTCACACTTGCTGCGCACCAGCACGCGGCGGCCAGCGGGGACGCGCCCGCACGCTGCCGTCTCACGCGCGTCCCAGGCCATCGTAACGTCGTGCACCCAAAGCACGAGGTCAGCTTGGTCGGCGGTTCGTTCCGCGGCGAGATGGGTGGCCAGCTCGAGCTCGTCGGCGGCTTGGCCGAGCCCCGCGCAATCCTGTAACACGGCCGAAAGTCCGTTCAGCTCGATCTCCGCGGACAGCACGTCGCGCGTCGTCCCGAGGATCGGAGAGACAATCGCACGCTCGTACCCGAGCAGCGCGTTGAACAGCGTGCTCTTGCCGGCGTTCGGCAAGCCGACCAAAGCGACGTGCGGCTTGCCGCCCCACGACTCGCCGCGGTCAGCCGCCGTGAGCCCAGAGACCATCTCACGCATCGCGTCGATCGAGCGGCACACCTCGCCGGGCGTGATGAAGCGGATATCCTCCTGTTCGACGAAGTCGATACCGGCCTCGATCCGGGCGAGCAGTTCGGTCAGGCGGTCGGTCAGCTCATTCAGCAGTTGTCGGCCGCGGCCCCGGCTCAGGCGGGCTGCCTGCCGGGCGGACGCTTCGTTCTCCGCCCCGATCAACGACAGAACGCCCGCGACCTGCCAGGCGTCGAGCTTGCTGTTCAGGTACGCGCGGGCGGTGAACTCACCGGGCAACGCCCGGCGCGCCCCCAATTCGATCAGTCGCGCGCTGAGCGCGCGCAACACCGGTAAGCAGCCGACCGTGTGCAGCTCGAGCAGATCCTGACCGGTATAGCTCGCGGACCGGCGGAACCACAGCACCGTGGCCGGCAAGATATGGTCGCGGCCGAGACGCACGCGGGCTTCGCTCCAGACGGGGCGAGCGCTTGTCCAGTCGCCGGGCGGCGCGGGGCCCAAAGCACGCGCCAGCTCGAAGCTATCCGGACCGCTCAGACGGACGATTCCAATCGCCGCGGCTTCCCACCCGCTCGACACAGCGATGATGGTGTCGTCAACGGCCGGCATCTGCATGATAGGCGGTTCCGGTGCTACGGGGCGGGAGCGCTCGCCGGCTGAGACGTCGCACCCTCGGCCTGAAAGCCGACCGCGGCGACGCGCCACAGCTTGTCCTCACCGCGGACGCACTTCACGCGAATCAAGGCGGCATCGCCCACACCGCGGGCGGGCACCAGCACAGACGCTTCCGCCGTGGTCCCGCTGAGCGACACGCGCCGCATTCGATCCAGCTCGAGGCCTTCGAGATAATAGCCGATGATCGCCCCCCAGGTCCTGGTGAACTGATCCAGCACCTGTTCATCCGACAGGTCGGACACATGTGGGTGTCCCCGGAGCCGGCGGATAATCTCCTCCTTCGCCACCAGGGATTGCAGCTCCTGCCGGCAGCGCAGCTCGGCCGGCTCGTCGTCCCGGGCGATGGCACGGCGTTCGGCGACCAGGCACAGCAGCGTGCTGCGGGCCGCCTCCTCCGGCGTCGTCAAATCCACGTGCAGCTCACCGGTTGACTGCGCGTCCGAGGCCGAATTCGAGCTGCCCGGCCGGCTATCGCAGGCGCTGAGCATCGCTGCGACCAACGCGACTGCAAGCCAGCCGATAGTACCCAGGGCACGCACCTGCGACCGTTTCAGGGAAGCGGGCCGATACTCTCCCGCTGAACCAGACAACATCTTCACCTCAGATCGGCCCGCTGGGGCCCCGCGCCGCACGACTCCAAAGGGGTAGCGACGCGTTCTTAGCCCATGCAGTCGGGTTCCAGCTTCGTGAACAAGATCTCCGGCTCGCCGAGCGCATGACCGGCGGCCAGCGGCATCGGCGGCTCCCAGCGCACAGCCCTGTCCGAAAGCCCGAGCATCTCCAGCAGTCGCACCGCCGCGCGCGGCAGGAACGGCCACGACAGAACCGCCAGGTGGTGTACGGCGTGGATACAGGTGGCGATCGCTGCGGCACAGTCCGTCGGGTCGTCCTTTCGCGTTCGCCAGGGCTCACGCGCGTTGAAATGCTCGTTGCACAGCCGCGCGAAGCCCATCAGCTCTTCCAGCGCGGCCCGGAAGCGATGCCCCTCGATGCACCCGCCGACCCTGGCTAGCGTTTCCCCGGCGCGGCCAATGTGCTTTCGGTCCGTCTCGGTCTGAGCCGTCGCGTCCGGCATCCGGCCGTCCAGGTAGCGCTTCGCGAACGTGAGTGTGCGGTTGACGAAGTTCCCGAACGCCGCCACCAGCTCGCTGTTGTTCCGCACGACGAAGTCCTTGGGGTCGAAGGCGGTGCGGGCAGCTTCCGGGGCGATCGCGGTCAGGTAGTAGCGCAGCGCATCGGCATCGAAACGCTTGAGGTATTCTTCGACCCAGACGGGGGAATCCGGCGGCGTCTGACTCTTGCTGACCTTCTCCGTGTCGCCGCCCAGGCGGATATTGACGAAGTTGTTGGCGACCACGGCCGCGGGCAACTGATGCCGCTCGTCGGCCATCAGCATGGCCGGCCAGATCAGCGTGTGAAAGACCGTGTTGTCTTCGCCGATGAAATGCACGATGGCACTGTCGGGGTCGCACCACCAATGCTGATAGCCCTCGGCACCCTCGCCCCGCGCGGCACACAGCGCGGCGGTGAACGAGATATACCCGATCGGCGCGTCGAACCAGACGAACAGCACCTTGCCCTCCGCCTCGGGATCGTCCAGCGGGACGGGGATGCCCCACTCGATGTCGCGCGTCATCGCCCGCTCGGGCAGTCCCTGCTTGATCTGCCCCAGGGCGAAGTTCAGCACGCTCGGCCGCCATTGCCCCTGCTTGGACTCCAACCACTCTTTCAGCGGCTTCTCGAATTCGTTCAGGCGCAGGTACCAGTGGGTCGTTTCGCGGACCTCGGCCGGCTCGTCCGTGATCGTGCTGACCGGGTTCTTCAGCAGCAGCGGGTCGATAATCGCGCCGGTCCGCTCGCACTGATCGCCGAACGCCTCGTGGTCGCCGCAGTGGTGGCAGATCCCCTTCACGTAACGGTCCGGAAGGAAGCGCTGGGCCTTCGGGTCATAGAGCTGCTTGGTCCGCCGCTTCGTGAAATAACCCTTGTCGTAGATCCGCTTGAAGAACTCCCGGCTCAAGCGCTCGTGTATCTGGCGATAGTCCGGCTGGTGCGTCCCGCCATAGACGTCGAATTCGATCCCCAGCCCGGCAAAATCCTGCTTCTGCCGCTGGTGAAAATGAGTGGAGACTTCCTGGGGCGTGCTACCGGCCCGCATGGCGGAGATTTCGATCGTCACCCCGTTGTCGTCGCTCCCACAGATGAAGCGCACGTCCTGGCCGCAGGCGCGCAGGTAGCGCACGTAGATGTCGGCCGGCAGATAGGCCCCGGCAATGTGCCCCACGTGCAGTCGCCCGTTCGAGTAGGGCAGCCCGGATGTCACCAGATAGCGGCTGGGCATGAGTTCCGTCTCTCCGCGTGGTTTACCGCTAGCGAGGGATGGTACGGCCCCGCTTCTACCCATGCAACGCAAGCGCCGCGGAATCCCGCCGCCGCTTCCACTTACGGCGCCTAGCCCCGAAGAACAGGCGGATAACACGCTCGAGTTACGCCAACGTCGCTCTACGGCGGGGTGGCGTACAGATCTGTGGGCGGGAAGTCCTGGTAATCCTGCCAGATCCCGTCCCATGGCTTGTTAGGCCAGATGCTCCAGTCGTCGCCGAACACGAACCGCGTGTCGTACCTGGCGTAACGCGCGCTGCCGTCCAGGAACGCCGCGGCATGGTAGTCCTGCTGCTTGTGCCAGCCGACCAGAGACTTGCGATCGGTGTCCTGGTCGGGAATGATGCCGCGGGGTGCCCCGGGCGGCCGGGCACCCTCCAACGCGTAGTTCATGCGGTTCTCGTAGAAGATGATGAAGTCCGACGAGTAGCGCGACGACCGGTCGCGGACGAGGTGCGAGCCGAGCCCCACCCGATAATTCGGGCCCATGAGTATGCCCGCCCCGACAATGTTGCTAAACAGCCCAGGGCCGTCCGTCCAAGTCTTGTACGGGTGGACACACTCGTAGTAATAGGGCCAGCACCAGTTGCTGGCGTAGCTGGTGCCCCAGAAATACCAGGTGGAGAATGGCGTGTCAGGCTCGACCTCCTCGTTGTCTGATCGCACCGTGGGCACCCAGGGGCTGTCGTCCGAAGGGCACCTGAGGAACCCGGGGAAGTCATTATGAGGCGGGTCCCTCTTCTCCGGGCCCTCCATTCTATGGCGATCCCAAGATACGTCGGGCGACAAGTACGGGTTGAGCCCGCGGTGCTTCGGCCGCACCTCGTAGACGTCCACTCCCCAACCACCCTGGCCCGTCATGTTGTACCAGTCCTGCATGCTTGCCCAGGGACAGGTCCCACCCCAGATAAACTCCGTGATTGCGTTGTAAGTGTAAACCTCGCCCTCGACGTGGTACTGCCCCCAGGGTACTGTCCACGGCAGATCCTTGCTTCGCCCGCTGAGCAGATACTGGTTGGCTGCCTGGCCGATGCCCTTCAAGTTCGACACGCAGGTCGTTTTCCGAGCCTGCTCCTTGGCGCGGCTCAAGGCCGGCAGGAGAATCGAGATCAACAGGGCGATGATTGCCACAACGACCAGCAGCTCAATGAGTGTGAACCCTCTGCGCGATCGCTTAGACCTTGTCATAATCGTAGATCTCCGATCAGAATGATGCCGTCACACTACGACACAGACGTGATCCCGTAGTTCGCCACGAATGCCGAAAGCTCGACTCTTGTCGTTCATATTCTAGGGCCTCGGAATCGGCGACGCAACGCATTTCCGCGGGAGCTGCACGCACTCGAGAGGATTCGCGCGCCGCGCTGACCGAGCCGCCCCTGCAAAACAAGGCCGGTCGGCGTGACGGCATCCGTCACGCCGACCGGGCGAAAAATGCACTCAAACTACTGCGCCAACCAGGCTACTCGATGTCATACCCATCTTTGGGCGGGAGGTCCTCGAACCTCTCCCAGAATTCGGCCCACGGCTTGTTGGGCCAGATGCTCCAGTTGTCGCCGAACACGAACCGCGTGTCGTACCTGGCGTAACGCGCGCTGCCGTCCAGGAACGCCGCGGCATGGTAGTCCTGCTGCTTGTGCCAGCCGACCAGAGACTTGCGATCGGTGTCCTGGTCGGGAATGATGCCGCGGGGTGCCCCGGGCGGCCGGGCACCCTCCAACGCGTAGTTCATGCGGTTCTCGTAGAAGATGATGAAGTCCGACGAGTAGCGCGACGACCGGTCGCGGACGAGCTCCGAGCCGACGCCCACCCGACCATTTCTGAGTATGCTCGCCCCGATAATGTTGCTAAACAACATGTTATCCTCCGTCCAGTTCTCGTACGGGTCGACACACTCGTAGTAATAGGGCCAGTACCAGTTGATGGCGTAACTGGTGCCCCAGAAATACCAGGTGGAGAATGCCGTGTCAGGCTCGAGGTCCTCGTTTGGCTGATTCACCGTAGGCACCCACGGGCTGTCGTCCGAAGGGCACCTGAAGAACCCGGGGAAGTCCTCGTGAGGCGGGTCCCGCTTCTCCGCGTCCTCCATTTTATGGCGATCCCAAGACACGTCGGGTGACAAGTACGGGTTGAGCGGGCGGTGCTTGGGCCGCACCTCGTAGATGTCCGTATTCCAACCGCCCCCCCCCCCCATGTTGAACCAGTCGCGCTGGTCTGCCCAGGGAAACGTCCCACCCCAGATGAACTCCGTAATGTAGTCCTCGATGGCGTATTGCTCACCCTCTACGTAATAAGGTTCATTGTCCGTGGACCAGGGCAATACCCACGGCAGGTCCTTGTTCCGCCCGCTGAACAGATACTGGTTGGCCGCCAGCCCGATGCCCTTCAGGTTCGACAGGCAGGCGGCAATCCGGGCCTGCTCCTTGGCGCGGCTCAAGGCCGGCAGGAGAATCGAGATCAACAGGGCGATGATTGCCACCACCACCAGCAGCTCGATGAGTGTGAATCCTCTGCGCGATCGCTTAGACGTTGCCATAACCATAAACCTCCGATCAGAACCGTGCCGTCAAAGAACGACACAGACGTGGTCCCGTAGTTCGCCACGAACGCCGAAAGCTCGACTCTCGCCGTTCATATTCTAGGGCCTTCGGACCGGGGACGCAAGCCCCTTTCGGCCCGCAGCGGGCAAAATTATCGGGGTGCCCCGCCGGCTCACGGTCCGGCCACCCACCCGTATTATCGGGTGGAAGGCGGGCAGGGGTCAACTATCCGGAGACCGTTGGGCAGCGACGCTGCGGCCACCGGCGGAACCGCGCCCGACGCCAGTCCCCGTGATCAGGATCGCGCTTGACGCCGGCCGCCCCACGCCCTACCGTGGAAATAGCCTGTTCGTCGTCCGGCGCGACCCGTGCGGTCAGGTAGCTCAGTTGGTAGAGCAACGGACTGAAAATCCGTGTGTCGGCGGTTCAAATCCGCCCCTGACCATTTCCAAGAGGAAACTTCGAATTCGCCGGGGCCGTAGCTCAGTTGGGAGAGCGCTTGCATGGCATGCAAGAAGTCGTGGGTTCGAGTCCCATCGGCTCCATTGTAAATGACGAAAGCGGCGGGACTTACCGCGGTCCGGCCGCGGAGGTGGCAAGTAGGGCCCGCTGCTGTGCCACCGCAGGATTGAGCGCAGCCCCGGATTGTGGGACGCCGATCGCGGTTAGTCCCTATAATCCACGCCGTCCGCAGCCACGCGGGCCAAAAGGCCGCGCAATCGGGGAAAAAACTTGACAGCCGCCGTAGCGCTGGCATGTTTCAGATACAGAGGCGCATCTGCCTCTTTATCAATACACGGCCCCCGCCACGCCGCAGGCAGACGGGGGCCAGCTTTTTGAGCATGCTCCGCCGCCCGGGCGCGCCCGCCGGAGCGCGATTGCAACGCCCAGGCACGCGGGATGCGCGATGAAGCGTTCGCTCGCGTTGCAGATAGTCGAGTGGCTTGTCCTTGGCGCGGCCTTCTGCTCGGCCCACGCCCAGTCACCCACCACGCGCCCCGGCCAAACCGGTTGGCCCAGCTTTCGCGGCGACGCGCAACTCACTGGTGTGGCCATCACCATCCTGCCCGAGCGGCTGGCGGTGCGCTGGAAGTACGAAGCCGCTGAAGCCGTTACCTCGACGGCCGCGATCACCCGCGGCGTCGTCTACGTCGGGTGCCACGACGGCAACCTGTACGCGCTCGACTTGACCACCGGCAGGCTCAAGTGGAAATACGCCGCCAAAGGACCGATCGAATCCTCGCCCACGGTGGTCGCTAAGGCAATTTTCTTCGGCGATCAGGAGGGCGTGCTGCACGCGGTTGACACGCAGACGGGCCAGGCCCGCTGGACCTTCGTCACCGAGGGCCAAATCATCTCCTCGCCCAACCACCAGGCCGGCCGGCTCGTGTTCGGCTCGTACGACAATGTCGTCTATTGTCTGGCTGCCCGCGACGGGAAGCTCATCTGGAAGCACGAGACCCAAGACATGGTGCACGGCACGCCCGCCATCGTCCGCGAGCGGGTCGTCTTCGCCGGCTGCGACGGCAAGCTGCACGTCATCCGACTGGCCGACGGGCAGGAGGTTGCCGCGGTCAAGCTCGGCTCGCCGTGTGGCGCGTCGGCGGCCTGCCAGGGAAAACACGCCTTCATCGGGACCGTCGGCGGACAGGTCCTCGCCATTGACTGGTCTGCCGCCCGCACGCTCTGGACATACGAGGATCCCGAGCGACAGTTGCCGATCGTGTCGTCTGCCGCTATCACGCCGGACGCGGTCATCGTGGGTGGCCGAGACAAGCGGCTGATCGCCCTGGACCCGCACACCGGCCGCCCGCGATGGACGTTTATCACCAAGGGTAAGATCGAGTCCTCGCCGGTCGTCGTTCGCTCGGCAGACGGGGACACCTCCAAGGACCGCGTCTTCGTGGGTTCCGCCGACGGTAACGTTTACGCGCTGAATCTCACCACCGGCCGCGAGACCTGGCGCTTCGAGACCGGCTCGGCGATCAGCGCCTCACCCGCCGTCGCCGCCGACTGCCTGGTCATCGCCACCGAAGACGGCGTGATCTACTGCTTCGGCCGCGCTGCGCGCAGCCAGCGAAGCCCGTGAATCCTCGTCACCGACCGGTCGCGCGCCAGCCGCGGTGGGGCGGATCGTGGCCCACATTCTGTTGCTTCCAGAGTGAGCTGTCCGCAGACGCGGCGTCGTCAGGCTAACATCCCGCCCTTTGGCGCGTGGCCGTCGCGGACGGAGAAGACGTAGAAGCTGCCGTACGTGGCCGACCGGTCGCGGGCGAGCAGTTCGCGGGCCAGCTCGGCGTGATGATGCAGATGGGGGCGGATCGAGGCCGGCGGGTCCAGCCGGTAACTCCCAGAACGGTAGATCAGCCTGGCGTCCGGGGCGGCGGCGCGCAAGACACTCTTCATCGTCGCCTCAAACTGCGCCGCCGTCATCCAGTCGAAGATGTCCAGCAGGTTGAACTTGTTGATGGAGTTCGCCGGCAGCGAATCCAGGAACGGGCCCAGCCAGCCGTTGACCACCTGCACCCGGTCGAGGTTGCCGCGCAGCGTCTGGAAGTTCTCCCGCAGCAAGTACGGCGGGACGCGCTCGCCGCGGAAACGCCCGGTGATCGCCATGCTCAAGAAGTAGTTGTCGTAGATGGGGACTTTGGTCAGGGCGTATTCGACGCGTTCCTTCACGTAGTCGTATATGTCGTGCCGCCCGTCCACCAGGGCAAACTGCTTGGGGTGTACGCCGGCGATGTATAGAAACGGCTTGAACTGCACAAAGCGCCGGCTCCACTTCCCCCACAGCCGGGGCGCCGCGTGCTCTTGGTACCAGGCGTTCTGCTCCTCCAGCGAACGCAGCTCGAAAAACTCCTCGGCCCGCTTGAGAGGAATGCCCAGCAGCCCCAGAAACCGCCGCAGAATGCGACAGAACAGCCCCAAGCTGCCGAAGCTGTACAAATCGCGGGCGGCCATCCAGAGCCGCTTGTCCCAAAACGCCCGCGCGCGCGCCGACATGTGCGGACGCAGCAACGGCCGATATGCCTGCAACACGCGCGACGGGTTGCGGGTGGCGAAGATGTCGAAGAACGTTTCGTGATCCAACTGCGCGATCGCGGCCAGCTTGAGCTCCAGCAGCGCGGTCTGGGCCGGGTTGCCGTCCACGCAGTACAGCTTGCGCGGACTTTGGCACAGCAGGTTCAACGGGTTGCAGCCGCCCGAGGTGATCGAGATCACCGCGTCATCCCGGCCGACCGCAAACGCCCGCCGATCCATCTCCGGATCTTCCCACGACATGTTGAACACGATCCCGCGGAAAACCATGCGCTCCAGCAACCCGCGCTTGCCATTGCAGGGCATATCAAGGACTGGAACCATTATGCCTCCTTCCGGCGCTGGCCGACGGCGGTGAAGTTGTAGCCGCCCAGCCAGCGGTACAGCTCAAACGAATCACACAGCTCGCGCAGCTTCTCGGCATAGGGCCGCCGCGTCTCGACGTGGTTCAGCCGCAGCCAGCCGCGCATCAGCCCGCCGAGCAGGCCCCACGTCTCGAAGCGGCCGAAATCGTGTACGACGAGCCGCCCGCCCGGGCGCAGGTGCTCGTACGCCCGTTCCAAGGCCCTCGCCCAGTCGGGAATCATCGACAGGCTATAGGCGAACAGGATGCCGTCGAAGCGTCGGCCGAGTGCCAGTTTGCCGGCGTCGCCGCGAACCAACTCGACGTTGTGCCAGCCGCGGGCGTCCAGGCGCCGGGCGGCCCGCCGCAGCATGTCCGCCGAGAAGTCCAGCCCGGTGAGCTGCCCGGCTTCGGGATCGAGCCGTTCGACCATGTAGCGGAAGTTCAGCCCGGTCCCGCAGCCGATTTCCAGCACGCGGCTGTCCGGCCGCAGGGCCAACATTTCGACCGCCCTTCGCCGTCCATGCAGGATCACCCAGCGCGTGCCATCGTAAACGTAGGCGTGGTAGCGGTAGAAACGTTGGACGGCCGTGTCCGACAAGCGCGCTCTCCGGGGCGTCAATCAGTCGGGGCATTCTACCGAGTTCCGCCCGCTCGTGCGCCCCCGGTGCGCCGCCTCGTCTTCCGCGGCCCGGCGTCGAGTTGGGGGGTGAATCGCTTAGCCGAAACTGGGTGGCATGCCCAAGTCCGCGGCCCCCGGCCGCTGGCGCGGGCATGTCCAACCCCGCGGACATAGCATGGCCGCACTACGCTTGGCCATCGCACCCGGCGGCTGTTGACACGCGATGCGGCCTGGGGTATGGTAATTGTTGCACGTCCGCTTCATCTCTGACGGACGGCGGTGTGCGCGAGGCATTCGGTGGTGGCGAACCGAAGGGAGTAGATGTCATGCGCGCTCACATCCCAATTGTCACGCTCGTGCTGTTGCTCACGCCCGCGGTCGTACCCGGGCTGACGGCAGCGACCGCCAACGCCGAGGTGATCACCGTCTGCTGGGACGGCAGCGGGGACTACCTCACGATCCAGGAGGGCATCGACGCCGCCTCCGACGGCGACGAGGTCGTCGTCTGCGACGGGACCTACACCGGCGCGGGCAACAAGAACGTGGACTTCGGCGGCAAGGCCATCACCGTCCGCTCGGAGAATGGCCCGGAAAGCTGCATCATCAACTGCCAAGACGACGAGTACGGCTTCCGCTTTCACAGCAGCGAAACCGAGGCCTCGGTCGTGAGCGGCATTACGATCATGGGCGCAGACGCGAGCGCCGTGGACTGCTCGGCGGCCAGCCCGACGATCACCAACTGCACCATGGCCGGCAACCGGCGCGGCCTCACTGGCGTTCCCAGCAGCTCAGCGGTCGCCAACTGCAGGATTAGCGGGAACCAGTCGCGCGGCCTCTCGTTCGAAGGGCCGAGTTGTAGCCCGATGATCAGCAATTGCATGATCACGGGGAACGGGGGCCAGGGCTGGGACGGCGGCGGCATCTACTGCTGCAACGGCAGCGCGACGATCAGCAACTGTATGATCACGGGAAACACAGGAGACGAGGGCGGCGCCGTTTGCTGCTATGACGTGACCGCGACGATTACCGAGTGCCACCTGAGTGCAAACAACGCAGACTGCGGCGCCGGGGTCTTCTGCGACGGCGGCAGCGTGACGATCAGCAACTGCACGATCACGGCTAACACCGCGCGTTCTGGCGGCGCCGTCTTCTGCTACGTTGGGAGCCACACGATCACCGATTCGGCCATCACGGGCAACACAGCAAGTCACGGCGGGGGGATTTCCTGCGAAGCGAGTAGCCCCACGATCGTCAACTGCACGATTACAGCTAATACGGTGCTCGAGGATGAGGAGGGCTACGGCGGCGCCATCTACTGTGTGGCCGGCAGTAACCCCATGATCAGTGATTGTATGATCATGGGAAACGCGGCGTTGTTCGGGGGCGGCGTCTACTGCGATGACAGCAGCCCCATGATCACCAACTGCGTGATCGCGGTAAATGGGGATGAGGAATGCTATGGTGGCGGCATCTTCTCTTGGTCCCGTTGGTTCGAGAGCAGCCCGACCATCACTGACTGCACGATCATGGGGAACACCGCGTGGGACGGCGCTGGTATCTACTGCTGGGACGCGAGCCCAACGATCGCCGACTGCACGATCATGGGCAATACCGCGGACTACGGCGGCGGCTTCTACTGTCGAAACAGTACCGCGACGATCGCCAACTGCACGATCGTAGCAAATACGGCTGACGGCGGCGGCGGCGTTGAGTGCAGTGAGGGCAGCCTGACGATCGCCAACTGCGTGATCGCGGGGAATACGGCAGAGCACTCGAGCGGCGGCGCGGTCTCGTGCTTCGGCACCAGCGTGATGATCAGCGACTGCACGATCACGGGCAACACGGCAACACTTGGTGCAGGCGGCCTTCTTTGCGACGCTGGTAGCCTGACCATCAGCTACTGCACGATTTCCGAGAACACCGGACATTACGACGGCAGCGCCGTGGCGTGCCACGAAAACAGCCCGATGATCATCAACTGCTCAATCACGGGGAACGCAGGTGGCGTAGGTGCCCTGAGCTGCTGGGGTGCCAGTCCGACGATCACCAACTGCACGATCTCCGGAAACGCCACTACGGGCGTATGCTGTTTCGTAAGCAACGCAACGATCACCAACTCCTCCATTACGGGAAACACGGGGTACGCGGGCGGCGGCATCTGGTGCCACCAAAGCACTGCCACCATCACTAATTGCACAGTTGCTGGGAACACCACACTAGAGGCCGGTGGGGGCCTCCTCTGTACCGGGGAGGGCAGTGTAACCGCCACCAACTGCATTCTGTGGGGCGACTCGGCTTCGCAAGGGCCCGAGATCGGCGTAGGCGCGGGCGCGACCCTCACTGTTACGTACAACGACGTGGAAGGTGGTCAGGACGCGGCCTACGTCCAGGAGGGCTCCACCTTGAATTGGGGCCCCGGGAACATCGACGCCGATCCGCTGTTTGTCGATCCGGATGGCCCGGACGACGACCCCAACACGTGGGAGGATAACGATTTCCATCTGTCGCCCGGCTCGCCGTGTCTCGATGCGGGCTGCAACTGGGCGGTGCCGCCGGACGCGGCCGACCTCGATGACGACGGGGACACGAGCGAGATCACGCCGCTCGATCTCGACGGCGAGGGCCGCTTCTTCGACGATCCCGATACGGTGGATACCGGCTGCGGCTGTCCGCCGATCGTCGATATGGGTGCGTACGAATTCGGGGACACCGGCGCACAGCCGTGCCCCGGTGACCTCGACTGCGATCGCGTGGTCGGTCACTCTGACTTGGCCATCCTGCTGGCAGCCTGGCACAGCTCCGCCGAAGGCGATCTGAACTGCGACGGTGTTACCGACCACGCCGACCTCGGCCTGCTGCTGGGGAACTGGGGCGAAATCTGCCCTTAAGGTGGTGGGCAATGCCCACGCTACGTGCACTCTGAGGCGGAGCGTGATGAGGTCTGGACCAGCTTCACGGGTACATCACCGACCGGCGATCTCGACGACGACGAGTCGCTGATCTGGTCCAGCCGGATCGAGTGGTAGGGATCACCGCGATGAGTCCATCCAGCGCCGTCAAGTTGGCACGCGTGTTGAACGTCACATTCGTGGTCGGGGCTGCCAGTTCGCTGGCGTCAGCGCAGTGCCAGGTTGCCAAGCTCACGGCGGAGGATGGTGCTGGCGGTGACAGATTTGGCTATTCGGTTGGCATAAGCGCCAACGTCGTCGTTACCGGGGCACCCTGGAACGACGAAGGTGGCTACAACGCCGGCGGGGTCTACGTCTTCGAGCGCGACAGTGGGGCTTGGTCGTTGGCGGTCAAGCTGATTCCGGAGAGTGGAGCGGGCTTGGGGCAAGCGGCCTCGGTGGACGGCAGCATCGCCGGGCGGGTCGCCGCCACGGGCAAGCCGATGTTGGTGCCCGACGTCCGGCAACACCCGGACTTCTTCCGCGGGATCGATGAGAAGTTCCAGTTCACGACGCGCGGGTTGCTGGCCGCCCCGCTGCGCTACCGGGACGAGAACATCGGGGTAGTGGAGGTGCTCAACAAGCGCGGCGGCGAGGAATTCACCGAGCGCGACCTGACGATCCTCCAGGTTTTCGCCAACCTGGCCGCGATCAGCACTTCAAACGCCCAGATGCACGAAGCGCTCAAGCGGGAGAACCTCGGGCTGCGCGAAGGGGCCCGGCAGGAGCAACCGATCGTCGGAAGCAGCGGAGCGCTCAAAGAGGTTATCCAACTGTGCGACCGCGTCGCCGCCACCAACGCCACCGTGCTGCTGCTGGGCGAGACCGGTACGGGCAAGGAGCTGAGCGCCCGGCGGATCCACGCGGTCAGCCCGCGGCAGGCGCGTCCCTTCATTGCGATCAACTGTGCCGCGTTGCCGGAAACGCTGCTGGAAAGCGAGCTGTTCGGGCACGAGGCCGGGGCCTTCACCGGCGCGCTGGGGCAGAAGATGGGCCGCTTCGAGCTGGCCGATGGGGGCACGATCTTCCTCGATGAGATCGGCGACATCAGCCCCTCGACGCAGATCAAGCTGCTGCGCGTCTTGCAGGAGCGTGAGTTCGTCCGCGTGGGCGGGACCCAAACCATCACCTGTGACGTCCGTATCATCGCCGCCACCAACCGCGACTTGAAGAACGCCATGGAGAACGGGGATTTTCGGGAGGACCTGTACTATCGGCTGAACGTGTTCCCGATTCACATGCCCCCGCTGCGCGACCGGCGCGAAGATATCTCCCTGCTGGTCGAGCACTTCGTGGATCTGACGGCCAAGGACTTCGGCTGCCGGCAGCCGCAGGTGACTTCGGAGGCGACGTCACTGTTGGCGGCTTACCGCTGGCCGGGAAACATCCGCGAGCTGCGCAACGTGATCGAGCGAGCCGTGCTGCTGTGCGACGCCGGCGTGATTTCACGCGCGCAGCTCCCGCGTGAGATCGTCGGCGACCTGAAGCCGTCCACCGGCGAGGACGTGGCTTCGACGCTCGAGGGTTACGAGAAGGCCCTAATCGTTAAGGCGTTGGAGGAGCACGACTGGAATCAGACCAAGGCCGCCGCCGCCCTCGGCATCAGCCGCGACAACCTCCGCTACCGCCTGCGCAAGTACCAAATCAAACGGCCGGCAGAGTAGGGCATGTTTGGCCTACGACAAGGAGCCGGTGGGCGCGGCGTGCCGCGGGTCAGTCAGGCGGCCGTTGGCAGAGAGATCTAAGGCCTGGGCCTACTGAATGCGAAAGACTTCATCTCAACTAGGTGACTAGATGACTGTATGGGTGAAGACGCGCTGGGTAATGATGGTCGCCCTGTTTGTGATAGGCGCGCTGGTTGCCGCAATAGGCTGGAGAGGTCCGGTGGACTTCTCTGAACACATCAACTTCAAGACGATTGTGATTGGGTTCTTAATGTCCTTTGCGCTGCCGATCATAGTGCTGCGCGCCGCGCGCCTGAACCCAGGTTGGCGCGGCGTATGGCAGCCACCTAGCATGCGCACCAACTTTCTTGACTTGCGGGACCCCGGTCAAGCGTGCCAGGCGGTGGGACTTGGCCTCCTTGCCTCTGGGCTCGGCGGACTAGTTGGGGGGGGTGCTCAGGTCAGCGGCCGTTGATCTTGTGCCGCTGGGGACTGCCGTCTCGAGCGTCGGCTTCCTGGCGGGCGTCTATCTCTGTCCTCACGTGTGGCGTGCGCAATACGGCAACAAGGCCAAGCGCGGTGGTGGATCATCCAGCGCCTAACCGCGCCACTTCTCGTTGGCCCGGTTCCTGAGTGAGCTGGCGCGGGGTTTTGGCTGCCGGAAGGAACCGGTGGACAAAGACAGCGGGCGAAGGGCATTCTGACGTGCGCGTTGCGTCGCCTGGAGCGAGGCGAGCGGGTTTTTTCGCAAAGGTGGGGACTTTGCCCAAGAGTAGTGGCGTTCGAGCGTAGCGTCAGGGGCGGGGGCTGTCCAACCGTAACCCCTTAATTCAAAGGCGTTTACGTCACTCTCCCCTTGCGTGGGTGATCTCGGCACGCGACGTGTAAGCGTCGCGGCGGCGATCCCAGTGCGGCGGGTCGCGGCCCGCCCGGAGAGTCACGGGAGGGCGAAAGCGGGTCTGGGCAGAACCCCGGCCGCACGCCTGACGGAGGTTGTTTCATGGCCAAGTATAAGATCGAGGTTGACCCGGAGTTGTGCATCGGGGATCAGGCTTGCTGTGCGGACGCGCCCGATACGTTCGAGATGAGCGATGACGACATCGCCGTCGTCAAAGACCCCGAGGGCAACGCCCCGGACGAAATCCTGAACGCGGCCCAGAACTGTCCCACGGATGCCATCATCCTGCACGACGAAGAGACCGGCGAGAAGATCTGGCCGGAAGAGTAAGCGGGCGCGGTACTTGGAGCGAAACGAGGGAGGGCGAAGCTCCTGCGGAGCCGGCTCGGCGGGAGCCTCGCCCCACTGCTTTCATGATCTTTGGCCTCGCCGGG
>CAZNFA010000016.1:0-89517 GCA_964572345.1 uncultured Planctomycetales bacterium
CGTGGCGGCAGGGTCCGCCACCCCCGCAACCACCCAACCACCCACAATCCCCCTCCCACCCGAGCCATCAAGCCATTCGGCGACTTGGGGATTGCGGTTGTTGCCGGATAGCGGAAAATGGCGGGTTCTGGTAGCATCTGCGTGGTCAGATTAAGGCATGCCCACGCTTCGCGACGGCATGACACTGGGGAAGGGGTAGATCGCGTCGCGGACGTGTACGGCATTTCGGGTGGGCGGAGGCCCAGCATGAGCCGGGTGTTCCTTAGCTACAGTCATAAAGACAAGGCATTCGCTCGGCGCCTGGCAGACGACCTAAGACGTCGCGGGCACTTGGTGTGGATTGACGAGGGCGAGATCCAGGTCGGAGATTCGCTGATCGAGAAGATTCGGGAGGGCATCGATGCGGTCGACTTTGTCGTTGGTGTGATCTCGCGGCACTCGATAGGCAGCGACTGGGTCAAAAAAGAGCTCGACCTGGCTTCGAATCGAGAGATCCACGCAGCACGGGCAATTGTGCTGCCAGCGCTGGTGGACGATGTTACGTTGCCAGGGTTTCTCGTCGGAAAGCGCTACGCGGACTTCCGCGACGACAAGCAATACGATGAAGCATTGGGCGAACTACTGAGAGCCCTTGGACCAGTCAAGGCATTGCCCGGCAGGGCTGCCGATGAGGTCGAATCGCTCCGAATGGAGGCGTACAGACTGAAGAAACTGGTCGACGCACAGGCCCGGGACGCGACACGTGTTCGGCGGCTCCTGGCCCAGGACCGGAGTCCAGGGCTCCAAACCGAAATCGACGAAGAGAACAAGCGCTATCCAGAGTTCGCTCCGATCAATGAAGCATATGCATTTGAAGTCCTGGGAATACCGGTAACGCTTGGATACCTGTTGCATGCGATTCGCAAAGCTAGTATGAAAGGCGCCCATGCGCTCGACGTTGGGCTGAGACTGGAGAACAAATGGAATCGCGTGTACCTGATGGTTGAGGCTTACCGGGACTACCTCAAGCTACTAGCCGGCAGTTCACAGCCCAGGGCCGGAAAGCGCAAGTCGCGTCGCGCAAAGAATCCGTAGTGCAATGTGCGCTTGTCGACGAAATGGGTCACACAGGCCGGGTGCCACTGCTCTTGAGACTTCGGCACGCGCGGGCGGCATGCTCGGGAGGATGTGTGGCGTGCCCAAGCGAAGCGCGGGGCATGGTAACTTGATGGTGATGAGGCCGGCGGCGAGGCCAGGCAACTAGGAGAGGTGCGCCCGGGCACACCAGCGGGAGAAGGATACGTTGAGACCGTTCACCCGACACGCCGTAGAGCGAGCCTTTCGGAAGTTCAACGACCTTGCAAGCGATTTGGAGCAAGCAGGCCAGCGCTCCTGGCACGAGTGTCTGAAACTGCTCATTCACCACTGCCGGACGGACCCTGTGATGTGTGTGGTAATTCAACCGCTTCGCACACGCCCGGATATCGACATTGAGAAGTGGTATGAGGAGTCGGTGGCGGAGCGGCGGTACGCCCTGCCTACCGATGAAGATGAACGCCTCTCGCTGTTCTACCAGCTACTTGAGCGGATAAACGACGGAAAGTTCCAGCTGTTGGATTTCTGCTTCTATGCGCTCGGTGCCGTCCATGATTTTGACGACAACTTCTACCGCATGAACGAACAGTTCGTCCGCAAGTTCGCGCGCGATGTGGGCTATCGGTTGGAGGAGAGGCTTGAGGAGATCGGAGATGACGAGGACGTGCCCGCAACTGCGATCAATGTCTTCGGAGAGGGTGCATCGTCGATCCACGTAGCTGGCGATGTGATAGGAGCGGCGATTGGCCCGGGGGCGACCGTCACAGCGCGGGATATTGTTCTGTTCAGCGACGCAGTGAGATCACTCGATCCGCCCCTCAAGGATACCCTGATTCGGGCTCGAGAAGTCGTCGAGAAACAGAACTTGTCTCCGCCGGATAAGCGCGACCTACTCGACGAACTGCAGAAGTTGGTAGACGCACTGAGGGAAGCCGAGCCTGAGGCGACTCGCCTAAGGCGCTATTGGGGACGGATAAAGGACATTGCACCTCCGGTAGCGCAGGTTTTATCGGCCTGCAGGTCCCTGAAGGAGTTGTTGCGGTGACAGCATGCAGATGGACGCGGGTCGCATGCTCGGGAGCATATGTCCCATGCCCAAGCGCAGCGCGGGCATGGTAACACGGCGCCCATGAGGCCGGCGGCGGGGCGACAGCGGCCGAAGTACAAGTGAAGACGCGGAGAGCACTGGTGGGCCAGCCACCAGTGGCACCCGCCGGGAGGACATGCCTGCTTGGGAAGCAGACATGTCACCCAATCGCTACGTTCAGAACCCCCTGTTCGCGGCTTGCGCGCGCCGCGCTCTGGGAGGACACCCGCGCTATCCCGAATCGTCACGCCGGAGCGTCTGGACATGAATGATCCGGCGTTCGCGCACCTCGATACCGCGGCCAACGCGGAGCACGCCCGTCACGATGACCCGCCGGCCATCGAGCTCTTCGGGCGGCTGTTGCACGGCGACTTCCGGCGGGACCGCCAGCTCGTACCATTCCGAGCCTGTGTCGAGCACCACGCCCGTCGACTCACCGCCGATCTGAACGATGCCAAATCGCAGCGTGCCGCGGTACTCGCTGACGCCGTCCGCCCGTTGCCAGATCCACGGGGTCAGCAGTAGTCCGATCGCCAGGCACACGATCGCGACCGGAAGGCGCTTTGCGTTCATTCGCGCACCCTTCGCCGTATCGGCAATTCCATCTCATTATAGCGCCAGGCGGCACGCGTGTTGGCCAGTGCCTCACCTGCGGGCAGATAATTCTCGCGAAGCACTGCTGACCCTTCGACCTCGCTCAGGGCAGGCAAGGCAGCCAAGCCTGGGGTCGGTGACCCGACCTACGTGCGGCTCGGGTCCTGGCGCACGATCAATCGCCCCGCTGCGGCTTGTCGCCGCTTGCCTAGCCTGTCTCCACTGTCTATAATGCCTATGTAGAGCGCCGGCGACTACGCCCCCTGATCGCTGGGCAAAGCTGCAACTTTGCACCATGCGTCCGATAACAAAGATGCTCCATTAAGGGGGGCGCACAATTGAGCACCTTGGACATCTTCGCCTCGCGTCCCCGCCGGCCCCGACTTTATCGGGCCCACGCACGGCCGCCGAGCCGTCGCCCGCTACATGCTTCTCTTGCGCCGCGTGCCACTGGTCGCTTGCCCACCAGTGCCTCACGCTGCCCCGCGCCCGCGCCCCGGCCCCGAGCGGCTCACCCGCCGTTGCGGTACCAGCCCTGGCGTCGGCTCCCAGGTCACAAACAGGAGAGGCAGTATAATGACCGCCAGATCGCCCGGCCGCGGAGCCGGGTGCTGCGTGGCGTGCTTTCACGTGACGAAGTCGCGGGAAAGCGTGAGGATGGACTTGAGGGCAGGCATGCCCACGCTTCGCGAGCGCATGCCACCGGCCTACGAAGCTGCGATGGCTAAGTGGTGGTGGGCGGTGCCCACCCTACTGGAGCCGTGATGGCCAAAGAATCGTTCACAACATTGCTGGAGCAGTTCCACCGCTCGAAGCAGCTCATTGTCGAGGAGCTCGCCCGGCGGGTAGTGGGGCAGAACGACGTGATCGAGCAGATGCTCGCCGCGGTCCTGACGCGCGGGCACTGCCTGCTCGTCGGCGTGCCCGGATTGGCCAAAACGCTGATGGTCTCCACGCTGGCGGAGATCACCTCGCTGACGTTCAAGCGCATCCAGTTCACCCCCGACCTGATGCCGTCCGACATCACCGGGACCAACGTGATCGACGAGTTGCCCGGCGGCCGGCGCGAGTTCCGCTTCGTCCACGGCCCGCTGTTCGCCAACATCGTGCTGGCCGATGAGATCAACCGCACGCCGCCGAAGACCCAGGCGGCCCTATTGCAGGCCATGCAGGAGCGGCAGGTCACGGTCGGTTCGCAGACCTATGATTTGCCGAACCCGTTCTTCGTGATCGCCACGCAGAACCCGATCGAGCAGGAAGGGACCTACCCGCTGCCGGAAGCCCAGCTCGACCGCTTCATGTTCAACGTCTGGGTGGACTATCCCTCGCTGCGTGAGGAGCAGCAGATTCTGGCCCGCACGACCCGCGGCGACACCACGCCGCTGCGGACCGTCCTGAGCGATCGGCAGCTCCTGAACATGCAAAAGCTCATCGCGGCGATCCCGGCGACGGAGTACGTGATGGATTACGCCGCCCGGCTGGCGCGGGCTTCACGCCCCGTCGATCCCACGGCACCGGAGTTCATCCGCAAGTACGTCGATTGGGGCGCCGGGCCGCGGGCCGGCCTGTTCCTGATTTGGGGCGGCAAGGCCTTCGCCGCGATGGACGGGCGTTACAGCGTCAGCCTGGAGGACGTGCAGCGGGCGGCGGTGCCGGTGATGCGTCATCGCCTGGCCTGCAACTTCGCCGCCCAGGCCGAGGGCCTCGACTCGGTCAAGATCGTCCAGCGCCTACTGGAGGCCGTTCCGGAGCCGAAGATCCCGAAGCACGAACCCACGCCGCCACGGGATTCGCAGGGCGTCGAATCGCTCGAAGGCTGACCGCGGGCAGTGTGGCGTTGTCAGCGCACCTTGATCCAGGTGGGAATCCACCAGCGTTCGTCGAAGTCCGGCGTCTGCCAGCGATGAGGCTGAGTCGTGAGTGTAGGCGAGTCGCGGCTGACCAGCTCCAGCACGCACGCCAGCGTCTGGCTCTCGAAATCACGCGGCGCGCGGTAGGCCGCGTCCGTGTCGCGGTGGTCGCCCCGCTTCTCGGCCGGGGACTCTTCCTCGCCATCGTCCTCCAAGATCTGAGCCGAGGTGTGCAGGGCGGCGATCGGGCGACGATGCTGCACGTCATAGAGCACGCCCAGCACCTGCGCGGAGTTGGGCCCGAAACGATTCGGCGCATAAACCAGCAGCAACGCGGCTTCCAGCCGCTCGGCAACCGCACACAGCGCATCGGCGCTCTGGCCGCCGCTGCGCGTATCGATCGGCGAGAGGAACACGAGTTCCCGAACAGCCGACACGCCGGCCAACCTCTCGGTCCAGTAGGCCTGCTCGATGGGTTTGAGGGCGGCCAGTTCGAGCGCGGCGTCGTTGTCGGCGGGGACGAACTTGGCGATGGCCAGGCCGCAGGCGAAGCGGCCCCGTGTCTGCTCGTCGGTCAACAGCAGGTAGGAGTTGTCGGGTGTTTGCAGCCCGGGCACCAAGTGATCCAGCTCGAGGTGCGGCTGGTAGGTCAGCCCGCACGGGCGCTGACAACCGAGCATGAATGCCGCGATCGCCAGAGGGCACGCATTTCGGACAACGCTACGCATGGACAGCCTCCGACCTGTCAGTCCGCTGCTGGTTTTATCGGGATACAAGGGCGGTAACATGACAACTGCTTACAAGTCCCTTTGCGGCCTCGGTCTCGGGGCCGCCGGAGAGCCCGTAGCGACATTCCAGCGGGCATCGCCTGATAAGATCTGGTGTCGTCGCGGGCCACTGCCCGTCCAGGCCCGCTAATTCACGCTGCCAACCCCGCCGGCCGATGCTCCCCATGACGGTTTCCGAAACGCGTTTGAAGGATGGTGATCGCTGTGGCGGCCGGCGCTGCAAGAGCTGCGGGGGTGGCGGAGAAGCCGCACGATGCGGTGGGGGACACCCACCGCGCGGGAACTGCCCAAGTGCACGACCTACCGCCGGCAGCACCCGCTGCGGACCGCGCCGTCGCGGTTTCCCGTGGCGGTCGCATACCCGCCCGTACCGAGAGTGCCGCCGATGCACGCCCGCGCCGCGGCCCCGCGCTGCAACGTGTACTGCTACAGATGCCGCCGGCGAGTTGGGCTTACATTGACCTGACCTTGGTGGCTGTGGCTACGTACATCACCTACCGCGTGCTGGTCTTCGGCAGTCCGGCCTACAAGTGGGTGGTCAATCCGTGGCTGAGCGGGGCGGCGTTTTGCGCGTGCATCATCGTGTCCGGAATGATCTTCGGCCTCTACGAGCGGGAGACCTTGCAGGCCAGAAGCCGTATCCTGGCTCGCTCGACCCTGACCGCGGCATTGGGCCTGACGCTGGCCTTCGCCTGTCTCTCCCTGTTTTTCTATGCCGAAGTCAGCCGCTGGCTCGGGCTGTTCGCCGTTCTGATCTATCTTGGCGCGGCAATGTCGCTGCGCGTTTTCGCCCATAACGTGATTACCGAAGGCTGCGTCCACATCCTGTGCGTCGGGTGTGGTGACTCGATCCGCAAAACCGTCTCGCTGCTGGGCAATGCGGGCCACCCGCACTTTCAGATCGTCGGCCACGTGTGTGTGGCCGGCCCCACAGGGCAACCCGGCTGCGCGGCCTCGCGCGACAGCCGATTCATACCTGACGGTGACAATGGCGACACGGCTCAATTCGAGCAGCCGTGTCCATGTCTTGGGAGCACGGACGAACTCGCTCACGTGCTTCAGCGCCACACCGTTGACGAGGTGATCGTCGATGCCGAACTTGTTTCCGAGCCCGCCGTCGAACGGGCGATCCTTGCCGCGTTGAAAGCCCGCTGCCGCGTCATTGATCAACCGACCTTCATCGAAAAGCTGCTCGGCGAGGTCCCCGCCGAGCACATTACCACCCAGTGGTTCCTGCTCGCCGACGTTCAGCACACTGCCGGCTACGAGGCCGTGAAGCGTATCATGGACGTGGCGGCCTCGACGGTTGGCCTGGCCCTGACGCTCCCGCTGTGGCCGCTGATTGCCCTGGCCATCCGGCTCGACAGCTGGGGGCGGGCAGTTTTCAAGCAAGAGCGCGTCGGCCGGCACGGACGCCGGTTCAACATGTACAAGTTCCGCACTATGCGCGTCGACGCGGAAGCGGGTGGGGCCCGCTGGGCTGAACGGCGTGACGCCCGCGTCACCCTCGTGGGGCGATTCCTGCGCAAATCGCGCCTCGACGAGCTCCCGCAACTGTGGAACATCCTCAAAGGCGACATGGCCCTGGTCGGTCCCCGGCCCGAGCGACCCGAGTTCGTCGAAGTGCTGGCACGCCGGATTCCGCACTACGAACAACGACACCTGATCAAGCCGGGTCTGACCGGTTGGGCGCAGATTCACTACCGCTATGGGGCCAGCGTCCGGGACGCCCAACGCAAGCTCTGCTACGACCTCTATTACCTCAAACGCCGTTCGGTCGACCTGGACCTGGCCATCATCGTCCGCACGATCGGTACATTCCTGCTGGGTGCCCGCTGAGCCGTACGGGGCGCAAGGCAAGCGGGGCGAAATGACTGCATCGCCGGGTGCCACGGCCGGGTCGGCCGTCAGAGTGCAGGGGCTGAAGCGAATACGTGCAACCGGATCTCGTTGGCCACGCCTACCGCGGTGCTCAGGGAGACACCACGGCTGCGCCACGGCAGCGCCGTTCTCCGGGCACCGTCTGCTGCGGCCCCGTTGCTGCCGCCGGCAGGAACGCCCTGCGGTCGATCCCCAGCAACGTCGCGAAGCGATTGAGAAACACTGTGAGATTCAATTCCTGGTCCAGAGCAGCTTGACCGGCAGCAACCGCCGCGGCGTACAGGTGACCGTCCGAGGCTAGGTGCTCCAGACTCGCCACAATCTGCCCTTCGTCCAGTGAATGACAGCAGACGCCCGCCGGGTAGCGCTGAAAGAAACGAGCCACCGACGAATCCTCGGGACCATGAAACAGCACCGGGATGCCGGCTGCCAAGTACGTGCTGAGCTTATTCGGGAAACACAGGCGTACCGACAGCCGGTGGCGTTTGTCAAACCAATACGGCAAATAGGCCAGGTCTGCCTCCGCGAGCAAGTCGATCGTCTCCTCCGGCGGACGCCATCCCAGGTACTCGATGCGTGCCGTGTCACTGGCGGCTGCCTGAATTCCGGCACTCATGACGCGCACGACGACCTGACGTCCGGCAATCCGCCAATGGTGTGCCGACAGCGCTGCGAGCAAGGCGTCCCATTCGCGTTTCGCGTAGAGGTTTCCGGCGACGCCGATGATCAAGCGATCGTCCGGGCCGGGCCCGTTTGCCGGCGATCGACGCAACTCGGGACGGATCGCATGAATGTGGACGATCCCGTCCACGCCGTAGCGCTGCCGGTATTCGTCGCGCATGCCTTCCGAGGCGACGGCGCAACGTGCCGCCGCCCGCAGAGTGCGTTCGAACTCCCGCAGCAGTCGGCGGCGTGCGAGCGGATCCAGCCTGTGGTTCTCGGCCAGGTACTCGGGCGGGTCCCAGACGGTCACGACCAGGGGCAGGGCCAGAGCATCGGCGAGCCGGCGCGCCAGCAGGATCGTGCTCGGGCAATTCAGGATCGCCCAGACCAGCTCGGCGTGGTGCTGCTTCGCGAAGCCCTGAGCCTGAGACAAGCACGAGCGCAGACGGCGCTTCAAGAGCTGCCCGCGCAGCGGGCTTGCTGCAAGCCGTCCCCAGCGGCCTTCGAAGCGCGGCCGCGCCTGTTGACACGGATCACGGACATGCCGGATTGGTGATCCGAGCCACTGTTTCTCAAGCGGCCCGTCGATCCGATCCACGAACGCCAGATGGGAGAGCCGATCCCTCGGATAATGCTCGCACAAGTCACGCACGAAGATGCTGCCGGCGGTGGGACGCTCCAACCGGCCGCCCACCATCAGCATCACCCGCGGTACAGCCGCCACACCGTTCACAGCGCGATCTCCGCTGGATGTAGATGACCGAGGAGGATACTGATTACTGTGCCGCTTACGTCCTGGGCGAGGTATTCCACAGGCGGATTCCAGTCGCGATTCTGATCCAGCACGGCTCGCACGCAGCGCGCCATTGATTGCGGGTCGGCACCGCTGAGCATGTTGCTGCCGCATTCGATCGTCTCGGGGCGTTCGGTGACGTCGCGGACGGTGACATTGGGGACATGGAAGATACAGCACTCTTCCTGGACCGTTCCGCTGTCGCTGAGCACACAGAGGGCATTGCGTTCCAGGGCAATGAAGTCCGCAAAGCCCAGTGGGGTGAGCCAGCGCACCGCGGTACCGTCCAAGTCTAGACCACAGCGCTGCATTTGGTCCCGCGTGCGAGGGTGTAGACTACACACCACCGGTTTACCGTATTCGTCGGCGAGCAGCTCCAGTCCGGACACAAGAGCCCGCAGGCGCTCTTCGACGTCCACGTTCTCCGCGCGGTGCATCGTAACCAGGAAGTATTGCCGCGCTTCGAGGCCGAGACGCGCCAGCGCATTCGACTGCTCGATAAGAGGCTCGTAGTGCCGGATCACCTCAAGGATCGGATTCCCCGTCACGAATATCCGTGCCCCGGGTATGCCCTCGCGCAGCAGGTTCTTGCGGCTTCGCTCGGTGTACGGCAGCAGAACGTCGCTGCTGTGGTCGATGATCCGCCGGTTCACCTCCTCGGGAACCCGGTCGTCGTAGCAACGGTTGCCGGCTTCCATGTGGTAGACGGGAATGCCGAGCCGCTTGGCCATGACGGCGGCGAGGCCGCTATTGGTGTCGCCGAGCACCAGGAAGCGCTCCGGGCCGTGCTCAACCATGATGCGTTCGCACCCGGCTAGGATGACACCGATCTGCTCTCCAAAGCTGCCCCTGGCCGCCAAGTTGTAGTCCGGCTTGCGGACGCCGAGCTCGCGCATAAAGACGTCGTTCAGATCGTGGTCGTAGTTCTGCCCGGTATGCACCAGAATCTGCTCGCAGAGGTGGTCCAGCTTCGCGATCACGCGGCTGAGCCGGATGATCTCCGGTCGCGTGCCCAGGACGGTCATCACCTTCATAGCAGTACCGCTTCCGCCTGCCGGGCGTAGTCTTCCACGAGCAACCGCTGTTGTCTCAGCAGGGCCTCCAGTTCGGACTTGTCCATCACGTCATGCCCCGAGTTATACTCGCCGTCCAGCGTTGGCGCGTCATGCATCGGCAGGTGGAGTTCCGGCAGCATGGGGGTGATCACGTAGTAGTCGCCCCGTGTGATCGTGCGGTGCGCCTCCTCCTCCGAAACGAGCAGCTCGTGAACCTTCTCGCCGGGCCGAATGCCGGTGATTCTCGTTTCGATGGGTCGGTCGCCGATGAGCACCTCCGCCAGCTCGACGACGCGGGCCGAGGGCAAGCGAGGAATGTAGATCTCGCCGCCGTAGGCTTCACGCAAAGCGCCGACAATCGTGTCCACGGCCTGATCGAGGCTCAAGAGGAACCGGGTCATCGCCGTCGTGGTGATCGTGACCGGGCCGCCGTTGCGAATCTGCTCCTGAAACAGCGGGACCACCGAACCGCGGGTCGCCAGCACGTTGCCGTAGCGCACGCACGCAAAGCGGGTATGCGGGCATTCCAGTTGTGCCTGGATGAAGATGCGTTCCTGCACGGCCTTGGTCATGCCCATGACGTTGACGGGTTTACAGGCCTTGTCCGTGGAGACGCCCACCACTGTCTCCACCGGCAGTCGGTGTTCCCGGATGGCCCGGACGGTGTTTGCGGCTCCGCCGATGTTCGTCTGCACCGCCTCGAACGGGAAGTACTCGCAAGTTGGCACCTGCTTCAGCGCCGCCGCGTTTACAACCACGTCAGCATCGCGTAGCACCGCACACACGCTGTGGTAGTCACGGACGTCGCCGATCTGAAAGCGCAGCACCCGCTCGAAGTTATGATAGATTACCTCGTCGGTGGCCGCGTTCCGACGGTGATAGGTCAAGCGCATGGCGTGCTGCTTGGCCTCGTCGCGTGAGAAGACGGTGATTTGCCGTGGCGTGCCGCACGCACCGGACAGCAGCCGGCGCACCAGAGCGTGCCCCAGCGAACCCGTGCCCCCGGTGACGACGACTTTCTTATTGGTAAGCATAGGTCCTCCGGAGCTCGGCATACGGCGTCGCGTCGCGATACATCCGTTCGATCATTTCCGGCCAACTTGGCGGCTCGAATCCGGTCGCCACGCGGAACCGCGTACCGTTCAGACTGCGGTCGCAGACCACGCTCGGGTCCGGCTCGATCTCGATCTGCAATCCGTAGACGCGCTTGACGAGCGTTAGTAGGTCGAACTTGCTGATGGGGTCGGCTGCGACGTGCCAAACGCCCGTCAACTCTCTGTGTTCGGTGATGATCCACCCGACGACGCGCGCCAGAGCCAACGTCGTGAACCCACTGAACACGGCGCGCGTGTAACCGCGAACCGTCCGGCCTTCCTTCCGCAGGAACCACTCGAGCAGACCGTACGACGTCCCCAACTCGCGTCCGATCATCGACGTTCGCAGCGTGAGGCAGCCGTCCCCGCTGACCTCGCCGAGCAGCTTGGTTCGGCCGTAGAGGTCTTCTGCATCCCGCGTATCCTGCTCGGCGCAGTTGCCCTTCCGGCCGGAAAACACACAGTCCGTGCTGATATGAATCAGACGCACGCCGCGCTGCGTACACATCTGCGCTAAACGGTGGGGAAACAAGGCGTTGACGGTAATGCTCGCGACGGGATCCTGTGCTGCCGGCCGCTGCTTCACGAGTCCGATACAGTTCACCACGACGTCTGGACGGACCCGCTCCAGGGTGTGCTCGACGCTGTCAGGCTGTTCCGCACACACGCCGCCGATGAGCCGCAGCTTGCCCAGGACCGGGTGCGTCGCGTATTCGGTTTCGTCGCCGCGTATGGTGGCGTAGACCTCGACCCGCTCGGAGAGGACTTGAGACAGCTTGTGTCCCAACATGCCGCTGCCACCAAGGACTAGAGTTCGCACTCACTTACTCCTATACGTGCGCAGCCAGCATCCGCTTCAGCTTGCCGACTACCCCGCGCCGAAACGCATTCGCCGCCCGCCCCGTTCTCCACGCATCACCTGGCTGCCCGGCGTCCTGCTCGGCGCCGCTTTCGCGCAGGTGCCGAAACGCCCAGATGGCACCCCACGGCTCTTCCAGCGGCTGTTCGTGCTGGTCAATCAGGTGATAGGCTTTGCAGCACACCACGTCCCACCCTTCTGCGAAGTCTTCCAGGTGCCATCCGGACCGGTGGGCTTGCCAATAACCACCGTCCATGCCCCAGCGGTCGCGTGGGCGGGTGTCGTCATAGTCCTGCGGGTAAAAGCCCAGCGGGGTAAAAAGCATGATTTGCCGGCGTGCTACCCGTTCGGCCTGCTCGAGCAGAGCGCGCCCTTCATGTTTCTCGACGTGTTCGATCACGTCTAAGGCGAATATGGAGTCCACCGACTTGTCCGGCAGCAGTCTCAGGGCTCGCTGCCACGTGCAGTTCAGAAAGACGTAGACGGGGTCGTTGCCAACCTGTTCGCGCAGCCGCGAGATGTAAGGCAGATAAGGCTCCACACAGATGTGTACGTGCGGGCGAAAGTATGACTGCGGCCGAATCCCGGGGCCGATGTCCAGGACCGTCTCCGTCCTGGCCACTTTCCCCTTGACTACGCTGGAGACTTCGTCTCTGGTGACCCAAGTAACGCTCATTCTCGCAGTGCCCCTGGCGTCATTGGCCATCTTGCCCCGAATGGAACCACCAGTTGAGTCTAGTGGACACCGTCCGCGCTACGTGGCGTACCCAGCCGTGCCGGCAGTGCTCCACCTGCGGCAACGGCGGACACGCGGGCATGTGCGCCTTGCTGATAACACTGATCAGAGTCAACGGCGGTGGCTGTAGATAGGGTGTATCGTAAATCCGACCGTCCCAGTCGCCGTAGAGAAACTCCACCGCTTCAAAGTGGGCGAAGTCGCCCTCGGTAATGCTGTGGAGGCAATGGTTCGCGTTTCGTCCCGGCGGCTCGTTGTATGGGATGCTCACCACCATTCTGTTCCGGAACCGGAGCTCGGAAAGCAGGGAGAAACCGTGCTCGATGTGCTCGACGACTCCGATCGACACCACGTAGTCGTATTCGTCGATCCGGCGCACCAAGTCCAGAACGTCCCGCGCCGCATACGTGACGTTGTCGCGCTGATAGTGTTCCCTGGCGTATTGAATTGCGTCGGACGAGAGATCGATGCCCAGTACGTGAGAACCGGGCAACGTGCTCAGCAACACGGAGCCATGGCCGACGCCGCACCCCAGGTCGAGGATGGCCACCCTCTCCGACGTCGGCATGGAGCGCTGGTCTGCCCCGATTAGCTCGCGGCAGAACTCGTATTGTGCCCGCGACCGCTCGTATTCCTGTTCGTCGTGCGTGACGTGGGGAATCATCCGGCAACCGTTGTCGTAGACGCGCGCCTCGAGCTCGGTCAATTCCGGCATTGCGCGGCCTCCTGTGTGGCGGCGTGCGATTTGGCATCATCCGCGGCGTCGCGGGAGTCCGAGGTCAAGAGTTCCGTTTGCCACGGAAGCAACGGCCGGACGACGCCGTCCATGCCTCCCAAGTAGTCGCCGCGCGCCCCGCCGGTTTCGCGGACGTCGAACTCGAGCACGTGATCCTCACGGTGGGCGCAGGCGTAGTTGTCGGCCCACAGTAGGACGCTGACGTGAAAGCGACCGGCCGGGAGCAGATTGCCCGGTATGCGACACGTGCTGCGGAACAGCCCGACCGGCCGCGGGCGGCCGTGCCAAGCTCGCTCCTGGTTGCTGAGCGAGCCGAAAACGCAGATGCCGTCCTCGTTGTACACGACGGCGGTTGTGCCGATCCGGAGTTTCGGCTCAAGGTTCCAGTAGTCAAACTCCAGCGCAAAGGCATGTCGGGCGTCTATCTCACTGACGACGTCTCCATGCTCGCCCCGCACTCGCGCGCCACGCAGCCGAAAAAGGTGGTTGCCGGGCGCCGCGGCCGGATCATTCCAGATGCACTCCGCTCGGCTGATGCGCCCTTCGTTCAGGTATGCGCTCACCACCTGGGCAGTCGGGCCCTCTGCCGCCAAGCGCCCCTGGCTCAACTGAAGCGCCCGGCTGCACAGGCTCTTGATCGCGATCATGTTGTGCGAGACGAAGAGTACGGTCCGCCCTTGGCTGGCCACCTCGCCCATCTTGCCCAGACACTTCTTCTGAAAGGCGACGTCGCCCACGGCCAGCACCTCGTCGATCAGCAGAATCTCCGGCTCCAGATGGGCGGCGACGGCGAACGCCAGGCGCACGTACATCCCGCTGGAGTAGCGTTTAACCGGCGTGTCGAGGAACTGCTCCACGTCGGCAAAGGCGACGATCTCGTCGAACTTGCGCTCGATCTCCGCCTTCTTCATTCCGAGGATGGCCCCGTTGAGATAGATGTTCTCGCGCCCGCTCAACTCACCGTGGAAACCGGTTCCGACCTCCAGCAAACTGCGGACGCGGCCGCGGATTGTGGCCTGTCCGGCGGTCGGCTCGGTGATACGCGAAAGGATTTTCAGCAACGTGCTTTTGCCGGCCCCGTTGCGCCCGATGATGCCGACGACCTCGCCGGGCTGTACCTCAAAGCTCACGTCGTGCAGGGCCCAGAACAAGCTGTCGTCTGCCGGCTTTTCGCTCAGGTGGCGAAAGCGACGCAACGGCGCGGTAAGGCAATCCGTAACCGCCTCGCGGAACGAGCGGTCGGCCTTTTCGCGCATACCCAGCTTGTATTGCTTGCCGATGTTCTCGGCCTTGATCGCCGGTGCGCTCATCGCTTCACGCCACGTCGGCGAAACGCCGCTCCGTCCGCCGGAAGTTGTAGAGACCGAAGACAAAGATCGACACGCCGAGTACGACGGCGGTTGCCAGGGACGGCGGGTCCAGCGGCCGGTTCAACAGTGCGCTGCGGAAACCTTCGATGATTCCTGTCATCGGGTTGAGCATCAGGACCCAGCGGAACCATTGGTGACCGTCGCTGGCTAGGGTCACCGGGTAGATCACCGGGCTGAGGAACATCCAGATTTGCAGCATGAACGGGACGACGAAACGGAAGTCGCGATACGTCACCGTCAGGCTGGCCAGAATGTATCCCACGCCCAACGCCGTGAGCACAGTCAGCAGTACCAGCAACGGCAGGAGCAAAGCGGTGACGCCCGGCACGTGCTGGTACCAAAGCATCAGCCCCGCATAAACGCTCCAGCTCAGGGCGAAGTCCACCAGACACGCGCCCACGCCGGCGGTCGGCACGAACAGACGCGGAAAGTAGATCTTGGTCAGCAAGTGGCTTTGGCTGACCAGGCTGACGCCGGCCTTCGACACCGCGCCGGAAAAGAGCGTCCACGGCAGCAGCCCGGCGTACAGGAAGATCGGGTAGGGGTACCCGTCCGAGGGGATCTTGGCGAACTTACCGAAGACGACCGAGAAGACCAGCATAGTCATCAGCGGTTGCAGGATGGCCCACGCGGCACCCATCACGGTTTGCTTGTAGCGCACCTTGACGTCGCGCCAGGCAAGGGAATAGAGCAGCTCCCGATAACGCCACAGCTCGCCGAAGTCGATCGCCTGCCAGCCTCTTTTCGGCCGGATGACCGTGACGGGCATGTCCGCGGTCGGGAACGAGCCGTCTCCGCCGGCACACGGCGCGAGACCGGGGCCGAGCTGGCACGCGGCACCCGATGGCGCGTTTCCCATAGCGACCTCTGTAGTCCTATAATTTCAGGCTTGCTGCCTGCTGCGCGGCTCTTGCCCGCGGCGCGCGCAGCGCAATACCGCTGGTGGTATCGGTGCCGGTGTGCCCTCCCCTTAGTCTGCGGGCGGATAATAATTGTCGTGCGCCCGTCGCTCGCGAGACGTTATCCCTCGTGCCCGCCGGTCCCCGCTCGCGGGCCTTGGCCCAGGGGCCAACCTGCCGCCGCACCCGGGCGGCACTAGGCGTTATCGGGCCCCTCCCGCCGAGGTCCTCAGCGGGTCATGTAGGGGTTCTTCATCCGGAGCTTGCAGCGCAGCCGGCGGAACCAACGCCCCAACGCCCCCCGTTCGGTCTCCAGTTCGACGTACGTGAGCCAGCGATAGGTTTGCGGATTGTTCGTCGTGTCGGTGAAGAGCGGATCGTGCCGCAACCGGTCGAACACGTAGCAGTGCCGCGCCCGGCCTAGCAGCTCGCAGTACCGCACCGGCACATGGCTCTGAACCGGCGTCAGATAGTTGTCGTGGAAGATGGTGTGTCGAATGCCGCGCCGCAACGCCTGCACCAGCCGGTGACCCTGGTTCACGTGATCGTCAAAGAAAACCAGCGTCCGCTCCGCAGGCAGGCCGTTGAACCGGTAGCGCGTCCAGTCGCAGCGGTGGTGCCGCACGCCGTCGGGCACGTGCTTGGGTTTGATGAACGGGTCGAAGGCGTGAATTTCGGCCTCCGGAGCGGCCCGGCGCAGGAAATAGAGCGAGAACCCCTCGAACGTGCCGCTCTCGATGACGACCATCGGCCGCACCACGCGCACCAGACAGTACAGCCAGAACGCCTCGCACGCGCTGATGCAGCCCGTTTTTGGCTTTGCCAGCGGATGGGCGGCGAAGACCTGCTTGAACTCTGCCAGTTGCTCGCTTACGAACCGCTCCAGGCTTTCGGCCAGCTCCGGGTCCTGCTGCGTTGTGATGATCTCATACAGGTTCATGGTCGGGTCCACCGGCCGGTGCAGTCGCACGGCAGGCGCCTATGCTTCCCCAGCCTCATTCCTGTTCCCGTTGCCGTCTGACGCGCGCAAAAGGCTGTTCTTGACAAAGGTATAGTCACACCTCTGATCGACGGCCACCATCGAGTAGCCGTGCTTGCGCAGCCGAGAAACGGACTTCCTGATCCGGCCCACGTACGCTTCGTCGAGTTTGTTCCAGGCCTCGTCGTATTCGACGCAGATGATCCCGACGTCCAGCTCGTCCTCGATGATCGAATCAACCACACGGTATTCCGCCCCTTCGATGTCCAGCTTCAACAGGTCGATGCAGCGGTGCCCGTTCTCTTTCAATACCGTTGACAATCGTTTGCACGGCGCTTCGAAGAACGTATCCGTCCTTTGTAGGTTCACGATCGAGTGGGAAACGTGTGCCGGATTCGCCGGAGCGTAGAACCTGACCACCCCGTCGTATTCCCACAGCCCGATCTCCGAGAAGTGCAGGTTCCGCTCATCACCGGCGTGCTGCTCGACGTACTGCCGGGCGCGCGGGGTCGGGTCAAACGCATACACCTGACAATCGAATCGCGAGATGATGGCCAGATCGAACGAGATGTCTTCCCCGACGCCCACGCAGTAACAGATCGACCCGCCCCCGATCAGCGACGTCGGAATGATCCAGCCCCCGTATTCCGAGCCGATTCGCTCGAGCCCCGGCACCTTGTGGACCCGCGAGGCCGTCACGATGTCCACGGACAAGTGTTTGACGAACCAGTCGTTCAACTTCAAGCGTAGCCGGCTGTGATACTTCGCCAGCAGATGGCGCAGCCGTTGCAGCACTTCGGTTGCCGTCATCGTGAACAGCCGGCCTCCCTTGAGCACCCCGCGCCGGAGCAGATCGGCCGGTGTGCGAAGCCCCTTGCCGCCGCGCAGTAGCCACCGGTGAACTGGATCCAGTAGCTTGACCCCGAAGCAAGCGATCCGGTACAGCGGCGAGCGCAATAGCTGCTCGACGTCATCGGTGGGCCTCAGCTCGGTTCGCAGGCGGCCCTCCGCGATGTCTCGACGCAGGGCCTCGATCTGCTCGGGATGCCGGCCGCGAAAGCGCTCCAGCCAGCTCGGATGGTTGTAGACGTTGTGCACCCGGAACGGGTTGGTGAGGCGCATGTAACCGTGTTCCGCCCATTCCGCGGCGCGCGTGCGGGCCGTCCAGTCCGCGTGCTGGTAGTACGCGCACTTCTCACGCACCTGTTTGGGGAACACCAACGAGTAGTGGTGCATGTAGATGCCACGCCGCGCCAGTGTATCCCCGTCCAGCCGCTTCAAGCTCCGCAAGTCGCGGCCGGCGAGATCGTGCACCGTCGGGGGCCGGTGCGTCACGTAGCGGTAGCCCGGCCCCCATCGGAACACGCGGTGGATGATCCGCGCGTCGCGCCGCAGATACCAACCGTCATTGATGTAGTCGAAGCCGCCCCAAAAGGGTATCTGTCGGAACGACACCGTGGCGAGCTTCGGGTCTTCGTGCAGCACCCGCAGGACGGTCCGCATGTCGCCCGAGTGGTAAAACTCGTCCACGTCCACCTGCCAGAGGCAGTTGCCGGTGGCACGCCGCGCGAAGGCGGCGCTCTGTTCGTGCTTCTCACCGGGCCAGAAGCCGTCGGGGTGCCCGCTGTCCTCGGCCCTGACAATCAGCAGCTTGCTATCGGGGTCTTCGGCCGCCTGGAACGCTCTGAGGCTGTCCAGCGTGCCGTCGGTTGAATGTCCGTCGGGGCTGGCGATGCTGGCCGCGGCCGGCACGGCCCCCTCGACCACGATGATCTGATGCGCGAACGGATACATGGCGCGCAGGCAGTAACGCGTGAACGGCTCTCCGTTGAGCACGATGACGCCGAACGTGACGCGGGGCCCTTCGGTCGCCGCGCAATCATCGCTTGCGGGGACTGCGCTGGATGTCATCAGGCCGGTCCTTCTACGCAGCGGCAAGATAGAATTCGAGCCCGCTTGGTCCTATCGGTGTGAGGCCAGGCGGCGTTTTAGCCGGCGGGTCCTCCGGTCGGGACCGGTGGCCCGATAACGTGTGGCTGGAGGCGCCACGCGCTACCTAAGATCGCTGCACCCGCCGATTGGGAGTGTCGCGCAAGGGCCGTTTCGAGGGGGCTGTCTCGACGCCCGATAGACAAGGCAGGAACGACAAGTGGATTCGGTGGTCAACCGCCTCGTCTGGAACGCCGCGCGGGTCAACGCGTGAACATTCTGAGCGGTCCAAACTCGCCCGGGTTATCGGTCGTGCGTCGAACGGCAGTGGCGCGCAGCACGGACGGCCCGCGGCCTGAGCGCCCATTGAACGTGTTGATGGTCAACACGGCGCAAACCGGCGGCGGCGCCGGGCGCGCCGGAGAGCTGCTCACGGCAGGCCTGAGAGACGCCGGTGCGCGGGTACGCGCGTTCGTGGCCGGCAGTCGGGGCGGCGATCCACATAGCTTCCTCGCCGGGCATTGGCGCGAGCGCGCTTTGGTGGGGTGCCTTTCGCGCCGGGGGTTCCCGGAACTGGGTCATCTGAGCTCGTTTCTGTGGCGCTGCCGGCGAGAGTATGCGGCGGCCGATGTGCTCCATTTTCACAACCTGCACGGCGACTACCTGTCGATCGCGGCGCTGCCGCTGTGGGGTTTCGACAAACCGGTGGTCTGGACGCTGCACGACTTGTGGCTGGTCACCGGGAATTGTGCCTATCCATACGCGTGCCCACGCTGGACGCGCAGTTGCGGGCGTTGCCGCCAACTCGGCGTGTACCCCATGAGTGCGGTGGATCGCAGCCGGCTCTACCGTCGGCTGAAACCTCGGCTGATCGCGGCCGCCCGGCCGATCCTGGTGGCTCCGTCGCACTGGCTGGCCGCGCACGTGCAGCGGGTGCCCGAGCTGGCTGGTCTGCCGCTCCGCGTGATTCCTTACCCGATCGCTTGCGAAGTTTTCTCACCGACGAGCGACCGCGCTGCGGCCCGCCGCTCCTTCGGGCTGGCACCCGCCGCGCCGACGGTGATCCTGGGCGGGTACGACTGGAGCGATGCGCGCAAGGGCGGGCCGGACGCAATCGCCGCGCTGCGCCGCGCATGCGCGCGCGTCCCGGGGCTGCAGCTACTAGTCATCGGAGCGGACAGCGACCACGTTCTACAACGCAGCGGCGTGCTCGGGCGGGCAGTGCCGTTCCTACGTGAGCGCGAGGCGCTCGCGCGTGCTTATGGCTGTGCGGATGTCTGCCTGCTGCCGTCGCGGGCGGAGAACTACCCGCTGACGGTGTTGGAGGCCATGGCCTGCGGCACGCCCGTCGTCGCGTACGACGTGGGTGGCGTGCCCGAGCAGATCGCGCCCGGCCGTACCGGTCTGCTCGCGCGTGACGGCCACCCCGACGAGCTGGCCGCCGGCCTCATCCGCATTCTGATGGACCCAGGTCGTGCTCGAGCGATGGGGATGGCTGGCCACGAGTTTGTCATGCACAACTGCCGCACGGAAGCGGTCGTTGAGCGCTATCGCCGCACGTACGCGGATGCCATTCACGTGTGGTGTCGGCGTCGCGCGCGCTGCGATCCACGTTTCGATCGGGGGCGTGTGGCACGCTGGATCGCCCGCCGCCTGGGCTGGGAAGCAGACCAGTCGGTCGAGCCGGCGATACCGGGTATCGCGACCGACCAGGCATTGCTGGGGGGCGTCCGGTGAGTACAGCAGCGCATCAACACGAGGTCGGTGTGGCCCCCGCCGTATCGACGCCACCCCGACCACGCGCTTCGGAGTCTGCTCCGCTGATCTCGGTGGTCACGCCTTCGTACAACCAGGGCCGTTTCCTGGAGCGCTGCATCCGGAGCGTGCTTGAGCAGGATTACCCGCGTTTCGAGCATATCGTCTACGACAACTGCTCCACCGATGAGACGCTCGACATTCTCCGGCGATATCCACACGTGGATTGGGTCAGCGAGCCGGACGCCGGCCAGAGCGATGCGCTCAACAAGGCCGTCCGCAAGAGCCGCGGCGAGATCATCGCCTGGATCAATGCTGACGACTTCTACGAGCCCGGCACCTTTGCCGTGGCCGCCCGCGAACTGGCCCGCGGCACCGGATTGATGGCCGTCATCGGTCGCGTGCACCTGGTTGACGACCAGGGCCGCGTCAAACGAACCACCGCGCCGCGCATGGCCGGCCTCGACTACCTGTTGGAGTTCTGGGACGAGGGCTACGGGATCTGTCAGCCGGGCGTGTTGTTTCGGCGCGAGGTCGTGGACCGCGTTGGCGAGTTTCGCACCGATCTGCACTACGCGATGGACTACGACTTCTGGCTACGCATGGTCCGCCGCTGCCCCGTCAAGATCGTGGATCAGGTGCTGGCCCGCTACGTCGTCCATCCGGCCAGCAAGTCGGGCAGCGCCTATTTCGGCCGCGGCTTCAACGAAGAGCTGGAACGCGTTTCCCGGCGATACTGGGGCCCGCCCTGGAGACCACGTTACTGGCGACTGGCGCGCGGCTGTGAGCGCTTCTTCGCCCGCCAATTCGCCAACGCGATCATCAAAACCCATCAGCGCGACAGCCGCGTTGATTGGGTCTCGCTGGCGAAGCTGCTATGGCGGTGCCCGCTGAGGTTGTTTCAGCGTCACTTGCTGGCCGTGTTCTTCGAGCGCGCAATCGGTGCGTCCTGCTGGAATGCAGTCAAACGTAAACTGGGAATCGGCCGTGCGCGTGCCCCACGCTTCAAGCGTGGGGGACGGAGACATGGTGTGGCACGCATGTCGGGAGTTGAATCAGTCCCCCACCCTGAAAGGGTGGGGCACCCAGGAATCGTAGGGCACCTGACGATCCAGATTCAGGTAAACAGCCCGCTGGACGCTCCAGGCGGTGGCGCGGCGCATGCAGCCGGGCTGGCCCGTGCCCTGCGGCAAAAGGGCCTGTGCGTGTCGGTGCTCTGTACCGGTTGGCCGCAGCAACCCAACGATGGCCGGCTCGGCACCATTGTCGCCCGTCGGCCGGCAAACCTGCCCTTGCTCTGGCGCTGGCCGCCGTGGGGAACGCTGCCGTCCTGGGTTGGCACCATCCGCAAACACACGGCCGGCGTAGATGCGATCGTCGCTCTTTCGGCGGAGATGGCCGTCGCCAGCCGCCTGGCGCGGCCCCGCCTGCCGGTGGTTTATTGCCCCACGGCGCTGAACGGCTGCGAACGTCCGGCGGCGCGGTTGACTTCTTTCCAACGTTGCGAGCGTGCCGCTTCTCGCCGGGCTGCGGGCGTGCTCTACCCGGCGCCGGCTGTGCGTGAGGCGGTCGAGGGGCTGTACGGACCGCTGGCCACACCCGCCGCGGTGTGCCCCTTGGGCGTCGAATGCGACCGCCTCGATGCCCACCCGGACTCGCGGGCTGCGCTGGGCATACCGTCCGACGCCTTCGTCCTGCTCACCGTCGGCGTTCTCAACGCGAACAAGGGGCAGATGACGGTCGCGCGCACGCTGGCGAATATCGCCCCTGCCAACTGGTGGTGGGTTCTCGTCGGCGACGGGCCAGACCGACCCGCCATCGAGGCGGCACTCCGGGGCACGGGGCTGGGAACCCGGGCGGTTTTCGTCGGCAACGCCGCGCGCACGACCGACTGGTACGCGGCAGCGGACGTGCTGGTCTCCGCCAGCCGCTGCGAGACGTTCAGCCTGGTGTGTGCCGAGGCGCTGGCGGCCGGCCTGCCGGTGGTCTTGCCGGCGAATCGGCCCGGCTCAACTCTCAGCCCGTTGGCGGATTTCGTCGCGACGCACAGGCTCGGCTGTACGTTCGAGCGCGAGCAGTCAGAGA
This sequence comes from uncultured Planctomycetales bacterium, assembly GCA_964572345.1. GTDB lineage: Bacteria > Planctomycetota > Phycisphaerae > UBA1845 > Fen-1342 > JAUWXH01. Next base: position 22,228 of record CAZNFA010000016.1, read on the forward strand.
CGCTCGCACAAGCCCTTGCGGGCATTGCCGCGAATGCGGACGAACGCGCGCGAATGGGTGCGCGGGCGCGTGAGCTCGCGCGGACGCACTTCTCCTGGGACCGCTACGCGGCCCACGTGCTCGAATTGGCCGGCGGGTGCCGATGTGCGGGGTCGGTGGCCGGCGTGGCCTCGAGGACCCACGATAATAGTTGAGAGGCGCTTGCTGGCTGGGTCCCTCCGCCCGTTGACCCACTGCCTTGGTAGTCGTAGGCTCGCGCGGCAATGGGCTCCTTTCGACTACATCGCGCATTTCTGTTCACCCTGATCGGCTCACTGATCCTGGGCGCCGGGATGGGCCTGTTCGGGTTGGTCGTCGAGTCCCGTTTTGGCCGACTGGGCGAAAGAGCGCTGCAAACCTCGCTATCGGTGGCCCTGTTCAGTCTCACCTCGTTCGGCTGTGCCATCGCCTGGGAGCGCGATCGTTGGCGTGTTGTGGCCGTCATTGGAATCGTGTGTTCGGTACTCTCGATCCCCTTGTACTTGTCGGCCATTTGGGTCGGGTGGGGTCCTCGCGAGGAACCCATCTTCAAGACGATGGCCATGATGGCAACGTGGTGTGTCCTGCTGGCCCACATGTGTTTGCTGGCGCTTGCGCGTCCGAAGCGCGGCTGGCGTTGGACGCTGCGTTGGACGCGTGTGTGTGCCGTGCTGCTGGGGCTGGGGATCAGCGCCATGATCATCATTGATCCGAGCTTCCCAAGACCCGGTGTCTGCTTGCGCCTCCTCGGCGGTCTCGCGATCTTGACCGCGTGCGGGACCGTCTGTGTGCCGATTCTGCACAAGCTCGGTGCGATTCCTGAAGGTGAAGAGCTGGTTACGACGCCGCTGACGCTCACGATCATCTGTCCGCGCTGCACACAGTCCCAACAGGTCACGGCCGGTCGATCCCGGTGCCGTAGCTGCGGGCTCAAGTTCCGCATCGAAATTGAAGAAGCAGTCTGCACCAAATGCGGCTATGCGCTGTACATGCTCACCTCGGACCGCTGTCCGGAGTGCGGCACGCCCATAGCGCTAGATCAGGCAAACGGGGCTACGACAGGGGGCGGCACACAGGCTTGAGCAAACGAACGGGGACCGGCTGCGACGTCATCGCTCCAGCTTCTTGACCTCCGCGGTGAGCAGCGGGACGACCTTGAACAGGTCGGCCACGATGCCGTAGTCGGCAACCTTGAACATCGGCGCCTCGGGGTCGGTGTTGATCGCCACGATCACCTTGCTGCCGCGCATCCCCGCCATGTGCTGGATAGCCCCACTGATCCCGCAGGCGACGTACAGTTTGGGCGTGACGGTCTTGCCGGTCAGGCCGACCTGGCGGCTGTGGGGCTGATAGCCGGCGTCGCAGGCGGCCCGCGAGGCACCGACGGCGGCGTCCAGCTCCCTGGCCAGGTCGAACAGAATCTTGAAGTTGTCCTCGTTCTTCAGCGCCCGACCCCCGGAGACGATGATGTCCGCTTCGGTGACGTCCTTGATATCCCCGCCGGTCTTGGCGATCTCTTTGATTTCGATGCGCTCGTCGCCGGACGCGGGTTCGAAGCCCAATGTTTCCCGTTGCGCGCCGCCGGCGCCGCTGGGCGCCGCAAATGTGTTCGGTCGCACCGAGGCCATCGCCGGCCGATCCGCCGGGAACGTGACGTGGCAGGTCGCTTTGCCGTTGTAGATCGGCCGCACAACGTCGAGCGCGCCGTCGTCGTTGATTTGCAGCTCGATCACGTCGGTGGCCAGGGCGGCCTTGGTGCGTACGGCGACCCGCGGGGACAGGTCACGCCCCATGAACGTTGCCGGCAGCAGCGTCACTTTCGGATCGACCTTCTGCATGGCTGCCGTCAGGGCCGTGCGGTAGCGCAGCGCCGAGTACATTGCCAGGCTCGGATCGCTGATGGTGATAATCCGCTCGACACCGGCCTTGTCGATGGCCGCCACGGCGTTGTCGATGGCCTCCCCGATCACGCACGCGACCACCTGGCCGCCGGTCTTGTCCGCCAGGGCCTGGGCCGGCGTGACGATTTGCAGCGCTGCCGGATGGAGCTTGTCGTTTCTTTGTTCCGCGAAGATGAAGATGTCGTTGGTCATTGTTGAGGGTCCCGGGGGCCGAGAGTACAAGGGGCCAAGCGTTTCCAATCGCCGTCAAATCACCTTGGCTTCTGCACGCAGCAGGCGAACTAGCTCACGAACCGCCTCGTCCGGTTCGCCATCGAGGATTTTGCCCGGCGGTCGCTCGGGCGGCGGCTCGAGGGTGTGCATGGTGCTGCCGCCGACGCCGGCCGTCGCTTCGGCGAACCCGGCCACATCCGCGGCAGTCAGCTTGCGAACGGGCTTCTTCTTGGCCTTCATCAGGTTGGGCAGCGAGGGATAGCGCATCTCGCCCAGGCCCTTTTCGCACGTGATCAGCGCCGGCAACGAAACCTGCACCACCTCGTCGGCCCCCTCGATCCGGCGGTTGGCGACGAAGGACTTGCCGTCGTCGGCGAACTCCAGCTTGGTGACCACGCCGGCGTGGGGGATGTCCAGGAGTTCGGCCAGCGCCGACCCGAGCTGACCGCTATCCAGGTCGATTTCCTGCTTGCCCGCCAGAACCAGGTCGTACCCGCCATCCTTGATCACCGCGGCGATCAGGGCGGCGGTTTGCAGGTCGTCCAGCTGGTCGAAGGCCTGGTCCTCGAGGTGGATGGCGTCGTCGGCCCCCACGGCCAGGACGGTCCGCAGCGCCTCGCTGGCCTGGGCCGGGCCGACGATCAGCGCGGTAATGCTCTCCACATCGGAGCGCGCCTCGCGCAGCCGCACGGCCTGCTCGATGGCGAACTCGTCGAACGGGTTGACCACCATTTTCACGCCGGCCCGGTCGATGTCCTTGCCGTCCGGGCCGATGCGAATGACGGTCGTCGAGTCGGGCACTTGTTTGACCACTACCAGAATCTTCATCGCTCCGCTCTCTCTGGTTCATACAGCCGGATTTCGCCGGAAAAAAGGGCCTGGCAGTATACCGTCTCGGCCCACCAGAGCAAAGGCCCCCGATTTGACGAGCAGGGCCGCTTGCCCGCAAACTTACGCGCCGACGGCTTGCTCGACCAGTATCGCCAGGCCGTCGTGGATATGATCCGCGAGACAACATGCGAATTCGGGAATTGTTATCCTGTGGCCGCCCGGTCATCTCCTTCGAGTTCTTCCCGCCGAAGAACGAAGCTGAGTTCGATCGATTGCGCGACGCGCTGGCGTCGCTGCGCGAGCTCCGCCCCAGCTTCGTCTCGGTGACCTACGGAGCGATGGGCGAGACCCGCCGGCAGACGGTCGAGCTGGTCACCCGCCTGCGTGCGGACTACGGGATCGAGGCCATGGCCCACCTGACCTGCGTGGACGCCTCGCGTGACGAGTTGCGGGCCGTCTTGCAGCGGCTCAGCGCGGGCGGCGTAGAAAACGTGCTGGCGTTACGCGGCGACGGGCCCGATGACCACCCCTTCCAGCCCCACCCGGACGGGTTCGCCCATGCCAACGAATTGGCGGCCTTTGCCCGACAGCATTTCAGCTTCTGCCTAGGCGGCGCGTGCTACCCGGAGGGACACCCCGAATCTGCCTCTCTGGAAGCGGACCTGGACTACGCCAAGCTAAAGGTCGAGTCGGGCTGCCAGTTCCTGATCACGCAACTGTTCTTCGACACCCAGAAGTATTTCGACTTCGTGGCCCGGGCCCGCGCGACCGGCATCGGTGTCCCGATCATCCCCGGAATCATGCCGATCACTAACGTGGCCCAGATCGAGCGCTTCACGAAGATGTGCGGGGCCACGATTCCCCAGCCGTTGCTGGGCGAGCTGCGTCGTCTGCAAGGCGACCCGCAGGCGGTCCTGTCGATGGGCGTGGCCCACGCGACCGCCCAGTGCCTGGAACTGCTGCAGCGCGGTGCGCCGGGGATTCATTTTTACACGCTGAACAAGTCGCCGGCCACGCGCACGATCCTGATGGCGATCCAAACCGTCTATCCCCCGGCCCGCAGCCCGGCGGGAACGTGAGCGAGACCGCGGCCGCACGAGGCTGCATCATTCCGAGGGAGCGGTGGGCCCTGTCATTCTGAGGGAGTGAAGGGCCCTGTCATTCTGAGGAAGCGAAGCGACCGAAGAATCTTGCGCCAAGCCGCGGCAACTTCCCTGGATCCAACAAGAGGCCCTTCGCTTCGCTCAGCCCGACCATGGGCAATCCAGGCTAGCGAGCGGGGCCCCGTGCGTAAGCGGGAAGCTCGCGGAGGAATCTGGCGAAATCGACTGACCCGGCGAGTTCGAGCAACTGCTCTTGTTCCATCTGACTGCACAGCGCGAAGCTGCCCTGCTGCTCGTTCCACTTCAGGACGTTCACGTCGCCGGCCTGGGCAACCTCGTAGGACCGTTCTGCCTGCCCGTGGCTGCACTTGCCGCGGCAGCGGCTACAGGCTTTCAGTCTGAGGCGGCGGTCGGCGCTGAATAGCGAAACGACTTGGGCCTGAGTGTCTTGGCTGCGATAGTGCACGTGAATCACGCGTACTTCGTGGACCGGGAAGCACTCGCAGGCGCCCTCCAGCACATACCCGTGAGCGCTCAGATCGGCCACCAGCGGCTTGAAGCCCAGCTCCCGGGCGAGGAGCTCCCGTGCGCCCTGTGCCGACATCCCCCGGCAGTTGTGCGAGTCGTGGTGCCTGGCCACCGCGCACTTGCGGTAGACCCGGGCGAAGTCTTCCGCAGAGACGTCTACGGCCGCCAGTGCGACGGAGCCCCCGCCGCCACCCGGCACGTACCGCAAGACCGCCACCACGATGACAGCCGCGGCCGCCAGCCCGGGGACGACGAATCTGATCAGCCGGCGGCGCGCCGTCTGCGACTGGCTACGTAGCCGCTGCCGGAGCCGCTGTTCCAACCCGGGCGGCAGCACCTCAGATGCGATCGCGCGCTGCGCGCAGCGGCGCAGGACCTGCCAGCGTTCGACTTCCGTCCGGCACTTCTGACACTCGGCCAGGTGGGCCTCCACAGCCGGGTACAGCTCGGCCGCCAACTCTCCGTCGGCGTAGATGGCAAGGTGCCGTCGCATGTCCGAGCAGTTTGTCATTGTTCGCCCGCGGGAATCAGCCGGTGCTCTCGGGCGTAATCGTGTAAGGTGCGCGTCAGGGCCTGCCGGGCACGGTGCAGCCGGCTCATCACGGTCCCGATCGGGATGCCCAGAGTGTCCGCGATCTCTTGATAGCTGACTTCCATGGTTCCCCAGAGCAGCAGGACCGTACGGAACTCCGGTTGCAAGTCGTCGATGGCTCGCTTGACCTCGCTATCGAGTTTCTCATAGTCCAGCGCCGGCGGCTCGCTGATCTCGCTTCCGGCGTCCGGCGCCTCGTGCATCTGCTCCATGTTCTTGTGGTCGGCCAAGCGCGGCGCGCGCCGCTGGCGCGCCAAGCGATTCAGGAACGTGTTGTGCAGGATCTTCAGGAGCCACGGCTTGATGCCGAACTCGCGCATCTCGAAGCGCTCGAACGCCTTATACGCCTTGAGATACGTCTCCTGCACCAGATCCTCGGCCTCGTGCTCGTTGCGGCAGAGCCGACGAGCCACCCGATACACCATCTCGAGGTGTGGGACGGCCAGCTCCTCAAACGACTTGTCGGCTTCAGCCGGCATTAGCCATCCAGAGCCGACCGACGGCCGGCGTCCCTACCAGAACAACCAACGAACGCCACAAACAATTCCATTGGTCTTCGGACCCTACAGGATTATGCAAGCTCGACTGGCGGTCGGCCACACCGCGAGGGTACAATCTCCTCGGCGTTGGATGCCCGAACCAGGGCTGGCTCGCGCTATTCTCACCCGGAGGATCCGATATGTCACGCGCGAAATCGTGCTTGGCCCTCGCCGCCGGCCTGATCACCTTGTCGTTCGCCGCACCGGCCCGCGCGATCGAGCCCAACCCCGTCTTCTTCGAGACCTTCGACGGCGCCGGAATTCACGCCGACTACTACGAGCCGAAGGCCGCCCCGGCAGGGGCCCCCATGGTCATCTTGCTGCACATGTACCGTAGCGACCGGACGGCGTGGAAGCCGCTGGCCGGGCCGCTCCATGACGCCGGCTTCGCCGTCCTGGCCATCGACATGCGTGGACAGGGCGAGAGCGTCACCCCGGAGCTACGCAGACGCGTCGAGCGGCGTGACCCAAAGGTCTTCGAGGAAGTCTACCAGGACATCCGGGCCGCCTACGACTGGCTGGCACAGCAGGAGGGGATCGATCGCTCGCGTTTCGCGCTGGTGGGGGCCAGCGTGGGCTGCAGCGTGTCCTTGCGCTACGCCGTTCAGGACCGCAGCGTGGACGCGATCGTATGCCTGACGCCGGGCCTGGATTATCTCGGGCTCGACTCCCGCCCCGACATGAAGAAGATCCGCGGACGAGCGATCCTCATGTTGGCCACCGAGGACGAGTGGAAGGCGGCCAAGACGCTGGCGACCATGGCCGAAGGAGCCCGGGGCCGCATCGTCGCCAGCGGCAAGGTGCACGGCACGCGCATGTTCGGCAAGGTGCCCGGCATCGAGAAGGAGATCGCGACGTTCTTGAGGGAGGGCGTCGGCGAGCCCACCAAGACGACCGTCTACGGGAGCATTAACAGCAACATCTGGCACCCCCGTGAGTCCGGGTGGATCGAGCGGATTAGCCCGAGCAACTTGCGGCACTATTCATCGGCCGAAGAAGCCGAGGCGCACGGGCTGCGAAAGACCAGATCCATGGGGCCGGGCGACCGCCCCGGCGATCGCAAACGCGACGAACCCCCGGACGACAAGCCATAGCTTCCCGTTGACGCGGACGCCACCGGGGAGGGCCAGGCTCCTGCCCAGCTTGGCCTCTCACGGCAGCGGGGGCGTCTTGGTCGGGTCGGCGTGCTCGGCGTAGTCCGCCGCCACCAGGATTTCGTTCAGGCGGCGTTCGACACTGGCGGGGAAGCCGGCGTAATCCTGGGCCCGCAGCGAGAACACATCCCGGTGATTCTCCAACGTGAACGCGTGCCCTTCCAGGTAAAGGATGTTGACCACCCGGGCCTGGTGATTCGTGCGATGAAGCTCACCCGGCCCGAGGCTGTTCACGTCCAAGGCCAACGCCCGCGCGGGGAAGCCGAGCTCGTTTTGGCCGAGGTTCTCCAGCCGATCCCGCGTGGTCTGATCGCGCTGTCGATACAGGTACGAGCAGAAGGCGTCCTGATCCGGGTGCTGCTCGAGCTTCTCCAACTCCTCGACGGGGTCTGCGCTGTCATCTGCCGGGCAGAAGAGCACGCGTGGCTGGCGCAGGTCTCTTGCCAACAGCGGTCCGAGCCCGTTCGCCGTCTCCAACTCGCCGATCCAGACCTGGTTGCTCGCCCATTCGTCCCAGCCCTGCTCGGCGAAGTAGGGCAACGGCGTCGCCGGCCCACGTGGGATCGCCCCGCCGTACTGCATACCGTAAGCGTGGAGGGCCATCCCGATCTCGCGGAGGTTGGACAGGCACACTGATCGCTTGGACTGGGCCCGCGTCTGTGACAGGGCCGGCACCAGAATCGCCAATAGCAGTGCGACAATGGCGATCACGACCAGCAGCTCGATCAGCGTGAAGCCTACCTGTCGCCGACGCGGATCCGCAAACGTGGCACGTCCGCCCATATCTTCAGGCCTTGCGTCAACACTCCCTGCACGTGGGTGTGAGTATACCGGATCAGAACCAGGCCACGTAGGGCAGGTCGAGGCACGCGACCGGGCGAATCCTGCTGCTACAATCCCGGTGATTCTCTGCCGCCGCCCGTTGTGGAGTACATTTGTGGCACGCCTGCTGGTCGCGCTCACCGTGCTTCCCGTTGCCGCCCTGCTGACGTGGCTGGCCCTGGGCGTGCGCCCGCAGCGGGCCGACTTCGTGGTGGCGTACCAGGAACCGCGCACGCTCGACCCGCATCGCGTCAGTTGGGCCGCAGAGATCCAGCTTGCCAACACGCTGTTCGAGGGGCTCACGCGGCTGAATTCGGAGACGTTTCAGCCGGAGCCGGCCCTGGCCACCCATTGGGAAGTCAACCAGGAGCAGACGCGCTACACGTTCCACCTGCGGCCGGAAGCGTGCTGGTCCAACGGCGACCCGATCGTCGCGGAGCACTTCCGCTTCGCCTGGCTGCGCGTGCTCGATCCGCCGGTCGAATCGCAGTATGCCAGCCTGCTGTTCGTGATCGCGGGGGCGGAAGACTACTACCGTTCGCGGCTCAACGGTGACGCGAGTGATGACATGCCCGCCGACCGGGTGGGGATCGACGCGCCGGACACACACACGTTGCATGTCCTTCTGGCCGGGCCCTGCTCATACTTCCTGGACCTGACCTCGTTCTCCACGCTCGCCCCGGTGCACCCGCCGACGCTGGAGAGGTGGGCGTATCGCGACGGTCGGGTGCTGCGCGGGACGCGGCACCTGTGGACGCGGCCGGGCAACTTGGTCTGCAACGGGGCGTTCATTCTGAGCGACTGGGACTTCAAGCAACGCCTCCTGCTCGAGCGCAACCCGCACTACTGGGACGCCGGCAATATTCACGTCGATTCGATCGAGGTGTATCTCACCGCCGATTTGAACGCCGACCTGATCGCCTACGAAACCGGTCGCGTGGATCTGGTTCAGTCGCTGGAGACGGCGGTTGCCCGCGTGTTGCGTGGCGAGCAGCAGGCCGGACGGCGGAGCGACTTTCATCTGGGTGACCGGTTTGCCACGTGCTTCTTCCGCGTCAACTGTAGGCGTCCGCCGCTGGACAACGCCGATTTGCGCAAGGCCCTCGCGTTGGCGATTGACAAGTCGGCGATCTGCACACAGGTGCTGGGTTTGGGCGAGACGCCGGCCGACACGTATGTTCCCCGCGGGACGCTGCATCTGATGTCGCGGCCCGGCCCGAACGACGAGACGATCTACTATCACCCCCCGGACGGACTGGGTGCGGGGCTGACCTACGCCGAACGGGTGGCGTTGGCGCGTGAGCATCTGCGCCGCAGCGGTTTTGAGCGAGTAGCCGCCACGCGCCCGATCGAGATCACCTACGCGCCGCACCCTGACATCCAGCGCGTGGCCGAGGCCGTGCAGGCGATGTGGGAGTCGGCGTTGGGGATTCGCGTCGAGTTGCGGGTCGTCGAGGCCAAGGTGCTCAACAGCCGGATCAACAGCCTGGACTACGACGTGGTGCGCTGCAACTGGTTCGGCGACTACCTGGACCCGAGCACGTTCCTGAACATGTTCCGCACGCACGACGGGCAGAACCGCACGGGCTGGTCACACGCCGAGTACGATCGGCTGCTGGCCACCGCCGGCGGCGAAGCGGACAACGCCCGGCGCTTCGCCCTGTTCCGCGAAGCCGAACGGATTCTGTGCGCGGAGCAGTTGCCGATTATCCCGCTCTACTTTCGGCGGGGGGCATTCCTGCTCAACCCGGCGTTCACCGGGCTGACCGATAACGTGCGCGACATTCTGCCGATCCACCGCGTGCGGCGGGCGTCGTCTGCGGATGATGTGCGCGACTTTTGACAGCGACTCATTGCGAGGGTAAGAACACGCCGAGCGGTCCGTGCGGCCGCGAGCACTGGGAGTCACCCATGGACGCACCGCAACCGGCGGAGAAGAAGGCCTCTTTCTTTACGCAGATTCGCAGCCTGCCGGCAAACTTCTGGTACGCCAACTTCATGGAGATTCTCGAGCGGCTGGCCTTCTTCGGCGTGCGTGCGATCGCCCCACTCTATTTGATCAGGCAAGCTGGCGAGAACGGCCTGGGCCTGACCTACACGGACAAGGGCAACATCTACATGTGGTGGGCCCTGATCCAGTGTCTGGTGCCGATGGTCTCCGGTGGCTTCACCGAGCGCTACGGCTACCGCAAGAGCTTGGTGGTGGCGTTCCTCATCAATATCGTGGGTTACCTGGGCATGGCCCAGTCGAAGCCGATCGCGGATTACTTCATCGCGCAGGGGTGGAGCGGGGCAGGGTACTGGGTCTTCCTCGGCGCAGCCTGCCTGGTTGGCTTCGGTACGGCCATCTTCAAACCGCCCTGCCACGGGACCATCGCGAAATCGACCACCGAAGAGACTTCCTCGATGGGGTGGGGGTTGTTTTACTGGGTGGTCAACATCGGTGGAGCGCTGGCTCCCATGTGTGCCGCGCAACTGCGCGGCGAAATCAACTGGCACTACGTCTTCTACGGGGCCGCGATCGTCACGGCCTGCAACTTCATTCCCCTGTTCGTGCTTTACAGAGAGCCGGAGAAAACGCCGCCCAAGGAAGGCGAGCGTGAGAAGGGCGCAGTCGAGACCTTCATCTCCTCGATCGCCACGATCTTCAAGGACCTGCGCCTGGTTGTGTTCCTGCTAATCTTCTCGTGCTTCTGGCTGATGTTCATGCAGCTCTGGGACCTGCTGCCCAATTTCATTGACGAATGGGTGGACACCTCCGATGTCGCCCCCTGGTTCAAAGCCATCAGCGAGGGCTGGGTGCTGGAGAGCGGGCAGACCAAGCCGGAGATGATCATCAACATCAACTCCGTCTCGATTATTCTCCTGGTAATCTTCATCTCCTGGCTGATTCGCAAACTGAACAAGGTTGCGGCGATGATCATCGGCATGGTCATTGCCATGGTGGGCTTCGTGGCCTCCGGCTCCACCATGCTGGGATGGTTCTGCTGCCTGATGATTCTGGTCTTCTCGATCGGCGAGATGACGTGCAGCCCGACCTTCAGCGCGTACGTGGGACTCATCGCGACAAAGGACAAGAAGGCCCTCTACATGGGCTATTCGAACATCCCGTTCGCCATCGGCTGGGCGCTGGGCAACCTGGTCGGCGGCTACGTTTATGACGCGTACGGCGCCAAGGCCACCCTGGCCCTCGAACACTTGGCCGTTGACACCCAGCTCGTGGCCCGCGTGGCCCAGGCGACCGACTGGAGCGACACGTTGGACAAGCTTCCGACGTTGCTGGAGATCGACCGTGGGGAGGCCTTCAACGTAGCTCGAGAGGAGATGGGGCTCGACGCCGAAGGCGCCGCCCACTCGTTGCGCGAGAGCTTCAAGCACGATCAGGGCCAGCTCGAGAACCTGGCCTTGCTGTACGTTGCCACCCGCCCGGAGTCCAAAGCCAAGACCGTTACCGGTTTGACCAACGTGCTGAGAGACGAAGTGCAGAAACTCACTGCGGCCGCGGACGAGTTCAGCATCGCCGTGCAGGCGGCAGTCGGCGCCGAGGGCGAGAATGGCGAGCAAAAGGAGGGAGACAGCGCTGATCTGTCGGCGCGCGACGACATCTTGAAACACATCGAAGAGATCGAGACGCTGCTTGCCGTGCTCGCTCGCCTAGCCACCGGGGAAATACAGCTCGACGAAGCTCACCTCGCCCGCTTCGTTCACTTGCTGCCCAGATCGCTGAACACGACCCGATCAGCGGCGTTCGACGAGGTCCGCAAACTGGTCAACCCGCCGGACGGGGCGCCGGAGAAGGCCAAGCAGGACGCCGAGATTGTCGACATGTTGTGGCAGCAATTCGGCGACGACCGGGAAGTGCTCAACAACCTCGCTCTGGAATACCTGGCGCAGTCAACGAGCCGCGTCCATGATGTCGTCACGCAAATGACCTTCGAGCATTCCCCTGAGCAGCTCGAACAGCGCGTTGCGGAGATCGAAGAGCGTCTTGGCATGGACAGCAGCAAGGCCTTTGCCGCGCTCAGCGCTGCGCTGGGGCGCGATGACGCCGAGGTGGACAAGCTGTTGGCCGAAGTTGACGTGTCCGCCGGCAGCACGAGTGACCGCCTGTTCGTTTATCTGATCCGGCAACCCGAGCATCGTTACGCCGCCGTGGCCCGCCAGGATTGGAAGAAGGACCAGGCCCTGCTGCGTCAGTTGATCCGCCCGGACGAGGAGGCCCTGAGAATCGTGTTGGACGGGCTCGCCAAGCAGAGCTGGACCGAGTGGCTTTCCGGCGCAGTGCGCGGCCTGTTCGGCGCCGCCGAGCAGCCCGGCGAGATGACCGAGGAGGGGGTTGACTATCGCAAACTGGCCAGCAAAGCGGACCTGATCCAGAAGGCCTTGGCCGCAAAGGACTGGACTCAAGCTTCGGACCAGGCCGCACGACTGTTGCGGCTGAACCCGTTCGAGGCGCGGGCCCTGGTCGCTGGTAACGACAAGGCAACCACTCAGGTGCTCTGGGATTCGTACCACCCCATCGTGGTCTGGTACTACCTCGGCGCCTTCGGCGTCGCCGGCACGCTGGGCATGATCATTTTTTACTTCGCCACTCGAAAGAGCGCCTTGGACAGCGAAGCCAGCCAGGCGGCTGCTTAAAGCAATCCGACCTGCCCAGACTTCGTTTGCACCGCCTGGGGTGTATCCACGTCGGAGCTTACGTTTCCCCGTCCAGCATGCCTAGTTGCCACATGAAGAAGACTAGGAAGTCGGCCTGTTCTTCGACGCGCTTGCTGACCGGCTTGCCGGCCCCGTGGCCAGCCTGGGTCTCGACCCACAGCAGGATCGGGTTGTCCGAGGCCGTCGCGGCCTGCATCGCCGCCGTCATCTTGCGGGCGTGCATCGGCACCACGCGCGAATCGGACTCGGCGGTCGTAAAGAACACGGCGGGGTACTCTTCGCCCTTCTTCACGTGGTGGTAGGGCGAATAGGCGTGTAGGTACTTGAACTGCTCGGGGTCCTCGGCGCTGCCGTACTCGGGGATCCACAGGCGGGCGATCTCGAAGTTGTGATAGCGGATCATGTCGAGCAGCGGGACTACGGAGTTGGCCGCCTTGAATAGATCCGGCCGCTGCACGACCGCCGCCCCGATCAACAGCCCCCCGTTGCTGCCGCCCCGGATCGCCAGCCGTTCGGGACGCGTATAGCCGTCGGCGATGAGCTTTTCGGCGGCGGCGATGAAGTCGTCGAAGCAGTTCTGCTTTCTGTCGAGCCAGCCGGCGCGGTGCCAGTCTTCGCCGAACTCGCCTCCGCCACGCAGGTTCGCCAGGGCGTACACTCCGCCGCGTTCGAGCCACGGCAGGCGGCGTTGCTGGAAGTAAGGCGTGAGGCTGATGTTGAAACCGCCGTAGCCGTAGAGGATGGCCGGGTTGTGGCCGTCGAGCTCGATGCCCTTCTTGTAGACGACGAACATCGGTACGCGCGTGCCGTCCTTGGAGTTGAACCAGACCTGCCTGGTCTCATACTCATCCCACGGAAACTCGATTCCGGTCTTCTCAATCACCGCCAGCTCTTCGGTCTTCAAGTCGTAGCGGTACACGACCGGCGGATGGACGATGGACTCAAACCGGAAGAACAACTCGCTGCGGTCGTGATGGCCATTCACGCCCCTGACGGTTCCGAGCATCGGCAGCTCGATCTCCTTGGCCAGCTTGCCGTCGGGCTCGTACACCCGCAGCCGTGAGCTGGCGTCTTCCATGACGTGCAGAACGAGCTTGCCGCCGACGATGGTGAAGCTATCGATGGTGCCGTCGCCCTCGGGGATCAGTTCTTTCCAGTTCTCCGGCGTGGGCTTGACAGGGTCGGTGACGATGATCCGGTAGCGCGGGGCCTTGTAGTTGGTGAGCATGTACAGCTTGTTCTTGAACGCGTTGCCGGTGAAGAACGCCTCCAGGCCGACCGCCACCGGCCGGAACTGCTCTTGGCCGGCCTTGCGGACAAACAGGTCTGCCCGGGCCCAGCCCTCATAAGCAACCACGAACTGATAATTGTCGTCGCACGAGCTGTAGACTCCGGTCATCTCCGTCTTGGGCCGGCCCTCACCGAAGACTTTCGGGTCGTCCGCCGGATCGGTGCCGAACTTGTGGTAGTAGACGTGGCGATAGTAATTCTCGTCGCCGGCCGGCACGCTGCCGGGTTCCGGATAGCGCGTGTACAGGAAACCCTTGTACTCCGTGTCCCAGGCGACGGAGCAGAAGCGCGTGTGCGGGATCACGAGTTGCGAGTTAGCTCCCGTGTTGACGTTGCGCATGTAGAGCGTGCTCTTTTCGTCGCCGCTGGCAGACTTGCCATACACGATCAGGCTGCCGTCGGGCGAGGGGTACCACCAATCCAGCGCGACGGTGCCGTCTTCGCTGAACTTGTTGGGGTCGAGCACCACGCGTGGCTTGGCGTCGATGCTGCCCTTCCTGACGTAGATGACCGCATGGTTCTGCGCGCCGCTGCGCTTCGCGTAGAAGTAGTTCTTGCCGTAGACCTCTGGGCTGGACACGCTCCCGCCGGCGTACAGCTCCTCCAGTTGCTTGGCGAGTGCGGCGCGCTGCTGGGCGAAGCGGTCGAGGCAGCGGCGGGTCAGCGCGTTCTGCTGCTCGGTCCAAGCCTGCACCTCGGGATCGTCGGTGTTCTCCAACCAGCGGTACGGGTCATGCACCTCCACGCCGTGGATGACCTCGACCACGTCCGCGACTCGCGTCGCCGGGTAGTCAAGGCGCTCGGCGGCTGCGGCGGGCAGATTAGTCAGTGCAACGAAAGTCGCGATGCAGGCAAGAGTGCGGAGTATTCTGAACGGCATCGGGAACCTCCTTGAGCGGCAAGGGTCTTACATAGGGCCTTGGTTGTGCCCGGGGCCTCCGGTTGAAGGTAGGCGGTCTGTCTGGCGTACCCTTCGTCAGGGCCACACAGGCGTGCAGATTACCGTCACTGCGGGCGCTTCGCAACGGCGGGTTTCGTCAAGGCGCAGACGCGGATAGCATCGCCGGCCCGGACTGCGGCCGGACGGGAGCCCGCCTGGTCAGTAACTGCGAGATGGTCGAACGGATGTCAGGACCAGTGAAGAACAGCGGCATTCAAGACGCGGGCCTGCGCTGTCCACGCTGCGACTACAACCTGACCGGCTTGCCCGAGCCCCGCTGTCCCGAGTGCGGGACGACATTCGACTGGGACCAGGTTCGACAGGCCGCGGCCAACCTGCCGCGGATCGCCTTCGAGCGCGCCTGCGGCTGGCGGAAACTGCCCGGCCTCGGCCTTACCTGGCTGACCGTGCTCTTTGCCCCGTGGGTGTTTGCCAAACAGATCGTGAAGCGGGTGAGCACACGGCACGCGCTGGTCTTCGCCGGCGCGTGCTTCGCCAGTACGACGGCGGCTATGCTGTTTGGCGCCGACCTGATCTTCATGCTTACGTGGCTGACCACGGCCTTGATCTATCTCGTCCTTCAAACCGTCTGGCTGACGCTGATTGACCCGACAAGCTGGCGTCGTCCGCCAGCACTGGTGGTGAGTGCCGAGGCGTGGCGTCGCCCGCTGCGCTCGCTGCGTTTCTGGGCCCTGGCAGGGTGTTATACCTCAGCGATCATGGTGACCGAGTGCGCGTACGGCCCGCCGCAAATCACGTTGGAGTACCTGTGGGACATCGTTACGCGCGAACCACCCGGCTGGCCCACCCCGGACGGAGTCCACTTCTGGGTCCATTGGAGCCAGATGATCGTCTGGCTGACCGGGCTGGCGTTCTGTTACTTCACGCGCGTGACGACCCCGGGGCTGCGCAGGCAACTCGCGTGGCCGGGCGCTGTCCTGGTCTGGCTGAGCTTGCTCGTGTTGTACGCCGCAGTAGTCGAGCACATCGGCATCAACATCGTGTATGAGTTCTACGACGGCTTGCTCTAGCGCGCCGCGTCCCAGCAGTCGTTCTTCGGAGTGGCCGTCAACCTCTGAGACAACTGGGCTCCGTCAACCATCACACGGTGGGTAGTGCGGGCGTCTCGCCCGCTTGAATGGTTTCCTCACTGCGGGCGAGACGCCCGCACTACCCGTTAATCGATGGCTGACGGAACACTAGGCGCGGGGTGGAGTCGCCAGAGGTTGCGCCAGGGGGTGAGCTTGGCGCCGGGTGGAATCGCGATTCTGCTGGCCACGAAGATCGGTCCGGGATATGCAACACCCGTCCTGGCCTGTTCTCGGGCGAGGGTGAGCCAGCGTCGGTTGACTGTGACGACCCGGACATCCTCGCGGCCCGCGAGGACATGTTGGGCATACCACAGTGGGGGGAACTCAATCCACCAGGAAATGATGAGGGCGTTCGCGGGTAGCGTGCCCAGGTCAGCTGCCTCGACGAACGCCGTCGCGTCGGCTGCCGCGGCCACGTCCGGTCGGCGTCGAACGTCGTACACGGTCCACACACATGTGCAAAGGAAGATGGCCACCGCGAGTATGTGGCGCCGGCGGCCCAGCTCTGCCGGAAACAAGGCTGAGAGCGTTACACCGACAAGTACGGTTGCCGCGAGGAGAATCGGTAACACGTCTGCGGCTGTATCGTAAACGTGGAAGAGGCAGATGAATATCGCCGCCGCCAGGGCAATGCCCGCCAGCAACACGGCACATCCAGGACTACGCCGATTGGTGAGCACCAGGCCGAAGGCGATCGCGATTACGGCGGCTATGAACACCGCGTCATTCTCCGCACCGAGCTGAGCGGTAAGCCAGTGTAGACGCCCTGACAGTCCGGCGGTCCTCAGGCCCATCCTATAGCGAAGCTGCTGGCCGGTGGCGAGCCACACCAGGCGCTGGGCCTTGGCCCGGACGCCGGCGTCGGCCGCCGGCAACCCGTCGACGTCCGCATCACAACGCTCGATAAAATTATACGGAGACGCCGGCGTGTCGCGAACGTAAACGTAGCCGCACGAATAGAGGCATGGGAGTAAAAAGCACAGCGCCGCCCACGCAAGGTCACGGAAGAGCTTGCGCAAGTCTGTCTTGCGGCGGCGACGGCCGAGCCACAGCGCCAACCCAAACGCCGGCAGCGCGAAAGCGACTGGCGGTCGGTTGGCGAACGCGACGCCGACCAGCAAAGCGGCCAAGAATAAGTCGCGTCGGCGATGGAGCCGGAGGTACCGGAACAGCAGGTATGCCGCGCCGATTTCGAACGCCAGGGATGGTGCGTAGACCTCCGGGATGACCACGTTCACCCAGACCTTCGGATGAACGCCCAGCGCCAGGATCAGCGCGGCGGCGATCCAGGCGTTGACTCCCAGCCGTATTTGCATCAGACCGGCGAGCGCGAGGGCCGTCAGACCAGCACCCAAGCAGCCCAACGTGACGGCGTACGCGGGCGACACGCCCGGAATCTGCGTGAGCAGGTAGCCCATTGAGACATACCCGGGATAGCCGGGCGGGTGAGTGATGCCCAGCGCGCTGGCAGCAGCCTGTAGATCACCCGGATCGTCGAAGCAAATGCCCGGAGGCAAACGCGTCACGGTGCAGATCAGAAGGACGAATACGGCGATCGGCAGCGCAAACCGGTCCATTCGCCCGGTTCGGCCCCAGCTTGCCCGGTCCGCGCTCGGCGGTTGATCCGGCCGTGGTGTTCCGCCGCCGGGGGATGAGTCCTGCTCTGGTGAGGTCGAGGTCGGCATAGCGCGTCCCGCTGGTCTCTGCACCACATGTTAGTCGGGATGTCCCACGGCGTGGTAGCTTGCCGACGTCCTTACGCGGCTCACGTCGCGTGGGCGAACTGTGTCTCGCACAGCGTGACGTAGAACGGGCAGGAGCGCAGCAGCTCGTCGTGCCGGCCGGTGGCGATGATGCGTCCTTCGTTCAGCACGACGATCGAATCGGCGTGGGCGATCGTGCTGAAGCGGTGGGCGATGATGAACGTGGTCCGCCCGCGCGTGGCGTCCTCCAGCGCCTCCTGGATCTTCCGCTCCGACTCGCTGTCCACCTGGCTGGTCGCTTCGTCCAGGATCAGGATCGGCGGGTCGCGCAGAATGGCCCGGGCCAGGGCGATCCGTTGCCGCTGACCGCCGGAGAGCGTGCGGGCGCTGATGCGGGCGTCGTAGCCGTCGGCGATCTCGGCATCATGCTTGCGGCTCAGCTCGTGGACGAACTCGTCCACGTGCGCGAGCCGGGCGGCCCGGCGGATCGTGTCCTCGGTCCCGTCGTTCATGCCGTAGGCGATGTTGTCGCGGATGGTGTCGGAGAAGATGACGGCTTCCTGCGTGACCAGTCCCACCTGCGCGCGCAGAGATTCGAGCGTCGCCTCGGCGATGTTCTGCCCATCGATCAGAATCTGTCCGCGCGTCGGGTCGTAAAAGCGCATCAGCAGGGACATGAGTGTCGTCTTACCGGAACCGTTCGGCCCGACCAGCGCGACCACCTGCCCGCGCCGGACGCTCAGGTCGATGCTGTCGAGCACGGTGCGCTCCGGGTTGGCGGGATACGCGAAGCTCACATCGTGGAACTCGATGGTCCGTTCCAGATGGGGCAGCACCTTGCCGTCGCGCGCGGCGGCCCGCAGCTCCTCGCTGGGCAGGTCGAGCAGTTCGAACAGTCGCCGGGCCGAGGCCTCCGCGGCCTGGAGGCGGTTGTTGACGTTCCCCATCTTGCGGACCGGATCGAAGATGCCCGCCAGGCACACCACCGCCGCGAAGAACAGGTGCGGCTCGAGCTGTCCGTGAAACACCCGGCTGCCGCCGTAGACGATGAACGCGGCGACGGCCACCATTGCCAGGGTTTCGAGTGAGGGCTTGGTGGCGGCATCCACCAGCTCGATGTGCGTCTGGGCGTGCCGGAGGGTGCGGCCTTCGCGCTCGAAGCGGCGGCTCTCGGCCGCCTCCATGCTGTAGGCTTTGACGACGCGGATGCCGGCGAGGCGCTCGTCGAGGTGATCTAGCAGGCGGCCCCAGGATTGCGAGGCCCGCCGTTGGGCCCGCTTGACCATCCGGCCGAAGGTGCGGATCACCAGCGCGCCGATCGGAATGCCGATCACCGCCACGACCAGCAGGCGCCAGTCGATCGCGACAGTGAGCACCAGCACGCCGATGGCCTTGAGCGGCTCGCGCACGGTCTTGCCGCAGAGCGTCCAGATGCCGATCTCGACCTTGTTGAGGTCGTTGGCGAAGCGGCCGAGGGTGTCGCCGGGCGGCTGGGTGCTGTGCCAGTGCAGGGGCAGGCGCAGGACGTGATCGGCCAGTCTGGTGCGCAGGTCGTGCACGGTGCGTTGGACCGCGGTGGCGACCAGACCCGCGTTGGCAAAGCGGCACAGGCTGCCCAACAGCGAGACGAGCACCAGCACGGCCATCACGATGCCGAGCGTATAAAGCCGGCTGGTCGGGTCTTTTCCGGCCGGCAACGCCGCCACGGCCGCCTCGGCAACACCCCACCACCGGCGGTAGGGGCGTAAGGTAAGCCGAGCCTCGCGGCGGGTACCGTCGGGGGATTCGATGAGCACGGCCTCCAGTTGCTGCTGCGCGTGTTTGCTCACGCGGTACATCAGGGCATACGAGCCGGGGGCGTGACCGGCGATCGACACGATTCGGTCGCCATCGTTCAGCACGCCCGCCCCGGACGAGCCGGCGCGTACACGGTCGATCGTCAGCCCGGCCGGGTCGTCCGGCAGGTCGGGGACCAGGCTGACCCCCAGGCGGCGCTCGGTCTCGACGCGGTGCAACCAGTCCGCGAGCGTCTCGTGATCGGCGAACATCACCTTCAGCAGCGGAACGACGCTGGAGATGCTAAACGTGTAGAACACGCTCACGCCCAGGGCCATCACCAACCCGATGATCAGCGGTCGGCGGTGCGGGCGCAGGAACGCCAGCGAGCGGCGGAAGTCGGGCAACCAGCTTTTGTGGGGAGCCGTCCTTCGCATCAGCCGATATGATAGCCTTCCGCGCTCGGCGCGGGCAGTGCGTCTAGCGATGGGGGCCCGGGGCATGGGCGTCAGGGGTCATCCGGCGAAACGGCAGTGACTTGGAGCGTGGCGTGAGGCAACAGATCAGCTTATCCGGTCCGGACATCACTCAGGCGGAAATGGATGCCGTCCTGAGCGTCCTGCGAACACCGCAGCTCAGCTTGGGGCCCAAGCTCGCCGAGTTCGAGCAGGCCTTCACCGACCGGCTGGGCGTTAAGCACGCCATCGCCTGCAGCAGCGGAACGGCGGCACTGCACCTGTGCTGGCGGGCGCTGGGGCTCGGGCCGGACAACGAGGTGATTACCACGCCGTTTTCGTTCATCGCCTCGGCCAGCAGCATTCTTTTCGACGGTGCCAAGCCGGTCTTCGTGGACATCGATCCGCAGACTTGGCAAATCGACGCGGCACGGATTGAGGCCGCCGTCACGCCGAGGACCAAAGCGCTTCTGCCCGTGGACGTGTTCGGGTCGATCCCGGACATGGACGCGGTCTGGACACTGGCCCGCCAGCACAATCTCCGCGTGCTCGAAGACTCCTGCGAGGCGCTCGGGGCCGCCTACCGGGGTCGCCCGGCCGGTACGCTCGGCGAGGCCGGCACGTTCGGCTTCTACCCGAACAAGCAGATCACAACCGGCGAGGGCGGCATGGTCGTCACGAACGATGACCAAATCGCGTTCCTGGTCCGTTCGCTGCGTAACCAGGGCCGCGACCCGGACGCCGGTTGGCTCCAGCATGCTCGCCTGGGCTACAACTACCGCCTCAGTGAACTGAACTGTGCGCTGGGCGTCGTACAGATGCGTCGGCTGGATGAGCTCATCGCCAAACGGTCGCAGGTCGCCGAATGGTATCGCCGCCGGATCGCCGACGAGCCGCGCGTGATCATGCAGAAAGTCCCCGACGACGTGCGGATAAGCTGGTTCGTCATGGTCGTGCGGCTGGCGGACGACTATTCCCAGCAGGATCGCGACGCCATATTACAGAAGCTGCGTGAGGCCGGCATCGGGTGCAGCGACTACTTCACGCCCATCCACCTTCAGCCCTTTTATGTGGAACAGTTCGGCTACAAGCCGGGGGACTTCCCCGTCACCGAGGCCCTCTCAGCCCGCACCATCGCGCTGCCGTTCCACACTCGGCTCAGTGAAGCAGAGGTTGACCGGGTGGTGGCGCAGCTACGCAGACACCTTTGACCACCACGGGGAGGCTCACTCCCCTGGCGGCCATCAGCGCTGCTGCGAGCCTACGCGCTCCTGGGCGGCACGGAGGATTGCTGCCAGCAGTTCCGAATAGCGCATGCCGCCGAAACCGGCCATGATGTTGAGCTTCCCATCCCAGCACCAACCGGGGTTCGGGTTGACCTCGAGCAGCTTGATCTCGCCGTCGGCGTCTGTGCGGAAGTCGAAGCGGGCGTAGTCGCGGCAGCCCAGTCGCTCGAAGAGTCGCAGCGAGTAATCGTAGAGCTTGCGCTTCGTTTCTTCGTCCGCTTTGGTTTCGTGATAGCGGATCGACGTCCAATAGGGCGAGTCGGGAATCCACTTGGATTCATACCCCAGGATCGGCGGCAGGTTCGGATCCAGGCCACTGTAGTCCACCTCCAGAATGGGCAACGGGTGGTAGCCCAGTCCCGCGTTCCCGATGAGCGCCACACCGTATTCGGGGCCGGGGAGGAATTCCTGGATGAGCACGGGCCGTCCGGGCACGGTCTCGCGCATGACCCGAAGGTAGGCCATGAGCTCCTCGGGGTTGTGGACGACGGCGTCCTGGGTGATGCCCACGCTGCTATCGCCGTAGTTGGGTTTGACGAGCGCCGGTAGGGCGGAAGGCAGGCTGGCGGCTTGGTCGTCGGGGTCGCGGTAGGTCTCCAATGGTACGGGGATGTCGAGCGACTGGGCGTAGGCACGGACCAGCGCCTTGTCGTAGCAGGTGGCCAGACACGCGGGTCCGGCGCCGCTATAAGGAATCCCGAGCATTTCCAGCAGAGCGGGCACGTGCGGTTCCATGAAGGCGTTGTTGTCGTAGCCCTCGTCGCACAGGTTGAAGACGAAGGCGGGCGGACGGGTTCGCCAAGCCGAAATCAGGCTGGCGTGGTTCTCAAAGTAGGTGAACTCGTAGTCGCTAAGCTCGGCCAGGGCCTCTTTGAGTTTCGTGATGGTTTCGAAGTCCTCGGGATTGAAACGGCCGCCGTGCTTGACCGAATCCGGAAGTGAGGGATCCCCCAGGGCGACCGCGACCTGGCGGAACAGGACGTGCCGGCGGGGCCGCGCTTCCACCACGTGCGGCCCGCGCGCAGTGATGAAGAGACGCCGGGCCATCATCCCGAGGTCTTGATTGCGATCGGACTCGGCCAGCAGGAGGCCGTGGTCGCGGACGGAGTCGAAGCCGACCTGTTCGAGCAGGGCCATGATGCGGTCGCGTGAGTAAAGCCGCTCGGCGTAAAACTGATCGGCGATCACGCCGAGTTCCGCGTGCACGACCACTTCGCGCGAGACGAGCCGCTGTCCGTCGCCGGCCAGCGAGCGCTCCCGGCACACGAAGTGATTTTCGTCAATCCACTCCCAGGAGCGGCGCTCGTAATTCTCGCGGGCCCAGTCGCCGTCCACCAGGTCGAGGGCCAGCTTTCCCCGCGACCGCAAGACGCGCCTGATCGCTTCGAGCACAGCGATATCGTCGGCCTCCCGCTCGAAGTAGCCGAACGAGTTGCCCAGTACCGCTACGCAGTCGAAGGAGTTGGGCGCAAGCCGGAATCTGCGGGCGTCGCCCTCGTGAAAGGCAACCGACAGGCCCGCGCGCTTGGCCCGCCGTCGGGCTAGGCGGATCAGGTAGCGCGAGCGATCCAGGCCTTCCAGGTGCGTGAAGCCCCGGCGAGCGAGTTCCAGGCAGTGGCGCCCCTGTCCGCAGCACAGGTCGAGAATGCGGTCCTGCGGCTCGAGTCCGAGGGTCTGCACGAGCAGATCCACCTCGCGCACGGTGTTTTGCAGGTTCTCGACCACGTCGCCGTCAGTCTTCAGGTACAGAGAGTTGAACAGATTTCGCCACCAATCCGCCGGCAGGTGCCGCTCGAGATCCGATACAGGTCCGAGCGTCCGTGGGGGCGTGAGCGCTTCGGGTTTCCTGCCCACAGTCTTTGCTCCGGTTCGGGCGGTCGATGAGCAGATATTCGGCGGGTGCTTATTGCACTGTGAGCTGGCTCTGTCAAGCGCCTTGGCTTACTGACCGACTTCCGCGTCTCGCCTGGCAGAGGCCGGTCCGCAGCAGAGACCGGTCTACCCCTGTTCGCTGTGCGGCTCTGCGGGTGGCGGGCTCTGGGGGATGTCGCCGGGGAACTCCGGGATCTTCGCTTGGATCTCTGGCGGCAGCTTGGCTTGCCCCTTCTGCGGAACGATCGTCAGGAAATCCGGCCGCAGGATGCCGCCGGACATGATCGTCTGCACCGCCTCTTCGACGCTCCAATCCAGCTCGACCAAGTCCTTGCGCTTGAGGATTTGCAGGTAGCCGGTGGTGGGGTTGGGCGTGGTGGGGATAAAGACGCAAGCGAGTTCCTCACCGGTTCGGGAGTCGTTGAACATCGCGGTGACAAAGCCCACACAGCGCATCTTCTCCTGCGGAAAGGGGACCAACGCGACGCGTTGAAAGCTCTGCGTTTGGCCGCCGGCGAGTGTAGCCAGGATCTGTTTCGAGGAGCGGTAGACGGTCTTGACCATCGGTACGCGCGCGACGAAACGCTCGAACATTTCGACCAGCCGCCGGCCAAAGATGTTGGCCGTGAAAACACCGATGGCGTACAAGATCAGAATCGTCAGGAGCACGGAGAGGATCGCGATGAACCAGTCCAGCCAGGGATGTGCTGTGAGAAGCACGTCTATGCCGAGCTCTTCTCCTTCCGCCAGATCGAGTTTCCAGACGTGTTTCTGAAACCACTTGGCCTCGAGGAGCGCGAGCACCACCCACTGGGACGAGTCGCGCATCACCCCGAAGACGAACTTGATCAGGAAGATGGTGACGTAGATCGGCAGCACTACCAACAGGCCCGCCATCACGCGCGTGCGGATCAGCACCTTCAGCGTGGCACCGATGCGGCTGCGGTGAGGTTTGGTCTTGCCGGCCGACTCCGGTTCGGGCATGCCGATGATCTCCGTTTGCGGACGGGGAACCTGGCCGCCCCGTTCCGCACCGACGAACACCATACAGCGCGGAACCCCGCGGGCAAGAGGACGCCAACGGCAGTGCAGTCAGAGGCTCGGTCGCCGGGTCAGGGCCTCCTCTGGCGTCTACGGTCGGTAGGACGCCGACTGTTGGATTTGCCGAGACACCAGCCGCTACCGCAGACGAGGCATCTGGCCGCCGTCCAGCCGGCGGAAGTACGCCTTGCCGGCCCGGAGCACGTGCGGCGAGAGGATCAGCACGGCCGGCAGGTTGCAGAATACCATCAGCCCGACAGCCGTGTCCGAGAAGTTGTAGACCCACTTGAACTCGGGCAAAACCATGCCCAGAAAGACGAAAACCACAAACACGAACTTGTAAGGCAAGATCGCCTGCGGGCCCAGCAGGTATTCCGCCCCCTTCTCACCGTAGTAGCTCCAACTGATCATCGTGCTGAACGCGAACAGGCACACCCCCAGCGTGACGATGTAGGCACCGAAGCCCATCAGCGTTGTGTCGAATGCAAAGCGAGTCAGTTCGGCGCCCTCGATGTCAAGATGCACGGGCTGTCCGACCGCGACGGTGGCTCGCGTTTGCTCGTCCACCACCGAGAGGTCCAGCGTCAGTGAGGCGAGGTCCGCCCAGCGGACCTGGGTTGGCCCGCTGTCAGGAACGGTCCCCTTGGGAATGTCGATCTTGACCGTTTTCAGCTCGGCCCCGACGCCGCGCGTCGTGTGGATGGCGAGTTGCGTGCCGGTTTTCTCGGGAGCTTGCAGCCGCTCGAGATAGAGTTCGCCGACCCGCCCGGGCATTTCTTCCGTCAGCGCGACGCGGGCCGTGTTCCCGTCGATTTCTGCGATGGTGCCGACCGCGGGGCGGCTCCAGGCGCCGCTCATCAGCAACACCAGGGCGCTCATCGTGCAGATGATCAGCGTGTCGACGAACGGGCCGATGCCGGCGACCACGCCTTCGCGGATCGGCTCCTCGGTTTTGGCGGCGGCGTGGGCCATCGCGGCCGAACCTTCGCCGGCCTCATTCGAAAAACAGGCCCGCCTCAGGCCGTGTTGAAACGCGACCCACACCGACACGCCAGCGAACGCTCCGCCCTCGGCCACCGGCGTGAACGCCGAGCGAATGATCAACTCGAGGTAGTACGGGATCTCACGCGCGTGCACCAGGACGACATAGAGGGCCGCGAGCACGTAGACCACGCACATGAACGGTACCAGTTTCGCCGCCACGCTTCCGATGCGCTTGATACCGCCAATGATCACGAGCGCCACCAGGATCGAAACCATTGCCGCGGAGATGTAATTTGGCACGTGGAAGTTCTTGTGCAACACGTCCGAGACGTTCCAGCCCTGGAACATATTGCCGCTGCCGAACGTGTTCAAAATCGTCGCCACCGCGAAGAGAATGGCGAGCACCTTGAATACGACCCAAAACCCGTTCCCGCGGGCCTTGAGCGGGTCAACCAGCGCTTTCTGTACATACCACATCGGCCCGCCGCGCACCTCTCCGCGGGCCCGCGGTGTGGCGCCGCGCTTGGGCCGCCGTCCGCGGGCGTACTTGAGCGTGCGATCTTCGGCATCTTCTTCCATCAACGCTGGCGCGCTGGGATCCGGCACGTCGCGGACGTCGCGGAACATCACGGCCAGCGAACATTCCATGAACTTCAGCGTCATGCCGAACAGCCCGACCACCCACATCCAGAAGATCGCCCCGGGGCCGCCGAGCGAGATGGCCACGGCCACGCCGGCAATGTTGCCCAGGCCGATCGTGGCCGAGAGCGCGGCGCACAGGGCCTGAAAGTGATTGATGTGCCCGGTGTCTTCCGGCTTGTCGTAGCGGCCGCGGATGCAGGCGTACCCGTGCGTCAAGATGCGCCACTGCACAAACTTGGTGACGACCGAGAAGATCAGCCCGCAGCCCAGCAGCAGAAGGAACAGCGGCAGGGACCAGACCCAACTGACGGCAGTGGCGGTGGCGTTTTCGAGAAGGGCGCTGACTTGTTGGCTATCCACGGTAGCAGCTCCGGGTGGGCAGTTTGAGGGGAACATACAAAGACCAGCCCGAATCGGCAACTGTTGCCCGCGCCGGAACCGACCGCTAGAATCCGCCCACGAGCGGTCTTGGCGCGGTAATCTTTTTCAACGTCAACGTTCGCGTCTCCCACACGCACCCTGGGATGAGGGGAGCGGGTCGTCCATGAGTGCAGAGCTGTTGGAGCTGCCCAAGAAGGAGAAATGGGGCTCGAGGCTTGGCGTCGTGCTGGCCGTGGCCGGCTCGGCCGTCGGGCTGGGGAACTTCCTGCGCTTCCCCGGCGTCGCCGTCAACAACGGCGGCGGGGCCTTCATGATCCCCTACATCATCAGCTTCGTTCTGCTCGGCATTCCGATCGCCTGGTGCGAGTGGACGATGGGTCGGTTGGGGGGGCGCTACGGGCAGAACAACGCCCCGGGCATCTTCTACGCCCTGTGGCGCTACGCTCCGGCCAAGGGCCTCGGCGCGCTGGCCCTGCTGATCCCCGTCACCATCTACATGTATTACATCCTGCTGGAAGCCTGGTGCCTGGACTACTGCATTTACTTCATTCGGGGCGGCTTCGCCCAGCTCTTCGCCGAGGCCAGCACCGGCCTCTCCGAGCACGGGGAAATCGTGACGAGCGTGGTCGGAGCCACCGGGGAGCACTTCGCCAGCGAGTGCGGACTGAACGAGCACGGGGCGTTGTTCCGGGGCGGGTGGATGCTCCCGCTCGTGTGCGTCTGCTACCTGGTCAACTTCTTCATCATCTACCAGGGCGTCACCCGCGGGATCGAGAAGTTCTGCAAGTGGGCCATGCCGGCGCTGATCTTCTGCGCGATCATCATCCTCGTGCGCGTCCTGACCCTGCCGAGGATTTCTTCCGGCCTGGGCTTCATGTGGAACCCGCAGTGGGACAAGTTGCAGGACGCCCAGGTGTGGCTGGAAGCCGCCGGCCAGATCTTCTTCAGCCTGAGCGTCGGCTTCGGCATCATCCTGTGCTATTCGAGCTACCTGCGCAAGGACGACGACGTGGTGCTCACGGCCCTGAGCGCCTCGAGCACCAACGAGTTTTGCGAGGTGATTCTGGGCGGGTTGATCGTCGTCCCAACCGCATTCCTGTTTCTTGGGGCCGGGAGCGTCGAGGGCGTCGGCACGTTCGGAATCGGGTTCGTAACCGTACCCGCGATCATGCACTTCATGCCGCTAGGGCACTTCTTCGGGGCGCTGTGGTTCGGGCTGCTCTTCTTGGCCGCGGTCACCAGCTCGCTGAGCATGCTCCAGCCGGCGATCGCGTTCATCGAAGACGGCTTCGGGCTCAAACGCCGGGGCAGCGTGCTCGTCCTGGCCGCGATCACCGTGGTCGGGGCAGCCCTGACGATGTACTTCAGCAAGGGTGCCCTGGCGCTGGACTATACCGACCACCTCTGCAACCTATGCATGATCTTCGCCGCCGCCGGCACCGTGCTGATCTTCGGGTGGGTGATCGGGGCCGAGCGGGGCGTGGACGAGATGAACCGCGGGGCCGACTTCCGGGTGCCGCGCGCCATCGCCGTGCTCATCCGCTACGTTACGCCGACGTTTCTGCTCGTCATCCTGGTCTCCTGGGTGGCGGCCAAATCCGGTGAGTACCTGGACGGGATGAGCCCGAACACGCGTGCGCTCCAGGCCGAACGGGTCGTCTACGCCGCCGGCGTCGCCGAACACTTTCAGGACGCCGATCCTCTGGAGGAAGAACTGGCCGCCCGTACGGCGGAAATCCTCGGGCCCGAGGAGCAGCCCATCGACGTGGCCGCGCTGCCGCCGTGGTTGCAGGAGCGGCAAGACGAAGCCGTTCAGGCCCGTGCCGAGGCCCGCACGGACGCCAACGTGGCGCGCTTCGTCTTCATCGGCATCGCGGTCTTCTTTATCCTGCTGGTCGCCCTGATCGATATCGCCTGCCGCAATCGCATCGGCCGTACTATCGACCAGGCCGAGCGGCACGGCATCAACTGGGAGGCGGCGCCATGAGTGTACTCGCGACGATTCTGGCACAGACGGCCGGTGCCGAGGACACGTTGACCGTCGGCGGCGCCGTGATCATGACGCTCAGCGTCGTGCTCGTCGTCGGGCTGAACGTGTTCTGCATGTCGCGCATTCTGCGCGAACAGAAGCCCTCCGAGCATCACCACGCCCCGCTGGACATCGATACGCACGATGCGGACAGCTAGGCCCGCCGCGCCGGTCGTTCCGGCACCAGGGTGGCGCACGACCTCCGATGCCGGTGCCCGGCCCCTGACGCCGTTCGGTGGACGTGTTATCCTGCCCGATGATGGCAGCGAGCAACGCGTCGATTCCCGGCAAGAGCGCAGCGGACGCAACGCTACACGTGCTGCACGTGGCCGACTGCGATTTCTTCGACCGCTTCGGGCACATGTTCCGGCGACTGGCGCTGGGGCTCTACGGCGAAGGTGTGCGCGTCTCGTTGTTGACCGACGACGGCCAGGCTCTCCGTGATCTGGAGGGAACGCCCATCGACGTTCGGGGCGTCCCAGGCCTTTCCGGCTGGCGGGCGTGGCGGCTCGGCCACTATCTGACGAGCCTGTTCTCCCCCCCGCCGACGCTGGTCCATCTGTGGGGAACCACATGCCTGCGAGCCCTGGCCGATTGGACACAACGTGCCGGCACGCCGCTGCTCATTCACCTGACCTCCGGCAACGACCTCGACCGGCTCAGTCGCCGCGGGGTGCGCGCGAACCAGCACGTGGCGGCGGGGTGTCGGCAATTCAGCGCGGTGCTGCAAGCACGTCGGCCGCTGGTATCCGAGTTCGTCCACATGGTGCCACCGGCCCTGCTGATCCCGGATCAGGCCGACCGCACGCCGGCCCAGGAGCAAACCTTGGGCGTTGTCTGGACAGGACGGTTTGACCAGCGCGGCGGCCTCCAGGTGCTCATCGACGCCCTCGCCCAGCTACGCCGCAAGGACTGCGATATGCAGGTCGTGCTGATCGGCGGCGGAGAGTCGGGGCGCGTGGTTTGGCAAGAGATCCGCCGACAGGGAATAGCCGACTGCGTATCGCTGATCGACGAACCCGAGTTTTGGGAGGCCGCCGTGCCGGGCGCCGACGTGTGCGTCGTACCCGCCTGCCAGGACGAGCTGGCCCTGGCCCCGCTCACCGCCATGGCCCTCGGGAAAATCGTGATCGCCTCGCGCGATCAAATCGCCGAGTGGTTTATCGAGGACCGGACCGCCTGGCAGTTCACACCCGGGGCCGCGGTCGAGCTGGCCTATCATCTGTCGCGCGCCGCCGAGCGGCACCCCAACGCGTCAGCGCTGGCGCGCTCGGCGGCTGCCTACGCCCGCGAGCACCATTCGATCACCCGGCTGATTCCCCAGCTCGCCGAGCTCTACGACGAGATTACCCGCATCCCCAGCGGCATCGTCGGCGGCAACAACGAGGAACCCAGCCCGAGGCCGCTACCGTGATTGCGGAACGCGAACAGTCGGCGGCGTGGTGGGTCAACCTGTTGATCCCCGGCGGGGGGCTGATGATGATCGGGCGCGTCTGGCTCGGCCTCATCATCGCGCTGCTGTTCGCCCTTCTCGCGAACTGCGCGCTGGCTTTCAGTCTCCTGTTCCCGGACGACGTCCCGTCCTGGGCGGGCGGATTGACTACGGGCTTGGCGGGCGGGACGTACCTGGGGGCCCAGTTGCGCTTCGCGCAGACCGTGCGCAGCCGGCACCGGGAGGCGGCGACCGCCCATCGGCGTCAGGCCTTGGAGGCCGCCCGCGCCTGTCTGGCCGCCGGGCAATACGGCCAGGCCTGGGAGGCTATTCGTCCGCTGGCCGCTCAGGCCGACCGCGACTTGCTCGTGGCTTACCGCGTGGCGCAAGTTCTTACAGCCAAGCAAGATGTAAACGCGGCGCTGGACGCCTGGCACTTGGTCCGCAGGTTGGATCGCCACCACATATACCGCGAGCAGATCGTCTCGAACGAGCGCACTCTGAACCGCCTGGCGCAGTCCTCGCTGTCACCTGATGTCCCGTTCGGGTCTCGCGATGCTTGACTCGACCCCTCGGCGCGTCGATAGCAAACGTGGGCATCCACGCTTGGTTGATGGTGGTGGCGATAGGCGCTACAATCAGCACGGGGAACGTCTGACAACCGGGGTGTCGTAGGCCTGCGACGCACGAAACGGGCCGCGGGCCCGGCTAAGGAGTGAGCGACGCATGTTTGAGCGCTTTACCGACCGTGCGCGCAAGGTGATGGCCCTGGCCAACCAGGAGGCGCAGCGCTTCAACCACGACTACATCGGCACCGAGCACGTCCTGCTCGGTCTGGTCAAGGAAGGGTCCGGCGTCGGCGCGAACGTGCTGAAGAACCTGGGCGTGGACCTGCGCAAGGTTCGGCTCGAGGTGGAGAAGCTGGTCAAGAGCGGCCCGGACATGGTCACCATGGGCAAGCTCCCGCAAACCCCCCGAGCCAAAAGAGTTATCGAATACGCCATCGAGGAGGCCCGCAACCTCAACCACAACTACGTCGGCACCGAGCACTTGCTGCTCGGGCTGCTCCGCGAGCAGGACGGCGTCGCCGCCCAGGTCCTGATGAACCTCGGCCTCAAGCTCGAAGACGTGCGCGAAGAGGTTCTCAACCTGCTCGGCGCCGGCGTCGAGCCGGAAGACGCCTCCGCCATGGCCGGACCGGCCGACGTCAAGAAGGGTGGCAAGAGCAAGACGCCCGCCCTCGACTCCTTCGGCCGCGATCTGACTGAACTGGCCCGCGAGGGCAAGCTTGACCCGGTCATCGGGCGCGTTCGCGAGATCGAGCGCGTCATCACCGTGCTGTGTCGGCGGGTGAAAAACAACCCGGTCCTGCTGGGCGAAGCGGGTGTCGGCAAGACCGCGATCGTCGAGGGACTGGGCCAGCAGATCATCCGCCACCAGGTCCCCGAGATCCTGCACGGTCGCCGAATCGTGATCCTGGACCTGGCGATGATGGTGGCCGGCACGAAGTACCGCGGGCAGTTCGAAGAGCGCATCAAAGCGGTGATGAACGAGGTCCGCCGGGCCCGCAACGTGATTCTGTTCATCGACGAATTGCACACGCTGGTTGGGGCCGGCGGGGCCGAAGGCGCGATCGACGCCTCGAACGTGCTCAAGCCGGCCTTGTCGCGTGGGGAGATTCAGTGCATCGGGGCTACGACCTTCGATGAGTTCCGCAAGTACATCGAGAAGGACGCCGCCCTGGCACGCCGCTTCCAGCCCATTCACGTGGACGAGCCGACCGTCGAGCACACGCTCGAAATCCTCAAGGGGTTGCGCGACCGCTACGAGGCGCACCATCGCGTGCAGATCACCGACCCGGCCCTGGGTAACGCCGTCGAGCTCTCCCACCGCTACATCACCGGACGCGTGCTCCCGGACAAGGCCATCGACGTGATCGACGAGGCCGGCGCCCGCATCCGCATCAAGAGCATGACCATGCCGCCCGATTTGGCCGAGATCGAACGCGAGATCGAGCGACTGGGCGGCGAAAAAGACGAGGCCGTCAAGAACGCCGACTACGAGCGCGCCGCCGAGCTGCGCGACAAGGCCGAAACGCTGCGGCTCAAGAAGGAGACCATGCAACGCGAGTGGAAGAACCGCTCCAAGGAAGTCGACGGCGTGGTGGACGAGAACATCGTGGCCGAGGTCGTCAGCATGATGACCGGCATCCCGCTCACGCGGCTGGAGAAGGAGGAGGCCGCCCGGCTGCTCGAGCTCGAGGGTGAACTGCACAAGACGGTCATCAGCCAGGACGAGGCGATCAGCGCCATCGCCCGCAGCGTCCGCCGCAGCCGCAGCGGACTGAAAGACCCCAACCGCCCGATGGGCTCGTTCATCTTCCTGGGGCCCAGCGGCGTCGGGAAGACGCTATTGGCCAAGACGCTGGCGGTGTTCCTCTTCGGCGACGAAGAGGCCCTGATCACCATGGACATGTCCGAGTACATGGAGAAGCACAACGTCAGCCGGCTGATCGGCGCCCCGCCCGGGTACGTCGGCTATGAAGAGGGCGGACAGCTCACCGAGCGTGTGCGCCGCCGACCGTATGTGGTGGTCCTGCTGGACGAGGTCGAGAAGGCCCACCCCGACGTGTTCAACATGCTGCTCCAGATCATGGAGGAAGGCCGGCTAACCGACTCGTTCGGCCGACACGTGGACTTCAAGAACACGATCATGATCATGACCAGCAACATCGGGGCCGACCGCATCATGAGCTCGGACCCCTTCGGGTTTATGAAGCGCGACGAGGAAATCGGCTACCAGAAGATGAAGGACATGCTGCTCTCCGAGCTCGAACGCCACTTCCGCCCCGAGTTCATCAACCGCCTCGACGAGGTCGTCGTGTTCCACAAGCTGAACCACGACGATCTGCTCCAGGTGCTCGATCTGGAGGTCGCCAAGGTCAACCTGCGGCTGAAGGAGCACGGCCTGACGCTGCAACTCAACGACGATGCCAGGGAGTTCCTGCTGGAGAAGGGGACCGACGAGAAGTTCGGCGCCCGCCCGCTGCGGCGAACCATCTCCAGTATGATCGAGGACCCGCTCAGCGAGGACATGCTCCGCAACAAGTACGCCGGCAAGAGCATCATCCAGGTTTCCGTCGAAGAGGACGAGAAGACCGAGGAGAAGCAGTTCAAGTTCGAGGGCCTGGAAGCCCCGCCCGCCGATGCCGAAAAACCCGAACCCGCCGTCTCGAACGCCGAGACAACGTGACCGGGCAATCGTAGCGTCCACCCCCAGTGGCGGACGTAGAGACTCCGCACGGGCGCGCGGCGCCCCCCGTCATTTGTCCGTGGTGGTCAGTGCGCGTGGTCTATGCCCACGACCGGAACGCCACATTCGGGGCACACGCCGCTCTCGTTGCCGGTGAGGTCGTAGCCGCACATTCGGCAGTGCCCCTCCCTTAGGCTGGGGGCCCACCTGCGCCGAACCAGCCGCATCGTAGTCCAACCCGTCGCCAACGTGAGGGTAGAGGCCAGGACATTACCCAATAGCCGGGGAACGTTCAGATCAAGGATCTCCCCGTATGATGTCCTGAAGATAAGGGTCCCACCGCCTACATGCGTTCCGTTGGGACCGATCTCGCCACTTCGCCAAGACTCTTCGATGTCCGCCTTCACCTCTTCTTCGGTGAGGCTCCCCGTGTACGTGAATACAACCAGATCGATCCATATGAACGGCCAGCCATAATAGCGAGAACGGTCATCGCGCGGTATCGCGCAGAGTAGCAGCCCCAGGGCAACGCCGGGCAGGATGATACGGAACATCGACCTCCGTAAGGTCCTCACCCTAAGCCTCCCGCGTGGTTACGCGGGGCGCCAGGCGCCACTGGTCTATGCGCAGTACGACGCCGACGCTACGCGACGGCTTCGAACACGCGGCCCACGGTGCGAAGGTACTCGACGTCCCCCTGATCGGCGCGGCGAGCAACCTCGTCCAGCCAGCGAACCGTGTCCGGTTCGAGACACGCCTCCGACGGGTCGTCGGATGGGTACATGACCTCAACTTCAACCTCGACGGCGTAGCGACCGCGTTGCACCCAGCGTTTGCGTTTCTCGCGCCGCTCATTCATGGCAGTTCAATCTCGGAAGAACACTGTCACCAGTTTGGCCCGGCGACTCTCCGACAACCAGGCCCAGATCACTTCGACCTCCAGGCCGTCCGGCAGCGTCTGCCGCACGACCACCGACGGGTTTGGCCGACTCTCAGGCCGCTCGCGTAGAAGCTCGGCATCGGAAATGCCGGCAACAAGCTGCCACGCTGTTACGCCGCGTTCCTCGCACCGCTCGTCCGCATGCCATGCGACGAGGTAACGGTTGTCCCCTACCGCTGCACATATTCTATCAAACAGCGCGCCCACGGCAAAGAGAGTAGTCCACCCTGTGACGCGGAACAAGCCGCCCCAGGCATCCAGGATCCGCAGTACAGGTCCTACCGTCGTGGAACGCCGGAACGCCCTGACACTTCGAGCTGCGCCGGCGTGGACCGGGGTTCCCCTCACGAGCCGTCGGCGTAAAGACGCAGCACGCGGATGCCGCGGGCCTCGAGGGGCGCGATGCGTTGGTAGATGGCCTCTTCGTACTGGTCGGAGGAAATGAGCACCGCGTCCAGCGGCAGATTGGAGAGGTCAGCGGCGGCATACACAGGCAGGCCGTAGCGTGTGGCCCCGCGCAGGTCGGCGTCGTCGTCAACGATGCCCAACACGTGCAGCGGCCACAGCGGGACGGTCTGTAGCAGGCGGGCGGTGTGTCGTCCGGCACCATACAGCGCGACGCGTTCGACCCCTTTCTCAACACAACGCCGCACGGCCCCGCGAACCCGCTCCTTGAGCGACGGCCCACTCTCGGTCGGCTCCGGCGGCCAGCCATGCGTCGCCCGGTGCAGCGTTGCCAGGTCGTCCAGCAGCGAATCGGCGCTCGTGTCGATCCCGACGCCGACACGCGGCCAGTCGATGGCTTCGTGGCCCATCGGGACGAAGCCGGGTTTCATACTGAGCGCCAATTCGTAACCGACCTCCGCGGCCAGCTCGACATGCTCCGGGTGATAGGCGACGCCCGGCTCGCCGTACGGAAACGCAGAGGCGGAGACGGCTTGTCCCAGCAACGCTTCGAGGCACGCTTTGCTTTCCGCCAATTCCTGCCACGCCTCGTCGCGAGACAGCCCGACAAACGAACGATGCGAGACCGAGTGCGCGCCGATGTCCCAGCCAGCATCACGCAGAGCACGGATCTGGTCGGCTGTCATCGTCGCCAAGGCCGGGCCGCTGCCCGCGCGCGTGTTCCCGCCGAACGACCGACCGATGTAGCCGGTCGGGACAAACGCGGCGGCGCGAACGCCGCGCTCTTCCAGCAGCGGCTTGGCAACCTCATAGACCGAAGCGTACCCGTCGTCGAAAGTCAGCACGACCCCCTTGTGCGGTGGGGCGGCCGCGCCACACACGTACCCCAGCGCTTCGCGCAGCGTGAGGAACTGATACCCCGCCCGCCGCAGCCCGTCGATGATTTCACTGAGCTGATAACGCGACAGGAACATGTTGCAGTAGTCCAGCGACGCGCACGTCGGATCGGGTGTCCCCACGGCATGCAGCGTGAGTACCGTGATCAGCGGCCGATCGAGATCGTAGCGCGTCAGCAGCGAATCCTGGCCTGTCAGCGGCCGGACGTCCTCAACTTGCAGGCGAACCGGCCCATAGCGCGCGAACGTCTCGCGCTGGACGGTCCGCGACGCCTGCGGATTGGTGTAGTGCTCGCCTGACGCTGGCTGATGGGCCTCGAACACCTCCCAGTGCATGGTTGTGCGGCGGGTCACGCGGTGGAGTTGTCCTAGAACGGCCGGTAGGTCCTCGGCTGGCACGTGCGCTAATACCCCGCAGGTCAGGGTCGCGTCGAACGACGCGTCTGCAAGCGGCAGGGCCGTGCGTGCATCGGCCGGCAGCAGCGTGACGTCGGCCAGGCGCTTCACCCTCTCGCGCGCGAGCTGCAACATGCGCTCGCTGGAATCGACGCCGACCACGCGCGTCCACGGGCGGTCGACTGCGGCGGCCAGCCGCTCCAGGATGCGACCGTCGCCACACCCGTATTCCAGCACCACGCGCGGTCCCACCTGCCGCAGCCGATCCACCAGCGTCTCGGCTTGGACGTTCTTCTCGCGAGTGTTCTCGGCAGGTATGCCGGACTGGATCAGGTAGTAGTCCCAATAGGCACTCTTGCTGTAGAGCTCGTCGCGCATCTCGCGGGGCAGCCGGTTGAAGCGGCTCACGTGGAACGTACACGGCTGTCGGCTCAGGTCCCGCGTCAGGTCAGATACCCGCAGAGCACTGGCCGCTCGCATCCGGGCGGCGACGCGGGCGCGTTGGCCGGCGGAAAGATCCGGCGCCAGCAGATGAACCTCACGGTTCACGACACGCTCCGCCGACTCAGACTGGAGATCCTCCAGAACGATGAGTTCCAGACCGGGCACATCCGTCAGGCACGCGCACGCAAAGCGCGTGGCGACCAGTAGGGCAGCCCCGTTCCCGTCGGGCCGGGCTGCTTGAAGGGCGGTTCGCAGCATCTCACGCAGGGCATGGATTTCGTGGAACAGCGGGTGCCAGTCGCTGCCGAGCTGACCGGCGTGCACCAGGTCCCACAGGCGTATCGCCAGACGTTCATACTCCTCTTCGTCCAATGCCGTTCGCAACGGGTGGTGCTCAAGGTGCACCAACTCGTGAAACAGCAGCTCATACAGGTAGCGCTCGCGCGCTTGCAGCGCCGCAATGCTCGGTAAGTCGCCGGCAGCCGCACGAATCAGACCGCGCAGATCGTTCCGACCGTGATAGTCGCGCGTGAAGCCGTGCCCGCGGTAGTGCGCCTCGCCCAACACCACGACCGGCCGCTCGAACATGAGCCCCTCTATCCCGGCGGAAGAGTTATTCGTGATCACCACTGCGGCGCCCGCGATCAGACCGAGCGTGTTGGAGGTGCGCGGGGCGATGCGGTCGCGACCGCGTAGCAGCGGGGCGTAGCTCGCCCGCCCGTAGCGCGCATCGCACAGCGGGTGGAGCTTGATCACCAGCGGCAGGTCAGCGGGCATTCCAGCGGCGACAGCCGCGACCACCGCCCGCTGGTCCGCGAAGTGCGGCGTGTAGTAGAACAGTTGCGTGTCGTCATCGACCTGTAGCGGCAGGAAGACATACGGCGCCAAACCGCAAGGGGCGGTAATCGCCGCCTTGAAACGCGCCCGGACCGCTTGCAGCCGGTCGGCCTCCCACGGCGTCAGCGGCTCGGTCAGCTTCTCGGGACGGCGGAACTCGGCGGCCGCGTTGATCCCACGGCGGGAGACCGCCACTGTCATCGGCGCCCGTCGCAACGGCCCCAACTCCAGGCAAATGACCTCGACATCGGCTTCCATTGCAGCGAAGGTGGCAGCCTCAACGAAGACATGGTCGCGGCCGTTCCACGACACGACCGCTCTCGGCGGATGAGTGCCGAGTTGGTCGCGCCAGAAGCGCATCGCCGCATGCGCGCTCGCCGCGCGTTGCTCCTCCGACCAGCCGCCACGCCACGCGTCGTACGCACCAGTATGGTCGGGCAGACGGTCGGGTGAGCCTACTGCGGTTGGCGTATCGTCCGCGCTGGCGACGAGCTCACCCCAGTCGTCGAGGATGACCTCGGCGACCTCCTGCGAGGGCACGGCGAAGCGGCACCGCACGCCACGCCGGTCGAGCATCCGCGCCACCCCGGCGAACAGCCGGGCTTGATCACGCGTGACGGGGGCGAACGTGAGGTGAGGGCTGTTGGCGTCCATTCCACTTCTTGGCCGCGCGTGCGCCGCAGCGGCCCGCGCTCTCAACGCGGGGTCGGCGATTCGCCGATAACTGATACTGTTATCGTGCGGCCGGTTACGCCGGCTTGAGCCGCTCGAACTCGGAGTCGGGATGAACCACACCACCATGCCAGTGGATGCGCGCCGCGCGCAGCTAATCGCCGCGTCGCGGGACCGCGACCCCCACACCTTCCTGAACGCGGCCCAGGACTACCTGCACCAGCAGCCGGAGGATGCCGAGGTCCTGCTCCTGGCGGTCAAAGCGTACGTCGCGCTCGGCTTGGCGTCGCCCGCGCGCCGCCTGTTGCAGCACGCCGCGCTCGCCGCCGAGACGCGCGATCAGCTCGCTGCCCTGATCCCGACCACCGAGCAGCGCGTCCCGTGGAGCAGGCTTGATCGGCAGTTCCAGGCCAACCTGGAGGTCTTCGACCGACGCACCGGGTTGGGCGGCGCGGTCCTCGACGTGTGGCGTGCCGGCCGCAGCAAGCTTCAATTGCTGAAGTGCGCCGATGGCGGCTTCGAGGTCTTCAGCCGGTTGCCCGACACCCCCGGTTGGCTGCCCGCTTTCGCCCCGCACCACCGTTTGACCGATGCCGCCGAGCTCACGACCGATTGGGCCGGCATGATCATTCCCCCGCTGGCGATCAACGGTCTCGGGCTCGGCTACACCGTCCACGATGTGATCGAAGCTTCGCGCAAGACGTTTCTGGACTACAGCGCTCTGGTGATTGTCATCGAGCCTTGTCTGCTGGCGTGGGCCGTGGTGCTGCACCTGTTCGATTGGCGACCGGCGCTCGCCGAATCGCGTGTCCGCCTTTGCGCCGGTCCGGACGCGCTGGCCCGACTCGAGCACGAGCTGGGCGACCTGGAGCTGGCTGTCCCGCGACTGCTGACCGGCACCCCGCCCTGGCCGGGAAGCTGTAGTGACCGACAGGTTTGCGAACGGCTGGAGGCGGCTCAGGCCGAGCGCTCGCGAACACAGCGCGAACTGTACCGGCGGGTCACTGACAGCTACGCCGCATGCGATGCTGCCTGGTGGGCCCGACGTCTGGCCCGTGCCGGCGAGTCTGAGCCGCCGTTGACCGTCCTGGGCGTTACCAGTCGCTACACGACGGTCTTGCAGTACTCGATGCGCGACTGGCTGGCCGCGTTCGAGCGCCTCGGCCACCGAACGCATCTGGACATCGAGCCGCACGAGCAGGCGCATTTTTCGCCGATCCGGCTGCTCCGCGAGATCGAGCGGCATCGGCCCGACCTGCTCCTGATCATCGACCACCTGCAAGGCGAGTTCCCGGAGGCCTATCCCGCGAACATCCCCGGCATCTGCTGGATCCAGGACGCCCTGCCGCACCTGTTCAACCCAGACGCCGGCCGCGGCGTCCGCCCGCTCGAGTTCGTTGTCGGCCACGGCTTCCCGGAAGTGCTGACGCGGTTTGAGTACCCCGCCGACCGCTTCTACCCTTGCCTGATCCCGACCAATCCCGAGCAGATGCGCGACCCCGACGAGCAATCCGAGGACCTCGAGCCATGCCGTTGCGACGTGATGTTCGCTACGAACGCCTCGATGTCCGCGGAGGAGCAATACCGCTGGCGGCGAAAGCTGATGGACCTGGACGAAGCCGCCGCCCGTCTCTTCGACGCCGCGTACGAAATGCTGCTGGCTGCGGTCCGGCAACCGTGGTTCTGTGGCGACTACGACTACCAGGGACTGCTCTCCAAGGCGGAGTCCGACACCGGCCTGCGCCTGACGAGCGAGGCCGCCCGCCATCAGGTCCTGGCCACGCTCTTCAGCATTGCCGACGTTTCCCTCCGCGAGCGCACCGTGCGTGCCGCCGCCGAGTGGGCTCGACAGACGGGGGGCCGGTTTCACCTTTACGGCAACGGCTGGGAGAAACGCGCAGAATTCGCCGGTTTCGCGCGCGGTTTCGTGCCGCACGGGCGCCCGCTGGGGCGGGCCTTCCGGGCCGCAAAGATCAGCCTGCACGCCGGCTGCAACCCCGCGCTGCATCAACGCGTCCTCGACGGCCTGTGTGCCGGGGGGTTCTTTCTCTTCGCGGAGAAGCCGTCCGACGCGCTGGCCGATGTGCCTCAGGCGGTCGACCGTTACATCGCCGAGCAGCACCCGACTCTGCCGTTCCAGTTGAAGCCGGAGATGCTACCGGAACCGTATGCGGACCGGTGCCGGCGCGGCATGCGCATGCGTGGCGTCGATCCGGCCACGGGCACGCTCGTCACGGCGGAGCACGCCTCGTTTCTGAAGCACTGCCGCGGGTTGCGGTCCATTCCGGCGGTCACGGCGATCTGGCCGCGCTACGAGCAGGTCGTCTTTCGCGACGGCGATCACCTCGCCGAGCGGGTGGGCTACTTTCTCGAACACGCCGACCAGCGGCGCGAGCTCGCCGACGAAATGCGGGCCGCGGTCCTGGAGCACTTCACGTACGACGCGCTGGTGCGTGACGTGCTGGCGTTCATGCAGCGGACGCTCGCGGGACGCGGCACCTCGCTGTTCTGACACGCCGGGCAGCACGCGGCTCCGCAGGCCATCGAACGGAGGCCGACGGATGGGAACGGTACAGTTCCTCGAGAGCTATCGGCTGAGCCACACCGCCGTCTTCGAACCGGCCCGCCTCGATCGTGCCGACCTCGGGCTGCACGTCGACTCGTCGTTCCGAATCCAGCCCGACGATCGCGTCTTCGTGTTGGGCAGTTGCTTCGCGTACGAGCTGCGCGAGGTGCTCTCGGCGCGCGGCTTCGACGTACACGGCGGCGAACTGGGCAACAAGTACAACACGTTCAGCACGAACCAGGCCGTGACCTGGGCGCTGGACGGCGGCTATGGAGAGCATTTGCTTGTGCAGCTTCGCGACGGAACGTGGTTCGACGGGCACCGTCATCCGTTCCGCCCGCACGACGTTCTGGAAAAAGCCGTCGAGAAGCACCAGGAGGTGCTCACGCAGACCGCCGATGCCATTCGCACGTGCGACATCGCGATCTTCACGCTCGGGCTGGTCGAGGTGTGGCGGGACGACCGGCTGGGTGTGTGGCTCAACCTGACGCCGCCACGCGACCTCGTCCCGGACTTCGAGCGCCGCTACTGCGTTTGCCGGACGACGCACGCGCAGAACCTCGAGGCCCTGCTGGCCACGCTGCGTCGCGTCCACGCTGAAAACCCGCACGCCCGGATGCTCTGCACCGTCTCACCCGTGCCGCTCAAAGCGACCTTCTTCGGCGACGACGTCACCGTCTCGAACATGTACAGCAAGGCCACGCTCCGCTCGGTCGCCACCGAGGCGATCGAGCGGATGGCTGCTGAAAGCAGCGCGCGGGTCGACTACTTCCCCAGCTACGAGCTGGCGGCCCTGCGCCCGCGTGACGAAGTCTGGCGGCGGGCGTTCCCAAACGGGGAACCGGACGGCCGACACGTGCGCGCCGAGTTCGTGCGCGACGTGATCATCCGCCTGTTCCTCGAGCACTACTTGGCGCAGACGGACCACAGACACTCAGCGGAGCGGCCGCCAGCCTGTGCGGCGGCCACGACACGCGTCAGTGACGCTTCCGCTGCGGGGTAGACCGGCGGCGGCAGCGCGCGGGTCAGCAGCCTACTCCAGGTACCCCAGGGCCTGAAGTCGCTCCACCACGCCCGGGTCGTCGAGATATGCCGGGTCAAAGTGCTCCGCGCCACACAGCGCGGGGAACTTGCCGAAGTGTGGCTCGAAGGCGGCCCGGGCGGCGGCGGCCGCGGCGGGGTCCCGTATCTCTTCCTGTCGGTTACTGTCCGGGTTGACGGCGTACAGCGTCTCGCGTCCGTCAAGACCGCGCTCGTACTTGTACGTATCGCCGCGCAGCGCCACCCGCTCGGGGCCGTGATACGCCGGCGTGGCGTCCTCGCCGAACAACTGACACGGACAGGCCTCCGTGTAGGCCAGACGTGGTTGTTCGTCAAAAAGATCTAGTCCAGACATGCTCGGCGGAACGGCCTGCCCCAGCGCGTTCAGCAGCGTCGGGGCGATGTCGATCGTGCGGCGCATCGTCGGCCGCACGCCCGTTCGCCCGCAGCCGTGGAGGATCAGCGGGACGCGGATCACCGCCTCGGCGAGCGAGCGCCCGTGGAACGGTTCCCCCTCGCCGAGCCCTTCGCCGTGGTCGCCGAACACGCACACGATCGTGCGGTCGCAGTCGATCCGCGCGAGGATCTCGGCGATCAGCGCGTCGCTGCTCGCGATGCCGCGCATGTAGTGCTCTACGGACTGCGCGTCGGACGTGGAGTGCGCGTCGAAGTAGTGCAGGAAGGCGAACCAAGGCGTCGCGGCACGGTGTGCATGCCAGTCCAGGAATATCTGATTGACCGTGGGGCCTTCGCGCCGGTAGCCGCCGCGGACGGTTGGAATCTCGTCGATCGCATCCACGACCGTCTTGAACCCGCGGGGCAGGTCAGTATCGCTGTTGAGAACAAACGCGGCCGGCACGGCGAGACTCTCCCAGTCCGCCAGGGCCTCGGCCAGCGTCGTTGAGTCGTGGCCGAGTTGCTGGTTCAACAGCAGTCGGACGCCATGCTCGAATGGGTACTGCGAGCAGAAAACCGACGCGTGGCTCGGCGTCGTGAAGGGAGCGGCTGTGATCGTCACAGGAAACGCCGCACCCTGACTGCACAGGCGATCGAGCGTCGGCGTGAGTCGTTCGCCGCGCCAGCGCTCGAGGCGGCCGAAGTAGCTGACGGCGTCCCAACGCAGGCAGTCGACACTGATCAGCAACAGGTTCTTTC
Source organism: uncultured Planctomycetales bacterium (assembly GCA_964572345.1). Classification (GTDB taxonomy): domain Bacteria; phylum Planctomycetota; class Phycisphaerae; order UBA1845; family Fen-1342; genus JAUWXH01. Next base: position 64,114 of record CAZNFA010000016.1, read on the forward strand.
CGTCCGGCATGAGCAGCACCGTGGGGGAGCAGTTCGAGTTGGTTTCGGGGTGTCCGACACGTTCTTGACTATCGGCGCGGCGCGGCCGCAGCTTCAGCCAAAGCCGATTGCGTGCCGGCGCTCGGTCCGGCTTATCGTCTTTGCAGGCCAAGGCTTATGGTGTTGAGTGGCAGGGTGGGGCGCCTCGCCGCCGGTGCTGCCCGGCACTGAGAGCGCCCAGGAATGCTTGGGGGACCGGCTTCCAACCGGTCGAAAAAGAGAGGCCGCCCACCTGTTCCGTACTGGCTCTCGTAGGCGCTCTAAAGATTCGGAGAGCCCCACGTCGATCTAAGTGAACGTGCGCTATTATGCGACATCAACGAGCCGCGGGCTTCAGCCCGTGCGGCCTTTCGATTGCACAGGTTTTGCAAGAGTGTGCACGGTCATTTGGTTGAGCAGTCCAGCCTGACCGGTTCCGGCAGCGGGGAGGCGCCGACTTCAGTCTGCGCGGCGTCTTGGAGCGATCAGGTGACCGCGGCTCCGCCCCCGGGGCTTGGCGGGTAAGACCCCGGCGTTTTGCTAGGGCCACGTGCCGATGTCAGACGAGCTGTTTGAGAACCAGATACCTCTGATGGACCGTTTCCTGCGCGAGGGACCAACGGAGGTCGCCGATCTGGGAGCCGGGCTCGGGTGCCACACGCGCTACTTCGTGGAACGTGGCGTCCGGGTGGTGGCGGTGGACATGGTGCTGACGGATGAGCTTCGAGCGATCACAGCGGGCCACCCGGATCGCTGCCGGTTCGTGCCTTCCGATCTGAGCAGGCTTCCGTTTGAGGAGGGCGAGCTGGAGTCGTTGTGGGCGTCGTACTGCCTGGAGCACGTGGACGATCCGTTGTCCACGTTGCGGGAATGGCGACGGGTGCTGTGTCCGAACGGCATACTGGCGGTCTCGGTCCCGCCGTTCAAAACCGAGGTTGTGGGCCGGCACGTGTTCACTGGCTGGAGCGTGGGCCAGCTCATGCTCACCCTGTTTCGAACGGGCTTTGACGTGCGCGACGGCGCCTACGCAACCCATCACTACAACGTCTTCGCCGTTGTTCGACGCGCGGAGAATCCGCCCCGGTTGCGACCCAACGACGAGATCCTGTGCCAGTACCACGACCAGTTTCCGCCTGAGATTGAGGAGGCCATACTGGGAAACGAGTTCGTAAACCCCTTCGGCGAGACGGTCAGGAGCTTCGAAGGCCAGATCAAGCGATTGGGCTGGTAGTGGCAGAGCCGAGGCGCTAAGCCGGCACCACCTGACAGGCGGGCCCGCAGCTCGGCCTGCTCGCCTCCCGGTTCACGAGGCCGACCTGGCCGTCGCGCACTCACCCGTCGCATGAAGCACGCTATGCTTAGAATCGGCTTGATTCAGGCACCCGGCACCGACCCCCGCAGCTATGGGATTCCGCTCGCGTTCGGCTACCTGATGGCCGTTCTTCGCCAGCACTGGGACCAGCCCTTCGACTACCGCATCACGGCCGAACCGTACGACGTCATCGAATACGAGCCCCACCTGATCGCCATCAGCTCGGTTACCAGTTGCTTCTGGCAGGTGCCCGAATTCGCCGCGCTCTTCCGCGAGAAGCTCCCCGAAACACGGATGGTGATCGGCGGGCACCACATCAGCGCCCTGCCGCACCGGTTGCCGGAGGCGATCGACGTCGGCGTGATCGGCGAGGGCGAGGCCACATTCCTCGATCTGATGCGCCACTTTACGCCCGGCCTTGGCTGGCGTCGGGGACAATTGCGGGATATCGCGGGCATCTGCTATCACGGGCGTTCCGGCTACGTCGCCGTCACGGACCGGGCTGCCTTACGCGGGGACCTCGACACGCTGCCGTTCCCGCTGCGCAGCCGGAACCCAGCCTGCCCCGACGAAGCCGTCATCTTTACGTCGCGCGGCTGCCCGTTTCGCTGCGCCTATTGCTCGACGCAGCAGCACTGGCGCGGCTTCCGCCGCTTCAGCGCGGCCTACGTCGTGCGCGAGCTCGAGCACATCGTGCAAACGTCGCCGCACGTGCATTCCGTGTACGTTCTCGACGATCTGTACGTTGCCGATCGGCGGCGCCTGCGCGAGATGGCCCGGCGGATCGACCAGGCCGGCTTGAACCGTCGCCTGACCCTGCATGGCTTCGTCCGCTCCAACTTGGTCGACGACGAGCTATGCGAGCTGCTCAAAACCATGAACGTCCGCGCCATCCGCTTCGGGGCCGAATCCGGCAGCGACGCGGTCTTGCAACGCATGGAACGCGGCGGCAAGTGCTCCGTCGCCACCCACCAGCGCGCCATCGATCTGGCTCACAAACACGGTCTCGCTTGCGGCGCCAGCTTCATGTTCGGGTTCCCCGGCGAAACCCGCGCGGATATGCAGCAGACCTTCGACTTCATCCGCCGTAACCAGGACAAAATGGCCGTCGAAGGCTGCTACCTGACGGTGCCGTTGCCGGGTGCCGAGCTCTGGCGCTGGGCGGCGCAGAAGGGCTACGTCAGCGAAGACATGGACTGGCGGCGGCTCAATCTGGCCTTCGACAACCCCGACTTCGACTGGGACAACTTCCTCTATCTCAACGAGGACTGCGTGCCCCGGCGGGACTTCGTGCACGCGATCCTGCAAAGCGGAATCCTGCCGGAGCCTGTGGCGCGGCGTGGTCGCAGCGACCGGCAGCGTGAGCTCGCCGCCGAGTCCATGCTCCGCGTCATGGAATCACTCGCCGCCCAGGGCGTTCAGCGCGTGGCCCTGTACGGCGCCGGCCAGCATACGCGCCGACTCAAGGACCGCCTCCGTGACGCCCCCGTTCACGTTGCGGGCATACTCGATGACAACGCCAGCTTGCACGGAACCCACCTCGGGCCCTTCAAGATTCATCCTCCAAGTGATGCCGGCAAGCTCGGCATTGACGCCGTGATCCTGTCATCCGACCGCGCGGAGCAGGAGCTCTGGCAGCAACGGGAGCGCTTCGAGCGGCTCGGCATCCCGGCCCGGCGCCTTTACGGTCCGGACGGCCGGCATCGTCAATAGTAGTACCCGCCTGGGCGCGCGGGCCGATCGGGCACACTCACACTTCTGCGGGCCTACGCGCGATGACGTGCAGATGCCAGGGTTCCGTGTCCGGGCCGCGGGACACGCGCTGCAAGCCGGTGTAGCCGACTTCGCACAGCAGGGTGGACAGGCTTCGCCACGTGTATCCCCACCGATGAGCATCCTCGCCGTCTCCGCCGTGTTCCACGTGCCGCCAGCCGTAGATGCTCTTGATGGCGTGTTCAAAGTTCTCCGTCGGATCCGTGCTCCAGCTCGATGCCTCTTCCAGCAACTGCCTGGAGTGGAAGATCAAATCCGGCACAATCAGACGCAGGCGACCGCCCGGTTTCAGGATGCCCAGCCAGGCCCGCAGCGCGCGGCGCGCGTCATCCGGATCGAGGTGTTCCAGCATGTGCCGGGAGAAGATCTCGCTCACGCTGTCGGCCTCGAACGGCGAGGTATCCCAGGCCGGCAACACGTGGTCAGCCCCTCGGCACGGGCGGACATCGACTCCGACGTACCCGTCGAGCCGGGTATCCCCACACCCGTAATTCACGCGGATCGGCTCTGCCGCCGTCTGCATGTTGACTCCTTCACCCGGCGTCTGCCGGGCGCGCGGTCGCCGCACGCTCCGCCGCTATCGTTATCGGAGCCAGCGCGCTGCCGGCTTCAGCCGGCCCGTTTGTGGACCGGCCGTGCCCGACGCACGTTCGGACAAGTTCTCTCCCGCAAACCGCCGATAATGTGGACAACGCTACGCCTTGCCGAACGGAGGTCCACCCATCCGAATCCTTGTGCTGTCCAACTTCTACCCGCCGCACCACATCGGCGGGTATGAGCTACGCTGTCGGTCCGTGGTGGATGGGTTGCGTCGCCGCGGCCAGCACGTGCACGTGTTGACGAGTTGCCATGGCGTGTCCGCGGCCGGGCCGCCGGCGCGGGCCGTTACCCGGGCGCTGCATCTGGCTTGGGGCCCGCCTTATCCGCCCGAAGACCTGCCGGGCCTGCTCGGCTGCGAGCTGGCGGATCGCCGGTCGTTGGCCGCAACGCTGCACCGGATGGAGCCCGACGTGCTCGACGTCTGGGGCATGGAGTTCGCCTCGCAGTCGCTCATCGCTGCGTTGCTCTCCATGAACGTGCCGGTGCACCTGACGCTCGAGGACCTGTGGCTGCGGGACGGATACGCGCGCGACCCGTTGTGCGCGCTCACAGGCGTAGCGCGCCGAATCGGCTTCTCAATGTCGCCCGCGGTCAGCCGACTCTGCTGCCTGGGACTGTCTCGGCCGCAACTACGTCACGCGCGGGTAGGCTTCGCGTCGCGGGCGTTGCAGGATTGCTACGAGGCTGCCGGCTTTCGCCACCCCCATTGCCGTGTCCGCCTGGCCGGGATCGACCTGTCGCCCTTCCGCAGCATGCCGCCGCCGCCCGCGCCGCCTCCGATCGTGATCGTCAGCGTCGGGCAGCTCACCGCCGCGCGCGGGCAGGCGGACCTCATCGCGGCGGCTGCCCGCGTCGCCTCTGACGAAAACTGCCCCTGGCCGCTGGTGGTACGCATCATCGGGGGCGGGAGCGCGGCGTACGTCTCGACTCTGAGGCAACTGGCCGCCCGGCACGCCTCGCACCGCTTTCAAACGGAATTCGTCGGCCCGCTGAGGCCCGAGCGCGTCGCCGACTTCTACGCCCACGCCCACCTCTTCGTACATGCCTCTCGCCTGGCAGAGGGCCTGCCGAGGGTGCTGATGGAGGCTATGGCCGCCGGCCTGCCCGTGATCTCCACCAACGCCGGCGGCCAGCGCGACATCCTGGCTGACGGCCGCTTCGGCCCGCTGCTCCCTCCGGGTGACCCGGAAGCGCTGGCCGGTGCGATCCGCGAGGCGCTGTCGAATCTGCCGGAGTGGCAGGTGCGCGCTCGCCAGGCTCGGGAGCACGCGTTTGAGCACTATGACCTCGAAACCTACGTGGACGGTCACTTGCAGGATCTGACCGAGGCGGCTGCCGCTCGCCCACCGGTGGTAACGCCCATCCTGCGCGCCGACTCACCCGCCGCCGACGAGATCGCGGCCTTTGCCGATTCCCTGGGACAGGCGGCTGAAGCCTACGCGGCGACGTTCGACGTCGCCACCGACCCCGACGGGGCGTGGCGTCTGGGCGTGGTGCTTAAGCGCACCGGGCAACTGCCCGCCGCCGACCACTTGCTCACACAGCTCCACGAGACGCACGGGAATGATCCGACACACGTGCGCCGCGCGACATTCCACTTGGCCGAACTGGCCATGGTGCAGCAAGCATGGTCACGGGCCGCCGACCTGCTGCACGCCTGCCTCGCCGTCGCGCCCGACCATGCCAAGGCCGCCTTCGACCTGCGACACGCGCAGCAGCGCCGGCTGCCCGATCATCTGGCGGCTATCGCGCAGCAGCCGGCCGTGACCGCATAATCCTCACCCTCCCTGCCGGGGCCGAAGCTGAGCACGGTATAGTATCAGTGTTCACGCGTAAGCCGGTTTCCGTGCGAGCTTACCGGCGCGCTTGGCCGCGGGCAGAGAACCCGTGGTGTCGTGGAGGTGGTATGATTACGAAGCTAACCGAAGGGTGTACGTGGGATATCAGCCACACTACGGACTTCGCCGAAGCTAGTCCGACGGGTAAGACGATATCCGCCAGGGAAAGATCGATGGGTAAACCACTCCTGCACCTCCTCATGGGCGTCCGCGCGGCGACTCTCGTCAGCGTGCTGGTCTTGCCAATAGTCTCCTGTAACTCCGACGTGGAGATCGCGGACATATTGGCGGGCTATCAGGAGGGGGCCGAGTATAGCGGGCTGACAATTCACTATCCGTTACATGAGACGGTGTTCCCGCCGGAGATCGTACCGCCAACGTTTCGCTGGCAGGACGACAACCCCACCTGCGACACCTGGCTCATCACGATCGCGTTCGCCAACGATCAGCCACACGCGAGTTTCCTGACTCACGCTACGGAATGGACGCCCCGCTCGCGGCAATGGGAGTCGATGAAACGCCGGTCGCTTGAGCAGGAGGCCAGCATTACGGTCCTCGGCGTCAATCGCTCCGCGCCCGAGAAGATCCTCTCAGGCGCCAGGATCTCGATCAGCACATCCAGAGACGAGGTCGGGGCACCGTTGTTTTACCGCGAGGTGAACCTGCCTTTCATCGATGCGGTGAAAGATCCGACGCGCATTCGCTGGCGCTTCGGGTCAGTTTCTTCGGAGCAACAGCCGCCGATCGTTTTGGAGAAGCTGCCCGTCTGCGGCAATTGTCATTCATTCTCAACGGATGGTGCGGCCCTCGGCATGGATGTGGATTACGCCAATGACAAGGGTTCGTATGCCTTTGCGCCCGTCAAGGAGCAGATAGTCCTCTCCAAGAGCGAACTCATCACGTGGAGTGACTACCGGCGGGATGATGCGGAACCCACGTTCGGCCTGCTTTCGCAAGTGTCCCCGGATGGAAGCTATGTAGTAAGCACGGTGAAGGACCGGTCCGTCTTTGTTCCCAAACCGGAACTGGCCTTCTCGCAGCTCTTTTTCCCGATCAAGGGCATTCTGGCCGTGTATTGCAAGGCGACGGGCACCTTTCGGGCTCTTTCCGGTGCGGATGATCCGGCGTTCGTGCAGAGCAACGCCTCGTGGAGCCCCGACGGGAAGTACATCGTCTTTGCCAGAAGCAAGGCATATCGCCTCAGGATGGACAAGGGGACCGTGCTTTTGAGCAAGGAGGAATGCCGCGAATTCCTTGAAGAGGGAAAGCCCTTCCTATTCGACTTATACCGAATTCCATTTAATGACGGGCAGGGCGGAACCCCCGAACCGCTCGAGGGGGCTTCGCACAACGGCATGAGCAACTACTTTGCGCGGTACTCTCCCGACGGCAAATGGATCGTGTTCTGCAAAGCCAGAAGCTATATGCTGCTTCAGCCGGACAGTGAGCTGTATATTATGCCGGCGGAAGGTGGGGAGGCCCGCCGGCTGCGCTGCAATACGAAGCGGATGAACTCCTGGCACAGTTGGTCACCGAACGGGCGGTGGCTGGTGTTTTCCTCGAAGGTGAATTCGGCTTACACGCAGCTCTTCCTCGCGCACATTGACGAGCGAGGCTACAGTAGCCCACCGGTACTATTGGAACACTTCACGAGTTCGGACAGGGCCGCCAACATACCGGAGTTTGTCAATGTCAAACCGATGGCGATCAAGGAGATCCGCGAGCAGTTTATTGACGACGTTTCTTACGTGAGGGCTGGTGACACCTACCTGACGGCCAATGACATAAGCGGAGCAATCCGGGAATACCGGAAGGCATTGGAGTTGAATCCCCAGAACGCCGTCGCGCACAGTAACCTGGGAGGCGTTCTGGCTACGCAGGGAATGGTTGAGGAGGGTAAGGCTCACCTGTACGAGGCAATCCACCTTGACCCGCAGAGCGGCAGCGCGCACTACAACCTCGGCATGCTGTTGTTTCGCCAGCGACAGGTCGATGAGGCCATTCGGCATCTTTCACTGGCGGTGGAATTCGAGCCCGAAACCGCTGATGCGCATCGCGTCCTTGGGGCCCTGCTGTGCAATCAAGGCAATGTTGCGCAGGGGACGGTGCATTTGTCCGAGGCGGTACGGCTAGCGCCGGACGATGCCGCCGCCCAGTACTGCCTGGGCAAGGCGCTGGCCAGCCAGGGCGAGGTTGATGAGGCTGTCCGACATCTTTCACTGGCCGTGCAGCTCGAGCCGGACAACGCTGCCGCGCACGGCCTGCTCGGTCAGACGTTGTTCCGCCGGCAGGAGGTCGGCGCGGCCATCAGCCATCTCTCGTCGGCTGTGCGGCTCAATCCGAACGACGCCCAGATGCTCAGTGATCTGGCGTGGATGTTCGCCACCGCTCCGGCTGCGGAGTTGCGTGACGGTGCCCGGGCGATTGCGCTCGCCAAACGGGCCTGTGAGCTGACGCGCTACCGCGCCGTTCAGCCGCTCGACATCCTGGCGGTAGGCTATGCGGAAGCCGGCCAGTTCGCCGAGGCGATTCGGGCCGCGGAGCAGGCGCTCGCGCTTGCGCAGGCCGCTGGAGAAGAGGCGGTCGCGGACGCAATCGAGGCGCGGATTGAACTCTACAAGGAGGGCAAACCCTATCGTCCTCCGAATCTACCCTAGCGGATCGTTGCCGGATTAGTGTAGTGGCCAGGATGATGCATGACACCTAACCATGATTCGGCTGGAGAAAGCGTGCAGAAGCGGGTGCTGCCCGGGATGCAGGTGATCACCCTTGTCCGGCGGTCGCACAGGGAACTGTTCATCACCGCGGTTCCCGACGATGGCCAATCCGCGGAGACAATGCTGGGCGAGATCGCCGGTGCGCTTCGTGACAGTCGCGCCCATATAGTGTCACAGGAGGTGTTCGGAGTCTTGACTCCGGGCGGTCATGATATGCAAACGCTGTCTAGAGCCCTGGGAAGTATTTCGTGGCCGGTAACTTCGGTTGGACCGGCACGTGAAACGGCGCGTGGGATTGGCGGCACGCAGATATGGGCCGTCTCGGGGGTTCCGGTAGAACCGTTGCAGTTGAACGGCAGGTTTGTGGGGAGCGTGTTTGAGGACGACTACGCGCGGTATTGCCGACTGGGTAGCCTGCTGCCGACCGATTTCTCGCGATCGCGGGATGAGCAAGCGTCTGAGGTCCTGGAGCTGATGGAAGCAGCCTTATGCGCGGCCGACATGGACTTCAGCCACGTACTGCGCACGTGGTTCTATAATGATGACATATTGTCTTGGTATAGACATTTCAACCAGGTTCGGAATACCTTCTTCACAAACAGGCACGTGTTCGATGGTTTGCTGCCGGCCAGCACGGCGGTGGGCGCGCCGGCTGCGGCAAGTACCGGAGCTGCTCTGGTGAGCGGCCTGCTGGCGGTGAAGGCAAAAGACGAGACAGTGCGCGCCATTGTCGTTCCCTCACCGTTGCAGGGTGCAGCGGGGGAGTACGGCAGTTCGTTCAGCCGGGCGGTAGAGCTGGTCATGCCCGATCAGCGACGCTTGCTCGTCTCCGGCACGGCCAGCATTGGTCCGGAGGGAAACACCGCGCACATCGGCAATGTGGACGCACAGGTTGGGCGGACGCTGGATGTCGTGAATGCTATTCTGGAGTCTCGTGGAATGGGCTGGGCGGACGTCGTGCGGGGCATCGGCCATTTCAAGCGGGCAGAAGATGCTTCGGCCTTTCAGCGTTGCTGCAACGCCAACCAGATCGGGCCGTTGCCCGTTGTGCTGGCGCAGAGCGAGATCTGCCGGCCTGATCTTCTGTTCGAGCTGGAGGTCGATGCTATGACCGCGGGTCAGCAACTACCGCGTGAGTCGGCAGGATGAGCCCGGCCTGATTGTAGACGCCGGTTGAGGAGAACGTGATGCGAGCAGGAAAGCTGTGGCTTGTACTCGCCGTATTGTGTCTGACCACAGTCTCGTGTAGTCACGATACAGCCGGCGTGCAGTCTCGGGCTGATCGGACATCGACTCTGCCGGTTGCCGAGAATCAGAGCCACGGCCCGGTGGAGTTGACCGACCAGGCCCTGCGCATCCATCGTGCCGGCCTGCTGATCGATGGTCACAATGATCTGCCCGAGAAAATCCGTAGCCGGGCAGATTCGTCGTTCGACAAGCTGGACATATCCCGAGCCCAGCGGGACCTGCACACGGATATCCCGCGTCTTCGCCGCGGCGGCGTCGGAGCACAGTTCTGGGTGGCGTGGGTTCCGCCCGAGAAGATGCACACCGGCGGGGCGGCCCGCTATGCCCTCGAGCAGATCGACCTGATCCACCGGATGGTGCGGCACTACCCGGAACATTTCGAGATGGCCTACTCGGCCGACGACGTCGTGCGCATCCACCGCGCGGGCAAGGTCGCCTCACTGATTGCCGTCGAGGGAGGCCACGCGATCGAGAGCTCACTGGGCGTCCTGCGGATGTTTCATGCCCTTGGCACCCGCTACATGACGCTGACGCACACCGAAACCCACGACTGGGCCGACTCCGCCACCGACGAGCCACGCCACGGCGGTCTGTCACCCTTCGGCGAAACGGTGATACGGGAGATGAACCGGCTGGGCATGCTCGTGGATATCTCGCACGTCTCCGCCGAGGCGATGCGAGATGTGTTGCGCGTCAGCCGAGCCCCGGTGATCGCCTCGCATTCATCAGCGTATGCGATCGCGCGCCATCCGCGCAACGTGCCCGACGACGTGCTGCGTCTGGTCACCGGCAACGGCGGAGTGGTCATGGTCAACTTCTTCTCCGGCTACGTCGATCCGGAGGGGGCGCGCGTGATGCAGCGTCTGTTCCAGATTCAGCGCGAGCTGCGCGAGAAGCACCCTGACGACGCCGACTTCCAAAAGGCCTGGCAACGGTGGCGCCGCGCAAACCCGATCCCGACCGGCAGCGTACACACCCTGGTCGATCATATCGATCATATCGTCCGCGTGGCGGGGATCGACCACGTCGGGCTCGGCTCCGACTATGAGGGGTGCTCCACACTGCCCGCCCAGTTAGAGGATGTCTCCTGCTATCCCTACATCACGCAGGAGCTGCTCAACCGCGGGTACTCGCAGGAGGGTATTCACAAGATCATGGGCGGCAACCTGCTGCGGGCACTGAGGCGCGCCGAAGACGTGGCGCGCGACTGGAAGAGCGAGCAATGACAGGTGGGCCGGGAGGCCACCCAGAGCGCTACCGCGCGTACAGATCGATGATGCGTTCGATAGTCCGACTGCACACCGGACAGAAGCGCGCCTCGGTCATCTCGAACATGAGGCAATCCACGCTAGGCCGGTAGAGACCCTTCGCCACGTACATGGCTCCCTCGAAGACTCCGACTTTGCCGGCGTACTCATTCTTGCCAAGCAGCTCAATCAAGCGTTCACGCCGTTCACGGCGGGCTGCGTCCGCAGCTTGCTCCGAGGCCTCCTCGGCCTGCGGCGCCTTCCGGCGGCCCTGCGATTCCCAGGATCGCTTCTCGAACTCGGCCTTGTTCCACGGCGTGGGAACCGGCGTGTCGGGCAAGACCAGCTCGCGCCACTTCAGCTTCGCGGGATCCAACAGCGCCGTAACGTTGGGCTCCCACGGTTCCACGTTCCCGCCGGGCAAATCCTCGTAGGCCACGCTCCCCGCGTAGTATTCGTCCGCCAAGCCGGCGAAGTGATGGCCGAACTCGTGGGCCACGAGGCACGGGGTGGACGGCGAGCCCCGGCAGTGATGGCGTAGAGGTTGTGGATCCCGCCGCCACCGTACTCCCGTCCGTTGACCAGAATCAGAACGAAGTCGTACGGCGCCGCCGCAGCCGCATCCCGCCAGCCTCGATCGTCAAACGTGAGAACGTACCGCTCGAGGTCGAATGCGTTGTAGCGGGTCCCGAGCGGCGTATTGCGGAAGACGCCCGCGCGCGGACGGGAGATGCCGGAATGCTCCGCGGGCGTATTGACGGCTCGCACGTTGAAGTCTTGCTTGTGTGATGCGAAGGGCTCGACGTCAAACAGCGCCCCGACGATGCGTTCGACATCGGTGCGGAACTTGTCCATTTCCTTTGCCGTGTAGCCGTCGCCCAGGACGACCAGGTCCATCTTCACCGAAGGGTCGCCGTGCTCCATCACCGCCCACACATCCCTTGTGGGAACCGGCGCACGATCGACAAACCTCGAAGCGGGATCGATGGTAATGCTCCATATCTCCCGGAAGCTCTGCTGCCGGTCGCGTTTCCGAATCCGGAGCTGAAACGGCCGGCGCGGCTCGGGTACGCGAACAGCCTCAGGTATGGCCCGCCAGGTGCCCTGCTGGGCCTCTCCGGTGGTCTCCCACTCGCCGTAGATGCTGCAAAACCCGCGCGTGTACAGCAGCCGGTTGCTGTCCTGGTCCACGACTTCCACCAGGTACTTACCCAGATTGGTAGTGTCGATCAGTTGTGTTTGGCTTCCGGGCCACGCGCCCTCCACGCGCACGCGGTCGAGAGCCAGGTGCTCCGCGCTTGCCGTACCAGTATGGTAATAGTCAACCCGCAACGTTGCCCCGCTGAAGTCGTCGTCGAACCCGGCATCGGCGGGCGTGATCGCGACTAGCGCCAGTACAATCGCGATTAACGAGTGCAGCTTCATGGTCGTCCTCCTTGGTCAGCATGCTCCAAGGGGCCGCAGTCCGAGTCAAGTAAGCAGTCCATCGTTAAGCGCGTCGACCACCGGCGTACGGTTCATAAGGGTCGGGCGCTGCCGAGGCACTGCGTGCTGCGCCGCCAGTCAAAGGGAGTGTCGGGGAAGACGATTGTCGGTTGGCGGTTGTTGTTGACCGCGTCGAGGTGCAGGAGCAGCAGGCCGATGCCGGCGGTGCCATCCAAGCAGAGGATGGCTGCTGTGAACGGCAGTGCTCGGCACATAGTCAGAATCCGCCTCGGATGCTTAGCCGGCCCCGCCGGGGCGCTCATTCGGAAAACACGTTCCGGTCCGGGAGCGAGACAACCCCGCAGTGCTCCGCCGACACCGGACCGATGATTTGTCCATCGACCGCTTCGATGTTGATACTCGCGCCGGTAGTGGCGTACACGCGCGTAACGTCGGTCAGGAAGCGGCCGACGAACATTGAGCCGCTGCTTGCCCAGATCGTCGTCTTGAACAGACCGCGCAGCTCGATGTCGTTACACGTGAGCGTGCTGGCCTTCTGCAGCGCGATTGCGTCTTCGTTTTCGCCCTCGATGATGATGTGTGCATCCTCCGCCAAGATGTGACCGTCGTGTTCCAGCCCGATCGGCGTGTTTCGTCGCCTCTTCGCGCACAGCCGCGTCGTCGTGTTGTGGAGGTCGATGCGGCCACCGTTGTTGATCGCGAGGTTGTTTGACTGCTCACCCCAACTGGTGATGCGGGCCGTCTCGCAGCCGAGGCGAATGCACCCGTAGTAGCCGGCCGAGAGGCTTCCGTTCCCGATCTCCAGCGACGCACCCTCTCTTTCTTGGAAGCGGACCAGGCCGTGGTCGGTCGCGATGATTCCGGCGAAGGTCTCGTCTTCCGCCCGGTCGTGCAGATGTTCATTGAGCTTGATGGCGCCCCGCAGTGAGACCTTTCCCCCCCGATGGGCGTAGATTCCGGCATCGGAGTGACTCCGCGTGCGGAAAGTGACGTTCTTGAGCGTGATATGTCCGGGACCCGCCACCACGACGCCGCGCCGCTGCCGCGTCGAGCCCGAGCCGATTTGGACGTTCTCCAGCCACCAGTTCCCCTCGCGCACGTCAACCATGGCCGGCCCGCCTTCCCACGCCAGTGTCGGCCTCTGCCCTTGCCTGTTGGGCCGACCGACAATGCGTACTTCCGCCTGAGGCCGCATGCGGCGCATCAGCTCCAGGCAGTTGTCGGCCATATCCTGGCCGCCAGTGCTCCTGTACGACCCGCCGCTGACTTCGATCGTTACGGAACGGGCCAGCAGCTCAGGGAGCAATGCCACCGCTCCCGAGATCGACTTCACCGGCCGCTCGCGTGTACCCGGGTTGCGGTCGTTTCCGCGTGCGGCGTCCACGTAGATTCGTTCGGGTACGGGCTGTCTCAGCCGTCCTTGGTCTGCCTGCGAACTGGGCTGAGCGTGTAGCTGGCCGGCGATCGTGAGCAGCGCTACCCCGGTCGCCAGGAGAGCGCCGCTGCCGGACGAAATGAACGGACGGTTCGGGGACATGAGCAACCTCCTCGCTAAGAACGGGCGCCGCGAAGGCAATCTCCCGATCCCTACGCCCTTGGTGACCAATGATGGGGATCCTCGACTCTCCTCGCGACCGCGCCAAGCGCCGTCCGCTTTGCACCAGCGCGGCCACTGCCGAGTGCCATGCCCAAGCCAAAGGCGCGGGCACGTGCTCTGCTCTTCGTGAAGCATGGCCGCGCTGCGCTTGGCCATGCCACCCGGCTGCTGTCCGAGCTGGGCGCCCGTCTGACTCTCGCCGGCCATATCCCGGTCGCCATCGCCGGCGACGCTTGCCAACGCATCGTGTCTTGCTCGGCGACGATTGGAAACCCACCCTGGGCGAGCAGTTTTGCCTCACGAGCTTCACCGCCGAGATCGCCGAGGTCTCCGACGGCGGTGCGGTGACGGCCCTCCGTTTTCGTTTCGAGCAACCGCTCGCATCGCCGCGCTTGCACTTCTATCCGCCCGACTTGGCCCGGATCGCACGGCGGCAGTAGGGCGTCCCGCCCGCTCATTCGCGCTCGTGTTCTGATGGCTGTCACACCGCCGCAGGCGGCGATATGGTATGTATCTGCCTGGCAGGAGCGGTGAGGGTATGTCTCAGATGGTGGCTGTATTCGGGACGGTGTTGGTGATGGCGTCCGGATTTGAGTCGGGCGGCACGGTGCGCTTTGCGGCGTTCAACATCTGGAAGCTCAGTGCCGACAAGCTGAATCAGGGGGATGCGGACGGCCACGGCACGAACGGGCAACTGCGTAACGCGGCGGAGATAGTTCAACGTGTTCGTCCCGACGTGCTGCTGGTCAACGAGATTGACTTTGACGCCGAGCAGGGCAAGAACGCCGCCGCGTTCCGCGACCGCTACCTGATGGTCAGCCAGAACGGGCAGAAGCCGATCGACTATCCGCATATCTTCTTCGCGCCGGTCAACACCGGCGTGCCGAGCGGCCACGACCTCGATAACGACGGCTCCGCGGCCGGGCCGGCCGATGCGTTCGGCTACGGGCGCTACCCGGGGCAGTATGGCATGGCCCTGTACAGCAAATACCCGATCGACACGCAGGCCGCGCGGACGTTCCAGAAGCTCCTCTGGAAGGCGATGCCCAAGAACTTCATGCCCGACGGCCAGCACGGCAAGCCGGCCTGGTACTCGGCCGAAGAGATCGCCATCCTGCGGCTATCGAGCAAGAGTCACTGGGACGTGCCGATCAAGATCGGCGACACGGTGGTGCACGTATTGGTGTCGCATCCGACGCCGCCCGTGTTTGACGGACCGGAGGACGCCAACGGCCGGCGTAACTTCGACGAGATCCGCCTCTGGGCGGACTACCTGACCGGCGGCGAGGCTGCGGCGCACATTGAGGATGATCAGGGACGCAAGGGCGGCCTGCCTCCTGACGCGTCGTTCGTCATCCTCGGCGACCTGAACGCCGACCCGGCCAAAGACAAACCGACGTACGGCCAACTGCCGATCGCCCAGTTGCTCAAGCATCCGCGTGTGCAGGACCCGACGCCCAAGAGCGACGGTGCCGCCGCCCACTTCGCGTCCTATCCCGGCGACAAGGCCACCCCCACCAGCAACTTCGGCCGCGTGGACTATGCCTTGCCGAGCAAGGACCTGACGGTCAAGTCCTCCGGCGTCTTCTGGCCGGCGGCCAGCGACCCGCTGAACAAGCTGGTCGCCGACCGCGAATCCTCCAGTGACCATCGGCTCGTCTGGGTCGATGTGCTCGTTCCCTCGGACCGCTGAAGTTACGCCCCTGGCGAAGCCACGGCCTAGCTTCGCTGGAGCGGGCTATCCAGTGGAAGCGCTCGGCCGCGTGGCCGGGTGAGCAACGGCCACAGCAGGAGCATCAGGATCACCAGGATCAACAGCACGTGCTGCGATGCGAACACGCACTCCAATAGCGCCGTCGGCTTGTTGATTAGTGCGTGCACGCCGACGGCGATAAACAGATTGCCGGTTCGCAGGTAGACCCAGCACAAGAAGACACCGAAGAAGACCGTCGCGAGCAGATTGGGCGGCAGCGCAGCCGGCTCGGTCCCCTGGTGCAGGCGAATCGGAATATGCATCAAAGCAAAGAAGGCTTGCGAAATCGCCACAGCCGCGATCAGACGTGTTTTCGCTGACCACACCGACCGAGCGGTGAGCAACAGGTAGATCTGCGGGAGGAGGAAGCCGCGATACGCGATTTCCTCAAACAGCGCGTTGCCGAAAAGCTGGCCGATCAGATGACCGACCACCCAGGACGGCTGGTTCTCGTCCCAGTCGTGACGGAGCGTGATACCGCCCGTGTGGATCAGGCCAATGAACAACGCCGCCAGTTGCGCGAGCAGCCACAGCGCCAGCGTCACGGCCAGCGCGAGCGGCATTCTCGCCACCAAGAGTCCGACGTCCCGCGGCTTCAGTCTGCCGATGCCGAACAGGACTCTGCCCACGATGACCAGCAAAGCCACCGCGCTGCAAAGTAGCGCTTCGTCAACCAAGCCGTGCGTGGTCGCGACGGGCCTCTCCAAGAGCCCTCCTTCGACGACGACAACGGAGGCAGTCACATACGTGGCGGTTGCCGCGCCGAACAGCAGCAGCGTTCCCCACCCTGTCGGCCGGGTCTGCTCGAACGTCGTGATTGCGTTGCGGATCATCTTTGCCTCGCCGCCGACACGCCCCCGCTCGGACTCGCCGTTGGGTGAGGCTATTTCTGGCGGTAGATGATGCGACCTCGGCTGAGGTCGTAGGGGGAGAGCTCGACCGTCACGCGGTCGCCCGGCAGGATTCGGATGAAGTGTTTGCGCATCTTACCCGAGACGTGCGCGAGGACTTCGTGCTGCGTGCCGCCGACGTTGGCCTCAACCAAAAACATCGCGTTCGGCAACGCCTTGACAACGACGGCTTCCATCTGGATCGGTTCTTGCTTTGCCAAAAGCGCTCCTTGCTACTGTCCCCAGGCCAGTTCACTCGCTCGCCTGCCGGCGGATCAGGCCGCACAGCCTGCTCCCAACGCCGCAGATACTAGGTTTTCGGACCTGTTCGGTCAACACGGCCGAGAATTCGCCCGACGGGCGGCCTAGACTGTGGCAGTGGCGTGACCGAGCGTGCGGCATCCCGGGCGTGGCGTCCGCGTACCACAACCTGCCCGACGGCGGCCGCCACGAGGAGTCATGACGCGGGTCGCCGCGCCGTGACTGAGAAGAGGAGCGGGAAGTGTCCAGATTATGTCCAGTGCCGGTGCTGATGCTCTTGTGCGTCGTACCGGTCACCCGTGGCGACTACACCACCAACATCATGCTCACCGGCTACTGGCCCGTTACCGACGACATGATCCGCCCCTTCAGCACCAACCCCGAGCAAAACCCCGACGGCTGGATCGGCGGCAACTGGGAGAACCGCGGCTACGACATCTACTCCTTCTTCCCCGAGTTCACCGACGAGAACTGGCCCATTGGCGAAGGCGACTTCGAGGTCGATTACCAGGACACTTCCGCCGACTTCTGGCGGATCGTCGATGAGCTCGACCCGCTTGCGATCGTCACCTTCAGCCGGGGCCACCCATTGCGCCGGGACTGGGAAATCGAGATGCTCCAGCGGAACCTCGAGGAGTGGATCAACGATTACCGCGAGCCGTTCCAGCCGACGCCCTCCCCGCCGGACGACAGCGTCCCGCCCGGCTATATCCGCGAATCATCGCTGCCGATGGTGAGAATCATGGAGGCCGTCAATGAGGCGGAGCTGGGCGTGAACGCGTGGATCGACGACGTCGGCTTCGGCGGCGGATTCCTCTCCGAATTCATCGCCTATCACGGAACCTGGTACCACGATCTGCACGCCGACCCGAACGACCCCACCTGGAACATCGCCGGCGGCCATATCCACGTCGGCGGTCAGGTTTCGCTGGAGCAGGGCATCCTGGCGACCGAGATCACCCTCCGTGAACTGACCGATCACCTCGACGAGGTCGTCCCCGAGCCGACCACCGGCTTGCTCATGTTGGCGGGTCTGTTCTCTGTGACGCGCAACAGACTGATAAGACGGTCTGCGAGGCGATGAGTTCGTAGCGTCGGATGTCCCGGTCCGACGCCCATTCGAGCTGATTCCGCGAACACGCCGCGGCCGCACACTTCTGGGCTCGCCGCCGTCGGCCTCGCAGCCCGCCTCGTCCCGTGGGCCGACAACCCAGCCGACCTGGACAGCCAGGACACGCATGAAACATGCCAGTTCGCGCGAATCAGGGGGTGTGTTGTTCCGGCGGCGTGGCGGCGCGGGTTTCGTACAGCACAGCAGGCGGCGTCTCGCTGACGGTCAGCAGTGCGCGGCCGTCGGCGGCGTAGCACAGCGCCTCGCCCTGCGGCTCGACCGCGAGTTCCAACCGCGTCGGTTTGGTGCCGAAGATGCGCTCGAAATCGCCCTTGTCGGTTGTTGCCGGCAGCCGCCATTCCCAGCCGCACAGGTAGCTGCGCGTCGCCAGCCGGTGACCGTCGGGGCTGATGTCGGCCGCCGTCACCATCGTTTGCAGCAGCATTACTTTGGGGAAGCGCAGCGTGGCCACTTTCGGCAGGACGGTCCGTTCCTTCGGGTTCCACGGGGCGGCGAGCTTGTAAACGTGGCAAGCCCCGTCCAATCGCTTGGTCAGCACGTATCCGTCGCCGGTCTGCGGATGGACGACAAATGCCTCGGCGTCCGCCGGCCCGTCGGCGTACGCGATCCGGTATGCCACGGCTTGGGCCTCGACTACCGGTCCATCCGCTGCCGCCGGATCGACCTCCGGGAAACGGTAAATGATGAGTTCGCCGCGGCGAGCCCTGTTGTCGCCGATGTCCGCCACACACACGTCGAACTTGCCCGGCTCGGAGCCCGGTGCCAGGGAAATGTCCTCCCAATCAACGTGCCGGGCGTTCTTCAGTTGAATGGTCAGCCGCGTGCGCCCCGTACGATCCACGAGGAACACGCGTGGACGGTCACCGGAATCATTATGGACGTAATACATGCCCGGCGTGCGCCGACTGGCCGCGATGCCGGACGCCTCGGCGATGCGGTCATCCTTGAGTGTGCAGATGGCCTCAGGCTCGCCGTAGCTCTCTGTGGTCGGCCGCGTCGTTTGTGCCAGGCCAGGGACCGTTCCCGCCAGCAGCGCCGCCGCGCTGCAACAGACCGTCACGCACCACGACCCTACCCATCCGCGCAGCATACGCGTGGCTCCGAACAGCGGGGTGTTGCACGGCTGTGCCTGCCCTGAGCCTAGTCGAAGGGTCAGCCGTGTCTTTCCCAGCGACGGCCGGCGAGCCGCCGGCCGCTACCTTTGCCGCTTCATCAGGTTGTTGTAGTCCTCGTAGGCCATGTCGGCGGCGTGCCGGCGCAATGTGGTACCGACCTTCTCGGGGACCGCCTTGTGGACCTCCTCCTTGAAGTACTTGCCCAGGGCAGCGTCCTCCGTGACGGTGAAGCCGGACTTGATCGGCCATGAGCGGTAGTTCAACTCCTCGCCGATCAGCACCGGGGAGCGCACGATGGCCTTGTAGGCCCCGCTGCCGAACGCCCGCGCCCAGACCTGTTGCGCCCGCAGCAGGTTGGAGAAGTTGCCTTTGCGCTTGCCGCTGCTCAGGTAATCGCGGAGGGTGTCTACCAGCCCGGGGTTCTTGGTGAACATGATGTAGAAATGGTTGAGCTTGTCCGCCCGCTCGCTCACCTGCCGTAGGTCACGCAGCATGTGGTGCACGTGCAGCTCGAGCGTGGCGAAGGCCCGCACGAACTCCACCAATACGGCGCACACGTGCTCGAACGTGCGTTGCGTGGGCACGTGCGTCTCGGCGAAGACCTCGGGGATCTCCGTCTGCATCCCGGCCCACAGCCGCTTCATCACCGTTTCGGCCGTCTCCGCCTCTGCCTCAGCCACGCGCGTCTCGGCGTCGGTGACACGCGTGTCGCGTTCCTGCCGGGCCGCCTCCAGCTCCTGCCGCAGGCGTTCGTTCTCGGCCTTCAGGGCCGTGATCTGCTCGGTTTGCTCGGTAGCCTGGTCGCCCAGCGACTTCCGCGAGCTCTTGAGCTTGTCGTACTTCAACTGAACCTGCTCCGTTTCGTTGATTTGCAGCCGCAACTTCGATTCGATCTGGCCAACCTCGCTCAGCAGCCGGGAGCGTTCCTCCTGGAATTCCTTGAGTTTACGTTGTTGCAGCGAGAGCGATTGGAGCGCCTCCCGCTGCTCGTTTTGCTCGCGCCGCAGCGCGGCTTCCAGTTCTTTACAACGTTCGGCTTCGGTTTGCAATTTGAGCTCGAGGCTGGCCCGTTGGCGGAGAAGTTCCTGGGGCGGCGCGGTGGGTTCCCCGGTCGCGGTCGGCTCGCCGCCGCCGCCCGGGCCGCCGGCCTGGGGAGCTAGCAGCCCTTCGACCTCCTGGAGCGCCGCCTTGCGCTGGGGGCGTTTCAGCCGCGCTACCGCCTCGCCCCACGCTTCGCCCAGTCCTTCCCGCTGGGGTGAGGCAAAGCGCCGACACTCGATCGCCGCCCGGCCCAGACTCGCCAACCGCTCGGCTGCCATCAGTTCCGCTGACTCTGACATGTGAGAATCCTTCACGGTAATTGCCGCTCTGACTCAGTCCGCCGCCCGCAGCGACTCGCGCATCTGCTCCGCCGGCGCCCGGCGCGCCACGACCAGGTCATCCAGCAGCGAGATCAGCCCGCGCAACTCGACCAGCGGCAACAGCAGGTCGCCGGCGATACGCGGTGCCGCGTGGTCACGGCCGACGCAGAAGCTGAAGCCTGCGATGCTCGTCGTCAGCCGCAGGCCGAACGTGATGACTGCCTGCCACAGACCGGGCGGAAACGCCTCCAGCCGCACCGCGACCCGGTCGCCGTGCCGATGGAGCAGGTTGCGGCGTGACCAGATTGCCGCCGGTGCGTCGGCCTCGCAGCGTTCCATGATCCATCCGCGGGCCTTCTGCTCGCGCTGTTCGCGGGGCACTGCCTGGCAGACGGCCATCAATTCGGCCCGTTCGGCGGCGATCAGCTCCCGCAACGCCGCTCCGCTTCGCTCGTCGTGGGTCAGCAGCGTCTCGAACAGCAGCATGCCGACCGCATGCAGGTCAACCGCCTGATCGAAACGCGGATACCAACGACACGTGCAGCCGTCGAGCTGCGTGCCCTCTTTCAAGGCGCTCACCTTTCCGACGGCACGTCCGCTGCACGGCCAGCCCGCGCCCTCGTCGGCACCGCGCTCGGCCGCCGGTGCCACCGTCGCCTCCCAGCCCTCGCCCGCGACCTTCAGTACGTCGCCAGTGCGGCACAGGCCCCAGGCGACGCCGAAATCCTCCAGCAGCACGCGGATGCGGGCGGCATCGCCGTCACGCTCCACACTCTTGACGTACGTCGCGGCTGCCCGCGGCTCGTCGAAGTAGCGCGCCGCGTCGGCCACCTCCGCCGCCAACAGCGACGTGTCGGACAAGGCGGGCGGATACGGCAACGGTCGCTCGTCGGGCGTCTCAACTGCCGCGAGTGGGTGCAGCCCGACCTTACGCAGCGATGGCTGGAAGCCCCAACAGGCGGCCGGCGTCGCATTCGGCTGCCGCCACGCCACCCGGACCGTCTCATCGTTCCAGCACAGATGCGGACGGCCGGTGGCGTGCCAAACCGCGTCGAGCTGCCCCAGCACGTCCGCGATCAGCCCCAGCCTCAAACGGGCCGCTTCCAGCAGTTCGCGGCCGTCAGGTTCGCCGGCGAGCAGCCGCGGCGGGCCCGCCCGTTCGATCATCCCCGCCCGCTCACGCCGCCAGGCCTCAAACTCGTTGTCCGGGTCAGGCGACTGGCTGAACAATTCCCCCGGCGGCAGACCGCCGATGAAGCTGGCCGCTTCGTCCAGTCGCCACTCGCCCAGCGGCAAGGCCACCAGTGGCGCCCGCGCGGCACTGATTACCGCGAGTCGGTCCGCCGCGTACGCGTATCCCTCGCCGGTCGGATAGCAGCGCTTGCGCTCCGGACACTTACAGCAAGCATGCTCGCTGGCGATTCGCTCGCCGGCCACCGGATCGCCCTTGGCCATTTCGGCCGCCCGACGGACGACCCCGCCCTGATCGAGCGTCAATTGATCGAGCGACTGCACGTCCCCCAGCGCACACGACCCGCCGCTGCCACCGTAAATGGCGGCGGAGCGCCCCTTCTTCGCCGGACCATCCCACGAAAGCAGCTCGGCGGGCAGCGTCGTATCCGGGCTATCACTCGACGGGGGGGCTCGATCCTCCGGCACCGAGCTCAGCGGCTCGCCGGTGTTCGGCGAACGGGCCTCGAAGACACAGTGCCGCTTGCGGCAATAAAACAGCGGGCCCAGCGGAGAGTTCTCCGCGAGCGCCTCCCGCACCAGCTCGAAGCCGGGTAGGACTGGCAGCTTCGCCAGCAACTCCGGCAGCCCGCTGAACATCTCGAACAGGGCCGTGACCGGGATCTGATCGGGCGGGACGGTGGCCGCCGGATCGAGCACCAGGGCGATCTCCATCGGCTGCACCAGGCGCCCGTCGTGGCCGCACAGCCCACCGATGAACGCTTGTACGACTCCCACTGGCTCATCGAGCTTAACCAGCGGCTCGACCGCCACGCCGGCCTCCTGCGGCTCCGGCCCCAGCACGCGCAGCAAGTCTCCATGCCGGCTCGGCAACGGAACGAAGGCACTGACCTGGTTTTGCTCACTCACGGCAGGCTCACCCCGGCCACCAAACACATCGGGTCGCCGCAGACCCTCATGTTAAACGGTCGCATTATAGCGCCAAGCGGGTTGCCGCGGGATGTGTGTGCCCGTGTCGGCGCCCGATTCCTTCAGTCGCTCGACCGCCCCTCGGAAAGCATGGGGCACTGCCCTGCCGACTCGCCACGTCTAGTTCTATGCAGCCGATTGGCGATCCGGCTACCCTGTCGTGTATAGGCCGCGGCACTGAAACGGAGCGACGCAGCCGTGTCGCATCATCAAATGCTCGCATGGGCTTCCGCGGCGGCGGACGTCGCGCTCTGCGCCGCAGATCCCGGACTCTAGTGGGACCCGCTGACAGGGTAGAGCCATGGACAAGCCGACGCTGGTAATGATCCACGGGCTGGTGGGGTCGTTGGATTACTTCGACCCGCAGGCGCGCCTGAGCGGGGCGACCGTGATTGCCGAAGATCTGCTCGGCTACGGCCGGCAGCGCGATTTCCCGCCTGACCGCTTGACACTCGCCGCCCAGGCCGACTACGTCGCGCAGCGCATCGACGAGTTATCCGCCGAGAAGCTGTGGCTGCTTGGACACAGCATGGGCGGGGCGGTGGCGATCCTGGCCGCGGACCGCCGGCCCGAACGCCTCTGCGGCTTCATCAACGTCGAAGGCAACTTCACCGAGAAGGACGCCTTCTGGTCGCGCAAGATCGTCGAAAAGCAGCCCGATGAGTGGGCCGAGGAATACCGGCAAATGCAGGCCGACCCGGCCGGCTGGCTCGAGCGCTGCGACGTCGAGCCCGACCCCCAGCGTACCGCGTGGGCCCGGCACATCCTCGAACACCAGCCCGCGACCACCGTCTCCGCCATGGCCAAGGCGATACTCGCGGAGACGCTGTGCCCGAGCTACCTGGACACGGTTCGGCGGCTGCTCGACCACGGCCTGCCGATGCACCTGGTCGCGGGCGCGAAGTCCGCCGCCGACTGGGACGTGCCGGAGTTCGTCCGCACCGCTGCTGCCTCCTTCACCGAACAGCCCGCCGTCGGCCACCTCATGATGCTCGAAGACCCCGACGCGTTTTGCGCAATCGTCGCCTCCATCCCCGCGGGCGATGTTTGCCAACAGTGAACCTGCGTCCGACAGGGTGCCATGCAACGCCGTCAACTAAGTCTGAGGGTACGGGGGCATTTCGCTTGAAAGAACTCGGTCTTTTCTGCTTATATTCGCTTGCGGTGTTTCGAGCGAAAACAGCAAAGAGCCAGGGACTGGATCATGGCCAAGGAGGGCCGCGTTGGCAAGGTCAATCCGCGCGATTGGCCGGGTTTTCTGGGGCGGGTGATTTCCGCGGCGGTGTGGCAAGCATTTCTGGGGCAGATGGCTGCCCGCGGCGATCCCCGCGTGCGCTGGACGCCGAAGTACCTGCTGTTGTGCTGGATTGCGATGGGCTGGTCGGTGCAGCGGCACCTGAACGACCGCTTCCGTGAGGGGCGGCAGTTGTTGGCGGCTCTGTTTACCTGCCGGCAGCGACTAGGCAGCTCGTATTGGGATTTGGTCAAGGCCACGCAACGCCTGCGAGCTGACGCGTTTCAGTGGTTCTGGGTCTGCCTGCGGCGTAGGCTGCCGAAACGGCTGCGGCCGCTGTGGACCTAGTGCGGCTGGACCGTGATGGCGGTCGACGGCTCCCGCGTTGAAGCGCCGCGTACGCGTGGCAACCAGCGTGGGTTGGGGCGGGCCGGACGGGAGAAGACCGGCCCGCAGTGCTGGGTCGCCACGCTGGCACATCTGCCCAGCGGCGTCGCGCTGGGCTCTTGGTGGTCGATCATCCCAATGGCAGTGCTCGCGCTTCTGCTGATCCGGCGCACGGCACTGGAGGACCGCTTCCTGCACGAGCACCTGCACGGATACCCCGACTACGCCTGCCGCGTCCACTTCCGCCTGATCCCGCGAGTCTGGTGACAGCGGTGGCTCCCGTGGCTGCTCCCCGGCCGCTTGTGCATACTTACGCCCTGCGGGTGAAGGCATTGCGACCCCGCCGCCTTGACGGCAGGGTTACGCGACGGGGCAGGATTTGTAATGGGCAGCCCGCTGTGGGTGGGGGATAATTACTGTCATATGGCGCGTCGGAGCTGCCGGCCGATGACCGAAGCGCTAGCGAATCCGAGAGTGGAGAGAGTGAGGGTCTCAACGTGCTTCTCAAGGCATGGACGACGGACTGGGACGGGCACGTAATTGAGGTGGGCAATCGTTGGTTCAGCGCGGAATTGCTGATTGACGGGGAGTCTGTTGACCAGGCTCCCGGCGTGTTCAGGCACGAGCTCAGGGGAACAATCACGCGGCCGATCCCGGGTAATACGAAGGGGCTTTGCTGCAACGATAACTGTAAACACCAGAACGAGCCGGTAGCTCTATTCTGCGCGAACTGTGGGCAAAAGCTCCCCGATGACGCCGTATCGCATCAGGTGCGCGTCTCGGTGGAAAGCCGTTTCCCTCCAGGCGTGGACTGTCGGGTCTTCGTGGACGGCGTGCGGGTGTTCTGCTGAGGGGTGTAGCCCCGGTCATCAATCTGCCACATCGGCCCGATCCGGCGAAGACGGCTTCGCAAAGGGCTCGTAGCGCTCGTAGTAACCGAGCAACTTGCCGTCCGCATCCCGCACGGCACGCATGTAGATGCGTTGCTGGTCATCATCGCTGATCAGGCGTTCGTCCTCGCCCGCCTGCATGGCGGCCGAGATCTCGATAATCTTCCGCCGCGAGTCCTCGTTGTGACAGTCCAGCAGGGAGTGGCCGAGCAGGGCCGCGCCGTCGTCGAAATGGCCGACGGCGGCCTTGTTCATGTAGCGGATCACGTGCTGCGTGTCGGCGAACAGCACCGGGCCCTTGAGGCTGTCGAGCAGGGCCGCCGTGAGTAAAGAATCAGCCATCGCAATCCTATCCAGGTAGCTGGACGCATGTAGGTCGGGTCATCGACCAGTGCTGTAAACATCTTCATCTTTTCGTTCTCGCC
>CAZNFA010000017.1:0-83981 GCA_964572345.1 uncultured Planctomycetales bacterium
GCCCTGGCGCTACCACCACGGCCGATTTTGCTTCACAAGTGTTCAACTTGGGCTAACCAGGATCGCGTTGGGTAGTTCAGCCCGAATCGCCTTGACGATGGTCGTCTTGCCGATGCCGGCCGGCCCCCAGACTACGCCGCAATCGGCCCGTTCCGTCAACCGCCGGGCGATCGCCATGAGCCGTGGCGCGACCTTCGTCTGGTCCCAGTATCCGGACGGCAACTGCTGACGGCTCTCAATAGCCCGCGTTTCGAGTTCGAGCCAGGCACGCCCCTTGCGAAGGATCTCGTCGCGCTTCTCCGGCCGGAGAGAAGCCTTGTTGCCGAAGAGCAAGCTGACGGTAGACGCCTTCTCGCGAATGCCCTTGGCGAAGTCGGTTTGCGTCAGTTCGTGCTCCTCCAGGAACCGCGTGATATCCTGGAACGCCTCGTTCCGCTGCTCGTGAGTCAGCTCGCCCTCGCTCGCGTTTGTCATCCGTGACACCCGACGTATCCGAGCATCCTGCTCGGCGATTTCGTCCAAAAAGTTCCTACCCATCGTCCAGCCCCGTAACCAGCTCGGCGACGGTCGGCGGGTCGCTTCCCTGCAACCCGTCACCGTCGCCGCTCTGGGCGTTTTCGTCGCCGCGGCCCTGGCCGAGCGACACGTCTTCGAGGCTCTCGTCTTCAACGACTACGGCCGCGTCGTCATCGTCGAGATGCACGTCGTCACCGTAGCCGTCGTCATACGACGCCCGCTCGCGGCCTTCCGTGGTCGCAAGCGAGAGACCGTCCATTTCGTGTACCGGGTGCTCGGCGGGCGCTGATCGCGGGGGTGGTGCAAGCCCGGCCCGCATGACGTCCGCCGCGCCCGGCAAAAGCGCCATGTCGCGTGGTGGTGGAGGCGCGTCCGATTCAGCCCCGGCGGCCTTGCGGAGCTGCTCGGCGTGTTGCTGCTGTGCCGCGATCGCGTGTGCGACCACCGACTTGTTCGCATCCTGGACCGCCGACCGCGCCGAGCGCGCTTCCCGAGCCGCCGCCCGTTGCCGTTTGTAACCCGCTTTCACGTGCTCTTGCTTCGTGCCGTCCAACCGCTGCTCGGCGGCCCAAGTGATATGCCGCCCCTTCAGGTCGCAGACTTCGACCAAGTTCCCCCGCTCGGGATTCACGCGGAGGAGCACCGACTGACCGTGTAGCCTGTGCAGCTTCACGTTTCCCTGCCCATAGTACACCTTCCAGTAGCGCACACCGCATTTAGTGACCTTGACCTGGACCGTCCTTTCCAGCAGCTTGTCAAGTGCATCGCGCGGGGCCGTTCGCTTCGCCAGGGCGTCGCGATGCTCGAACACCCAGCGCGGCGATCGCCCCTCCATGCTGTCGCCGCTGTGCGGCCGATCGTGGTACGCCTGAACCCACTCCGCGAATCTGATCCGCACTTCGCCCAGCGTCGGCACGTTGACGCGCCCCGCCCTTAATCGACGATACAGGTCTTCCGGCCGTTCCTTTGGCTCCGACCCGCAGTACGAGTCAAACAGCCGATCGAACCGATCGTGCATCGTTCCGAACAGTCGTTCAATGGCCTTTGAACCGGGGTTAAACGGCTCACAAAACGTGACCCGAATGTCGAGCCGACCCGCCAGGCGCTGCACCACATCCGCGAGATCGGAAACTGGGGAGCCCACCCGATTCGGGCCGAAGCCGGCGCGTCTCAGCGTGAATCCGAACTGCTGATCGACGAAGCTCACACGGTGATCGAGGTCACGCGCGAAGAGGCGGAATACACGCTCGAAGCGGTCGAGATGGTGTTTCACGACATCTACACGGCTACGGCTCGGATCGCCGCAATGGAAGAGCGTATTAAGCAGCGCACGACCGGAGAATCGTGCGCCGACTCTAAACATGAAGGGAGCTGAGATGGCGGAGAAGACTTTTCCTGATGCCTACGACGAACGGGCCTTGGGTTTGTGGATCGCGTATCGCCTGACGGGCCAAAGGGTACTGAGTGTCGACCCGGCGAACGAGAATCAGGTGGCAGCCGCGCATACATACGTCAAGCTGATCCAGAAACTTCGTGACAAGCTCGTTGGCACGCCACCTGGAATCAACGTGAAGTAGGCTTCGTGCCACCCCCGCCGGCTGTCGATTATCGCCGGCAGCTCGTGTCCGCGGAGACCTCGGCGATGTTCGGGCTATGTTAGCATTCCGGCGCGCTGTCGGTGGGGTGGCTCTGCGCCCCGAAGTGTCCGTAACCATGGCGACAATTGCGCGAAATCTTGACGCTTTGACGCTTTGCTTGTCGCTCTATCGAAGCGTCACGCCGACCCCCGATTTCGCCGTAACGTCCGCAACTACAGCGACCTAGAACGCGCCCAAAAAGCGCCGGAAGCGCCCAAGAAGCGCCGGGCCGCGGGCACGAGAAGTGTCCGTAACCGCTCCCGGGCGCTTTTTCGCCCCCGCGGTTCCTCCCACCCGAAACTGCCCTAACCCCTTATTCCACAGAGCTTTACGCCACTCCGTCACTCGCCCTTTTTTCCCCGGCCCTTCTTGGGCGCTTCAAGGCTGCTTCCGCGGCAGGACGGACTGCTCAACCTGCTCTACATTAAAAGAGCGTCTGGCCCGCACCGGACCAGACGCCCACGCTGACCTGTGTCGCAGCTCTGCGTTATTCCGAACCCGACAGCGTCTCCACCCGCAGATCGCCGTAGACGACCCGCGTCGAGCCGCCTTCGAGCTTCCAGCGCATCAGCACGGCGTCCGCATCGCCAGGCTTCACGGTCGCGCCGAAGTAATCCGGTTCGCGATCCTCCACCAACAACTGCCGGTAGAAGATGAGCATTGCAGACACGCTGCGAGAAAACTTCTCGTGCTCTTTGCGGGCTGCCTCCCGTTTTTCGGCCAACCGCGCAGCGGCCTCTGCGTTACCGGCGGCTGCCTCGCGCTCGTCGGCCCACCGCGCAAGGGCCTCCGCGTCGCCGCGCGCCCGAGCCGCGAACTCGCGAGCGCGCTCCAAGCTGGGGCTGACGATGGAGAGCTTGAACAGACAGGACATGTCGAGCTGCTCGGGGTAGCCGTGTCCCAGCACCTCGAGGATGCCGCCGAGGGCCGCACGTGCTAGCGCCGCCTCCGGATCATCGTCAGGCGACTCCTGCTCCATCAACTGGGGCAGATCTGCGTAGCGCTCACCGAACAGCGTCTTGATCCGTTCGATTTCAGCCGCGTATGCCCGCAACCCGTCCAGCAACGCCTCCTCGGTCGGGGCCAGAATGTCCAGCCCCTCTTCTTCAACTTCAAAGGGCTGACCCGCCGCGGGCGCGGGCGGCGGCACCGATTGCGAATCAAGCGACACGCCCCCCTTCGGCTGCTTATCCATCGGTAGCGTTTCAGCCCGCAGGTCGCCGTAGATGACCCGCCAGTGACTGTCGTCGAGCTTCCAGCGCATCAGTACGGCGTCCGAGTCACCCGGCTTGACGGTTGCGCCGAAGTACTCCGGCTCACGGTCCTCTCGCAGCAGGTGACTGTAGAACAGGGTCGCCGGCACCATCTTCTGCGCGACGTCGGTCGTCAACTCTTCCAGAAACCTTTTCGCCTCCTCTTCCGCCCGGGCAATGGCGTCTGCGTTGCCACTGGCCCGCGCTGCGATCACCTTGCCGCGGCACACGTTCGGTGCGATGACCGAGAGCCTTAGAACAGCCGACGCGTCAAGGTCCTTGGGATAACCGTGGAGGAACTCGCGGAAACCTTCAATGCCCACAAGTGCCATCCGCTGATCGCCGCGCAGTTTCTTCTCGAGCTCGAGCATCTCGGGTGGTAGCTCCACGGAGCGCCCACCTGTGAACCGTTGCGACGCCGCCGCGTAGGCCCGCAGTCCATTCAGCAGCGCCTCTTCCGGTCCGTTGACATCCAATTCCAATTCCTCGACCGGTGCACCCGCCACGGGCGGCGGCGGCTGGAACGATTGAGGGTCGAGCGGCACATCCCACTCGATGTGCTCCCAGGTCTGGCTGACTTTCATGCTGACGATGCCGGGCATCCGCATTGCCATCACATCCGCAACTTGCATGCGGACCGGCAGGCGCGTGCTGGCGTCTACCCACAGGCGCACAATCGCCGTGGGGGCAGTCGTCGCGTCCACACCGGGCGTCGGCCGCACGCCGTAGCCCAGCTTCCAGCCGGCGATCTCGAAGCCGACCACCTTGCGACCGTCGAGCATCTGGGTCCCCAACTCACGGTCCGGCGCCTCGGTCAGCTTGAGCAAGCGATTGAGCCACCATTCGGGCGTCTCACATCTCTCGTAGGGATTGAGACGCCCTGCGAAGCGGATGACGGTCCGCTTTCCGTCCGCGTCGATGTTCACACTGTGACCGGGGAAAGTCCATACCGTAGACGGCGGGTCGGTCCGGTCCCAGCGCCAGGCCACCGTCGTGCCATCGGAGTACATCGAGAGTGTGCCGCGCGTCGTCTGCTCGGTCGGCACGGGCGTGGCGCCCTCCTCTTGCTGCGTTCGCTCCATCTCCTTGGCCGGTTCGCTGAACTCGGTGCGCGCGGTCACGACGATGTCACAGACCATCGTGTGCGCCTGGCGTATCCGCTCGAGCACCGCCGCGAAGGCCACGCCGTTCTGCAAACTCAACAACACAACTACGGCAATCACGATGCACGCGGCCGGCGCCAGCACAGCGGCGGCCCGGCGGCCGCCGGTCTTGTTCATACTCATGACAATATCTCCCAGACGGGCCCAGCCGCGGACCAGCCGTATGGCGCCGGTGCGCCGCGGCAGTTCATCAGGCAGGGCTGCCATCAGTTGCTCGCGCAGCTCGTCGTGGTCGTGGTCGAACGCCTCGTACATGCGCACGCGGTCAATGTGCGCCCGGCGGGCGGCCCGGAACTGCTCGCGGCAGGTGGGGCAAGTGCGGGCATGTTCGAGCATGCCCTCGGCCCGTTCGCCTTCGAGCACTTCCATGGCCAGCAGGTCCCAATCGTCGGCACGCGGGCATTTCATTGGGACACCTCCTGCTTGTTCAAAACGCGTCGCAAGCGTTCGCACGCGCACGACAAAACGCGATAGAAACCCGATCTCGACAGGCCCAGCACCGCGCGGGCCTCTTCCACGTCCCAACCCTGCAAGTAGAAGGCGTGCAGGGCCAGGCGCTCCCGTTGCGTCAGCGATGGAGCTGATCGCTCTTCCGGTTCCGTCAACGAGGCGATCGCCTCTCGCAGATCGAGCAGTCGCTCGTCCGGCGGCTCCACCGTCGTCTCCGACGCCGCCTGCTGCTGCACGAGCCCCGCAAAACCGCGTCGCTCGCGCCGCTTCCGACGCTGCCATTCGCGGCAGACCTGCCGGGCAATGCCGATCAGCCAGGCAGCAAACCGATCCGGATCGTGTAGTCTGCCCAGGTTTCGGTAGGCTCGCAGGAAGACCTCCTGGGTCAGATCCGCCGCTGTGTGAACGTCCCGTGACTGGTCGTAGCAGACGGCTCGAATGAGGCGGGCTCGCCGGTCGTACAACTCGGCAAAGGCCGACCGATCGCCGTTGAGCACGCCCAAGACCAGCGTTCCGTCTTTTGCCGGCACGGTTCGCTCCTCCAGCAGCCTGGATGGCCATCCATTCTACTAGTGGCCGACCGGCCGCTATCGTCCACCGGAAAACGTTTGTTTTTCCGAGATCGCTCAGACTAACAGACTTGGCCGGGAAGAGGACAGCCGTGTGGCACTGCTGTGTCAGCAGTGTCTGCCGCCCGGCGTCAATCCTCGAGCGCTCGGCGATAGGGCCGCCGATGGCTAGAGCAGGTGGCGCGCGTTTTCGCAGTAGAGCTTCTCCAGAACGTTGCGCGGCAGATCGAGGCCGGCCAAGCGCGGCGCATCGTCAGCGTCCGGGTCCTCGATCGGGCTTTCGCCACGGTAGGGGGTCTCCCACAGCTTCAGGTGCGTCCAATACCGGCTGGCGTAATGCTCGAAATCGTAGCCCTCGTCCGCCACCGAATCAGTGCCGAACAGAATCCGATCCTGGTTGCGGATCACGAACTCACGGACCGCGTCGGGCTGCCGGGCGATTTCGCGCACCATCCATTTCGTAGCGCTGGTGTCGAGCAGCAGGTTGGGATAGCGGCCCAGCAGGTCCTGAAGGAACCCGACATCCTCAACATACCCGCCCATGTGTGCCGCGATCACCTTCCGCGGCGCGACCCATTCCAGGAACCACTCCAGTTGGTCGTACTGCTCGCGCTTAGTCCCGGCCGCGCGGGACTCCGCGTATTTCCCGCCCGGCTGCCACCACACACTTGGGTCACCTACGTGGACCATGAAGTCGTAGCCGAGATCGCACGCTCCTTCCACGACCGGACGCATGAGCGGATGATCGAGCGTCAGTCCGAGCATTTGGCGCAACTGCGGTGCGGACCAGAACTTACACAACCGGGCCCCCTTGTCACGAAACGCCCCCAGATCTGCCAGCCACCGGTCCCGGAACGCCAGCGTGGGCTCGAATTCCTCCCAGCGGGGAATGGCGATGAACTCGACGCGCTCGCGATACGCCGCCCGCAGCGCGTCCACCTCGTCCAACGGCGTCATCGAAGCTACTCGGCTGATCCCATAAGCCGTCGCCGCCTCGAAGAACACGCCGGCATGCTCAATCGTTTTGACGTGCGTGTGCACGTCAATCAACGGACAGTCCACCTTCCGCGACGGCACGTCGCGGTAGTCCAGCCCAAGTCGATTGGCGGGTGAGCGCTTGCGGCGCGGCTCCGCTGGCGTCCGGTCCATACTGTCTCCCATAACGACCCCGGTGCACGTCCTGGGGAGGCCCAAATCGCACGAACGCGGTACGGATAGCCCATGCCTTGTGTACCGTCAATCCGCGGCGATAATGTAGCCTACGATGTTGCGTGGGTTTCGCCACACCTTGTTCCTGCTGTTGCAGGTTGGCGTCGTCATCAGCGGCGCCATCGCGCTGCTGGTCCAGCCGACCGCCTGGCGCGCAATTGCCATCTGCGCCATCGGCTCACTCGTCGCCTCGCTGATTTGCGAGCGCATCGCCCGACACTATCTTGGACGCACGCTCGGCCGCATGCGCCGAGTGGCCGACGACATCGGCCGCGGCCGACCCACCGTCGCGATGGAGACCCACCCCGGCGACGACTTCTACAAGCTGGTCAACGCGATCAACCTGGTCGCTACCCGCCTGGCCGAGGCGAACCAGGAGGAGAAACGCCTGCACGAAGAGCTCCGCCGACGCGAGCGCCTGGCTTTCCTCGGCGAGTTGGCCGCCACCGTGGCCCACGAGGTGAACAACCCGCTGGACGGCGTTCAGAACTGCTCGCGCATCCTCCGCCGCTCGCTCGAGGATGAGCAGCGTGCCGGGCAGATGCTTGATTTGATCGACAACGGGCTGGCCCGCATCGACCTGATCGTACGCCGCCTGCTCACCCTCGCTCGTGAGCACGTCATCCGCCCGGCGGACGCCCGCATCGGGCACATCGTCGAGTCGGCCTGTGCCGCGGTCGCGGACAGAATCGAAGGCCGCGGCGTGCGTATTGACCGGGTGTCTGAGACCGCGGACGACCGCGCCTCGGTCGATCCGCAACTGCTCGAGCAGGTCTTCGTCAACCTGATGCTGAACGCCGCCGACAGCATGCCGAATGGCGGTGTACTGTCCGTGCGTGTCCGTCGCGAGTCGCCGACACCCTCGCCCGACCGGTCCGCCGACAATGTGGACACGCTCTGCGTGGACATCGCCGACACCGGCGGCGGAATAGCCCCCGACGTGCTCCCGCACATCTTCGAACCCTTTTACACCACCAAGA
Source organism: uncultured Planctomycetales bacterium (assembly GCA_964572345.1). Classification (GTDB taxonomy): domain Bacteria; phylum Planctomycetota; class Phycisphaerae; order UBA1845; family Fen-1342; genus JAUWXH01. Next base: position 7,778 of record CAZNFA010000017.1, read on the forward strand.
AGGGCGGCAAGGGCACCGGGCTGGGGCTGCCCATCGCTGTCCGCATCATGGATGCCCACCAGGGATCGATCCAGGTCACCCCGCGCGAGGCCAGCGGCACGGTATTCACGGTTCGCCTTCCGGCTCTGCCGGTCGCCGTCACCGCGGCCCGCGTCCCTCAGCGCGACGCGACCGAGCGCGTCCCCGCCGTGCCGTCCCCGAGCTGACCCGACCCAATCCGCCGCTCGGCTCGACCACGTGGTATGCTCCTGACGGACGTGAATAACGGCCGGGGCTCGAGCGTCCACAGAGCGGCGGCGGAGCCGGTCGATCGGCCCCGGTCCCAAAGCGACAGCTAACTTATTCGCGGACCGGTCCCGGCAAACGTGGCTTCCAACCGCTACCATCGGATGAATGAACGGTCAGATTGGACTGGGGACGACGTCAGCCAACCTTCAGGTGCCGCCCGTGTCCATTCCAGCGGGAGACGACGTGGAATCGAGGTGCTCGACCGAAGCCGTGCCGAGCGACGAGGAGCTGGTGCGGCAGAGCTGTCTCGGCCGGCCCGGCGCGTTTGACCGCTTGGTTGAGCGCTACCAGCGTCGGGCGACCTCGGTTGCCTATCGGTTGTTGGGCAACCTGCACGACGCCTTGGAGGTCTGTCAAGACGCTTTCATCCGCGCGTATCGAAACGTGCAAACGCTGGAGGATGCGAGCCGGTTCGGACCATGGCTGTTGCGTATCGTGACCAACCTGTCACTCAATTATCGCCGCGATCGGGCGGTAGGGGGGCCCCGGCTCTCGTTGGAGGACTGCATTCTCCCGGACGAGCGCCCGCGCGCCGAGCGCGTCGCGCTCCCGGCCCACTCCGACGAGCAGCCCGGGGCCGAGCTGGCTGCCAGCGAGCTCGCCGACATCGTCCGCACAGCCATCGCCGAGCTGCCCGAGCAGCAACGTGCCGCGCTGGTACTATTCAGTCTCGAGCAGTTGCCGCAGAAGCAGGTGGCCACGATCATGGGTTGCAGTGTCGAGGCGGTAAAGTGGCACGTCTTCCAGGCTCGAAAGAAGTTGAAGGCCCATTTGGCGGATTACCTGTGAGCGAAGGATCGGCCCCGAGTCATTCTGAGGGAGCGTTGCCCAACGGTCATTCTGAGCAAGCGCAGCCCAACGGTCATTCTGAGGGAGCGCAGCGACCGAAGAATCCAGCCCGCTCAGCACCTGGGGCCAGATTCTTCGCTTCGCTCAGAATGACGGCGCGGCCTGCTCGGAATGATGTAAGACGGTCCACGCAATGACCGCGTGAGCACAGGCAATGAATCGCGACCAGTTCCAACAACTCGTCAGCCAGTGGCTCGACCAGCCGCAAAACCACCAGCTGCGCGCCCGGATCGAGGCGGCCACGGCGGAATCGCCCGAGCTGGCCCGGCTGAAAGACGAATGGGTCGCGCTCGACCGGCTCATTCGCCGGGCGACGCCGACGGTCCAAGCCCTTGATTGGGAACGTTTGCAGCAGCGAATCGTCCAGCAGGTCCAGCACGCGGCTGAGGAAACGGCCGGCCCTGAACCCCAACTGGATGACGTCTTGCGCGGGCACACCGCCGTCGAACGGCGCGTTGATTGGCCGCGATACCGCCGGCGTGTGACTGCTGCCGTCGCCGCGGCCGAGCGCCCCCCCGCTATCCGGTCCCCGCTGCGCCGTGTGGCGGCCGGGATCGGTCTTGCGGCCGCGGCAGCCGTCCTCGCCCTCGTCTTCCTTGTTCCTCCGCGCAGCCCACGGCCCACACGCGGCTTCGCCCAGGTGTGTGTCTCCTCGGTCGCCGAGCCCGCGATCCGGCCGGACGCCGGCGAGGCGTTCGCACGCGTTACCGTCCTGCCGCCCGACGACGCGCAAGACGAGCCGGGCGCCGAACCGCAAGAGCGCTCCCAGGCACGGTTAGGCGAAGTGTTCCTGGTCATCGCGCCCGCGGCGCGGACCAAGCCCGCAGCGGGCCCGCTCGCCATCTTTGGTTCTTTTTGAGGCAAATCCCATGCGCAGGTTGTACGACCGACGGATGACGTGGCCGCTTGCATTGGTGCTTACCTCGGTCTTCGCGTTGGCCAGTGCCGTCCAGACGCGGGGACAAGCGATGCGCGATCTGATCGAGGAGGCCCTCGACCAGAACGTCGAGAAGATCGAGATCGAGGGCCTGCCCATCCGCGATGCGCTCAGCCGCCTGCAACAGGAGACGGGTCTTCGCTTCACGCTGGAGAAACCCGTGCTCGAGCTGATGCCCTACGGCGAGCGAACACGGGTCTCCATCGTAATCCGCGACATGTCGGTCCGACGCGGCCTGACGCGAATCTGCGCCGGCCTGGGGCTGCGTCTGAACGTCGCGGACGATTACGTCGCCCTCGAACCGGCACCCGTGCTCGCACGCCTTGGCCGCCGGATGACCATCGAAGAGGTGAACCTCCTCGAGCGGCTCGCCAGCGGCCCCTGGAGCGCAATCCGCAGTGGCGACGCCGTGCCACTGGAGTTCCGCTTTGACCCGCAATCTCGGCCGCAGGAAACCCTGGACGAAGCAATTAGCCAGATCCCCGCTGCGAACGCCATGCGCCAGCTTGAAGCGGCTACCGAAACGCTGGGCTGGATCTGGCGACCGGATGGCAACCGAATCGTGCTCGAGCCACGCATCGCCGACATCCTGCGCCGGCTCGACCGATCGCTCGACATGACCTACCAGCGAATGCCCCTGGACGCCCTGCTCGTGGACCTGGGCCGCCGGATCGGCATCACTATGTTCTTCGAGCCCGGGTCGCTCAGGCAGGTGGACGCCCGCGATCGCGTCGTCGATCTGATCCAGCGCGGCGTCAGCGTCCGCCAGACGCTCGAGCGCATCTGCGGCAACACGGGCCTGCGCTACGAGATCACGGACGAAGGCGTTGCCATTCTCGCTCCAGCAGACTCCGCCGAAGAGATTACGTCAACCAACGTCCAGGACTGGGTGCGTATCGAGCTCGAAATCCGCCCCGGCATAAAGATGGACGTGTTCCTGCGCCGGGATCAATTGCCACCCGAATTCCGCGACGAATGCCAGCGCAAGCTGGACGAAATCCTCTCCGCCCCGCAACGGCCCGCGCCGCAGGAGTGACCCTGAGCGTTACTTCACTTCTGTTTCCCGCAGCGGCACCGAGCTCATGATGTGCAGCGGTACGACGGCGCCGACCTTATAGTGATATTCCGTTATAGCGTAGCGTCGCCCGGCCGCACGGCACGGGCCTCCGCCGGCCGGGATTTGCACAACGCCCGGACTCGCTATACTGCTGCCGGCCCGGCCCCCAGACGATCCGGTGAACCACCTGGGAGACAACGACGATGACGGTGAATCTTCGTGGACGAAGCCTCGTTTCGATCCGGGATCTGTCGCCGGCAGAGCTCCTGGCGGTGCTCGACCGGGCCGACGCGATGAAGGCCGACCGCCAGGCGCTCTTTCGCCAGGCCCCCTTGGCGGGCAAAACCCTGGCCATGATCTTCCAGAAACCCTCGCTGCGCACGCGCGTCTCGTTCGAGGCCGGCATGACGCTCCTCGGCGGACACGCGATCTATCTCGCCCCGGCCGACATCAAGCTCGGCCAGCGCGAAACCACCGAAGACATCGCCATCGTCCTGTCGCGCTATGTGGACCTGATCATGGCCCGCGTCTTCGGCCACGACGTCGTGGAAGACCTCGCCAAACACGCGACCGTACCGGTCATCAACGGCTTGAGCGATTTCGAGCACCCGTGTCAGATACTGGCGGACCTGATGACCATCCGCGAGCGCAAGGGCCGCCTCGAGGGGCTGTCCGCCGCCTTCATCGGCGATGGCAACAACGTGGCCAACTCGCTCATGTTCGCGGCCGCCCGCATCGGCATGAATTTCACCGTCGCCTCCCCGCCGGGATTCGAGGTCAAGCCCGAGGTCGTCGCTAAGGCGCAGACGATGGGCGCCGAAACCGGGGCGAGCCTTGCTACCTCGAACGACCCGGCCCAGGCAACCCACGCCGCCGACGTCGTCTACACCGATGTGTGGGCCTCGATGGGTCAGGAAACCGAAGCAGCCGCCCGCCAGGAGCAGTTTCGCGGCTTCCAGGTCAACGCGGAGCTGATGAAACACGCGAACCCGGACGCCGTCATCCTGCACTGCCTGCCGGCCCACTACGACGAGGAGATCGATTACGCCACCTCGCGCACGCCGAACTCGGCCATCTTTGACCAGGCCGAGAACCGCATGCATGCGCAGAATGCGCTGATGGTGCTGTTGGCCGGGTAGCGTCGCTGGCGGTGGGGGGGGCGACAGGTCCGGCCAATCCGTTATGATCGTGGCCGACCCAACCTGAGAAAGGGAGATGCGATGCGGTCGCTACGGATGAAGAAATGGGCGCGGTTCCTGGTTCCGGGCGGCGTCGTGCTCCAGATCACGGCGTGCTTCGGCCCGGATCCGGAGTTCTACATCACCAACCTCGCCGCGAGCACGGTCCTTTCGGAAGTTATCCGGCTGCTGTTCAACCTGTTCACCAGCGGTTTGGCCACGGCCGCCGGCAGCTAGCACCCGCCGCCGCCCCGCATACAGCCGCCGACCCCAGCGCGGCACCCTTCTGCCATGGTCGAGCCCAGCTCGGCCTTGTCCGGGTCCCTCCTCATGCTCAAGCACCCCGGTGACGCGGACGATATACCGACGGTCGCTAATACCGCCATCATTGCACACGCGGACACAGGGGTACGAGCATGCGCAAAGCTTTCTTCGAATTCCTGGTTGCCGAGGGGGTACTCGCGCCCACCGAGCTGGACCGGGTCCAAGACATGCTGCGGGCCGCGCCGGAGCCGATCGGCTCGATCGCCTTCGGCTACGGTATGATCACCGGGACCGATATCGACACGATCCTCGACGAGCAGCGCACTGATTATCGGCCGTTCGGCGAAATCGCCATTGCCAAACGCCTGCTGACACGCGAGCAGGTGGAGATCCTCCTGGGCATCCAGCTCATCCGGGCCGCCACGGAAATCGGCGAAGCGCTCGTGCTAGCCGGCATCTGCAGCATGGAGCGAATAATGCCGCTGCTCGGCCAGTTCCTGTCGCAGAGTCAAGACTCGCCCGTCAGCGCCCGGTGCTAGCCAGGGGGTGTGCGCAATGCCTGTTGCCGGTTCAACCCCCTTGCTGGCCCGGCTAAAGATGGCCGACCGGCTGCCCAGCCCACCCGGCACCGCCCTGCGCGCCCTGGAGTTGTGCCGGCGCGACGACACCGATGTCCACCAGATCGCCGACGTCATCATGTCGGATCCGGCTCTCTCCGGCCGGTTACTGCGTTACGCCAACTCCCCCATCGTGGGCGTGGGACGTAGGGTTACCTCGGTGCGCGACGCCGTCCTGCTGTTGGGGCTCCGCACTGTCAAGATGACCGCTCTGGGTTTCTCCGTGGCGTCTCCCGATTTCCAGCCCGGCTGCCCCGGGTTCCAGCTACGCCGGTTCTGGGCCGAGAGCTTTGCGGCGGCGGCCGTCGCCAGGCGTATCGCCTCCAAATTGTTCAGCACGGGCATGGACCGCGAAGAGGCGTTCACCGCTGCCCTGCTGGCGGGTATCGGACGGTTGGTGTTCGCCCACAGCCTGCCTGAGAAGTACGCCGAGGTCCTCTCAACGGTCGCCGAGGGCAAGCCGCTCATCGAGGTCGAGCGAGCTGTCTTGGGGATCGATCACCAGCAATTCGGCGCTCAGGTCTTGGCCGAATGGGGCTTACCGGACGTGCTCGTCCAGGCCGTCAAGCACCAAGCGGTGCCGCCTAGCTCGGAGCAACCCCCCACCCAAGCCCAGATGCTGGCCCAAACCCTGCGCGCGGCTACCCAGCTCGCCCCCATCTTCGTGGCGACGGACGAGCTATCGCCCGAACTGCGTCACAGAGCCCGCCATATCGTCGAGCACGAGTTGAAACTGGACCAGCAAGCCTGGCAGCGTGTCGCCGAGCAGATCTCGGAAGACTACCAACAGATGGCGGATCTGTTCGATGCCGAGCTCGAAGGCCCGATCTCCGTATTCGACCTCTACGCCGAAGCGCAGGAGGAAGCTACACGGGTGGGCATGGTGGCCCAGCTCGAGCGCACCCGCGCGCTGGAGGAAAACAAGGCCTTGCTGCACCAGGCGACTACTGACCCGCTGACCGGCATCGCCAACCGGGCCAAGTTCGACGATCGGATCGAGCGGGAGATCGCCGGCTTGCGCCGCGAGCATGGCCACTTCGCGCTGCTGATGTTTGACATCGACGACTTCAAGAAGATCAACGACGCGTATGGGCACCCGGTCGGCGACCTGGTCCTCAAGCAGATCGCCTGCGTCGTCCGCAACACGCTGCGCGAAGTGGATCTGCTGGCCCGCTACGGGGGCGACGAATTCGCTATCCTCGCCCCGCGCGCCGATCAGCGCGGGGGCTGCACCATCGCCGCCCGTGTCCGCAAATGCGTGGAAGAGCTGCGCGTCGAGACGAACGGCCACAGCTTACAGGTGACGATCAGCATAGGCTTGGCTTTCACCTCGGATTACGAGCAAGGCCCCACGCCCGAAAGAATCGTCGCCGACGCCGACAAGCAACTGTACCTCTCCAAGCAAGCCGGCCGGAACACCTGGTCCTACCGCGGCCTGACGGCTTCGGCCTTCGTCAAGCCGCGCCCGGCCACTAAAACCCCCGTCCTCGCCGGCCAGCCCTGAGCTCGCAACTGGCCGACCCCCGCCCGGCATTACCTACAGCGCGCTCTCGCCCTCCCCCCGGTATACTTCGCTTCGTGACCACCGAAAGCAGCTTCGACCTGGTCCGCTTCGCCTATTGGCCCAATGCCTGACAACCCACGAGACACAACCCGGTCGCACCGACATCGTAAGTCGAAGAATGGTGAGTCCACGCCGCAACAGAGGTCACGAGGTCGTCTGACTGCGCTCGTCACATACGCGCTGCTGCTTGCGCTCTGCCTGCCCATCGGCACATTGTGGCACGAGGTCGTCGGCCACGGGCTGGTCGGCACGCTCGCTGGCGGACGGATCACCCATGTCGAAGTGCTCGGTCTCGACCTGTGGCCGCAGCCACGCTGGATCGGCTGGCAAGGGCACTACGGCTGGTGCGATGTCGAGGGCATCGCAGGTCAGACCGGCCAGCACTTGATGGCACTGGCCGGCTCGCTCAGCACTTGGCTCGTCGCCGCAGCGGCAACCATAGCCTTGTACGCCCGCCGTTGGAGGGCCTGGCTGACCCCCGTGCTCGTATGCCTGAGCCTCTGGTGGATCGACCTGTTCACCTACACGTTACCGACTTGGGGGATCCGTCGCTCAATCCTATGGGGCCAGGTCTACAGTGAACCCTACGAAGCCGCGGTCCAACTCGGCATCCCCGGCACGTTGTTTCAAGTGTTCGTTGTCAGCACCAGTGCTCTGCTGGCGGCGGCATTGGCGATCAGGCTGACGCGACGTTCGCCCGGTTAGACGACTCTCTTGATCGCCGCCTCGAGTTGACCCGGGGTGTGCTCTTGAAGCTCGTAGGTTACACGCAGCGCCGGCTTGTTCGGCTTGATGATCCGCCGCAGGTCGATCGGCGTCCCGATCAGCACCAGGTCGCAGTCGGCCGCGTTGATCGTCTGCTCCAGCTCGGCGACCTGCTCGTCGCCGTAGCCCATCGCCGGCAGCACCTCCCGGCAGTGCGGGTACTTGGCGAAGGTATCCTTGATCGAGCCGATGGCGTACGGACGCGGGTCCACAATCTGGCCCGCCCCGAACTGCCGGGCCGCAACGTAGCCCGCCCCGTACGGCATCTCCCCGTGCGTGACGGTCGGCCCGTCCTCGACCACCAGCACGCGCCGGCCCTTGATCTGCTCGGCCCCCTCGACCGTCAACGGCGAGTCGGCCTTGACCACCGTGGCAGCGGGGTTTACCGCCGCGATGTTATTCAGCACCGTCTCGATGTCCGCCGGCTTGGCCGTGCCCATCTTGTTGACCACGACCACGTCGGCCATCCGCAGGTTCGTTTCGCCGGGGTAATAGCGCAGCTCGTGGCCCGGCCGGTGGGGGTCGGTGACACAGATGAACAGATCCGGCTTGTAGAAGGGCATGTCGTTGTTCCCCCCGTCCCACAGGATCACCGCCGCCTCTTGCTCGGCCTGCCGGAGAATCCGGGCGTAGTCCACGCCGGCGAAAACCACGTTGCCGGCCACGATGTGCGGCTCGTATTCCTCACGTTCTTCGATCGTGCAGTCGTGCCGGTCGAGGTCTGCCAGCTCGGCAAACCGTTGACAGATCTGCTTGCTCAAATCGCCGTAGGGCATCGGGTGCCGAATCACCGCGACTTTCTTGCCGAGCTGCCTGAGCACCCTGACCACCGCCCGCGCCGTCTGGCTCTTGCCGCACCCGGTGCGCACGGCGCAGGCGGCGATCACCGGCTTGCGGCTGGCCAGCATCGTGGCCCGGTGCCCCAGCGTCATAAAATTAGCACCATTTGCATTAACTATACACGCTTTATGCATAACCTGTTCGTGAGATAAGTCAGAATAGGCCATGGCGCATAAATCTATGTCGTGCTTGCGGATCAGCTCCCCTAGCCGCTCCTCCCCGTAAATCGGAATCCCCTGCGGATAACGCGGCCCCGAAAGCTCCCGCGGGTACACGCGACCCTCAATGTTTGGAATCTGGGCAGCCGTGAACGCCACCACCTCGAAAGCCGCGTTGTCACGCCAGTAAACGTTGAAGTCATGAAAATCGCGTCCGGCGGCGCCGATGATAATCACCTTGCGTACAGCTTGGCTCATAAACGCTTCCATTCTGGCAGTGGCTAGGGTTTCTCGCGCGTCGGTCCCGACCCCATCGTGGAAGCCGGGCCGACCCCGCGTGCGGTGGACGGCACGCGACCCCACAAACATAGCGGTACAAGGGGGCCGTCACAAGTGCCCGCGACCGCCGGCCGCCCGATCCGGCTGCCGTCGTTTGCCCGCCACGCCGGATCGCCGGCGCGCGCCGCCAATGCGGTAGGGGGGTCCACCCGGACGAAACCCGGCCACCACCGGCCCGAAAGCTTGCTTTGCGCTCGCCGAGCGGCTAGCATGCCCGCTGTGCTAAGTTTGCGCGGGAGTTCTAGAATGAAGAGACGACATCGGCCTAAGCGGCGTTTGGCCCTGGCCCTCACGCTTCTGCTGGCCATCTTCGCCGCGCCGGCCTTCGCCCAACAGAACGAAGACGACGACCTGCGCTGGTACGACGTCCCGACGCTCGAGCAGAAGCGCGTCTGGATCCCGTGGGTCGCGGCGTTCCTGTTTACCGCCGGCTGCGTGCTTATCGCCTTCAAGAACCCGCACCGGACCCACCTTGACTAGCCGGGGCCGGACGTTGCGCGGCGCGAGCGCCGCCGCCGAAGGGGCTCGCTCATGAACAAGCGTACGTGCTTATCGCTGCTGGTGTGTGTGAACCTGGTTCTCTTGACGGCCATCGTGCTGTTCGCCTACTCGCCGCCGACCGCCCTGGCCCAGGGTACCGGGCTGGCCGGGAACTACCTGGTCGTCGCCGGCGAGATTCAAAACGAGTACGACGCCCTCTACCTGATCGAGATGCGCTCGCGAACGCTGCACGTGTTCTACTACGACAAGACGCGTAAGGAGCTGTATTACAGCGACGTCCGCAGCCTCGAACGCGACTTCCGCCACAACAGGGATTGACGCCATGCACCAACCCACGCCCACCATCGACCCAAAGACGTTCGCCATCGGCGTTCTCAGCATCACCGCCTGCGTTCTCTTCGTCGGCTTCCTGCTGATTAGCAGCACGCCCACGCCGGCCTACGCCATCGGCCAGTCGGACCGCGGCGGCGACTACATCATGCTCACCCAGCAGCTCACATCCTCCAACGAAGGTCTGGTCATCATCGACGCGGCTTCCCAGCGCCTGCACCTGTACGCCTTCGACTTCAACCGCAAGGCCCTCGTTCTGCTGGATCGCAAGCCGCTCGACCGCCTGCGTGGCGTTCGGCAACCCGAAGGCGAAGCCCCCCGCGGCGGGCCCGGATAACCCCCAGCCGCTCGACCCATAGCCCAGCCCTGACCCCAATTGACCGCACACCCTAGTGCGCCGACCTGCTACCATAATCCCTTGACGCCGTGACGGGAGCCCGCCCGATGCCGAAATTGTAATCCATGAGCTCTGTAGCCAACGCGGCGTTGGCCGCAACATAATATACCTTATCGGACGTTGGATGCTGCGGTCCTCAGCCCGGTCCCGGCCCGCCCGGCCGCCCATGCTGGATGCCCCCCCCGGGCTCCCCTTTTGCCCATACCCTGCCTACAACATCTCCAGGACCATCCTCGGGCCCACCCGCAGCCGATCCGCCGCCACAAGCTCCTGCTGCCCGGTCAACAGGTTCTTGACGGTGAATTCGTTGCGCTGGGCTAGTTCGGCCCCCACGACGATCGCGTAGCGCGCACCCCGTGCCGAGGCCTGCTTGAACAGCTTGCTCACGCCGGTGCGCTTATATGAGAAATCCACCGACAGCCCGGCCCGGCGAAGGTCGCCGACCAGGTTCAGCGCGGCGCCGAAGTACTCCGGGCCGGCGTCGATGACGAAGACGTCCAGGGCCTCGCCGAACTCTGGCAGCCGCCCGAGTGCGCGGAGGAGCTCGAGGACGGGAGCGTCGCCCATGCCGAAACCGGTTGCCGGCACACGCGGCCCGCCGAGGAGCTTAGTTAAGCTATCGTAGCGGCCCCCGCCAAGCACGGCGCGGAGGGGAAGATGCCGTGCGTGGACCTCGAAAACGATGCCGGTGTAATACGCTAGGCCGCGGACAACCTTAGCGTCAAACTCGCAGAAGTCAGCCACGCCAAGGGCTTTCAGGCTATCCCAGAAATCGTTGAACTGATCGCGCACCGCGTCAGGCACGCGACCGCTGACCAGCTCGTAGAAGGTTGACGAGGTCAGTTCCTTCTCGAGGAACTCGACAAGCTCCTCGGCTGGCGGTTGCCCGCCATAGGCTTCGTTCCATTGCCGACTGAATTCCTCGACCCCCAGTTTCTCCTGGCGGTCGATCAAGTCGAACGCATGTTCTTGCGAACCGGGGGGGATTCCAAGGCGTGTCAGGAGCTCGCTTGCGAAGTGGCGATCGTTCATCTTGACCACCACATCCTCCGGCCGCAGCCCCGCTTGCCGTAGGAACTCGACCGCGACGGCGATGATCTCCGCATCCGCCAGCGGATCCTCCACGCCCAGAATGTCAACGTTCCATTGGTAGAACTCGCGTAGCCGGCCGCGTTGCGGCTTCTCCGCCCGGCACATGCGCGGGATGCTGAACCACTTGATCGGGCGCGGCAGCGTGTTGGCCCGCGCGGCGACCATGCGGGCCAGCGTCGGTGTCATTTCTGGACGAATCGCGAAGTGCCGCTGCCCACGATCCTTGAAGTTGAACAGTTCCGAGACGATTCCCTCCCCACTCTTCAATGTGTACAGGTCCAGGTACTCGAAGATGGGACCCTCGTACTCCTCGAAGCCGAACGAGCGCGACACCCGTCGCCACGTGTCAAACAGCCAGTTCTGAAGACGCATGTCCTCCGGATAGAAGTCGCGCATGCCCGGCGGCGATTGGACCTTCATCGCCCCGCTCCCAGCACCGGCAACGGCACCCCGCAGATGTCAGCGGTCGCTCGGGTGTACCTGGACTGCTTGGGCCTGGCTGGCCGCAGCTTTGCCCGCAGGCCTGGCCGAGCCCGCTTACCGCTTCGGGTGGATCGCCGCCGTCGGCCTTTGCCGGACCCGTGGTTCTTGGAATACTCGTCGAGATGCTCCGGGCACGTGAAGTGCGCCTCCCAGCCGTAATCGCCGGAGTGGTAATCGCAATTCTCCGTGCTGTACTCGCGGCAGATGCGCGGCCGGGTGTGGTAGATCCGGCAGCGCTGATCGGGTTGCAGATGCCGGCAAGTACTCTGGATGTTCAGGAACCAGTCACCGTCCTCGATAAACACCGAGATCCCCTCGTGCACCAGGTACCAGCGAATGTCGTCGAAGTCCTGACGGGTCTCCGGCGTCTCGATCGGCAACGCGATATACCGGCAACACAACCCCGTGCAGTGTTCACATAGCATTCCAGGCATCGGCGGGCCACCTCCGTCAATTGACATCTTGGCTGTATCCGAGCTCCGCGTCGGACGCCGCGCCAAGCTCACCGGCCCGGCGCTGCATTCCTCAACAGACTGCCAACGCAAGTACGATAGTCGCTGCAAGCAGCGGCGGCAAAACCCCCTTGCTCTTTCTGGGTGAACGTCAGGAAAGTCGGTAGGCTCAGTTGTCATCCCGACCGCGTCCGCCAGCGGCGGACGCGCGGAGGGATCTGGCCCGAACACGCGATTGGGCAAGATTCCTCGGCGCTGCGCTTCTCGGAATGACAAGTTGCCCACGCAAGTGCCGCTGACCCGCTCTTCCCCGCTCAGGCCGCGCGGCACGAGTGTGTGTTGTTCAATCGGTTTTCAGTGCTGCCGCGGGCGGGACGCCTGCACTCCCCGAGCCGACGGTCGCCGACGCGGCAAGACGCCGATCGACACCCCCACGTAGACCAGCCCCACCGCGATCCACAGCAGACTCCCGCCCGCCAAGGCAACCTTCGCCCGCAGAACCGCGTCGTCTTCCGGCACACTGGGCAGCGCGCCGTACGTTACTTGGTGCCACAAGAGCAGTGTCGCGATTGCGACGACGCCGGCCACGCCGCACGCCAGAACCCGCAGCCACGCCCGAACGTTCAGATCCCGGCGTACAAGCCCGGTCAGGTTGAGCGCGATGCCGATGACGACCAGAGCAGCGACTGCGGCGGCGCGGCGCGGATCAGCCGGATAGCTCCGCAGCGCCCAGACCAACGGCACGCCGCCGAAACCGATCAGCAGGATATTGACGATGCGTCGCAGTATGTTGCCGCCGGTTAACACTACGCCGGGGACCCTCACCCCCCCCTACGGCTGGGACGAATGGGTCAGTCGCCCATAGAGGTGCCGACCGCGTGGGCCATCGCGATCAGAGGGTCGTCCGCCTCTACGATCCGCTGCGCGCCGGCCACCGACTCAATCGGGACCATCCCGATCCGGCCGTCTTGCCGAACGATCATCTGGTTCCACTCCTGCGTGGCCACCAACTGGATCGCCTTGTGCCCGAAGGCGGTTGCCAGCACCCGGTCGAACGCGATCGGGGTGCCGCCACGCTGAACATGGCCGAGGATCGTCGCGCGCGTCTCGAGGTGCGTTTGGGCGGCGATTTGCTCGGCGAGCACCGCGCCCACCCCGCCCAAGCGGATCGGATCGGGGCTGTCGTGGACCATCTTGTTGACCACTTGCTCGCCGCCCTTGGGGCGAGCCCCCTCGGAGACGGCGATGAGCGTAAACCGCTTGCCGTGCCGGGAGCGCTCCATGCATGTATCGCATACAATGTCAATATCGTAGGGAATCTCGGGAATCAGGATGATGTCGGCGCCGCTGGCCAGGCCGGCGTGCAGCGCCAGCCAGCCCGCGTTGCGACCCATCAACTCCACCACCATCACGCGATGATGGCTCGAGGCCGTCGAATGAATCCGGTCCAGGCATTCGGTCGCCGTTTGTACCGCCGTCGCAAACCCGAACGTGATGTCCGTGTGCATCAGGTCGTTGTCGATCGTCTTCGGCACGCCGATGCAGGGAATGCCGTGTTGCATCAGACCCACGGCGCCGCACATGGTCCCGTCCCCCCCGATGCACACCAGCGCGTCAATCTGGCGGTCGCGAATGTGCTCGATGACCCGCGGGGTCACGTCTTCAAAGATCGGGCGACCCTCGGCATCTTTCCCGACGGCAAAGTGAGCCGGGTTCGACTTGTTGCTCGTACCGAGGATCGTCCCGCCGGCGGTCAGAATGTTGGACACGTCCTCGGTGGACAGCCGACGCATGCGATTGCGGATCAGCCCGAGGAACCCGTCCTCGATCCCGATTACCTCCAGGCCCAGGTGCAGGATGGCCGCCTTGGCCACCACGCGGATGACCGCGTTCAGCCCCGGGCAATCCCCGCCGCCCGTGAGAACCCCGATCCGCTGGACCGACCTGCGTTCCTCTGGCATTGGAACACCTCGCTCGTGATACACCCGTTTGCAGCTCGTGGATTCACGGGCCGCAAGCTCATGCCGCAGTTGAGACAGCCGCCCCTAGCAATGCAGGCCACCATCGACCGACAGGACCTGGCCGGTGATATAGCTGGCGGCCGGGCCGGCCAGGAAGGCCACCACCGCGGCGACCTCCGCCGGCTTCCCGAAACGCTGCATGGGAATGATCTGTTTGGCCCCTTCCTTCACCCTGTCAGGCAACACGTCGGTCATGCTGGTTTCGATGAAACCCGGCGCGACCGCGTTGCACGTCACGCCGCGCTTCCCCAGTTCCTTGGCCACCGACTTGGTCAGGCCGATGACGCCTGCCTTGCTGGCGGCGTAATTAGCCTGCCCGGCATTTCCCGACAGACCCGAGAAGCTGGCCATGTTGATGATGCGGCCGCTGCGCTGCCGGAGCATCACCCTGGCGGCCGCCCGCGTCCCCAGAAAAACCGCGCGCAGATTCACGTTCAGCACCGCATCCCACTGCTCGTCGGTCATCGAGAGAATCAACGTGTCCCGCGTGATGCCGGCGTTGTTGACCATGATGTCCAGCTTGCCGAACTTCTCGCATGCCGTTTCGACCAGGCGCTCGACGGCCTCAGGCTTGGCCACGTCGGCGACTTCGGCGACGGCGCCGACGCCCTTGGCCTCGATGAGAGCGACGGTCTCATTGAGCTCGTCAACGAGCACGTCGGTGGCAAGGATGTTGGCTCCGCGCTCCGCCAACTCCTGGCAGATCGCCCGGCCGATGCCGCGAGCCGCGCCGGTCACGATGGCCGATTGTTTGTGCAAGCTCTTCATCTCCACCGCTCCTTATCCTGCCGCCAAACCACCGGCCGACGACACGTTGATCGTCTTGACCTTGCGATTGATCTTACGCATCAGCCCGGTGAGAACACGGTTGGGACCCACCTCCCAAAAGACCGTGCACCCGTCGGCAATCATCCGCTCGATACAGGCCTGCCAGCGGACCGGATTGATCACCTGCCGGTAAAGCGCTTCGCGGATCGCCTCGGCATCCGCGTGATACGCCGCATCCACGTTGGCGACCACGCGGATTCGCGGCGTCTTGATTTCGCACGCCTCCAACCCCGCCCGCAATCCCTCGGCCGCCGATCGCATGAGCTCGCTATGAAACGCACCGGCGACCTTCAGGGGCACCGCCTTGCCGCCGAACTCCTCGGCCAGCGACACGGCTACCTCACAGGCCGTTTTCTCGCCGGAGATCACGATCTGTCCCGGGCAGTTGAAGTTGGCCGGAGCGATCAGGCCCTGGTCCGCCAGCCGCTCGCAAAGCGCCAACGCCTGCGCCTCGTCCAGCCCCATCAGCGAGACCATGCCACTGGGATGCTGCTCACAGGCCTGCTGCATGAGCTGCCCGCGGCGGTGGACTAGCCGCAGGGCGTCCTCAAACGAGATTGCGTCCGCCAGATGCAACGCCGTGTATTCGCCCAGGCTGAGCCCCCCCATTGCCGCGAACGTGTCCGCCCGCAAGCGATCGCAATCTAGCCCCGCACGGAAGATGGCAACGCTGGTGGCGAAAATGGCCGGCTGCTGGATGTCCGTGGCGTTCAAACGCTCGGCGGGGCCTTCAAAACACAGCTTGGATAGCTCGAATCCCAAAACCTCGTCAGCGCGCGCAAACGTGTCGGCCGCTACGCCGAATCGCTCGGCCACGTCCTGGCCCATCCCGACGAGCTGCGACCCCTGCCCTGGAAAGATTGCCGCATTCGCCGACACCCTACACCCTCAGCAACGCCGTCGCCCAGGTCAGCCCGCCCCCGATCGCCACCAGCATGACGTAATCACCCGGCTTGATCCGCCCTTCCTCCCACGCCTCGTGCAACGCCACCGGGACCGACGCGGCCGAGGTGTTACCGTAACGCTCGATGTTGATGACCACCTTCTCATCCGGCACACCGAGCTTCCGACAGGCTGAGTTGATGATCCGCAAGTTGGATTGGTGCGGAACGACCAGCGCCAGATCGTCAATCGTCAGCCCCGCGTCCGCCACGGTCCCCGCAATGATCTCCTCCATCTTCGTTACGGCAAACTTGTAGACCTCGCGTCCCTTCATACGCATGTAGTGCAGCCGCTCGTTCACCGTGCGCGCTGAGGCCGGCTCTCGGGAACCGCCGGCAGGAACCCAGATGAGCATCGCCCGCGACCCGTCCGTCCCGAGGCGCCCGGCCAGCAGACTCCGCTGCGGATCGTGACTGGCCCGAACGATCGCCGCCCCGGCCCCATCGCCGAACAGCACGGCGGTCGAACGATCCTCCATGTCGGTGATGCGCGTCAGACACTCCACGCCCACCACCAGCGCGTTGTGGACCATGCCGGTGATAATGTATTGGGCCGCCGTGATCACCCCGTACACGAACCCCGAGCAAGCCGCCTGCAAGTCGAACGCCGGCACTACCGGGTCACAGCCAAGCGCGTGCTGGAGCTCGCAGGAAGTGGCCGGGAGAATATGCTCGGGCGTGATCGTTGCACATATGATCATGTCGATTTGATCGGGCTTCACGCCCGCTTTGGCCAATGCCCCCCGACTGGCTTCGGTCGCCAAGCGCAGCGTCGATTCGTTCGGGCCGACAATACGCCGCTCGCGGATGCCGGTCCGCTGGACAATCCACTCGTCCGAAGTGTCCAAGCGCCGGGCAAAGTCGTCGTTGGTCACAACTTGCTCGGGCACGCTGGCGCCGGTGCCGGCGATTTCGACCGCCCACGCCAGCTTCATGTCAAGGCACCCTCTTGGCGTTCCGACATCTGCGCGGCGATCAGGTCGTTGAGCTTTATCCGGATCTGCTCGGTTGCCACCCGGATCCCGTTGCTGATCGCGCGCTGGTCGCTGCGACCGTGGCAGATGATGGCCACGTTGTTGATCCCGAGCAATGGTGCCCCGCCATACTCGGCAAAATCGTGCCGCTTCCAGATGCGCTCCACGATCGGCTCGAACTGCCGACTCATGCCCGCACCTTCCTGCTTGATCTCGTGAACGATCGTCTTGAACAGCCCGTCGGCCAGGCCCTCCGTCAGCTTCAGCACCACGTTACCCACGAACCCGTCGCAGATGAACACGTGCGCGTTGCCGGCGAAAATGTCCCGCCCTTCCACGTTCCCCACGAAACGCAGGCTGCGATCCTGCTTGATCAGCCCGCGCGCCTCGCGCACCAACGGGTTCCCCTTGACTTCCTCCTCCCCGATCGAGACCAGCCCCACCAGCGGCTCGGCAATCCCCAGAATCCCCCGCGCATAACACGTGCACATCCGGGCGTACTCGTGCAGGTGGTGCGGCTTCGGCGCCACGTTCGCCCCCACATCGCAGATCAGCACCGGCCCGTGAAACGTCGGCATCACCACGGCGATGCCCGGCCGCGAGATTCCCTTGAGCGGCTTGATGCGCAACTGACACGCCGCCGCGAACGCCCCCGTATTCCCCGCCGAGATCAACGCGTCCAGCTCCCCCTGCCCCCCCGCTTTGGCCATCTGCACGATGGTCGAGTCGCGCTTCTGACGCAGCGCCTCCAGCGGCGACTCGTCCATCTCGATGACCTGCGAGCAGGGCGCGATCTTGACCCGCTGGTCGCTCAGCCCCACTTCACGGCACTCAGCCTCCACCCGCTCCTGCAGGCCGTACAGGATCAGCTCATCGGCTTGCCCCAGGAACTGTAGCCCCAGCGCGGCACCCCGGACGATCTCCCCGGGCGCGTGGTCCCCCCCCATCGCGTCCACGCCGATCCGCATAACCTCTACGACTCCTCACCCCCGACCTTGATCGTTGTATGCGCGTTCACGTAGCCGCAATTCCCGCACGCCACGTGGGGCAACTTCGCCCGACCGCACTGCGCGCACGCGATCAGAGCGACGGGGCGCAGCGCCAGGTGCGAACGGCGTGTGCGCTTGCGCATCTTGCTCTTCTTGTTTACCGGTAGCATCAGCTCTCCCGCTACTATAGACCCCACACCGACCGCGCCGTTCAGCGCATTAACGTCCCGTAGCAATCACGCTCCACGCTTGCTAGCCGGCCAACCCTACGCCGGTGGCCGAGACCTGTCAAGATCGAAAAGACATGCGCACAGACCAAGAGCGCCTCACCGAACCCGCGTGGCACGGGCGCCCCGCCTGTGGAACTCGTCGGCTTACTTCTCGGGAACCGCCGTCTGACGGCCCTTGCGCAGCTTGAACTCCCCTATCGGCGCGACCCGCCGATACCCCAAGTACAAGATCACGTCCAGCACTTCGGTCCAGGTCGGGAAGGGGCGGTCGTTGACCCGCTTGTACTCATCCATCGCCTTGATGAAATCGAGTTGCTCCTCGTTCATCCGGCCTTCTTCGGCCTCGCGCCGATACTCGGTACGCCGACGCCCGGGACCGCGCCGACGATCCAGGCTGGAACGCCGATCAACTCCGGCACGGCGGTCAACCGCGCAACGCCGATCTCCCTTACGTCGCTCGGGCTGGCTAGGCGTCTCCGCGACATTGTCTGAGGTTTCGTCGCTCATCGGTATATACATCGTCTGCCCCGCCCCGGCGACTGAAGCCCCGCCGGGGTTTTCGCAGGCCCAGCCCGCCACAGCGCCCGCGCGCCGCCACGCACGCCCCGCGCTCGGAGGTGTGGGCCCGAAACCTCCAACCCCTCTCCGGACCCGGCGCCCCCCTAATGCTCCTCGACCTCGGAATCCTCCTTGTTGGAATCGTCCTCGTCGTCGTAGTCGTCTAAGTCGTCCTCTTCGTCGTCCAGCTCCTTGTCCTCGTCGAGTTCGTCGAACGCGAAATCCGGGTCCTCGTCGTCTTCGTCTTCGTCGTCCTCGTCTCGCCGACGGCCATCGGCCTTCAAGCCCAACGCATCCGCCGGCGCCCACACTGGCGCCCCCGACTCAACCTCCGCAGGCTCCCCAGCGCCGACCTCGTCACCATCTTCGCCGCTTTCGGCAAACTCCCCCAACTGCCGCATTTCCCACTCAGCTATCTCAAGTCCGTTGCGTCGAACCACTTGGAACATCTCTGCGCTCCTTGCCAATCCCATTACTCCACAATGCGCGCGGCAGATTAACCACAGTCGCCCGCTCGTCAACCCCCAAAATGTTGTTTCCTGCCACCCTCCGGCGGGAGAGCGACGCGGCTCGACAGTGCGCGTCCACCGATCCTATACTCAGGCGCCGGGCCGGGCTGGGTTCAACCCGCGACAGGACCCTTTCGGCATCGCCGACGTGGCGGACGCCATCCATGCCCGGCGGCCCTTGAGGAGAAGCCCGTGACCACTCCCGACCCCTGGTACGCCGAGGGCCTGTGCTTCAGCTGCACCTATTGCGGCAATTGCTGTAGCGGAGCTCCCGGGTACGTCTGGGTCGCTTACCAGGAGATTACCGCGATCGCCCGTGCCCTGGGGCTCACCACCGAGCAGTTTGAAACCCACCACACCCGCCGGGTCGGATCACGGCAGAGCCTGCTGGAATTCGACAACGGGGACTGCGAGTTCCTCGAGCGCGATCCGGACGGCAAAGCCCGCTGCAAGATCTACGCCGTACGCCCCCTGCAATGTCGAACCTGGCCGTTGTGGGAATCCAACCTTCGCTCCCCCAGAGCCTGGCAGCAAGCTGCCCGCAACTGCCCCGGAATCGGCCACGGTGAGCGCCACCTGCTCCCCGTTATTCAGGCCGCGCTGCGCGCGAACGCGGGCGTTTCCCTGCCCCTCTGACGGCCAGCGACAGCCACCCCACCACTGCCGCCGCCAGGCCCAACCAGAACTGCATTGGCAACGCCTCCCCCCTGCCGACGACCTCCCCCGACACTCGCAGCAACGCAAACGCCGCTACCAGCAACACGCATCCGGCGATCCGCCGGCGTGTCGGCGTCCCAGGCTGTAAGCTCAGCCCGCACAGCGCCGCCAGGATGATTAGCTCCCGCCCGATCGGGAACACGCTCACGCCAAACGCCGTCCCCCGCCCCAGGTTCACCAGCCCGGCCAATGACAGTCGCGTCCGCGTCCCGGTCTCCGTCCCCACCAGCGTCTTCTCGCCCCCGCCTGGGCCCATCGTCTCCCCGACCGGCGTGGCCACCCAGACGTGCACCACGTCGCTGACCAGCCAGGCGTCGCAGCCCATCCGCCGCAACAGCGACGCTGCCACGACTGCTCGCCCGTCGCAGTCTTCCCGTCCTTGCTCCAACACCTCCGTCACCGTCGGCACATAGTCCATCACCCCCCATACGTCCCAATCCCAGGCGTACGGAATCCGCTCGCGCACCGTCAGCTCGACCGCTTTCAGGACCGCCTCTGGCGCCGCCTCGTCCCCCAACTTCGCCCGCGCGGCCTGCTCCAGGTCCGCCAGCCCGGGATGGTTCGGCTCGAGCAGCCCGTTGACATGCCCCAGCCGGCGCCACCACTCCGGCAGCAGCCAGAACTTGGGGTACAGCACCAGCGCCATGACCAGCAGGAAGATGCTCAGCTTGGCCGGCCGGCGCAGCCACCAGCGCCACCGATGCACGCGTTGCCACAGCTCCACAAGCCATCGCAGCATGGGTTTGCCCTTGGTTCGACTTCCACCCGTAACTGCCGGCCTCGCTCGAGTCCCCGACCCTTGCGGGCAGCTCGGGGTGGGGTGCGGACCGGGCCTCCTACCGGGTCTGCCTCTCAGGCATATCCCTGCAGGTTTCTCCCGGGTTCAGGTGTATACCTGAGAATCCCGGCGCCGATAAACGCTTCGCGGAGGACCGGCTGTCCGCGGTGTCACTACGGGATGACCCGGACGGCAGAAAATACCTCCGGCACCACCCGGAAATAATCAGAATGGGCCTTGTCATCCCTAACATTTGCCGTACAATAGGATCAGCAGATTCGCCGCTGCGAATGCCGCCCCGAACCGGCGGGCGCGGCCGGCCACGGAATCGGATGCCAGGGAGGGCGTGTCGCCCGCCGCCCGTTCACCGGCCCGGGCCATGCGCGCCTTCGCCCAGCCACGCCCCGCACAAGGAGGGCTACCCTCATGTCCAGGCAACCTGATCGTTCCCACGCTTTCGCCCAGCAGCAGCTCATCCGGATCCAGCGCGTTTTGCCTTTCTTCGCGCCGGCCGAGCTTTCCGGGCTCGCCGACTACCTCGAGCGCCGCTTTGCAGCGCGGCTTGCGCGCCTTCCACGAAAGCCTTTACCTCCTGCGGGGACGCGTCCCCGTACTCGGCTTCCCACTCGCGCAGGCGAATGAGGGCCCGCCCGCGAGCACGCGCGTCCTCGACCATCAGCAGGAAGCCGGCCGCACACAAGCGCGTCACCCAGTGTCCGTGCACCTTGGCCTCTTGATAGAGCAACTTCATGGTGCGATCGACCTGGAAGTTGATTTGCGGTCTGCGTTCGGGCATGGCAACTCCTTGCAAGAATCGCTTTGGTTTCTAGGAATCCTCATTATGGGCTTGACCGGGCGGCCGGTCCAGTGTATAGTAAATCTAGAATGTGTAGATATGCGACCCCGCCCCAAACCCACCGGCCCGCCTGCCCGCGCGTCTCGGGGAGCCCCTGTCCGACGCCCAACGCACGCCTACCCCTCCGGCCGCACACGCCGCCGAAGAGCGCGTGCCACCCGCCGGGCAGGCCAACTGCGCCGCGGCGGGCGGGTCGCCGGGATCCTACCGACCCCCTGTTCTCCGGTGGACCTCTCCTCCAGCCGCGCGCCGGTGGCCCACGGCCCGCCCCTACGGCCGCCGACGCGCGGTCCCGCCCTCCTCCCCCGCCGGCACCACCAGCTCACCGTCCGGCGTCAAACCCACGAACTCGGCAATGGGAATCTACGGCGAGTCGAGCCCGTTGCGCTCGGCGAGTCTCGCCGCCGGGGCGGCTGACGATCCCGCGGGTTCACGGGGGAGTCTGCGTGTAGTCCAATTCCGAGCCCAGCAGACTATGGGGAATCAGCCAGACGACCAGCGTAACCAGCGAAGCAGCGATCACCCATCCCCGACCGCTGGGGCTCTTTCTGCCGCGCCAAAGAGCGACTGCCCAGAAGAACACCGCGACGGCAATCTTGTTGTCCGTCAAGTCGTGTCCGAAGGGCCAACCGGTCCAGAACGCGTCGAACGCATATTTCTGGACGATGGGCCCCAGGATCAACCCACCGACTATGAGGCAGGAAATTGTCCAGATGGTGAGCCGGCGCGTCCGGGGCCCCTGGCGCAACGCTTCGAGCCCGGTACGGGTGGAAAGCAGCATGCCGGCGAATATGACCAGGATATGCGACACCAGCACCCAGGCCGGCACCCCACCTCTGAAACGGATGATTACCGGGCTTGGAGTCAACGCAACTGGTACTTCTCGATCGCCCCAAAGCAGGACGCGGTACATCACCTTGCCGGCCGGCGGTTGGTGAGGAATCCGCGCAACGAGTGCGTCTCCCTCGCGCTGAAGTGCCTGGCGGTTCCAGGAATCGTAGCTCTGAAAGCGTCGAAACTCGAGCCTGCCGCTTACCACCCGCTTCGGTACGGACAGCCGGATGTCCGCGTCGCCCGCGCCGCCGTGGCTGCGCGGAAGTCTGAATCTGACCTCCTGGTCGCCAACGACTACCACGCCTTTGACTGGATAGGTGGGCCCCGTGATTCTCTGATAGACGCCTGAGGCGGCCGTCAGGAGAAACGCAAGGACCCACAGCAAGGTTGACCGAATGATCACGCCGACTCCTCACGGCCGCCTGCTTTGGCGGGAGCCCTCACCGGGGCATCTCGATGCCGACCACGATTCCGCGTCTCACGCGTTTTCGGCAACCACGCTCAGGCAGCGGTGCGCTTTGCTCCGTGGAGACGAGGCAGTGCCGACGCTGTCCCGCCAGTGTAGAATCGCCGCGCCTGCGAGGCAACCATCCTCCTCGCCAGCAACCGAGTTGATGCTGGCAGCAGCAGTACCGCTCACAGAGGGTAAGCGCATGAAGGTTCTGGTGATCGGTTCCGGCGGTCGCGAGCATGCTATTTGCCACACGCTGGCGCGCTCGCCCCGGCTCGACAAGCTATTCATCCTGCCCGGAAATGCCGGCACGGAAAGCCTCGGCACCAACATCCCCGGCGACGCGGCCGATATCGACCTGGCGCTCTCGATCGCCCGGCGGGAGAAGGTCGATCTGACCATCGTCGGCCCCGAGGATCCGCTGGCCGCCGGCCTGGTGGACGCCTTTCAGCAGGCCGGTCAACGCGTCTTCGGCCCCACTCGTGCCGCGGCCCAGCTCGAGGCCGACAAGGCGTACGCCAAGCGGCTCATGCGCCAGCAGGCTGTCCCCACGGCCGAGGCGCGCGTCTTCGAGGACTACGAGCTCGCGCAGCAGTATATCGCCACACGCGACACGCCCCTGGTCGTCAAGGCCTCAGGGTTGGCCAAAGGCAAGGGCGCGATCGTCTGCGACGACCCGGCCGATGCCTTGCTGGCCGCGGAGCAAATGCTCTGCGACCGCGTCTTCGGCGACGCCGGAGCGAAAATCGTCGTCGAAGAACGGCTCGAAGGCCGCGAGGTCTCCGTGCTGGCGATCGTTGACGGCACGACGCTGTGCATCCTCGAGCCGGCTCAGGATTACAAACGGCTCGCCGATGGCGACGAGGGCCCCAACACCGGTGGCATGGGCTCCTTCTCACCCTCCCCCACCATCGACCCCGACACCCGCCGCGAGATCGAGACCAAAATCCTGGTCCCCACCCTCGACGGACTCGTGCGCGAGCGAATCCACTTCCGCGGCGTGTTGTACGCCGGGCTGATGCTCACCGCCGGCGGACCGAAGGTGCTCGAATTCAACTGCCGCTTTGGCGACCCGGAAACGCAGGCGCAGCTCATCCGGCTCAAGTCCGATTTCCTCGATCTGATCGAGGCGGCGGTCGAGGGACGGCTCGATCAAGCCGACGTCCGCTGGGACGCACGCCACGCCCTGTGCGTCGTGATGGCTTCCGGCGGCTATCCGGGCAAATATGCGACGGGGCTGCCGATCAGCGGCCTGCCCGACGCGGCCACCCGGGACGATCTGGCCGTGTTTCACGCCGGCACCAGGCGAGAGGGCGACACGATCGTTACCTCCGGCGGACGCGTCCTCGGCGTGACGGCGCTTGGCGATACCCTGGCCGACGCCCGCCGCATCGCCTACGAAGCCGTGGACCGGATCGACTTCGACGGCACCCATTGTCGCCGTGATCTCGGCCTGCCCTACAGGGCTCCCCATTTGACCATCTGACCATTTAACCATTTGACCGTTTAACATGCCGACGGCCTGCGGTATAAACTGCCCCAGACCGTGGCATCGGGGCAGACCGCATGCTTTCGATCGGCGATATCCAGATTTACGTGACCGACTTCGAGCGGGCGCTGAAGTTCTGGGCCGAGGGCCTGGGCTTGCAGGTCGCCGAGAAGGAAGTCACGACCCACAGCGCCTATGCGCGCCTCGAGTTCCCCGATGGCGGGCCCGCGCTGGGCCTGCTCGGGCCGGCCGAGCCCTGGGAACCCGGCACACGCCCCGAGCCCGGCTCACACCCGGGCGTCGGCTTTGACATCACCACTTCCAACTTCGACGACACGCTGGTCCGGCTGATCGAGTTCGGCGGCCGACAGGTGGGCCAGATCGAGACCTATAACGACCTGCGCCTCATTACAATCGCCGACCCGGACGACAATACGTTTGATCTGCTCGAACTGCCCGCGGAAAGTGGGGTAGGTGGTTGAATGGTCAACTGGTCAAATGGCTGGTGGCGCGGCAGCCTGTTTGACCGTTTAACCACGTGACCATTTGACTCTTGAACGGCACGAGGACCCCATGCGCTTCAAATTGCACAACCTGATCTTCGTCGGCATGGCCTTGGGCGTGATCGTCGGCCTGAGCCTGTTTTATCTGCACGCCCACGCCAGTCAGACCGACCTGAGCATAGACCTCGTGTTCGGCGCGGAAGAACAACTCACCGGCCAGCTACGCTTGCTCTCGGGGCAGCGAACGCTCGACCTGAATGGGCGTAAACCGGGAGTCGCCCTGCCCATCGCGCTCGAGCCCGGCCCCGGCGAGCAAACGGTCACGGCCACCGTCGCATCGAAGACGGCCGACGCCATCGTCAACTCCCTCGACGCGGGCTGGCTGCGACCGGACGGACTCCGACTCGTGTTCGTGCCCGAAAATCCGGACGCGCCTCAACAGAGCGCAGAGCGCTTCCGACTGAGCGTGGTCGCCCCACCAAACCAGACGATCCTCGGCATAAACGCGTACATCATGTGGGTGCTCGATCTGCTCGGCCCAACCATCTTCATGGGCGCGCTGAAGATGATCATCGCCCCGCTGATCCTGGCGAGCATCGTCGCCGGCGTGACCAGCCTGCCCAACATCAGCGAGCTGGGCGCCATCGGCTGGAAGACCCTCGTCTACTACGTGTGCACCACGACCATCGCCGTGGTCATTGGCCTAGTTGCCGTCCTGACCATTCGCCCCGGCGAGAAGGCGGCCGCCCAGCAGGTTCGCCGCGATCGCGAGCACCAGCTCGCCACCTACCGCGCCCAATACACCGAAGCGACCGGCCAACCGGCCCTGCGCGACGACCAGCGCCCCAGGGCCTCATACCTCGCTTGGGTCAGCGAGCAGGAGGGTGAGGCGACGACCGGCGGTGCCGAGGCGGCCCGCTTTAGGAAACTGGCCGGCGCCAAGGAGCGCAGCCCCGGCGACATCTTCAAGGAGGACATCGTCCAGCCCCTGTTGACCAACCCGTTTAGCTCTCTCTCGGCCAGTCCCCCAAATTCGCTGGGCATTATCTTCTTCGCCCTGCTGCTCGGCGTCGCCTGCACCGTTGTCGGCCAGCGGGCCACGACCGTGGTCGGCTTCTTCCACCAGCTCAACGCCGTCATCATGCAGGTTACCCATTGGCTCATGTCGATCGCACCGCTGGCGATCGCCTGCATCATGGCCAAGCTCGTGGCCGAAAACGGACCCGACATCTTCCAAACGCTCGGCTGGTACTGCGGGACGGTCATCGGCGGCATCCTCGTACACATCTGCGTGCTGCTGGCAATCTGCGCGGTGATCGGCCGCATCGGCCCACTGCGATTTTGGCGCGGCATCCGCGAAGCCTGGATGATCGCCTTCACCACGCGTTCGAGCGCGGCAACGCTGCCGGTGACGATCGCCAATACCACCGAGAAGCTGAAGGTCTCGCCCAAGGTCGCCGGCTTCTCCCTCCCGCTCGGTGCCACCATGAACATGGACGGCACCGCCCTGTACGAAGGCGTGGCGGTGATCTTCCTGATCCAAATCTACGGCGGCCTCGACGACGTCACCATCACCATGACGGCGATCACCACGTTCCTGATCTTCATCACGGCCGTGCTGGCATCGGTTGGGGCGGCCGCGGTGCCGGATGCCGGACTGGTCACCATGGTCCTGGTTGCCGCCGCCGTGCACTTGCCGATCTACTACATCCCGCTGATCTTCGCCGTCGATGCCTTCCTGGACATGTTCCGCACCTCGACCAATGTGCTCGGCGACTCGATCGGGGCCATCGTCGTCAACCGCCTCGAACGCGGGCGCCTGGGCGAGCCAGCCGCGGCGCGCACGTAACAGGCAGTTAGACCTCGATGCGTGCCACGGCTGTGTCAGCCGCGAGGCATGGGCGCACGTCCTGATCGTGATGCCTATTAGCCGCCTTCGTCCGCCCCGGCCGTTGGTTGCGAAGTCGGCTGGGAGCCAGCGCTTCGGGTCGCAGGTGTTGGCTCGTCCGCGAGCTCGGACACATCAACGTACCCGAGCGACTCCAGGCGTTTAACGACGTCGTCTGGGAGCTCGACCCGGCTGCGCGTGGCGCGTCCGCTGGCAGCCAAGGCCTCGAAGGTCTCGGCCATTTCCGTCAACATGTTCATGACCCGGTCC
This sequence comes from uncultured Planctomycetales bacterium, assembly GCA_964572345.1. Classification (GTDB taxonomy): domain Bacteria; phylum Planctomycetota; class Phycisphaerae; order UBA1845; family Fen-1342; genus JAUWXH01. The sequence continues at coordinate 34,725 of CAZNFA010000017.1, forward strand.
GGCACCGCCCCGGCACAGTTGCGCGTCTCGCCGAAGTCACGCCGCAGATCAAACAGTCTGGCTCCGCCCGGACCACGCACCAGCTTGTACCCGTCCTGGATCCATGCTTGAAACGGTCGCCCCCAGAAGTTGCCCTCCAAGACGATCGGCCGGGGCTCCCACGGGCCACCGGCGGTCAACAGCCCGACCAGGCTACGACCGCGGAACGTCGGTTCCGGCTCGACGCCGGCCAGCTCGCAGATGGTCGGCGCCACATCCATCAGGCCGACCATTTCGCTGACGACTCGTGGCTCGACCCGGCCCGGGTAGCGCAACACCAAGGGAACGTGCACCAGCTCGTTGTAGAGCGTGTGCCCGTGCTCGAAGCCGCCGTGATCCAGGAACTCCTCCCCGTGGTCCGCGGTGAAGACCGTGATCGTCGCCTCCGTCAACTTGAGATCATCCAGCCTATCCAGCAGCCGCCCAACCTCGTGATCACTGTAGGCCCCTTCCCCGTTGTACAGCTTCTCCGCCCGCCGAATCGTAGCTGCCTCAAACTGCACTTGCCCCTGTCGGTACGCGACCATCTGCGTGTTCCGGCCGAAGACCCACCCCGCATCCTCACGGTCCTGGGCGGCCGCAAATCGGCGGCGGTACTCCGCCGGCGGCGCATACACCAAGTGCGGATCGAAGTAATGCACCAGCAGAAAGAACGGACGTTCCCGCGGCTCACCCAACCACTTGACCGCCGCATCCGTCGTTCGCGCCGCGTCGCGCACTTGCAGGTTGCTGCGATAGGCTTCGAAGTCCACGTGCTCGAAGCCCTGCGTCATGCCGAAGCTCTCACCCAGATAGTCCACGTTCACCACTGCCGCCGTCGCGTAGCCCGCGTCGCGAAAGCACTCGGCCACCGTCCGTGCCCCGTCCCATAGCAGGCGGAAGCTCAGCAACCGACCCCCGGCGCCGTGTTCCGGCGGGGTTTGCGAGGTATATAGCGACGCAAATGAGGGCAGCGTCCATGGGGCATGCGCGAACGCGCGCTCGAAGCGCACCCCCTCGGCCGCCAGCGCATCGATCCGCGGCGTGGCTCCGAGGTCGCCGCCGTGGCAACCCAAGCGATCTGCCCGCAGCGTGTCCACCACGATCAGCAGCACGTTTGCTTTCTGCCCTGTCCGGCCGTCACCAGTTTCCCGTGCGCAGCCGGCGACGAGCAGCGACGCCGCAGCGAACCCTAGCGCAATCAGAATCACCGCTCCGCGTCGCACCCTTGTTGCTCCGAATGCCGAGAGAGCATCACAAAACGTGGTAGCAACGGCTACCGCTCTCTTGCCAAGCTCAGGATAGCTATCTGGGAAGCCCCCGACAAGCCGGTAGTGTCCCTGGCGAGATCGAACTGCTCCGTGCGTGTGCCGGCCGCTATGCCTGATGCCCCTCGGTCTTGATTTGCCGGCGCAGCTTGAACAGCTCCTTGAACGCCCGCGCGATCACGCGGATGTTCGCGCCGGACTGCTCGCCGGCGGTGCGGGGATAGTGGTGCACCTCGGTCTGGGTGATCGAATAGCCCAGGTTACGGGCCTTGGCCAGGATTTCCGTGTCGATCAGCGCCCCCATGCTCTTCATCGCGATGCGCTCGAACAGCTCGCGCGGGAAGATCTTGAACGCGCAGTCGATATCACGCAGCCGCAGCCCGAAAAGCCAATTGACCAATGTCGTCCAGGCCCAGGCGTTCAGCTTCCGCACCAGCGAGTCCTTGCGGTCCACCCGGTAGCACGAAACGATGTCGTACTCTTCCAGCAGCGGCAGCAGCTTGGGAATCTCCCCGAAATCGAATTGCCCGTCGCCGTCCGTGTAGAAGACCCACTCCTTCGTCGCTTCGCGAAACCCGCGCTGCAACGCCCCGCCATAGCCCAAGTTCGGGTGGTTATGGACCGCCCGCACCTCAGCGTGTTCGCCCGCCAGCCGGTCGGCGATCTCGCCCGTGTGATCCTTGCTTCCATCGTTGACGATGATGACTTCCAGCTCGTCCGCGATGCGCCGCCCCACCTCCAGCGCCTTCAACGTGACGCGCTCGACGTTCGCCTCCTCGTTGTAGCACGGGAAGAAGATCGTTAATGACAGGGGCTGGCACGCTGGACGGGCCACGACCTCTCGCTCCGGTTGACCACCTTGACTGGCTAAACGCCCTATTTAACGCGCGCGATCGATCTGTGCTAGCGACTCCGCGGGCGTCACCTCCACGTCCAGTGGGTGGCAGACCGGCGTGCACGCCTGGCCCCCCTCTAGGTACACCTGCAACTCGCGCCGCCCGGGCCGAACCCGGACCGCCGACAGGTCCAGCTCCAGGGCTATTTCCTCGCCGGGTTGCAGTCGCAGCCGGTACGCAGTGGCAAACGGGCCCTCTTCGCTGACCAATCGGTAGGCCAGCCGGTCACCGTCCAGCCGGACGAGCGGCCGAACCTCGACCACCCCCTCACCCCGATTCCGCACGTACACCAACGCCGCCGTCTCCGACGCACTGCAGAACCTCAGACCATCCGCGCTCGCCCGCACCGTAAACTGCAACCTGGACGGCAACTCGATGCGAACCTGGACGTCCGGTCGCGGCGGCTCGGGACCGGTCCCGACCAGCGCCCGCAGCGAGCCCTTGTCCGGCAGATCGAACTTGAGCCGGCATTCCCATACCCCGTCGATCCGCGTCGCCCGTTCCAGCGTGGCCCCCTGACACCACGGCTCGCCGTCGCCCTCGGGCCGCAACAGCAGGCGCGCCGCCAACCCCTCCATTCGATACGGCAGGTTGTTCGTGGCCGTCACGGCTAAGCGCGTACGTGTCGCGTCGTTCGGGGCGTCGATCTTCACACCCAGCCGACCGACCGAAATCGAAGCCGGCGGCCTGTCCTGTTCGGCCTCGCCCGGCAGAAACGCCCGCGTGCCGGCCAGGTCCACCACACGATAGTGACTGACCCCTTCCGCCCCGTCCTGCGCGGCCGTGCTGGATTGATGGGTCCGCAGGAACAGCATCGGGGCGGCCGCCCTGACCAGCCCAGCGTACTCCCGTCCATCCCAGTCCCGATGGCCCCCCGCAAACCACAACCCCAGCCCCCCGCCCCGTACCATCCGTTCCAACGTCCCTCGCCTCTGCCAGAACCGTAGCAGGTTCGGCGACTCGGCGTGCGACACCACGAACGTCACCCCTTCGTCATTGGGCTCCGTCAGCACCCGCTCCACCCAGCGCAGTTGCTCGGCGTCCCGCTCGATCGGATTGTCCGCATGGTCCAGCAGCACGATGCCCCGACACGGCCCGACCGCCACCACGCCGATCGGGCTCGGTGCCACGAAGCGGCTGTAGAGCGCCATGTCGTCGTGGTCCCCGCACGCCAACACCGCCGGCGCGTCGAACCGCGCCAAGAAGTCCCCCAGCTCCAGCCAGCCGCGCACGGGGTCGGCGTGGGTGGCGTCGAGGTAGTCGCCGGTCGCGACAATCAGCGTCGGCGCGACCAGGTTGACCTCCTCAATCAGGCGCGCGTCGAAGTCGGCCGCCCCAACGTCCCCCACGTTCATGTTGGACAGGTGCACAATGCGGATCCGCTCCGGCAGGGTCCCAACCGCCACACAGTGCCTGCCCACCACGCACGATCGGCCCCAGCGGATCTCCAGATCGTAAGTGGCCGGCACGATGTAAGCCGGAACCTGGACCCGCAACGCTTTTCCGCCGCCCAGTGCCCGCCCCGCCTCCGCCCCGGCCTGCAACAAGTGGCGATGCTTCGGCAGCGTCTGGCATAACAACGACACCACCGGCGTCTGGGTCGCCGGCGGCATCTGGGCGTAGACCTGTAGGCCGTCGCCGGGGGCAACGAACGCCGGCCGGCCCAGTGTCGGCCACAACAACCTCGCCTCGGGCACCTCCGCGGCTTCCGCTTCCACCGCATTCCCTTCTGCGGGAACCGCTTCGGCGTCCCGCCCTCCGTCGTCAGCGAGGGTGCTGATCGCCAGGAGCACCACCATCAACCCAACTGCGGCCAGTTCCTGCGTGCGAAACAGAACGAGCATGCTTGAACCCTTGTCGTGCCATAGGCGGCCCCGTATCTTGTCATCGTGACTAAACCCGAACGCGATACAGTGATTTCGTCGTTGCGGCAGTGGTTGCGGAACGAACGGCGACTCGGCGTGCCGCACTGGCCTCTTCGGCGCCCCGCCGGCCAGAACTCCTCCGCCGCAGAGAATATTCCCGCCGCCGTTTCCCGGGAGCGCTCACGGGCGCCGGCCGGCTCAGCCACGCTCTCTATGTTCACCGACGATCCCGAGCTTCCCCCGGTCTGCACCGCCGAGTTGACCGAAGATGCTGCCGCCGAAGCGTTGGCCCGCCTCAAAACCGACTTCGTCAAAACCTGCACACGCTGCGAGCTCCACCAGAACCGCACCCAGACGGTTTTCGGCGCGGGCCCGGCCCGTCCCCAGATCGTCTTCGTGGGTGAGGGGCCGGGGGTTGAGGAGGACCGTCAGGGCATCCCGTTTGTCGGTCGGGCCGGCCAGTTGCTGACGCGCATGATCGCGGCCATGACGCTAACCCGCGATCAGGTCTATATTTGCAACGTCGTCAAGTGCCGCCCGCCGGGCAACCGCACCCCCAGCGAGCCCGAAATGCGCGTCTGTGCCCCATTTCTCTACCGTCAGCTCGCCATTCTCAGGCCAACCGTGATCATTGCACTCGGCCGACCGGCAGCCCAGACACTGCTCGATACGAAAGCCCCGATCGGTAAGCTCCGCGGGCGCTTCCACGATTTTCCCCCACCGGCCCTCCAGCAGCTCGGCCTGCCGCCGGCCAAGCTAATGCCCACGTTCCACCCGGCGTACTTGCTACGCAGCCCGGGCGAGAAGCCCCGCGCCTGGGAGGATCTCAAGCAGGTCATGGGGTTCCTGGGCATCCCCATCCCCGCCCGACGGTAGCTGGTGCCCGAGTTCCGGTGTCTGAACCGCAAAAATCTGCCAAGAAACTACAGACTCCAGGCATTTACCTCATAGGCACCTGCCACCCCCACCCTATGATCAAACCTCCCAGGTCGGCTGATGCCTGCGGGGTTCTGCCCCTGGCCCGGTACCCCTAGAGTGCCGGCTTGAACCTGGCCGCGACGCGGCGGTGAGCACCGATGAGCTCGGACCGTTCAGTCATCTGCCTGTTAGGCCACTCCGCCCTCGATCGAGCTGGCTACCGCCTGCTGATTGAGCGTGAGTTGGGGCTGGAGGTCGCTGTTGAGGCCAGTTTCGCTCCCGTCTCCGTCTGGGCCGCGCTACGGGCCAAGCCCGACCTGGTCATCGTCGATGCGGACAGCCCCACCCCCGAAGTCCGCGATGCCGTCCAGATGATCCCCAAGCTCTGCAAGGAGGCCCGAATCCTGGTCATCGGGTCCGCCGTCGATCCTGCCCTTGTCCAGACCTGGGGTGCCTGCCCCATATGCGGGTATGTCGTCAAGGACGGCGGCCTCGACGAGCTGCGCGCCGCGATCAACGCCGTCCTGGACGGAAACCAGTACTACAGCGACGGCGTGCGCGGGCCGATCCTCAACGCTCGATCCGAATCAAGCGCCAAACCCAAGCTCTCACGCCGTGAGATCGAGCTGCTCCCCCTGCTGGCCCGCGGGCTGACGCTGCGCGAGGCGGCTTCGAGAATGACCATCAGCTACAAGACCGCCGACTCTTATCGCACCAGCCTGCTGCGTAAGCTCGGGCTTCGCGACCGCGTCGATTTGGCCCGCTATGCGATTCGGGAACACATTGTCGAGCCCTGAGAAACGTGGACACCCTGTCCTGCCCACGCGCGAAACTGACGACCGCTCCCGCAGAAGCCCCCCGAACACCCGCCGGCCCTGGCGTCACTCGCTCAGGGCCTGTCGGCGCAGCTCCCCCGCCCGCCGGATGACCTCTTCGACCGTCGGGGCTTCCGCCGCCTCGAGCTTCAACACCGGCACGACGTGTTCGTCCCGAATGGTCACTGGGAGCAGGGTCTCGGCGACCAGATCGATCGGGGGGTACTGATACCAGGGCGGATTCACGCGGTAGTGGGTCTTGAGGGTCCTGTATCCGGTTTTGCGCGCGATGATGTCGTAGTCCCCGTACCACAGGAAGGAGAACTTCACCGGGCTCACGCCGACTTCCTCGTCGTTGACCGTGATCAACGCACCCTGGGGGTCGGTCTCGATCTTCATGACGCGTTCGACGCAGCCCCCCAGCGCGACCAGGACCAGCGCGAACACCGCCAGTGCCGACCAAAGTTTTTTTGCCTGATTCATGTCGGAATCTCGATCAGCTCCACGTCGTTCGTATGCAAATCAACCGTCGCCACAGTGCAACGGCCCGTCTCCCACCCGCAGCATTCGCCCGGGTTGACCAGCAGCTTGCCGCCCTCTTTCTTGATGGCCACCTGGTGCGTATGTCCGCTGATCACCACGTCCGCCCGGGTCAGATCGTCGTCGTGACACAGGTCGAGGGAATGGTGCACGAGCACGCGCTTGCCCGCCAGCTCGAGCACCAATGGTCCATCGACGATCTGCGGCAGGATGCCTTTCAGGCCGGCTCGTTCGCCGTCGTTGTTCCCGTACGTGATGTGGAGCGTGCCCTCGAACCCGGCCAGAATCTTGGCCGCAAAGGGGGCTATGATGTCGCCGGGATGGATCAGCGTCTCGATCCCCACTTGCCGGAACCGATCGAGCGCCGCCCGGATCACCGGGACCCGGTCATGTGTATCGGAGAGAACACCGATCCGCATGGCTCTACCACCCGCGACCGCCGCGTCACCTGTTCACGCCTCTTGATTCTAACCCAGATCGGGACGCTCGTCACTCGCTTGGGCGCTCAGGCCGGCGTCCCGCCGCCGGTAACCCAAGATCCCTCCGCGTCAAGGCCCCGGCTCCCATAACCGCGGTGCGATCCCGCCTGCCGTCACCGTTTATCAGTTCCGCGCGGGGCCGGGTTATTGCGTGAGAAAAAGAAAAGTCCTCCGAACCGTTCACTCTCTGCACGCCGGGTATTGAAGAATCTCCTCCGGGAACTTGGCGAGTGTTAGCGGTCGTGTCAACGACGCGCACAGCGGCGGACAGGCGCGTCGCCGACGCGCTCGCCTTCGAGCGGGCATCTTCTGGGACGCCGGCCGCGGGGTGCTGTCGCTCGGTCGCCGGAGGCCGGCTGTGCCGGCCGGTCCGGTCCCGTGGCGTGGTGCGCTTTATGGGAAGCGGGGGCCGCAGCGTGACGCGCCGCGGATTAAGTCGATCAAGCGGTTCTGGGCTTCGGTCGAAAAGCCCATCGGAAATCATCCCCGCCCAAGGAGTAAGGATGATGTTCTCGTTGGCGACGAGTCGCAGAACACAACTCGACTTGCTGGCGCGCGCGTGCGAGCGTGGCGAGCGCGCCCGCCTGGCTGTCTTCCCAGCGGATGACCCCTCCGACTCGGCCGCCACGCGCCTTCTCGCACTCGACGACAGCGCCCTGTTCCTGTACTGGCCCGGCACCAGGCGCGTTGCGGCCGGGCTGACCCGCGGCGCCACGGTCGAGGTCCAGTTTTCACACGACGAGGGCCGCTACTCCTTCAAGACCCAGGTCCGCGGCCGTGCCGCCCGACGCCTACCCGGAAGGGGGCTCGTCTCGGCACTTGTGCTTAGTCTGCCGCTCCGCGTCGAGCGCAAGCAGCAGCGGGCCGGCTTCCGCACCTCCCTGGCCGCGCTCGACCCGCCCCTCCAGGCACGCTGCACCAGCATGATCGGACGCGACATTGGCTTCGCCCTGCGCATTACCAACGTGTCCCCTGGCGGCTTGGGCGGGACCACCACGGACCCGGCGGCCGGCCGCGTCAGGGTCGGTGATCTGTTCTGGGCCGACTTCGCCCTGCCGGGCGATGAGCGGAAGACCGAGCTCGTCGTCCGGCTTGCGTACTACCACACGACTCGCCGCTCCGAAGGCCAACATACGCGGCTCGGTTGCGCGTTTTGCCCGACCGACGACCCCATCACCCACCAGGACAACTTGCGCCGGCTCGAGCGTTTCATCCGCGAGCAACAACAGGCCACGCCGGAACGTGCCGTGGCGACATCGGTATGGAGGCGGTGAAGCAATGCTCTTAGGAATGGATCTAACCCCGCGTCAGGCGGCCCGCGTCCTCGAACAGGCCTTGCGAAGCCGGGCCGAGCTCGAAATCGAGCTCCGCAACGCCACCGACGACCAACTAATCTGCGCCCGACTGACCGGACGCGAGGGCGACCTGCTCGTTGTGGACCTCCCCGACCACGACCCGCCCACGCCGCTCTCGGCCCTAATGGGCGCGTTCTGCGACGTCCGCACGGAGCTTTCGGGCGAGCTGTACCTGTTCTCGACCTGCATTATGGACGTCAGCGGCGCCAGCGTCCCGCAGCGCCTCCTGCTGGCCGTCCCCCAGGCGCTCCAGGTGGCCAATCGCCGCCGCTTCGAACGGAGAACCCCGCGCAGTTGGGCCCAGGTCCATCTGTCCGGCGGCCCGGTCGACGTCCCCCAGGCCGGCCCGATACTGAGCATCAGCCCCACCGGCCTGGCCTGCCGCATGGTGCACCCACAACTCGATGACGTCCTGCTCGTCGGCGACGGCATCCGGGTCAGCTTCAGGTTGCCCGACCACGCCGAGCCTTTCGAGCTGCCGGTCACGGTCTGCAACAAGAGCCTGGCCCGCGACAAGAGCTATCTCGACCTGGGCCTCGAATTCAACCGCGAACCTGCCGACCCGACTGCCGAACAGGCGCTCGAGCGCCTACGGATGTTTCTCTCTGACCCGGCAACCGACACGACGACGGACGGTGAGCCATGAAGCCACGACGCATCCTGACCCTGCAAGACACCAGCGAGATCCTCGAATTTGCCGCGCGCGAGAAAGCCCTGGCGGTCGTCACCGTCCAGCAAAACGGCAGTTGGCAAAGCCTGAAATGTCGCTTCCTCGAACAAGATCCCAACCAGCGCTTCTTCGTCCTGGATTATCAGTCCCCCAGCGACAAGCCCCTGCCGAGCCTGCGGGCCGGGCAGTACGTCGGCGTCAGCTTCCGCCGCAAGAGTCGAAAGGTCCTCTTCCCCACGGTTGTCGAGGCCACCGGCTCGTTTCTTATCGAGGACGGCTCCAACATCCCCGCCGTCCGCTTCCGCTGGCCCGAATCCATGACCGAGCTCCAACGCCGGGCCTATTACCGCACGCCGGTCCCCAACGGCGCCAACCTCCTGGCAAACCTCTGGGCCGGCGGACGCTCCGTGCGCGCCGCCGTCCAGGAGAACACCCTCCACGTAATCACCGGAGAGGCCAAGGACATCTCCTGTGGCGGCGCACTGATCCGAATCAACCAGCTTTCCCCACCGAACTGGACCGCGGACGCAACGGTCGGCGTCGAACTGCACCTGCCCGACGGAGGCCCCCCCTTGCTGACCGACGCCTACTATCGCGGCGCCCGCCACGACCCGCCCGGGAACTTGTGCCTCGCGATCCAGTTCGTCGGATTGGAGCTCATGGCGGACGGCCAGACCGTCCTGCAACGCATCACCCGCTGTGTACAGCAGTTCAACCGGCTGAGCTTTACCACCCAGCCACGCAGCGCAGACCACGGCTTCAGGGAGTGATTGCCCGCCCGCTCAACCGATCAGCGCCGCAACGCAGCTCACGTTCGTCTGCGTCTCGAAGTCCGCGGCCTGGTGATACGCCAGCACCCGGCAGGCCCGCTTCGGCAGTGCCCGCAGCGCGGCGTAAACGCAGCCCGCGCTGCAAATCCGCGTCGGATTCCCCGCCACGCGCAGCGCCTCAACGAACTCGCCCTCTTTCCGCTGCTCCAGCAGCGACAACAACGCCCGGTCGCGCCGCGCGACCTGCTCGAGAAACTCCGGCGTCAAGCGCTCCGGGTCGCCGAACCGCTGACCGACGTGGCTGAGATCCGCCCCGGCGATTACCACGGTCGGCCGATCGGCTTCGGCGATGAGCTCGCCCAGAGCATCCGCAAAGTCGTCCAGGTCCGGCTCGTGGCTGTCGCCCGCCGGCTGAGCCGTCGGACCACAGGGATCGGGGCACAGCACCGGCACAATCTCGAAGCGGCGCTGGTCGGCACACACCTGCAGCACGTGCACCTGGAGTTCAACCGAGTGCTCGACGTCGTGGTCGAACTCGTCTTCGCAGATCGAACCGCCCAGCCGCTGCTCGATGCGCTCAATGAACGCCCGATCGGTTGTCACCAGTCCCAGCGGCGTCTGAAAGTCCTTGCGCGTCGCCACGACCGACTGTGCCCGGCCGGCGTGGTTCGTACCCAGGATCACGTACCGTTGTACCGGTCCGGCTTGCCGCAGCGCCCCGTACGCCCGGGCATAGCACGGCCCCCCACGCCGATAGTCCAGATGCGGAGCGATGATCCCACGCACCTCCCCGCTGCAAGCCCCCGCCCCACCTGCCAGCATCTGCTCGATCTCGCTTCGCAGCGCGTGGGCGTCCGGGTAGCGATCCCGACTCTCACGCACCGGCGCCGCACGGTAGGCCGCCTGCCGTGCCGCATACGCCTGCGCGAACCGCTCGTTGTCCAGCAGCAGCGCTTCGTCCAGAGTGGCCAACAGCCTGTCGAACTGCTCGGGCGCCAGCGGTTGACCGAACTGTCGCCGAAACGCCTCCTGGACCTCCCCGCGCGAGTGCCGTCCGTCCAGGTGGGCCAGCACGAAGTAGCACGCCAGTGAAACCGCCACCGGCCCCGACGCGATCCGCGCGTGATCGTGCAGCGCGAAGTAGGGCTCATTGCCGCTATTGCGGAAGGGCGTAACCTCGAGCGATCGCAACGCCGGCAGCTTCTCGTTACTCTCCATCCCTGCCTGCCTCACCGATGACTTCCATTGCCCAACAGGTTCGCGATCCCCAGAACAAGTGTACCCGCGATCGGCCCGGCACGTCATCAAGAACAAACCGCAACGCTACGATTCCGCGCGCGTCACGCTCACGCACTTCGACGGTGAAGCCCTCGAAGCGAAGCGGCCGCCGCGGTTCGGCCGGGAACCTGCCCCCGTTCGCCTCCGCCGCCAGAAGCCCCAAAGGTCCGGAGAAATAGCGCTCACGCGCAATGCGCACATCGATCGTCCGCTCATCAACCCAGGTCAGTTCGCTGGGCGTCGCCGTCCCCACCAACCCCAGCAGGCGCGGAGCCCAGGTCAACGCGACCACGCGCAGGTCGCGCAGCCCGGTCCGCTCTTCGACCGCGAGCTTCACGTAATGGGCGATCACCGGCAGATTCGCGACATAAAGCGTGTCACCATCGTGCAGCTCCGACCGCGCCGAGGCGATCTCGTCCGCCACCCCGTCCTCTACGCGCTGCGCGCTATCGAGCGCCAGGCCGAAGAAATGTGTCGCCACCCCGAAGATCGCCCCCGTCAGGAGCGTGACCGTCCCCGCCGCCACCCAACGCCGCTGCCTGCCGCGCAGCGACCTGCCCACCACGGAACCACCAATCCCCCGCAGCAGCAGCGCGGCCGCCACCGCCCAGCCGACCCCCGGCAGATAGAGATGGTGCGGCGATTCGAAGGCGGGCAGCACCGGCAGCAGAAAACCCCCCAGCCACACCACCGCAAGCGCACCCGCTCCCCGTCGCCACCAGCGCACACACACCACAGCCAGCAGTATCACTGCCAGCAATGCCAGTCCGTAGAACACCAACGGTCGCGCACGGAAGTACGGCAGCCCCCCGATCGGCACACAGGGGACCAACAGAAACTCGCCCAGCAGGTAGTAGCACGCCTTGTCAAACACGTAGCGTACGAAGTCCGCATCGCCCGGCGAGACCACGTACGGCCGCGGCGGCAATGCCGCCCCACCCAGGTAATGCCAGCGTAGCACCAGGTAGATCGCTGCCACCGAACCCAGCACGCTATAGAGCGCGACTGTCCCCCGCCCGCGCGGCCGCCGGCCCCACGGCTCCAACGCCACCAGCACGAGCGGAAAAACGATCGAGTTTTCCCGGCAACCGAGCGCCATTGCGAAGAACGCCACGCATGCCGCCGCCCAGCCCCACCGTCCGCTGCCGTCCGTCTTCCGGGTCAGCCCACTGCCCGCCGGCCAGCCGCGAAACTCCATGTAGCACAGCAGCCCCCCCAGCAGGAACGTCGTCACCATCAGCTCGCTCTGCGAGGCGATCCACTGCACGGTGCCCACGTGCCCGGGATGAATGGCGAACAGCGCGGCGGCGGCCCCCGCCAGCCAGGCCCCCATCCCCAAACGCCGCAACACGAGCATCAGCAGCGTGCAAACGATCACGTGCCACATCAGTGAGGCCACGTGCATCGGGTACGGGTTCCACCGGGACAACGTGTACGTCAGCTTCATCAGCCCGAACGCGACCGGCCGGAAGAAACGCAGCGTGCATTCCGGCATCCACCACAGCTCGACGACCCCGCCCACCAGTTCCAACCGACAGGCGTCGGTCAACCCCGCGACCGACCAGTCGCACGCGCGCAATTGCCGCACGTGCGCGTAGTCGTCCATGAACAGACCGTAGTCCAACGCGCGGCCGTGCAGGCTGAAGATCAGAACGGCCAGCGCCGCCACGCCAACTGCGATACCTGGAACGGCGCGGCGTGCGAGCGGACTGGAAGGTCGCGGCGGGCTCATTTCCTGGTCGGAGCCGGTTCCGTCGCCGGCGTAGGGGCTTGGGTTGCGTTGACGTCGCCTGACGCTTGCTCCGCCGCTGCCTCCAGCTCACGCAGTTCAGCCGCGCTCGGCAGATGTGCCCCCAGCAGCGGCACCAACACCCCGGGAATGGCCCAAACGAGTTGAATAAGACGCACGGCAAACGCCAACGCGAACGCCTGCGACGCGGTGTTGGCCCCGATCCCGCGAAAGAACCCCACGTAGGCCAGCTCCAGCACGCCCACGGCCTGCGGTGGGTTGATCGGGATGGCGGCGATGAGGAAGCCGATCGGAACGTAGATCAGGTATTGGGCGAACGTACCATCCATGCTCAGCGCCCGGGCCATGACGAACGCGCTGACCATGACGGTGAATTGCAGCACGATGGTATTGGCCAGCGAAGCCGCAACCAGCGCCTTGTGCCGCCGCATCGCTACCGTAGCCCGGCCGATCCGCAGAATTTGCTCGCTGAGCGGGAGCCGCTCGGCGATTTCCGGCAGGCGGAGCGCGTGCCGAATTCGCTCGCTGAAGACAAGGATTGCCCCAGCGGCCAGACCGGCAATCAGAAGGGCCAGTATTAGTGCCAGTGAGCCAAACCGCTCGCGGTCCCACACGATGATGATCATCGTCCCGGCCAGTAGCACCAGCCCCAGCAACCCGATCGCCCGGTCCAGGAACACGGTCGTCACCGCCTCGGTCTTCTGGTGTGTAAAACGCGTGATGTAGTACGCCTTGATCAGGTCACCCCCTACCGTGCCCGGCAGCGCGAAATTGAAGAAGTTGCCGGCGTAAGACAGCTTGATTGAGTTCCAGTACGACAGGCGCACGTCCTGGATAGCGAGCATCCACACCAGCCGGATCGATTGTAGCAGCGGCACGGGCAAGAAAATCAGAACGGCTGCCAGAGCAAGAAAACCCCTGGCGCGCCGCACGACGCTGGCGATGCCGTACCGGATTTCCGGCGTGCCGTCCGGCAGGTGCGCAACCTGCTCACGAGGGATTTCCTGTGTTTGGCCCGCGCGTTCGACCAGGAAGCTGCCCTCGCGCTCCTCGAGCAGCCGCACCTTGGTCTTGGCCGCATCGTCCAGGTAGATCTGGTCACGCCAGTTTACCGTGTAGACCAGCAGGGTGATCGCGGCCAGGCAGACGCTGATGCGCACAACGGTCAAAACCCAGCGACGACGGCGCTTCATCGGTTGGCGGGACTCACTCATTCCGGTACGACTTCGAAGACCTCGCTGAGCAACCTGTCGGACGGGGCGCTGGTCGCCTGTAGCCGGCGAAGTCCCGCCCCCGCAAGCCTCTCCACCCAGTCCCAGGAGACAACGTCCGAGAACCCGTACGTCTGCCGCAACCGGGCGATTTCGGCCCAGGAGAATACCACATGGGTTACGTTTCGGCTGCGCAGCCACCGCACGCATTCGGCCGGGCTGGCCCCACCGCGGGCATACTCCACCCACGGGTCGCGGTTGAACGCGACCGTGTAGTGCAGCTTGCGACGGACGTAGAACACGTTCGCCCGGCCCACCAGCCAGACGTGGGCGTCGGGGTCACTGACATGCATGTTGATCTCGTTACTCTCGATCAGCCAATCCGTCATCCCAGGCCACGCGCCCAGCGGCACCTCGGACACCTCCGTCGCGCCCTGCGGCACCCGGGACACCTCCGTCCAGAAGCGGTCGTGCTCATCGAGCAAACGCCACAGCATCCGCGCGTTGACCGTGGCGCCAATGACGGCAACGAGCACGACCACCACGCCCAGCCACGCGCGCGCACCGCTCTTCGCCGCGCTTCGCTGCTCCGCCGCCCCTTGCCCACGCCTGTCGAACACCCCACCGGCCAGCATCGCCAAGGGGATGATCAGCGGAACGGCAAAGCGCCCCGGCATGTGCGTCAGCGTCACCCACGCCAGGAACATCGACGCCCCCCAAATCGTCAACATCAGCGCCACACGTGAGCGCGCCGCGAGCAGCCCCACCACCGCCAGTGGCACTAACACCAGCCCAAACAACGTGCCGCCGGCCTCCAGCCCAAGATCCCCGTCATCCCCCTGGCGCAGGTCAAGACCGAACAGCTCGCGCACGGCGACGCGACCCCGGCCGACCACGGACGTGTCCTCGAGGGGTAGACGGTGTCCCCGATCCCACTGCCGGGCCTGCTCCACGCTCCACGCCTTCCCGCCGAACCATCCGTACGCAAACGGGTACACCGGGTTCCCGGTGAACGCGGCATTGCGAATCAGCCAGGGACTGAACGCGATCAGCGCCCCAACTGCGTACAACCCCACCGGCCGCACGCGCCGCCCGAACCCGCCGCGCAGCGTAAACAGCCACGCGATGCCAAGCCCCGCGCCGACGAACGCCAGGGCAGTGTACTTACACCCGCCGGCCAACCCCGCGCACAGCCCGGCGGCCAAGGCCGTCCGCCAATCGCAACGCGTTTCCTCCCGGTAATGATCGGCGACCAACCCGGCCGCGACCGCCCCAAACAGCAGCAAGCCGCACTCGACGTACGCCAGGCAACCGAGGTATGCCAGCCACGGCACCGACCCGGCCACCACCCAGAGCACAATGCGCCCCCATCCCCCCGGCCCCCAGCAGCCCAGGGCAACCACCGCCAACACGCCGCAGAAGACGTGCAGCAACTGGGCGGCGATTGCTGCCTTGTACGGCCCGCCGGCCAGGTGCATCAGCAGCAGATAGACCATCTCCATCTGCTGCGGGAACGAGGTGTAGACGTTGTGGGGCAGAAACGTAATCTGCCCGGCGTCGAAGTACTCCCGCGGCCCCTGCAAATGGTACTCCAGCACGTCATAGCCCTTGGCCTCGTCCGCCCACAGCATCCCCGGCGGCAAAACCGCCCCGAACAGGGCGACGGCCACCGGAACCGCCAGCGTAAGCAGCACCAGGCTACGAAGGACCACAGCGGGCGCCGCAGTAGCCGGCGCCCCTGTCGGCCGCACGACACCGGCGCGCCCCTCCTGTGCGCCGGACACGCGCGCCAACCCGACCACGCCACCGACAATCAGCAACCCCCACGCCACCGGCCGGTTCAGCACTCCCGAGACACCCAGGACAAGCGTCAGCATGCCGAGGATGCCCAAGCCCAGCGCGGTCGCCACGCAAACCTGCTGTCCGACGCGCCGCTGCCCCAATCCCAACCAAACCGCCGGCCAAGCCCCCCACCCGGCGGCCACCGCGATCACAACCCCGGCCAGCAGCCCGTCCGTAAGCAGCACGAGCCACCCGCCTACCGTCAGCACGCTGAACACGACGGCCACGCCGACCAGGAGAACGACTACCGGTATGTATTCCCGCCGAATCTGCATCACAAGATGTGACGATTAGAAGCCATCTGCTCGGTTCTGGCAGCCTCCCGGCGGTCCGCCTCATTTGCATAGCACTCCGGCGGACCCACAAACTCCGGCCACCGGCCCTCATCGACCAGAAACTGACGCACGTGCGAACACAAGTGGCACTTGTTAGCGTATCCGCCCGGCAGCTCGCGGTAGCCGAACGTCTTTGCCCGTTCCATCAGCTCGTGGCCACCACCCGTGACGACCGCCTCCACAACGGGGTTCTCGCGCCAGCGCGTGGCCAGCTCCTGCCAAACACCTTCGACCCCCTGCTCGAGCGCGTTCCCGAGAATGATGCCGTTGCACACCCCGGGAAACACGTTGCCATACGGGTCAATGTGCACGTGCCGGCTGCGCAGTACCTCTTCGGCACACTGCCGGTCTTTGAAATGCTCGGCCGGGTATCGCGGCAAGAGCAGCGCCAGGCGCTCGGCTGCGCGCCCGGTCAGCCGATCCTTATGTCGCTGAAGGGCGACCCGATAGGCCCGCTGCTTCTCGACCGGACTGAGCCCCCGCAAGTCCATCGGCTCATGCAAGAACTCCCACCAGCGCACCCTGACGCGCCCGCGCCCCAACACCTTACGCCCGATCTGCACGCACCGTCGCACGTGTTCGATCGGGACGAACTCCTGGTGATACACGTCCGTGCTCACCACCAGCGTCCCCAGCCTGAGCGCATCCAGCAGTTCCAGCCGCGCCCGCGTCTGATCGTCATCCGTTGCCCAGAACGTGTTGGTCTCGATCTTCTCCGGCGGGGTCAGGCCGGCGTCATGGGCCGCGCGGACGATGGAAGCCAAGTGCGGCCAGTCCCCGAACGGCTCACCTCCGGACAGGTGGATCCGCATCTGCCGGCCATGTCGGGCTGCCAGCCGATCGAGCCCCGCCCAGAGCTTCACGGCGTCCGCCACGGGCATCTGTCCCCCGCGGTCCGGCCCACCGTACACGTAGCAGAAGGCGCAGCGAGCATTGCACCAATACGTAAGCAGGAGACCGGCGAACTCCCACACCGCCGGCTTCAGCTCCCCGCCGCCTTCCCCGGCCGCCCGCTGCTCAACGTCTGCCATGTATCTCCTCGCGGCCCCCACCGGGCTGCTGCCGTGTTCCGTTTGCCGGCCCGATCGGCGTATCCTACCCTCAGAGCGCCCATGATGCCCGGGCGACGACCGCGACCCCAGCCGGTTGACGTCCGCCACACGGCGAATTAGCGTGTCTACGCCTGTTTCAGAGTCGTACGGCGCGGTCGAAGTCTGTGGAACTATGGATACCCGGACGCTGATGCGCATTCTCGATACGTACACCCGCTGCCCGGCGGAGCTACTGGCCGCCCGACTGGAGGCCCGGCTGGCGGACCAGCCCCGCTGCCCGGTCTCGCGTTATCTGGCCGCCTGCCAGTGCTTCGACCGCGGCCAGTCGGCTCACGCCGTTCGACACATGATGGTGGCCCACCACGCCGAGCCGCAGTTCGAGTCCGCGGCCCTGTTGGTTTTCGCCGGCCTCAACTGGGGCAGCCGTCGCGGCGCCCCCCTCCTGCCAGTCCTGCTGGACACCTGGGAGGAGTTCCGCCGACCCGAGTTCGACCGCTGCCGTAAGGAGCAGCTCTTGTTGGATGCGTTCGCCGAACCGGCCGCCGGCTTGGCCGATGTCTCGCCGCTGGCTCAGCGGCTGTGGCGTCTGCCGATCTCGACCCTGCGGACCCAGATCCGCGACGCCGTTACGGCGCCCGACGCCGGGCTGCACCCGCTGTTAACCGCCCCGGCCTGACGGAACCCGCGCAGGACGTGCCGGCGCGCCCCGCGCCGTTTTACCCACAAGGAGCCCCACCCGGCATGCTGCTGAGCGTCGTCATCCCGGTATACAACGAGAGGGACACGTTGCTCGAGATCCTCCGCCGGGTCCTCGACGCGCCCATCGACCTCCAGCGCGAACTCATCCTGGTGGACGACTGTTCCACCGATGGAACCGCCGAGTTCTACCCGCAGCTCGACGGGCACTTCCCCGACGCGAGCATCCGCGTCTTCAAGCACCCCGTCAACCGCGGCAAGGGTGCCGCCCTGCGCACCGGCTTCGCCCAGACCACCGGCGATCTCGTCCTGGTCCAGGACGCCGACCTGGAGTACGACCCCCGCGACTACCCCAAGCTTCTCAAGCCCATCCTCGACGGACGCGCCGACGTGGTCTACGGGTCGCGCTTCATCGGCGGCGAGGAGCACCGCGTGCTCTACTTCTGGCACAGTGTCGGCAACCGCTTCGTCACCAGCCTCAGCAACATGTTCACCGACCTCAACCTCACCGATATGGAAACCTGCTACAAGGTGTTCCGCGCCGAGGTACTCAAAGGCATCACCATCAAGAGCAACCGCTTCGGCGTCGAGCCCGAGCTCACCGCGAAAGTGGCCCGCGGCAAATGGCGTCTGTACGAGGTCGGCATCAGCTACTCCGGCCGCTCCTATAAAGAGGGCAAGAAAATCACCTGGTGCGACGGCCTCAAGGCCGTCTTCTCAATCATCCGCTTCGCCTTCGCCGACTGATCGAACAGTGCGTGCTGGGTCCTACCGGTTGCGTGCCACTAGCTGGGTGCCACTGGTGGCTTGTCCACCAGTGTCTTGGGGAAACCGTGCTGGTGCGAGAATCCCTTCTCGCACCCCGCCCAAACGTGACGGTTGCCTGCCGGCTTTGTATCGTGCACACCTATGCTCGCACCCCACGTCAGCGTCATCGTGCCGACCTACAACGAGCGCGATAACCTCGCGCCCCTGGCCCACCGCCTCTTCTCCGCGCTCGACCCCAGCACAACCGAGTCGTTGATCATTGACGACGATTCACCGGACGGGACCGCCGACGTCGCCCGGGAGTTGTCCGACAGATATCCCATCCGCTGCCTCGTCCGCCGACACCAACGCGGCCTGGCCACCGCCGTGATCCACGGCCTACGCGCCGCCCGCGGCGAGCTGTGCGTCGTGATGGACGCCGACCTCTCGCATCCGCCCGAGACGCTTCCGTCCGTGCTCGCAGCCATGCGCGACGCGCGCGTCCAGATGGTTATCGGCAGCCGCTTCGTGCGTCGTGGCCGCCTGGCTTCCGACTGGCCCTTCCACCGCCGACTCAACAGCTTCGTCGCCCGCCTGCTCGCCTGGCCGCTGACCCGGGTGGCGGACATGATGTCCGGGTTCTTCTGTGTCCGCCGCGCCGACCTGCACCTCGACCGCCTGCGGCCCCTCGGCTACAAGATCGCCCTTGAACTGATTGTCCGCCACGGCTGGACCAACGTCGTCGAAGTCCCGATCACCTTCTGTGATCGCACTACCGGCGTGAGCAAACTCAACCTGCGTGAGCAGTTCCGCTACCTCCGTCACCTGGGCCGCCTTTACCTTCACGCCGCCTTCGGCCACATTCCCGGACACCCATGATCGCCAACGCAGAGACAAGACGACCCTCGCCCTGGCGCGGCTGGCTCCCGCTGATCATTGCCGGCATCGTCTACACCGCCATCCTGTCAGTCGTCGTCGCGCTGCGCGCCGAGACTTCCACGGACTTCCGCGACTTCTGGCGAACCGCCGAGCACTTCCGCCAGACGAGGCAAATCAGCAGCGAGCTCGGCGTGCACAACTACCTCCCGTTTTTCGTCATCTTCATGGCCCCGTGGACCTACCTGCCCCTGAAGTTAGCCATCGTGCTGTTTACCGTACTCTCTATGGGGCTGCTGGCCCTGGCGGTTGTCCTCGTCGAAGCATTGCTGAACAGCGGACTGCCACCCCGGCCACGCAAGGCCACGCTCATTGGCGTCGTACTCCTGCTCGCCTATGTGCATTCCTGTGCCGTATTGGGTCAACTCGGCCTGTTGTTGTTGTTCCTGATTGTCGCGACCTGGTTCCTGGTCGAACGCGGCCGGGAATGGGAAGCCGGCGTGCCGCTCGGCCTCGCGGTACTGATCAAACTGCTCCCTGCCGTGCTGGTCGTCTTCTTCCTGCTCAAGCTGCGTTGGCGCGTCGCTGCCGGCGCCGTCATCGTCTTCCTCGTCCTGGGCCTCGGCCTGCCTCTCGCCGGTATCGGCTACGACCAAACGGTCAAGCAGCACAAGGCCTTCTGCAAACGTGCGATCGAGGACCACTCCGCGGCGGCCACCATCGCCGCCGAAAAACCCCGCAAAGCCAAGTTCAACAACAACGCCTTGCCGATCGTCCTGCGCCGCCTCCTTTCGCATGTCAACGCCGACCCCAGCCCGCAAGGCACCGAGCTGTACGTGAACATCGCCGACCTGCCCCGCACCACCATCTGGATCATCTACCTGGCCTTGCTGGCGGTTTTCCTGGCGGTCAGCGTGGCCCTCGCGCTGCGCAACCGCCGGCCCTGGCCGCCCGACACCCCGGAAGACGCCGCCGCCGTCCGCGCCCAGTTCGGCCTCTGGTGTTGCCTGATGCTGCTAGCCGCCCCCCTGGTCTGGACGCACTACCTGGTCCTGGCTTACTGGCCACTGGCGCTGCTGGCCGACCGCATTGAGCGGGCCAAGGATCACCCACCCCGCTGGCCCATCGCGGCACTGCTGGTGTGGCTGGCGGGCGCCCTGCTGCTGGCTTGGCCGGCCGCCCGCGCCGCCGGCGCGCAACTCGCTTGCGTGGCATTCCTGTGGCTGGTACTCACGCCCCTGGCCCTGCGCCCGAAGCGACTGTAGGGCAGGTCGAGACCGTAGCAGTCCGGTGCAAAACCCCTCGAACGCGCCACTCCCGTAGCGTCGGACCTCCGAGTCCGACGTTTCGACGGCATGAACGCGGGTGCGCCGGACTCGGAGGTCCGGCGCTACAGTTTTGCACCGGACTGGTAGGGCAGGTCAAGTCTTCGAGACCTGCCGCGCCGGTTCTCATGGATTCCCGGCACGGCCCAACGCCGCCTCAAGCAATGCCTCAATCTCAGTTTGGTTAGAGCCAATCTCCAACGAGCGGCGCCAGTACGCGACGGCCGCTTCACGCTGCGCGTGGTTCGTTTCCGGCGCCATCTCATATAGCGCCCAACACAGCTCGGCCATCCGGTTAAGCGCCCGCACGTGCCGCGGATAATGCTCGGTCACGCCGGCCACGCGCTCCTGCGCTTCGTCCAGCCGCCCTAGCTTCCATAACGCCAGCGACAGATTCAACGCCGACTCGATATCATCCGGCTCGCGCTCCAACGCCGCCTCAAAGTCGGCCGCCGCCGCCGACCACTCGTGCAGGTCCAGCAGAACCTCTCCGCGCTGCGCGTACGCGTCCAGGTTGTCCGGCAACAGCTCAACCGCTCGATCCCACGCCCGCCGCGCCTCACCCAAATGACCCAACGCCTGGTGGGCAACCGCCAGGTTGTACCACCCGTGCGCGTGTTCCGGCTGTTGCGCGACGACGACGCGCAACGCGTGCACCGCATCAACCCAGCGGCTCAAGCGCATCAACGCCACCGCGTATTCGAAGCGGATTTCAGTATCCTCCGGCTCGACCTTCACCAGCCGGGCGAGCATTCGCCGCGCCTCTGCCCAGCGGCCCAACTGCCGCACGGCTGCCAGTGCGTCGCGCAGCGCTGCCGGATTCGAGGGATCGACCGCCAGCCCCTCCTGGGCGGCCGCCAGCCGCTGTTCGGCTCGCCGACGCTCGGGGTCGGCGGCCCATCGCACGGCCGGTTGCGACGCGGCTTCGGCCGGGCGGCTGGCCGGCGTCGCTTGCCCGAGCGAACCGTCTCCTTGTTCAACTGCTGGCGAGCCGCCCGCCACCACACGTCCTTGGCTAGCGGGAAAACTGACCGCCGCATTTGCCTGCGCTGGTGCGGATGCGTGCGCGCGCGGTCGCGCATCGCTCGTGGCCTGCTGCTCCCGCCCGCCGCGCGGCACCAGTTGCCACACGACGATCCCCAGCATCAGCACACACGCGACCAGCAACGCTACCAGCACTCTCAAGACCCATCTCCCCAGCCAGCACGCTGCTCATGCCACGTGCAGCGCGTCGACGATATCAGTACGCGAGGCATGTCGCGCCGGAATGATTCCGGCGATCAGGCAGAGGCTAATGGTCAGAGCGACCGCCGCAAACACGTACATCCAGGGCATGGCCAGATCGACGCGATACCCCCACATTAGGTCAACCATGGTGGTGGTGCTTTCGGCCAGGTGAACGCCCAGACCCAGTCCCAGCGCGCTGCCCAGCAACCCCAGCACCAGTGCCTCGCCGATAACCATACGCAAGATTTGCCCGCGGGTCGCTCCGACCGCCCGCAGGATCGCCAACTCCTTTCGCCGGCTGGCCACGTTCGCCGTCATCAGGTTCGCCACGCCAAGCGCCGCCACAATCAGCGCCACCGTCGGCACGGCAGCCAGCAACCCCGTGATCCGCGTCACCTCCCGGTCGATCTCGTCCTTGAGTTCGCGTACGCTGCCGCCGAACGCTTGTGGGGCCTGCAGCCGCTGGCGAATCGTCGCCAACACCTGCTGCTCCCGGAACCGCTCCCAGCGATGGTCGAGTGCGAGTCGATCGTCATAGCAGTAGTCCGGCAAAGCGACGCCCTCGACCGAATCCCGCGCCGGCGGCCAGCCGGCCGGAGGCAACCCCGGCGGAGCGAAGTTCAGCACGACCAGCCGCACCCCGCGCACACCGAACAACCGTTTCAGGTCCGCGTTCGTACCCAGCACCGACCCCGACGCGACCACGTTCGCTTCGCTCTGCATCTGGAAATAGCCCGCGGCAACTTCCAGCGCGGGCGACTCGACCACGCCGGCGATTCGAAAATCGCGCGCCCGTTGCCCCAGCCACACTTTGATCCGATCGCCCAGGTGTTTGTTGCGCGAGCGCGAGAAGTCCTCCGCCACGATCACGTATCCGCCCTGTTTCAGCAGCGCCCGCGCCGAGGCCTCGTCGCCCTCGAGGAACTCCAGCTTGAGCAGGTCGAAGAACGTGTCTGGATCGCAGCCCAGGAACCACGTGACCGACAGGTACACGTGTCTCATCAACCCCGGCCGTTCCTTCACGTACACGTTGACCGCGTTGGCCACCGCCTGGTTCTTGACGCCCGGCACCTCGGCGACGATTTGGTCCGCATCGTCGCGCATCTGCTCGAAGCTCCACACGTAGGCCTCGGGGAACTTCTTGGGGAACTGCCAGCCGCCGGTCACGCTCTCGTTGAAGGTTACCAGCCCGACGATCAGCGACAGCCCGACCATCAACCCGCAGCAGATCCCGGCCGAGCGCCACACCGCGTGTCCCACTTGATCCTGCAACAGCCGTGTCCGCACCCAAATCAGCCGTGCTACCACCACAACCGCCGACGACCCCACCAGCCACACCGCCAACGGCGCCGCCAGCGCATAACCCACGTAAAGCAGCACCACCGCCAGCCCGGCCTGGTACATGAACCACGGGTTTCGCTCGAGCTGCAACCACGCCAGCAGCGGTCCCAGCGGGCCCAGCCCACCCTTCAGCGGAAAAACCTGCAGGTGTTGAACCGCCAGCAGCAGCACCCCCACAGCAAACATCGCCAAGACCACCACCCTGCCCACGCTCCGCGCCCGCGGCCGCGCCGCCTCCATCGGCGAGACCCGCACTGCCGCCAACGCCGGCAGCAGCGCCGCCACAAGCGTAGTGGCCAGACCCGCCGCCACCGCCAGCAGCAGCCCGTCGCGGTTCAGCGTGACGGACCCGACGTAGTCCGGCACCAGTTGTGCCGTCAGCCACGTCAGCCCCAGCCCGATCGGAACCCCCAGGCCGATACTGACCACCCCCAGCGGCAGCACTTCGAACAGTACCAGCAGTGCCAGTTGCATCCGGGTCGTCCCGCAACAGCGCAGCAAGCCCAATTGCCCGATCCGCTCGATCATCCCCATGCTGAGCGTGCTCAGGATGGTGACCAGCGCGGTAAGCATCGCCACGCAGCTCAGCAGCCCCAGCACGAACGCCTGCTGATCCTGGGCCATCTGGATCTGCCGCATGCGGATCTCGGCACTGCGCACGTTGACGTTCGGCACCACCTGTTGCGCCACACCACGAACCTTGATCGCGGTCGCCCGTACGTTCTCCCGGCTGGGATCGTCCAACACCACGTCGATTGACGTGATCAACTGCTGCTTGTTGTTTATTCTTTGCAGCACCGGCAGTGGAACCAGCGCCATTCCCTTTTGGAAACGTATGATTCGCCGCCGTTCGATCAGCCCGACGATCTCAAACTCGAACGCCCGCGCGCTCTCGGTCGTCCAGACCAGCAGCGCATCCCCGACCCCCACGCCACACGTGTCCGCCAGCAGAACCTCCATGACGCAAGCGAACTCGTCGTCCGCGCCCAGCATGCGGCCCTCGGTGATCTGATAAGTGCGAACCTCGGGCTCGCCCTCGACGTCGATGCCGTGCAGGTCCACTTCGGGGGTGTTGTCGATCCAACGTCTCGTCTGGTCCGGAGCGGACGCCAGATCGACGCGCCGCACCGGGCGGGCACACAGTCGCTGCACCAACCGGCACACAACGCGCTCGACGCCGTCCACCGCCTCGACCCGTTCGACCAGCCGCTCCGGAAGCTGGTCGTATTTGCCCAACGGGGATTCGAGCGTGAGGTGGCTCCCGCCGACGTAGCTGCTCGCCCACGTCATCACCGTCCGCCGCACGGATTCGTAGCAACACGTCACCCACACGACCGCGCCGGTGCCCAGCGCGATCGCCAGCAACGCCCCGAGCGTGCGAACTCGTCTAACCCGCCAGTTCCTGGTAGCCAGTTGCGACCAGTGACGCATCCGCCGATCCCTTCGGCTCCAGCCGCCCCACTACCTGCCCGTCCTTCAGCACGATGGCCTCGTCCGCGAGCGCCGCCCCCGCCGCCTCGTGCGTGACCATCAGGATCGTCTTGCCACCCTCGTCGGCGATTTGCCGCAGCAGCTTCCAAACCTCCGCCGACTGCTTCGAATCGAGGTTCCCGGTCGGCTCGTCCGCCAGCACAACCGCCGGGTCGTTCAGCAGGGCCCGCGCGATCGCGACGCGCTGTTGCTCTCCCCCGGACAGGGCGTCCGGACGGTGGTCGGCCCGCTCCTCCAGGTGCACCAGCCTCAGCAGCTCCCCCACCCGCTGCCGCGTCTCACGCACCTTCTTGCCGTCCAGAAGCCACGGCAAGGCCACGTTCTCAGCGGCGGTGAGCGTCGGCAGAAGGTTGTACTCTTGAAAGATGATGCCGATCCGTCGCCGGCGGAAAACCGTCCGCGCCCGGTCCGACATCGCCCCCAGATTGTTCTGCTCCACCCAGACCTCGCCCCCCGTCGGACGCGTCAGCCCGCCGATTACGTGCAGCAGTGTGCTCTTGCCGGACCCGCTGGCCCCCATGATCGCGCTGAACCGGCCCGCCTGGACCTGCAACGTCACACCGTCCAGCGCTTTGACCCGGTGCCCGAAGCTGTCGTAGACCTTCCGCAGATCGCGGACGTCGACGACAATCGGACGGCTTGGCACGTCAGCCTGGCGGGTCTCACCCGTGTGCATCGTCGCAGTGTAGGCACGGCCCCGCGCCGCTACAACGCGCCCGGCCTCCCAAACCCGGCTCCCATCCGGCCGATTACCCATTTGACCATTTCACCCCGTCACCCTTACGTATTCGCACTGCGTCAGCGATAATTGCCCCAGGGAGCCGCACATGCCCTACGGCGTCATCTTCGACATGGACGGCGTGCTGGTTGACTCCGGCTCTCCTCACGCGGAGAGTTGGCGCGTGCTCGCCCGTCAGTACGGCCTCGAAATCTCCGACGAGGATTTCAAAGCGCACTTCGGCAAGACCAGCCGCGACATCATTCGCACTTTCTGGGGTCCGCAAGTCTCCGACGATGACATCCGCCGCTATGACCAGGACAAGGAGCGCATCTACCGCGAGCTGATCACCGGCCAAGTCCCGCTCACCGCTGGTGCCCGCGACCTGCTGACCACGCTGTCGCGAGCCGGCTATGTCCTCGCGGTCGCCACTTCCGGCCCGCCGGAGAACCTCGACCTCGTCCTGCGTGAAGCCGAGCTCGCCTCGTTCTTCGCCGCCACCGTCCACGGCTTCGATGTGAAACGCGGCAAGCCGGCCCCGGATTGCTTCCTGCTGGCGGCCAAACGCGCCGGCCTGAAACCTGAAGACTGTGTGGTTGTCGAGGACGCCCCCGCCGGCATCCAGGCCGCTCGGGCCGCCGCCATGCAACCCATCGGCTTCGCCAGCACTCACCCCGCCGATCGGCTCCGCGCCGCCGGCGCCGCCGCGACCGTCGAACGTCTTGCGGATATCACGGCGGAGTTGGTGTCCGGACTGTTGACCGCCCCCTGACCTGGCCGGACGCCGTATCCCCGTGCGCCGGCTGAAAGCTCACCGTCTGACCGCTGCGTTGCGCGAGCGCTACGGGCAACCCTCGCCCCAATGGCCCAGCAGCAGGCCCAAATCGGAGTGGTCCGTGTCACCGTCGCCGTCCGCATCGCCCGGGCAATTGCCGCCCATACAATCCCAGTCGCTCAGCAGAATCCCCAGATCCGCCTGATCGACGCACCCGTCCTGGTTCAGATCCCCGAGCGGAAAATACTGCAACCTCGCGTCCGGCATCAAAACGACCGGCCGAATCCCATCGTCAACCGTCACGCGGAACCGGTCGATCCCCGGGCTGGTGCCCGCCGTGATCTCGACCGAAAACGTCCCGTCACCGTGGTCGATCACCTCCCCGATCGACGAGAGCCCGTCGCTCTCCGGCCCATGCTCCACCGTCAGGTCTTCAATCTCGACGTCAATCGGCTGACCCTGCCAGTCCAGCAACGTGATGTGCATCGTCGTTGTCGCCGTCCCGTTCGGCGGAATCGTCTCCGGATCGAGTTCGACGATGGACTGGATCGCGTCCGGCCGCCCCATCAGCTCAACCCGCCACTGCTCGAACTGCCACAGCAGTTGAATCACCGGATCCGGCTGGTTGCTGTTTTGAAACGCCACGTTCAGCCGCATGAAATAGTCGCCGTCAGCGCACCCGTCGGCGTCGCACACCGCATCGTCCGTATCGCCGATCCGCGCCACGACCATCCCCCCGATGTGACCGGACTTCTCAAACTCCTCCGGCGGACAGCCGCAACTGGTCGGCTGGTACGGCGAACAGGAGCAGCGCCCGTCGCCGCCGTTCACGAACGCCGCCCACATCCCGGCCATCAGCTTGTCGGGAACGTCGCCCTCGGCACTGAGGATCGCCTCCTCGATCGCCGTCACGACGCACTCACCCGCCAGCACGTTCCCCTGGATCGCATACACCAGCGACCCGTCCATGCCCACCATCCCCCCGGCCCACTGACCGCACGAGCCCCCCGTGAATGTGACCATTCGACCGAGCGTGTCCGCGATCCCGTATTGCCGCGATTGATGCCCCGGAATGTCCTCCAGAATCTGCAGGATCTCCTCCGGCGGCGTCCCCAGAATCAGGTGTTCGTAGATGACCGGCCGGCGAATGCCGTTGAAGTCGCCCGACGCCTGGCACGCCGCCCCGCCCTTGCCGACCACCACTACCGGCACGATCGCCAGCAGATCGTAGTTGTTCAGGCACGTCACCGTCCCGACCGCGACCTCCCTGGTCTCGCTGTCGGCAATCACGATGGACCAGGTCGCCTGCGCACTGCCCACCACGGCCAGTACGACCACCAGCGCCACGGCCCATCTCAAACCTGAGCACCCCTGCCCCATCTCACAACCTCCTCACCGTTTGGGTGCCACTGGTGGCTCGCCCACCAGTGCAAGGGAGGGCGAGGCTCCTGCCGAGCCACCACACCTCACCTGTCCCAGCACACCTGTCCTCACCACCGGCCAGATACCCGCCCGGCTTCTTCCCCTCCATCCATTCTGTCCCCCCGACCCCCGCCAAGTCAACGAAAACCCCCGGCGTGTGCCATGGGCAGGACCCGACGCACTCGGGGCTTGCCCGTGCTTACTAGTCCCCGGGGGACGACATGACAGTAGCCCAGCGTGAAACGCTGGAATAACACGCCTCCCTCTGAGCCGCAGTCCCGGCGGGACGACTGAAACCACCATCACGAACGCGTAGCGCTCGCCGCCCACCACGCCCGTCATTGCGAGCCCAGCGAAGAATCTCGCCCTCGCCCCCCGATCTTAACCGCACCAACGTAGCGGCCGGCAGCCCAGCACTCGATCAGATTGCCCGCCGGCCCGCGAGCACCCTACAGTCGGCCCTGCTCCGGATCCGGTACACCGCTTCCTACTCGCCCGCGTAGACCCCTGGCAGTCGCCGGCACGCAGTGGTATGATGTTTGCATCAGATGTGATCGTCGTGGGCACCAAGCATTTTGTGGGAACGACGGACGCAACGAGAAGGAGAAGGCATGTCACGCCAGGCTAGTGTCATTGAGACCCTCCTAACCTTGCAGCAGCGCATCATCGCCGTCGAGTCAGCGCGTACTCCGGTTAGCGAGACAGACACCCGCCAGGGCCTGATTAACCCGCTGTTCCGGGCCCTCGGCTGGGACTTCGGGGACTTCGTCCTGGTCAAGAGCGAGGTTCGCCACAAGTCGTTCAACGAGCCCGTAGATTACGCGTTCTACTCGTCCAAGGATCAGTCACGCCCCATCCTGCTGCTCGAGGCGAAGAAGTTCGGGACTGACCTCGGGTCAAAATCGATCGTAAAGCAGATCTGCGAGTACATGAGCGAGTTCGGCGTACAATGGGGTGTGATCTCGGACGGCAACAAGTACGTCCTTTATAACTCCCGAGGCGGCGACTCCTTCGATGATAAGAAATTCCTGACTCTCACGATCAAGACCGTCGATACGGAAGATGGGATCGGCGCCCCCGAACTGGCAAACAAGTTCATCGGCCTTCTTTCCCGTGATTGTCTCGAGAACGAGGAGATCCAAGAGGCGTACGAAGATCACATGGGCAATCAGCAAATCCAGCGCGCCATGGCGAGCCTCCTCTCGCAGCCGTTCGACACGCTTGTTAAGGCCATTCGGCATGAATTCAAGGTGGAGCGGGTCCGAGCGAATCCCAACCTCAAGATCACCAAGGCTAACGTCGAAGAGTACTTGGGCTCCATCGCTGATGAGGAGGGCAGGATCGCCGTGGATCTTGAAGCGGAGCAAGTCCACTCAGATAACCAAGTCATTGGATCGGCAGCGCGAACGGACGAATCGGGTGCCCAGACAAAGCAGGTGCGCGCATACGGGAAGCACGTGCTCATAAAGCACCTTCTTGACGCGGGCCTCGTCCATGAAGGTGACAACTGGCGATTCGAATGCAGGGGCGAAGTGACCTGGGGTCGAGTCGTAGGTAACGGCCAACTTGAGGTCAACGGAAAGCTCCACCCCAATCCAAGCAGAGCAGCCAAGGGGCTCGTCAAAGGCGTGGTGAACAGTTGGTACTACTGGCACTACAAGGACGCGGACGGCAACTGGCGCCCAATCGGCGAACTACGGAAAACCTACAGAGAGAAGCACCAAGCTCTGGCACAACCGTCTGACCCGCGCGAGACCGGGGTTTAACAAGCTGGCCTAAAGAAATCCTCAGACTCAGCCAAGGCCGCTCTTTGCGCCTCCCAGAACGGCACGAAAACGCCACGTGGCATGGCCAGCGCCGCCGCAGGCGGGTTTGCCCGTGCCTTCCACCCCGCAGCATCTCCCCTTCACCGTCCACCCCGAACCCCGAACGATCTACCCCTATTACCAATCAGCAATTCCCCATTCGCCATTCTGAATTCGCCATTCGGCCGCAGCCGGCCCCAATCCCGACCAACTGAAAACTGAGCGCTGAAAACTGAAAACCCCCGACATACCATCACCCGTGCACACACGCCCCGACAACCGGCGGCTGCGTCACTCCCGACCGACTGGGTTCCTGTCTTCGCCCCTCGGTAACCTCTGTGGCTCCATTCCTACCCGCCCGCGGGCCGCCGCTCGCTGGTCCTATAACAAAGGCGCTCCAGTAAGGGGGGCGCAGGAATGAGCATCTTGAACACCTTTGGCCTCACGTCCCAGCACGAACGACATTATCGGAACCCAAACGCCCGGCCAGATGTCGCCCGTTACATCGCGACGGCCGGTACCCCGATGTACATCGGGGGCCGCTACGTGAACACGGCCGGCGAGCCGCTGGCCGCTACCTCCCGAGGCTGCTGCCGGTCAGCAGCCGGTAGGCTTCGAAATAGCGGGCGCGGGTTTGGGCAATGATCTCATCCGGAATCGTCGGCGGCGGGGGCTGCTTGTTCCACGCCAGGGCGTCGAGGTAGTCGCGGAGGAACTGCTTGTCAAAGCTCGGCGGATTCTGGCCAACACGCACCTGGTCCGCCGGCCAGAACCGCGACGAGTCCGGCGTCAGCACCTCGTCCACCAGCGTCAGCTCGCCGTCGCACAGCCCGAACTCGAACTTCGTGTCGGCCAGCACTATGCCGCAGACCTCGGCGTGCCGAGCCGCTTCGGCGTAGAGCGCCAGCGACCGCTCGCGGGCTTCGTTCATCAGCGTCCGGCCCAGCCCGAGCCCCATCCGGTCCACGATCGAGACCGCCTCATCGAACGAGATCGGCTCGTCGTGCTCGCCCTCGGCCTTCGTGCTGGGCGTGAAGATCGGCTCGGGCAGCCGTTCGGCCAGCTTGAGACCGGCAGGCAGCTCGACGCCGCTGACACGCCCGCTCGCCTGGTATTCCCGCCAACCACCACCGACCAGGTAGCCACGCACGACGCACTCAACCGGCAACACCTCGGCCCGCTTGACGACCATAGCTCGGCGAGCAAGCTGATCGACGTACGCTTCGTAGCCCGGCGGCACGCGAGCCTGAGTGACGACGTACTTCAAGTGGTGCGGCGTGGCGCATGCCAACCTCTCCAGCCAGAAGCGGGACATCTCGGTCAGCACAATGCCCTTGCCCGACACCGGCTGGTCCATCACGACGTCGAAGGCCGAGATGCGGTCGCTGGCGACGATCAGCAGCTCGTCACCGAGGCCGTAGATATCACGCACCTTACCGCGGGTCAGCAGCCCCGGCAGCTCGGTCTTGTAAACGGCAGGCTGTGCTTCGGTCACGGGCGCTCTTCCTCCTTGTTTGAGTTCGTGTCTCCAGCGGGTTGCGGGTTGTGACTCGGCTGACTGGCGGGCCGCGAAGCCGCCTTCTGGAGCGCCACGAGCCGGGCGACCTCGCGTGCGACCGGCTCGGGCAGGTCGTCTTCGTCGACGCCCAGGGCGGTGTAGCCGCGCATGGAGATCACGTGCGCGACGAAGCGAGCCAGGTCATCGCGCAACGCGGCCAATTGCCGGCGGTGCTCGCCACTTTTTCGCAAACGCGGATCGAACCTCAGCCGGGCACTGATCATCGCCGTGGCAAGTCGGGCGTGAGCGACCATCTCGCGTGCTCCCGCGTGCAGCTCGGTGTACGCGTCGCGCTCGGTGGCCCACTCGGCGACCGTGTGATCCTCGTGACGCTTCTGGAGCAATTCACGCTGGAGTTGCTCGAGCAGACGCCCCATGACCGGCGCCTCGTAGCGGGTGACGAACTTCAACCGAAACGCCCCGCCGCGACCCCGTGCCAACGCGACGCGGAGGCGTGTTTCAGCCATTAGCCGCGCCAGCGGCAGCCCGCGTGCAGAACGCACCCGTTGGTCGAGGTCCGAGAGGACCTCCTCCGGCGCCCGCGTCACGATGCGCTGCATCGCCCGTACCGCCGCCGGCAAATCTTCGTCCTCGAGCAGCTCGAATGCCTCGCGGAGCATCTGCTCGAAATCCTCGGCCGGCATGGTGGTGGGCGGCTCGTCGGCCGGACGATCGGCACGCGCCGGCGTCGCGCGGGCGGTTCGTTCGACCCGCCTGACCAGCGACCTGGGGAAGCTGCGCAGCGCCCCGGAGGTGCCGTCCGCGAGCGTGACGCGGAAGACCACCTCCTGTTCATTTTGCGATATGAGCGTACCGTAGTAGCGGGACCCGTCGCGCAAGTGCAGAATGTCGGCCTGGACGACCGCCCCGGCGGCCAGGGCAATCGAGACAACAAACGCCCGCATACGGTCTCCGCGTGGCACCAAGCTGAACGACGCGATTATACCCATGGGCGAAGCAGACAACGAGACGGCAGACCAACAGCCTTTACGCGTGGGCCTGATTGCCGACGCGGAAAGCCTCGCCTCGCTGGCCGATGCGGCCAGGGCCTGTCCGATGCAGGTGGTGGCACAGGCCGGCACGCGGCAACCCGAGAGCCTGCCCGGCGTGGAGTGGTATGACGACACACGCGTGATGATCGCCCAATCCGGCGTCGAAGCGGTCCTGCTAAGCACGTCCGTGCGGGCCGGCGTACAGCTCGGCAAAACCGCGGTGGAGCACGGCGTCCACGTCTGGCGGCCGCCCCCACTCGCCCGCAGCTTCGCCGAAGCTGCCGAGGTAGTCCGCTTGGCGCGGGGTAGTGCGCCCGTTTACCGGGTGGCCTCGTGCTGGGACCACATCGCGAAGGACGTGGGCTGGGCCATGGGCCGCTGCGAAGGCTACAAGCCCCGCTTCTCCGAGATACGCGTCAGCGCCCCCGGCCCGTCGATGCAGTCATGGCGGGCCAGCGCGGTTGACGCGGGCGGCGGCGTACTCACCGCCGAAGCCTACGACCTGCTGGAAGCCCTGATCGCCCTGCGACAACTGCCCGAGAGCCTGTCAGCCGCCATCGGCAACTATCGACACAAGACCGGTGAGGCCCGACGCGAAACCGAAGACGTCGCCGCCGCGATCCTCCGCTACCACGAGGGCGGCATGGCCGCGATTCGGGCCAGTTGGGACATCCCCCCCTTCCAGCGCGTCGCCTACCATCACGGCGTCGAGGCGACCGTGGTGCTGGACGAGGGTGGGGTTGCGCTGCGGTCGGCGGAAGGCGAAACGCGGCACGAGCGCCGCTGGTCGGCGGATGTCCCCGTGGGCGAGTTGAGAGGGTTCGTGGCGGCGGTGCAGTCCGCGAAGCAGCGGCCTGAGCCGGACCCCACTCTGGACCGACACTTAGCCATCTCCGCCTTGCTCGAGGCCATCTATCTGTCGGCGCGCACCGGACAGCCCGAGATCCCAGGCAGACTCTACGAGGTTCAGGGATGGCGCGAGCCACGGCTCTAGTTCGGCACGCGGTCGCAGTGCTACGCTTGTTGGCGTTGGCGGTGGTTCTGGCCACGACGGGCGGGTGTCTGACGCCGACCGCCCGCCAGTCGCTCTCGGTCTGGATTGTCTCCGCCGGGCACCAACTCGCTGCCGACAGCGGGCCGTCGCTCGAAAACGAGGTGTATTCGGCGTCGGGCGGGTCTGTGCGGCTGACGGCGGCGATCAATGAGACCGTGGCGTTCCAGATCGGCCTGCGCACAACCAGACCACCGGCCGGGCCGTACAACATTCAGGTTTCCGATCTTTCGGGACCAGCGGGGACGCTCGCTGCCCGCTCGGCGGTCTCGATCTACCGCGCACACTACGTTCGCATCGAGCGTTTCCGAAGTTGGTACCCCGAGCACGCCGGCCGGCCCGCGACGCCCACATTCTTCCCCGACATCCTGGTCCCGTGGAGTGCCCCGCGGGGCGGCGGTCCCTTGAAGCTCGAGGAAGCGCGTAATGAGCTCATCTGGGTAGACATCCGCGTCCCGCCCACCACCGAGCCGGGGGAGTACCTGGGCCGGGTAAGCCTGTACGGCAGGTCGCCCGGGAACGCGGTCTTCACCAGCGTGATTCGGCTGCGTGTCGTCCCGGTCGCATTACCGGGTCCGCGGAACCTGCCGGTCGTCTGCCGGGTGGACCCGCGCGACCTGCTCAATGAGCACTTGCGCTGGCCGAGCGCCGCGGCCGAGGAAACCCGCCTGTTGCCCGACGCCCCCAGCCATCTGGCCCCGGTCCGGCTGGTCCGTTCAACGATGGCGATGTTCCACGAACACCGCGCGACGCCGGTGCTGTGGGCCTCGTTTCCCAAGTTCAGGCTGGCGGGCGACCGGGCGGTCGAGGTCGAGTGGGGCCCATACGACGAGCTCGTCGGCGGCTGGATTGACGGAGACGCGTTCGCCGACCGGGTCGGCCTGACCCTCTGGGCGGTGCCGGCGTCCTTGAACTACCCCAACGCCGAGCGAAACGGCGGGCTGAGCTCGCCGCGCTACGCCCGGCTGCTGGCAACGTACCTGGCCGAATGCCGGCGACACTTCGCCGAGCGCGGCTGGCTGGAGCGCTGCTTTGTGCGCCTTTGTCCGCCCGCGGAGCTGACGCCCGATGTCGTCGCCGACGTTCGGCGTGTCGGCGGGATAATCCGGCAGAGCGAGTCGGGCCTGCCGCTGGTCGCGCATCTGCCCGCCCGCTCGCTGCGTGGTCTAGGTTGGCACGACGCCGCGCCGATCGAGTTGCCGGCCGTGGACATCTGGGCACCGCGGGCGATGTGGTATGAACCGGAGGCAATGCAGCGCGAGCGCGGGCTGGGCCGGCGCACGTGGCTCCGGCCGGATCACCCGCCTTATTCCGGCTCGCTGGCAGTGGAAGCCCCGCCCGCCGACGCGCGCGCACTCGCCTGGCAGGCGTATCGGTACGACGCGCAGGCGATCTGGGTCGAACATGCGGCCGAATTCGCAGTCAGTGAGTCAGGCCGTTCATCCGGCGGGTCGCGTCCGCGCCAGACGCTCATTTACCCGGGCAAGCCGTACGGATTGCTCGATCGACCGGTCCCGTCGATTCGTCTGAAGCGGCTGCGCCAGGGGTTGCAGGACTTTGAGCTGCTGCGTCTGCTCGAGCGGCGCGGCAAGCGGCTGCTGGCCCGCCGGATTGCCGAGCAGGTCGTACGCTGGGCCTGTACCGATGCCTGTGTTGACAACCTGCTGACCTGCCGGTCGGTCGGCTGGCCCGATGACGGCCGTGCCATCGCCATGGCGCGCGATCTGCTCTTGCAGGAACTGGTCAACGAATTCGACCCCGAGCGGGCCGGTGCGTCGCGGCAGATCGCGGAGCTGGCGAGCTGGGGGCGGCTCATGAACCAAGCCGAGCGCGTCCGGCCGGAACTGCGCGGCGTACGCCTGGCCTCCGACGGCGATCATCTGCGACTACGCGCCTCCGTCGGTCTCTCGAACCCGACCGACCGGACGCTCCGCGGACAATGGCAATTGGTCAGCCCGCCGATCGGTTGGCGGCAGCCCGACCCGCTCACGACGACGCTTCCGGCCAACGCGCAGAAGACCGCGACCGTCGAGTTGGTGCTGTCCGGTCTGGCGTACAACACGGACGGCATCTACCCGTTCGAGCTGCGTTTTGACACGGATGCGATGGGCGCGTTCGCGGTGCCGGCCCGGCTGGCGGTGGCGGCCTGTCCATACGTGGAGAAGCCGCCAACGCTCGACGGAGAGCTGTCCGACTGGATCATGCCGCTGAACAACGCGGCGGGCGATTTCCTGCTTTGTCATGGGCGACGGGCCGGGCTGCCGCCCGAGCGCGTGCGAACGCCGACGCTCGATACCCAGGCGTTTTTCTGTATGGACGCTGAGCACCTGTACGTGGCTGTGCGCTGCACGCTCAAGGAAGGCGAGCCGCCGCTCTGGCAGGCGGACAACACCGTGCCGATCGACGGGGCGGTTCCCTGGGGCCAGGACGTGGTGGAGATCCTCATCGATCCGCGCGGCAGCGTGGCGTCCGGCCCCCGTGCCGGACCGGACTTACCGGGAACCACCGGCGATCCCTACATTCTACAGATCAAGCCGAACGGCGTGCTGCTCGCACACAAGGGCTGCCGCACCGACCCGCCGATGGGCACCTGCGAGCCGTGGCAATGCGGGGCGCGCGCCAAGGTCAGCGTCCGACCCGAGGCGTGGGTTGTCGAACTCTCGCTGCCGCTCACCGCGCTCGGCCCCGACGCCCTGCGCAACCGCATTTGGGGCTTCAACGTGACCCGTCTCGACGCCCGCCGCGGCGAATACTCCTCCTGGTCCGGCACACGTGGACATTGCTACTTGCCCCGCTCGTTGGGCAACCTGGTCTTGTTGCGGCCGTAGCGGCCCTCGGGCAATGAGCGGTTGCTGATGGCAACAGCGAGCGGAAGCGCGATACGCCGGGCGGTCTGGACAAGCGCGGGTCTACCCGCGCGCGACCCTTGATTCAACCGCTTGCAGGCGATACGACTTCCATCAGTGGGGCGCCAGCTACCTGCTGGCACGTAAAATGCCCCAGGCTGAGCGACCAGCACGGGACAACCGGGCATAGCGGGAGGAATGCTTGTGTTCGACTCCGCCGCGGAAGCACTTAAGTACATTCAGACAAACGACGTAGCGATGGTGGACCTCAAGATCGTCGGGATCGCGGGCCAGTGGCTCCACCTAACCGTCCCGGCGCGCCAATTCACGCAGAAGCACTTTGAAGAAGGCGTCGGCTATGACGGGTCCTCCGGGGCGGGCTTCGGGAGCGTCGAGAGCGGTGACATGGCTGCCCGCCCCGATGCGTCCACCGCCTTCCTCGACCCGTTCTGGGAACACCCCACCATCAGCTTCCTGTGCGACACCATCACGGCCGATACCAAAAAGCCGCTTCTCGGCGATCCCCGCAACATCGCTCGCCGGGCCGTGGAGAGAATGCGCACGATCGGCATTGCCGACGAAGCCTGGATGGGGCCGGAATTCGAGTTCCACGTGTTCGACCGCGTCGCAGTCGTCAACGAGCCTTACTACACGAATGTTGAGATCCACAGTGCGGAGGTGCACACGGACGGCCTTACGCCGGCCATCCCGCACAAGCACGGCTACCTGCGGATCCCGCCGTCCGAACAGCTCCACGACCTGCGCTCGGAAATCAGCCTGACGTTGGAAAAGCTGGGTATACCTGTTCGCTATCACCATCACGAAGTCGGCGCGCCGGGGCAGTGCGAGATCGAGGTGGACCTGGCCCCGCTGGTCCGCGCCGCCGACCACACGATGCTTATCAAGTACGTCATCAAGAACCTTGCTCGCCGACATGGCAAACTGGCCACGTTTATGCCGAAGCCCGTGTTCGGCGAAGCGGGCAACGGCATGCACGTGCATCAGAAGCTCGACAAGAACGGGCAGCCGCTGTTCTACGACAAACGCCAGAAGAATTACGCCAATCTGAGCGATCTGGCATTGCACTACGTTGGCGGTCTGCTGAAGCACGGGCGGGCGCTGACGGGGCTGACCAATCCCTCGACCAACTCGTTCAAGCGGTTGGTCGAGGGCTACGAGGCTCCCGTGAACCTCTTTTTCTCGCTGGCGAACCGGACGGCCGCCATTCGCGTACCCCGCTACGCCGTCAGCCCGCAGGACAAGCGGATCGAGTACCGCCCACCGGACTCCGCGGGCAATATCTACCTGACGCTGGCCGGGATGCTGATGGCGGGGCTGGACGGGATCGAATCACCGGTGGACCTGGCCGCAGAAAACTTCGGCCCGTTCGATGTGGACATCGCCAAGCAGGACGGCGAGTTCAGGCGAAAGATAACCCTGCTACCGGCATCGCTGCACGACGCCCTGACGGCCCTGAACGACGACCGCGCGTTCCTGCTCAAGGGCGAGGTGTTCAGCAACGCGTTCATCGACAACTGGATCGCCGCCAAGCGCGCCAATGAGGATCGCGAGGTCGCCGCCCGCCCGCACCCGTACGAGTACCACCTGTACCTCGACACCTAGCACGCCACCCGGAACGAGGGCAAGCGGGCGGCTGACACCGCCCGCCTGTTTCACCCTGGTTACGCCGAACGCCTTCGTCGCTAATGCGACGGCGACGCTGCGTGCTCAATTATCACCCGTTCCCCCGTCTCGGGCACCACCACCAGGGTTCCGTCGGGCGAAATCACCTCGTTGGGAATTCCCTCCGTAATGCCCACGGTGCGGCCATCGGCGAGCGTGTATTGCAGGACCCCCCAAACCCCGTAGTCGGGATTCTCCACGAGCAGACTGGCATTCAACACCGTGAACTCCAGCCGCGCTTTTAACGCGCGGGTCTCGCCGAAAATGGTCTCTCGCTCAGCCCGCGTGCTGGGCGGGTAGTACGTCTGGAGATCGACCGTCTCTCCGTCCGAGAGCGTGAAGCGAAGCGTGTAGCTGCCCAGCCCGATCGGAAACTCGCACTGCGCGACGATATCACCGGCGCCGGCATCACGTAGTCCCATGATCTCGTCAACGCACATGTTCTCGCGCTGCTTGGGGCTCAGCGACCCGCCCACACTCGTTTGCTGGCCATTGCTCAGGGTGTACTCAACGTTGTAGATCGTGTGGATCGGCTCGCCGAACATACCGGGGACCTCAAGCAGCCCGAGCAGGCGGCCGCCGCCGGCCTGCTGAATCTCGAAGATCTCGCCGAATTCGCGGGCGACGGCCTCCTCCTCTTCAGGCCTATAGGCCTCGCTGTAGCGGGACTGACTCCATACAGTGCCGTCCGGCGCCTCCCAGGTTGTGACGTGTGAGTCTTCCACCGGCGTGAAGAGCGAGCGGATCCAGTCGCGGCCGGCCTGCGTCCCCGCCAGGCCGACGGTGGTCAGCGCCACTACGGCGCACACAGCCACCCACGCGCCTCGCGTACGGACGCGATGCCCAGCGGGGGAGCCGGTGATCTCCAGCATCCGCTGACGCACGGCGTCGAGCTTATCGGAGGCCGGTCCGCCCGTCATCCGCGCCGGTTCGAGCATGTTCCGAAGATCGGAGTCTTGGTCGCGCATCACTAGCACTCCTGTAGGGTTCGTTTGTCAGGAATTCACAGAACAGCGATCACCAAGTCGCTCGCGCAACTCGGCGATCGCACGACTCAGGCGGGCGCGGACGGCGCCCGGCCGACATCCCACGATCGAGGCAATCTCGTCGAAGGACATCTCGGCGAAATAACGCAGTACCACGACGGCCTGATACTTCGGGCGCAGGGCCTGCACCGCGGCGCGCACGCGAGCCGGCCGTTGCCCGTCGGTTGAATCTGACGCGGACTCGGATTCCATTACGGTCGGTTTTGTGGTCCCGAAGCGACCCAAGAACAAGCGGCGGAGGCGCATCCGGCGGTGGTGCGAGTTGGCCACGTTCGTAGCTGTCCGCAACAGCCACATCTGCACCCCCCTCGCGTCGGGTGGAAGGCGGCGGATGGAAGCGGCCGCCCGGTAAAACGTCTCGGCAGTCAACTCCTCCGCCAATTCGGGGTCGAACACGCGGTGCAGCAGATAACGGTATACCACGGCATAGCACCGCTCAAACTCGGACGCGAGCAGCCCGAGGGAGCCATCCCGCCCCGGCACAACGGCCTCCGTTTGGCCGTCCGTCATGCCCGGCCGCCTTGCCGAAAGACTCTCGCAGCTCGTCGCCGTCGTTCGCACGTACGTTCCTCGCCGGGCCGCATGCTTCCGACCAACGCGGTCACGCCCATCAATATAATAGACGCGCCAACCTCGCATTTGTGACAGGATTCCGGTTCGGCAGCTCGTTCCAAGCGTACGCCGGCGGACCGCCGAGTCCGGAGGCGTGCCAAGAACGCTGCGAAAAACGTCGGACCGGGACGTCCGACGCTACGGCAGTCCGACAGGGTATTGCACGGCGACGCAGACCATGCTACGTGAGCCCGGTTGGGTAGCGGCGGGCCAGATCCACATAGACCTTCTTGAAATCCGCCCACTGGGTCTTGAACTCGTCGGTGACCGGCTTCTTCAGCTCGCGAGCGGGCGTTCCCACGGCGATATGGCCGGCGGGGATGTCCTGCCGCTGGCGGACCACCGCCCCTTCACCGATGACGGCCCATTCGCCGACCACGGCCCAGTCGGAGACGATGCTGCCCATGCCCAGAATCGCCCAGTCGTGGACGGTGGCGTTGTGCACGATCGCGCCGTGGCCGACCGTCACCCAATTGCCGATCGTCGTCTGCTCGTTCGGGCGAGCGTGAACCACGCAGTTGTCTTCAACGCTGGTGTTATCGCCGATCACGATCCGCCCGTAGTCGCCACGGAGACGGGCACCGGGTCCGATCCAGCAGCCGGCCCCGATCTCGACGTCGCCGAAAACATCCGCGCTCGGATGAACGTACGAGCCCTCGCCAACGACCGGCGTCTTGCCTTCGAACGCGTTGACCACCAACATGCTCCCCGCTCGGTCCAATTCGACCGCCGTAGCGTCGGACCTCCGAGTCCGACGTCTTCCGCTGTTTTCGAGGGCACGCCGGACTCGGAGGTCCGGCGCTACCCTTCCGCGCCGGAGCCTACTTCGCCTCCAACCAGTTTTCGCCGGCGTGAACGTCCACCTTCAGAGGCACGCGGAGTTCCATGGCGTGGCTCATCACGTCGCCGATAGCCTCACTCAAATGTGGTGCCTGCTTTCGCGGCGCCTCGCAGACCAGCTCGTCGTGCACCTGGAGCAGCATGCGCAGCGGCAATTGCTCCTCCCGAATCCGCCGATGGAGCTGAATCATCGCCGTCTTGATCAGGTCGGCCGCCGAACCTTGAAGAACCGTATTGACCGCTAAGCGCTCGGCCTGAGCACGTGCGGTCCGGTTACGCGACTCGATGTTGGGGATCGGCCGCCGACGGCCCAGGATGGTGCGGACGTACCCGTCGCGCTTGGCATCCTCAACGCACTGGTCGAGGAAGCCGCGGACGCGCGGATAGCGCAGGAAGTAATCGTCGATGAACGCCTTGGCCTCCGTCCGGCTCATCCCGGTCGTCCGCGACAGGCCGAATGGCGACTGGCCATAAATAATGCCGAAGTTCACCGCCTTGGCCCGCCCGCGCATTTCTCTGGTGACCGCGTCGAGTGGCACACCGTTGACCTGGGCGGCGACGAAGGCGTGAATGTCGCGGTCGGCCGTGAAGGCCTCGACCAGGGCCGGGTCCTGACAGAAATGGGCCAGTACACGCAGCTCGATCTGCGAGTAGTCGGCGACAATCAGCACTTCGTCGCGGCTGCGTGGGACGAACGCCCGGCGGATTTGCCGCCCCAGCTCCGTGCGCACCGGGATGTTCTGCAGGTTCGGCTCGCTGCTGGACAGGCGTCCGGTGACGGCACCGGTCTGGTGATAACTGGTGTGAATCCGGCCGGTCCGGCCGCTGAGCGCGTTGGGTAACGCGTCCACATACGTGCCACGCAGCTTCTGAAGCTCGCGGTACTCCAACACGAGCGTCGGCAACGGATCCCCCGTCTCGGCCGCCAGGACCTCCAGCGTCTCCGCGTCGGTCGAACGGGCCGTCTTGGTCTTCTTCACCACGCGGTAGCCTAGCTTGTCGAACAGGATCTCGCCGAGCTGCTTGGGTGAATCGAGGTTGAACGGCGTGCCGACCAGGCGGCGTACCTCGTCCGTAATCGCGTCCACCCGCACCGCCATGTCCCGCCCCATCTCGCGCAGGAACTCGACGTCCAGGCTGATGCCCTCATATTCCATGTCGGTCAGCACCGACACCAATGGCATCTCGGTCTCAAAGAACAGCGGGCCGCGATCGGAGCTCTTCAGCCGCGGCTCGAACAGCTCTTTGAGCCGCCAGGTGTAGTCGGCATCCTCCGCGGCGTACTGAGTAACCTGCGTGAGCGGTGCCTGGTCGATCTGCCGTTGCTCGCGCCCTTTACCGATCAGCTCGCTGATCGGGATCATCTCGTGCCCCAGGTGGGTGCGGACGAGCTTGTCCAGCTTGTAGGAGCTCTGCGCCGGGTCGAGCACGAACGCCGCAATCATCGTGTCAAACAGCGGGCCGGCGACCGGCATCCCCGCGTGCCGCAGCACGATCAGATCGTACTTGAGGTTCTGCCCCACTTTCCGCTTCGTATCGTCCGCCAGGATCGGCCCCAACGCATCCCGCACACGCGTGAGCGGCAGCGTCTCGCCGTACGCCGAGCGAACCGCGACGTAACACGCCTCCCCGGCCTCCCAGGCGAACGAAAGCCCGACCAGCTCCGCATCAGTCGCGTTAACGCTGGTCGTCTCCGTGTCGAGGGCGAAGTCGTTCTGCACCGCC
The DNA here is from genome assembly GCA_964572345.1 of uncultured Planctomycetales bacterium. Lineage (GTDB taxonomy): Bacteria > Planctomycetota > Phycisphaerae > UBA1845 > Fen-1342 > JAUWXH01. Next base: position 76,563 of record CAZNFA010000017.1, read on the forward strand.
AACTGCGCGACGAACTCGTCGAACGCTTCCGGAGTATTGATTAGCCGGTACGCATCCCGCTCCGTCGCTGGCGTCGCCACCGCTTCGCCTGGGGTGGTCCGCGCGACGGACGCTGCGGGTGCTTCCGCCGCCATTGTTGAGAGCTGCTCGGTCAGTCGCCGGAAGCCGAGCTGCTCGAAGATCGGGCGAGCGGCGGACCAGTCGAAGCGCGTGCACGTGCCCTGCTCGAGCTCGAACTCCACCGGCACGTCGTCACGCAAGGTGACCAGTTGCCGTATCGTTTCCAGCCGCGGCGCGAAGGCCTTCACGTTCTCGCGTTGCTTGGGCGTCAGCTCATCGGCATGCTCGACCACTGCCTCCGCCGAGCCGTACTTCTGAAGCAGCTTGGCCGCGGTCTTCGGACCGATCCCGGGAACGCCGGGCACGTTGTCCACGCTGTCGCCGGCAAGCGTCTGCGCATCGATGGCCTGCCCCGGCCGCCACCCCTTGGTCTCGAACAGCCGCTCCGGCGTGATTACCTCGTCCTTGTTGGGGTCGTACAGCGAGACTCGTTCCGACAGCAGTTGCTCGAGATCCTTGTCCCGGCTGACCAGGTAAATGTGTATGTCGCGGTCGCGCAACGCCTTCACCAGCGTTCCCATGATGTCGTCGGCCTCGAAGCCTTCTCGCCGCAGAATCGGGATTCCGAGCGCCGTCAAGATGGAAACGATACGCTCCTGTTGTGGCGGCAGGTCCTCCGGCGGCGGCTCACGCTGCGCCTTGTACTCCGGGTAAATGTCCTTGCGGAACACCGTCTCGTCAGAGACGTCCATCACCATCGCCAGATAGTACGGCTGCCGATCACGGACCAGATTAAGCAGCATCTGGCAGAAGACGTGCGTGGCACGGGTGGGTTCGCCAGTCGGCGCGGTCAGGTTGCCGAACGGAGCGTAGTAAGCCCGGTAGATCTGGGCGTGCCCGTCGATAATGTAAAAGGAGCGGGGCATGCGGGCATGGTACGCCAACCGATCCTCTGCGTCACCGGTGCATGCGTGCGGCATGGCTAGCGGCAGCGGTTCCGCGACGCCGCCCGGCTTGAAGCCGGGCGCGGCCGACCGCCCATCAATCAGCGTGTACGGTTGTTCGACCGCCGGAGTTCGTTGCGGCCGGACGTTCTGCTCGTCCTCCGTGAAAGGCCCGAGCGACTCGAGCGCTGCCCGCGAGGCGAACTCGATCTCACGCCGTGTTGGGACCTGCGAAGCTCGTGGCTGCGCTGGATCCCGGCTCGCGGCCGTGTTTGGCCAGTGCGCCGGTAGCGATCCAGGCTGCTGCGGCTGCTGCCGGCCCTCGGCTGCCGGTGCCGGATGACCGTCGGCCCGCGCGTGCCGATCGTAGTGCGGTTTCGGCTGCCAACGGTGATGGGCCGGCGATTGCCGATCGTCGTGCCGCGTGTACCGAAGCGCTGTGGGACCCTCCTGATTCCGCGGGCCCGCTGGTTGGCGCTGCGCCGCTGTGCCCCGCTGATCCTGCCGCCATAGGTCGGATAGGGTCGCAGGCCGCGGCCGATCTGCCTTGTTGCCGACCGATAGTGTCGCCGCACGCCGACATTGGTCGCCGTGCCTCTGGTTCGGGAAGAGGTGGGCCAGCGATAATAGTAAGTTGTGGGTCCGACTCGGACCCTGACCCCGTCCGATTCGACATACGTGCGCCTGCCGTACCCATATCCAAGCCCGTAGACGCCCAATCGCCAACCCCCCGGCGTAATCTCGTACAGCGTCCTCAGCTTCTGGAGGTCGCTACGCGTGTACGGCCAGCCCAGCCAGCTATAGTCCCAGTAGCCGCCGTAGTCCCCGTAATGCAGCCGCACGCCGCCGTAGTAGTAGCCGCCCCGGTCATAGCATGATCGATACGTGCGCCAACTACTGCGCTGATCCCGGTCGCGCGGTGCACGAACCCCCACTTCGGTCATCTCCCGCCATGGCCCGCCTCCCTCCACAAGCGGGCGCTGCTCGCCTGGGCCGACCTGCGGAACCACCTCGACATCGCCGTCGGCTCGACCGTCGTCGGGCGGATCCGCCAGAACATCGAGCCGCGGGTGGAACGACCAGAGCCGCGCGTGCTCCGCCACGGCGTACTGCCGGCGCGCCTCGGGCGGCTGATCTGCCAACGGCTGGATGATGACCGGCACGAGGCCGATGGCCTCAGCATCCGCTGCGCCAATTTCCTTCCACATCGCCGCGCGCCGCTCGACCGGCAATGCAGCCACTAACTCCAAGCCGCCGGCTGTCCGCGGCGGAGCTAGTACCGTCGCACCCTCAGGGTCGGCCTCCCTGACGCCACGGGCTGCGGATCGATACCACTGCAGCAGCTCCTTCAACTCCTCGGGGCCGTTATCTGGCACGCTCACTCGGGGCCTGTAGTCCCACCCCGGCCACTGCGCCCGCGCGTCGATTCGCTCGGGACGGCAGTAGGCCCACCACTTCTCCAGCATGATACGCAGGGGTGTGAGGCGGCAGTGCTTCCTGGCATACTGCATAAACACTTCATTGGGCACGCAAGTGTAGTAGTACTGCCGATCGGTCACCGAAATACATGGGAACTCAGCGTTGAGCTGACGCTGCTCCCCGCAGAACCGCGTCAGCAACTCGCGGTACTCCCCTAGCGCGACAGGGTCGGTCACCAAGTACCCTTGCCACGCCGCCGCCGCGGTCAGTGTCAACCGCCCGTAATTCTCGCGCAGTTGCTCCAAGCGCAGCGCGACTCCCTCGGGCGCCTCGCGCCGAAGGCGACGCAGGACCTGAAATTCGGTCGGATGCTCTGCGGCGACGAGCACGATTTCCGGCATCACCCGCAATTCTTGAATGGCCGCCGCGACATCCGCAGAGATCACTCCCTTGACATTCGCTGGGTGCTCAAACAGCTCCGGGTCGTCAGCGAGCTGTCCCACTATGCCGGGGTACTCCACCACTACCAGGAACGCACGCACGTGATCGGGAGAATAAGCGCGCAGGCCGGCCAGCAAGCGCGAAGGCGATATCCAGGGTGCCGGAGCGATTGACCCCGGCCTGTCAAGGGATCTGCTAAGCTGACCGAATGCTGCCTGGGTAGCCAGCAGCACGCTTACGGCAAGGACTCGGCAGGGTGTGAGGCACATGACGACACCTCCGTCTTGCCCAGCGGCTCGTGTGTCTGTATATATTGTACATCCACAGTCCAGCGAAATCACTTGAGTTTAGGAGGCGAATTATGCCCGTTTCGGGTGTTTGGGCCAGAATCGAGGTCCTGGAGGGCGATATCACCCATCTGCCGGTGGATGCGGTCGTCAATGCCGCCAACTCGCGGCTCGCCGGCGGGGGCGGCGTGGACGGGGCCATCCACCGCGCCGCCGGGGCAGCCGAGCTCCAGGCCGCCTGTCGGAGATTCGGCGGCTGTGACACCGGCGACGCCAAAATCACCCCCGGCTTCAACCTCCCCGCCAAGCACATCATCCACACCGTCGGGCCGGTCTACCGCGACGGGCAGCACGGCGAGCCGGAACTGCTGGCCTCCTGCTACCGGCGCTCCCTCGAACTCGCCGCCGAAAACGGGCTCAAGACCCTTGCCTTCCCGGCGATCAGCACCGGCGTCTACGGTTATCCCTTCGAGCAGGCCACCGAAATCGCCCTGCGCGCGGCCGCAGACTTCCTAGACCAACATGAGACCATCGAACAGGTAACGTTTGTGTTCTTCGGAGAACAGGACTACGTGGCGGCGACGAAGGTGCTCGAAGCGGTGCGGGGCGACTGACGAGCTCGGCCGCAGGTCGGGCTGCGGGAGTGTGACGAACCGGCTTAAACGCTGAGCAACTGCTCCACGTCGCTCTCAAAGTCGGTCCGCAGCTTGCCCATCGCGCGGGCCTCAAGCTGGCGGATGCGCTCCTTGGACACGCCGAAGCGCCGCCCGATTTGCTCCAGCGTCTGCGGGTCGCTGCGGTCCTCCAATCCGAAACGTTGCCGCAGAATGCTCTGCTCCCGGTGATCGAGCGTGTCCAACATACGATCGAGCGTGGTGCGCACCGTGGCCAGGTAATCGTTCTCCGCCTCGTCGAACTCCGGCCCGGCCACGTTCTCCAGCAGCTCCTCGCGCCCGGTCTGGAAGCGCTCCCGACGCCGTCTGTGCTCGGGCACCGTCCGGGCGTAGTTCTTCATCAGGGCCCACGAGGCGTACGTGCTGAACTTGAAGCCCCGGGAGTAGTCGAACTTGTCCACCGCCCGCATCAGCGACACATTGCCGTCGCTGACCAGCTCGAAGAAGTCGTTCCCTACGTTCACGTGCCGCTTGGCGATGCTCACCACCAGCCGCAGGTTGGCTTGCGTGATCCGCTTCTTGACGCGTTCGGCCTCGGTCAGAACTTTGTCGATGGCGTCGAGTTCCCTGGCCTTTGCCGTCTCCGGGTCCAGCGCCGCCGCCAACGCTGCCGCCTGCTGCTTCAGGTAGTTCAGCTTGCGGAACAGCGCGCGCTCACCTGCCGGCGTCAATAGCGGAATGCGGAACAGTTCCAGGAGATAAGGCGGCAGATCGGCCGGAACCCGGCGCCTGGGCGTCGCGTCCCTGCTCGGCGCATCCAAGGTCGGGTCGCCGAGGATGTCCTGCTCCGCGTTCGGCTCCCCGAACTCGTCACTCGGAACGTATTCGATCTTGCGCACCTTCAACTCGCGGGCACGCATCTGTGTGACGACGCGGTAAACCCAGCGCACCGAACGCTCGAACCGATGGGCCAACGCCTCTATGCTCGCCCCGTCTACGTACGCCTCCCAGACCGCCAGCCGGCGATCATCCGCCGGGACCTCCAGCCTCGAACGGTTGAAGACCCCATCTTTGGGATGGGCTTCGTCGTAGCGCTTGAGAATGAGGCGAATCGTCTCGACCGCCCGGCCGGTCTCGACGGCGATCACCCTGGCCACCGCGTTAATCGTCGGCTCACCGTTCTTGGCCAGCCCGCGCGCCGCCGTGATGATCCGCGCCCGTTCCGCCTTCGTGAGCTGCGAGAAGCTGCTGCCCCGCTTGACCAGGTCCACGTTCTCGGCCACGAATCGCCGCACGCAGCGCTCCGGGAACGCCAGGCGCGCCCGGTGATCGGGGAAGCGGAACCGCCAACCGACCAGCCCCCGCCGATGCCAGCGGAAAACCGTCTTGCTGCTCACGTCGAAGCGGTGGGACAGTTCGGTGACCGAGTGCAGCCGGTCCGGCCAACTGTCGGCCGGAATGCCGGCATCCTCGCTCAGGTCCTCGGCCAGCGCAACGAGATCGCCCCGCAGGACCTCACCGTCGATCAGCCGCCCGCCGGTGCTCTGGCCGTTCCCGGCGCGCGCCCGGAAGCCGGTCAGCGCATGCAGCACGAAGTCGCGCGGGTAGCGCTTGCTCGGCTCGACGATCGACAAGAGAAAATCGATGTTGTAGAGCTGCCGTAGTCTCAGGCGTGTCGGACCACGTTTTAGCTGAGCCGCGAGCTCCGCAACGCTCGGTGACCGGTACTTGTACATCAACGCACCCTTGTACGGGTGAAAACCACCCGCCAGCTCCGCTCAGCCGAAAATGCCCATATCGGGCGTGCGCAGGAGCGTATGATCGCGGCCGAGCGCAACTGCTTATGAAATCTCGTCTTCCAAAGCTCTCCTGTGCCGACCTTGGAACGAGCGTATGTTATGACGCCTCCATTATGGGCTATCGGAAGCCCGGGTGCAACGCTTTTCTGCTTGCGCAGTCCAGCTTGGCTAGCTCAAATCCGGGCCTACCTCACTCAAGGCCGCCTTACTTATCGGACGCTCGGTGCTCACCCCCCCACCCGCGCGCCTGGTCCGCTACCATCTATAACCTGACACGCGTTGCCCGCATTTCCACTGCCCCTGACAATTTATCCCCTTCCGTTCCCCCGACTCCCGATCCGCCGCGTGACGCCAGGGGGATATGGATGCGCGATTCTCGCACCCGCCCTGGTGGGCCGCGCGTGTGCCCAGCCCCCCACCTACCTGGCCGGCATCCGCGGTGTCCGCGCCGTTCAGTCGGCCCTACCCCAAGTGGGGCCGGCCGACCATCCCTCCCGAGCGTCTTATCAAGGCCCTGCTGCCCCAGGCCCTCTACCCCGCATCTGTTGGGTGACCATGTAAAGACGATTGTCACGCTTCCAGGCCCAATAATGGCACACAGATGGCGACTGGAAGAAAACGCTCCTGCTGTCCCGGGACAGGACGCCGCTGTAGCTCTGTCCCTTGACTCCGCCAACAACAACGCACCAACCGTCACTCGTTTCAGCACAATACGCTAGTTGGCTGCTGTCGGGACTGAATGTTACATCGCGGGCATTCAGCATCCGAAAGTGCCTTTGCTCAGTGGCATCGACAACGACAAACATGCCTCTGGCGTCGCTGGCTTCGTAAGCCACCCTCGTGCTGTCTGGGCTAAACACGGGCTGGCCTACAGCGTTGTATTCCCGGTGGCTTTTGCCATCGACAACCACTAGCCATTTACCATTCAGCGAAGCGACATAAGCAACTCGCTTGCTGTCAGGGCTAAACGTGGGTGGCGCGTCGGCAACCTCATCAAACGCCTCCTGCTTTTCGCCGTCCACTACCACGCACCACTTGCCCTGCAGTCTTCCGACATACGCCATTCCCCTGCTATCTGGGCTAAACACAATGGAGTTGCCTCGGATACTGTCGAAGTGTGTATCCTCACGATCATTGACGACCACGAACTGCTTATGTTGGAGCTCAGCCCCGTATGCCATCTGGGCCCCGTCGGGGCTGAACACTGGAGCTGCCCCAAGGCATCTATCATACTTGCGGCTGCGCGCACCGTTCCTTACCACAAACCACTTTCCGCCAGAGAAATCCTGATTGTTTCGCAACATTGAGAACGGGTCATGTGGGGAACCAGTAGCGCCAGCGGGATCATCTGATGCAAAATATGCGAGATCGTTGCTCTTGGGGCTGAAGACAAAGCGCGCACCGAGCCCGCCGCGATAACGGGCGTACTCTCTACCGTCCACGATTACGACGAAACCGGATGGTGCGTTCAAAGCACTGTAGGCAACTCGCCTGCCGTCCGGGCTAAATGTGAGACTACCAGGCATCACCAGTTCCAGTGCCGCCCGCTCCGTACCGTCTACAACCACATGCCATCCCTCAGCGCCGCGTGCTACATACGCGAATCGCTGGCTGTTCGGACCGAACGTCAAATCGTTAACAGGCAGAAGTGGCGCCACCAGAACGCCTTCATAAGACTTGCCACGCTCACCGTCAAGAACAACATACTCAGAGCCCTTGTGCGCTCCGGCCGGACGGGATCGCGCAACGTACGCTAGGCGTTCGCTATTTGGGCTGAAGATGAACCTATCGAGAACAACGTGGGTGAGTGCTAAGCTCAGTTGAAATTCGAGGCGAACGGCTCCATGAATGATGG
>CAZNFA010000018.1:0-75154 GCA_964572345.1 uncultured Planctomycetales bacterium
CTCCCCGTGTCGCCGATCAAGGTGGTGGGATGGCCCAAAACGATGACGCCGCCGTGGGCGGTGTTGTCGCCCATCCGTGCCGCCGGCATGTTGCCGATCAGAACCGTCGGCGATCCTTTGACGATCGTGTCGGGCGGGCCGGCGCAGGTGGCCAAGTCGCCGACGCGGGCCGCCGGCAGGGAACCGATGAGGGTAATGGGATGGCCGGGCGGCAGAATGGGCCCGCCCACGTGCGGAACCACGCCCGTCACCATCGGGCAGGTGTGCATGTCAGTTACACGTGCAGCGGGTGGCACTGGATCGACCTCCGTTAATCGCTTCAAGGTATCCGAAGGAGCATCTCAACAGCCTTCTTGTGGGCCTCTACCGACTCCTGCTCGTCTCCCGGCGACACCTCGACAAACCCGGCGAGTGCATACGCCGGAGCCCACCGCGCGCTTTTTCCACCGGCCACCACGTAGCTTTTCCCGATCGTAAGGACGGTGTCTCCACGACTGGTGTACCGGCGTAGCTCGACCTTCTCGCCAACCTCACCGTGGATCGACTGCTTCACGGCCGTGTCGATCATCACCATTTCGCTACGCGTGCCCGGGTGTCTTATCTCTGTTGCCTCGACCCGAACGAGAACCACAACCCCGTCGCTTTCCAGGCAGTTCCTAAGCTCAGCATCCGCGATCACTTTGACTTGTTGATCCATGGTCTCAGCCCCCGCTGTCACACCGCTCTCCTGCGGTCCCGGGCGCGTGGGGCCCGCCTGGCCGCCCGCTTCCCCGCCCCGGGAACATGACGCCAGCCACGCCACACAAAGAAGTAGACCAATCAAACATTCCCGCATCATCGGACTTTCGGTTTCTCATCGATGTCGTGCCACTTACGGTGAACCGCAAAGACCTTCTCTGTGCGGCCGTTCACCAAGGCCTGGATGAAGTCGCGTTCAACTGGAACGCCGTTAACGTGGTGGGCCCAGCGAACCACGAAGACCGGATCCCCTCCCTGCTCTTGATACTCGGCGATTTCCTGGACGGCGTCCTGGGGCGGCTCGGCCGCTGCCTCGGCTGCCGCGATGCCGGCCTGCGGGTCCATCCTGCGCCCCGGCTCTTTCATCAGGGCATGGAACATCCACGACATCTGCTCACCGGTTTGCGCGTTGTACCGGGCTGAGTAATCAGAGAGTCGTTGATAAACGTCGAAGGGCACGTGTTTGTAATCGCCCTTGGTTTGAACCTCTTTAGGGACGGTCTTGAGTAGATGTTGCAGATAGAGCGTTTGCTCTGCATTGCCCCGAGCCTCCAGATCCTTGCGATACACCGACCAGACCACGGGCTCTGCGGCACGGACCTCCGGCGATTTGTCGTCATTGCTGTCTGTCTTTTTCTGATTCAAGTCACCTTCCTCCGATTGCCGTGGCTCACCGGACGTTCAACGTCCTTCAACGAGACCTTCGGACGCGAACGATCTGGCCGCTGGCGTCATCCACGGCCAGCTCTGTCCAGCCGTGTCGGATTCGGAACCGGGCGAGCCATACCAGGACGTCTTTTACGGGTGCGGGCTGCGAGGGATCGTCGCCGGCCAGTTCGATGTGTCGCTTGTCGACAGCGTACAAACGGCCCTCGGGCGGTATGTCGCACTGCTCGCGCGCCGCCTCCGCAGCTCGTCTCGCTTCGCCCCTGGTCACTGTTGTACCTCCTGCGGCAGAATCGAAATCACGCGCTGCCGGGACGGGTTAATCCGCACCACGTAGCGCGGTGCGTCAGCTTTCTCGGGCTCGGTCGACAGTGTTGCCTCGACGCAGCTATTCGGGCCTGCTTGTGCGGACAGCACCGACGAGTGCGCCGGAACGAACCCGGTCCTCGCCGCCAATGCAATGATGGTCGCATGATGGAGGTCGACCCACTCGCACTCGTTCCACTTGTCCCGGTCGATGTAGCCCACCGGTTCGTCGTTACCGTTCAGGACCACCTCGAGATCCGCGCAACGCCGCCACACGATCATGTGCTGGTCGTGGATGTGGCGAAGCTCGACGGGATCCCACGACAGATCCGACTCGCCTGGCTGGACGAGCATGCTTCCGGTCACAAGAGCTGCGACGTGATTCTCGCAATCTTCGACCGCTTTCTTTTGAAGCTGACTTTGGCTCAGCACGCTACGACTCCTCTGATTCTTATTCCCCTCGTTAGCTGAAGATAGACGCAATGCTGTCCACGAATCCGCTGATCGCGTCGCTAATCGCGTCCCAGGCCCGCTGTAGCGGGCTTCGGATCGCGCCCCCGCCGCGACCCATCAGCACGGGGCGCATGCTCCTGTAGTACGGTGCCCCCACGTCGAAGAAGACTGCGGGGATCTTGTCCGGATCGCACTTATGGTCGTTGCACCACTTGCGGTAGAAGTTCCTGGCCATCTGCCGGGCATCGCCGTCGGGGATGTAGCAGCGAAACGCCAGGTAGTTCTGCGTCCCTCGGCGAATGAACGCGTTGCCGAAGCTCGGTTCCCACGCGGCCACGCACGTATCCATGTACGCGAGGTAACGCGCCGTACTCGGCACGTTGTCTTTCTGGCTGACTTCCGCGTCGCCCAGGTTGGTGTTACCCAGACATATGACGCTCCGCCAATTCCCGACCGGAACGGTGGGCGGGTTGGGGTCGCCCGGCTGGTTCAGTTGAGCGCCGGTGGTGCGGTCCACAATGTCGCCGTGGCTGGCATGGTGATACGCGTAGCTGTTCCGCAGGACCGATCCCCAGAGGTTCACCGGGACATTGGCCTGGTTGAATACCTGCTTGAGGATTCTGGTCTTGTCCACGGCGCCTAGGATCCCGCCAATTTCGTTCATCTCCTGTTGCGTGGATAGGCCTCCGCCTGCGGGGGTGTCGGCGACCGCGTCACTGACGCACACGTGCCAGTAGAGGACACGGAGACACTCGGCCTCTCGAGTCTCGTAGTCGTCGGGTGTCTGGTCGTGCAGCCCCTTATAGGACACGGTCACCTTGAAGTAGAAGAACGGTTTGTCCCACGGGTCCCACGGATGATGCTTGGCCTCGAAGACCCACTCCGGCGGTTGCCCCGTGGTCTTGTCGACGACCTGGTTGCCTCGCACCTCGAGATCTCGCAGCGAGCCCTCCGGGATCATCGCCTTGGTGTGGCAATGATGGATCGTGATCGACGCGGCTTTCCCGTCGGGCACGTTCGTCGTGGTCACCAGGAGCTGGACCTTCGCCTCTTCGGGGATCGTGTCGGTGGGCGGGGTGGCCGGGGGCCAGGTGTTATTGTGGTTCGGCGTGACCTCGGGCTTGGACCACTTGGCCTCGATCGTGGGCGGCGCCTCTTTCTCCTCCTCCTCGACGACAGGCGGCGCGGCCTCGCCTGCGGGCACCTCGATCGGCTCGAATTCGTACTGCTCCGCGTCGTAGCGCACGTCCCTGCCCGGGTCGGACTTGTCCGCGACAGCCGCGTCCTCGGCTGCCTCGGGCGAGCTAGCCATGGCCATGACCGGACCAACCGGCGGTCCGGCGCCGGAGTTGATGTTCACCAGTGGTCCGCCCATGATGAAGATGGCGGCCGGTGTCAGCACAATACTGCTGCCGCCGCACTTGAGCTCGATTCCCACCGAGGCCTCCAGCTTGATGCTCAGGGCCTTAAGCGCGTAGGTCATAGTGACCTCGTGCTTGTGGTTGGCACCGAACTTGTCGATCACGGCCCTCCCGATGTCGGTCGTACGCGTGCCCGCCACCTTGATCGAGACCTTGCCCTTGATCTCGTGCGATTCGTCCACGTCGGTGAGCGTGTCCACGTTGTTCTTCACGTGAACGTGCTTGTCCTTGTGGATCAGCTCGTACAGGTTGCCCTCCTCTTTCCCGCCGACGTGTACGTGGTAGCTGCCGCCGATGGTGTGAAAGTGGCTGGCTTTGACCCGCGTGTCCATCTGCCGCTGGGCCTGGATGAACAGTTGCTCTTTGTCCTTGAGATCCTCGAATCGGATCTCGTTGGTCCCCCCGCCGCCTTTGGAACTGTGCCCCTTGATGGTGCTCTTGGTCTTCTCGCCGGGCAGCCCGTAGGGCGGCATGCAGTCGCCGTTGTAGACGCGGCCGGTGATGATGGGCTTGTCGGGATCGCCTTCCAGGAAATCCACGATCACTTCCTGCCCGACGCGTGGGAGGAAGATCATGCCGTACTGCCCGCCGGCCCAGCCGTGGCTGACGCGAATCCAGCACGAGGCGTTCTCGTCGTGCTCGCCCTCACGGTCCCAGTGGAAGTGGACCTTCACGCGCCCGTATTTGTCCGTGTAAATCTCCTCCGCGGACGGGCCCGTGACCAACGCCGTCTGGCTGCCGTGCACGGTCGGCTTGGGCGTGACGCGCAGTGGCCGGAAGGGGATGTCCGCCGGGATCGCCTCAATCCGGGCGAAGTACTCCAACCCGACTGCCGCGCCGGCCTCTTCCTCGGCGGCCTGCGGCTGGGCGGCCTGGTGCGTCAGACGGGTGACCACATAGTCACTGTTGAGCGCTTCGGTGGGGTGTTCTTTAAGCGTGAATTCGTAGCCCGCGATCCAGGCCCGCACGCTGGCGTGCATCTCCAGAACGTGCCGCTGCCACTGGAATTCTTCCAGCCGCACCTGCACGTAGCGTTCGCCCGCGCCCTTGTCCACATATTTGCCAGGATAGTCGCTGTGCTCCAACGACGTGTACTGGTCCGCGGACGTGCTCGTCATCAGCTCGAGCGGGGGCTGCTGGAAGTTGTAATCGTCCAGCGCCACCGCGCCCGTCTGAATCTCCTGCCGATCGCGCACGTAGTGGACGTATTCCTGGCTGGCCTCGGTTACCAGCCCGGTCTTCTCACGGAAGGTGAACTCCGATTCGTTCGGCGTGTCGGCGTGGGCCGTCGGGCTGTCGCCGAAGACCATCTTGTGCCCCTCGGCGGTGTGCTCGAAGAAATAGAAGATGCCCTCGGCCTCCATCAGCCGCGAAATGAAGTCCATCTCCGATTCACGGTACTGCACCACGTACTCGCGCTTGTCGTAGCTGCCCTGCAGCGCGAAGCGGAAGTTGTCGTCGGGGATGCCGGCGTCTTCGAGCACCTTGCGGATGATCCCCGGGACGGTCATGTCCGAGCAGTTGTGCTCCTGGAAGATGCGCGACTTGTAACGCTTGGTCAGCAGCCAGTGCAGCGGGACGATATCCGCGGCGTAGTGGAACAGGTTGGCGCTTTGGCCGCGTGCCTCGAAGCGCTGCACGATGCCGCTGACATACCGCGCGCCGAACGAGCCATGGATCTCGAGCAGCGCGGCTTTGCCGACCACTTCGTCAAACGGGATTTCCGCCTGGTCCGAGCAAAGGTCCACGTGAAAGTGGAAGAGCTCGCTGAGCGCCTCAGTGCCGGAAAAACCCGTGACCCTGAGCTCGTCCGTACCCAGGCTGCCGGCCTTGAATGTGAAGTCTGCCGTGTCAGCGGGACGGGCCTGCTCCTCGGCCATAGCTGTACCTCCTGCCGAACGATCTCACCGACTGGACCGGTCGCACGATAGATATACCGCGCCCTCGGCTGTTATGCGGGAACCCACGCGATTTGTAGCCGCGCGAATGCGGGATGTCAACTTTGCCGCCCGGCAATCGGATGCTTTCGGTAGCCCGCGCGGCCACCCACCGCTCTAACGCCGAAGGAAATACTCCATCAGGTCGCTGCCCCGGTCCAGGTGCAGCTCGCCGATCTCCGCGTTCCGTTCGTCAAAGGCGTCGCCGCGGTTAGAGTCGATTCCGCCGCCCGCCATGGCGAAGATCGTGCGGTCGGCCGTGTGGGCCCGGCGGGCAACGGGCGTGGCGTGGTCTGCCATCACCAGCACGCGCCACTGCCGCTCCTGCTTCAGCCGCCGCACCAGCGGGACGACGATTTCACGGTCGATCGCCTCCAGGGCCTGACATTTCTCCTCCGCACGTCCCGCACGACCGGCCTCGTCCGGTGCCTGGACGTGGACGCAGACCAGCTCACAGCCGTCCAGGGCGGCAACCGCCGCCTGGCCCTTGGCCGCGTAGTCCGTGCCCGGCAGACCGGTCGCGCCGGGCACGTCTACAACGTCCCACCCGATTAGCTGACCGATTCCCCGCACCAGATCGACCCCGGTGATGACCGCTCCGTCGAGGCCGAAGCGCTCCCGGAATGGCGGGAGGTTCGGCGTCGGCCCGTGCCCCCACGGCCAAATCGACGTAGCCGGGTTCTCACCCAAATCACGCCGAACCACGTTCACGTCATGCTCGGCCAGGGCCTGCTGTGACCAGCGAATCAGATGGGTGAGCGGCTCGGCGCCGCGGCCCTGCGGCAGATACTTCTGTGCCGGCTGATCCAGGACCTGATGCGGGGGCGTGGTGATGACCTTCGCCAGCGGGCCCGCGGTCGCCCAGATCAGCAAGTTGCGGTACGAATCGCACGCGTGAATCCGCATGTGCCGGTCGGGCAAACCGCTATTCAGATCATCAATGATCCGGCGGGCCTCGGCAGTGCCGATGTAGCCCGCCGTCGCGTCGCGCATGTATCCGTCGATGAGCGTGACCAGGTTGCAGCAAAAGACTTGGTCATCCGGCCCGGGCCGAAGCCCACGCCCCAACGCCTCCAGCGGCCCACGCGCCGCCGGGTAGTGCTCCGGTGAATATCCCAGAACGCTGAGCAACGCGGTCTCGCACGCGGGCAGCCGGCCTTCCGGGATCGTTCTAGCCGTGCCCACGCGTCCAAGTGCGGCCAGCTCGTCTAAGGCCGGCAGCTCGGCGGCCTGCAACGGCGTCCGCCCCTCCAGCTCCTCAACCGGCTCGTCAACCGCCCCGTCGGGTATGATCACTGCGTACTTCGTCATCCCCGCAACGCTCTCCCATAACGCCGACGCCGTCTAAGGCTTGGCGACAGCGCGCGATCGCAGTTGCTCAACCGGCGTCGGTTCGAGGGACATGATAGTCAATCTGCGGGCTGTTCGGGAATGGCCCAAATGCCTCGGGTGAAAAGCCGGCCTCGAAACGGGCTGGCCCGACGCCCCCAAGGCCGTCTCAGGTGGGCTGGTGCTGGAGGCCTGGGAGCGGGTCGGGTACGAAACGTGAGGTTGCATCCGACCGCGGCCTGGCCGGGACGCCCCCCACCCTGGTCCCCGGCCTTACCTCGCGAATGACCACCGATCCGGGTTCAACGTACGCTGCTTGGCCGATCCGCCGGTACGGAATCACGCATGAGCCGATGCCCAGCGTGGCATAATCCTCAATCGTGACGCCCCCGGCTAAGCGCACGGCCGGATGCAGGAAAACCCCTTTGCCCAGCGCGTTGTTGTGGTCCACAATCGCCCCGGTCGAGAGGACACAGTGGGGACCGATGGCGGCGTGGGCGCAGATGGTTGCCCGGGCGCCGGCGATCAAGTGCTGGCCCAGCCGGGCGGACGGTGCGATAGTCGCCAACGGATGGATTGCAGAGATCAGCGCTGTGCCGCGTTGGCGCAGTTGCTCGGCGATCGTGACGCGCGCGTGGTTATCGCCGATCGCGACGACCACGCCGAGCGTCCCGCTGCTGAGGAGTTGGCGGACCGCCTCGACGCCGCCGTGGACTTTCAGTCCATCCAGCACCGTGCCGTGCTTTCCCGCGTCGGAATCGAGAAAGGCGGCCACGCGGTGTCGGCGGCCGGCCAGCAGAATATCCCGCACGACCCGCCCCAGCCCGCCGCTGCCGTAGATCGCCACGTCGGTCATTGGCTGCTTCCTTACTGGTGTGATTATCGGTTGGCGGCTTGGGCTCGCCCGATGTCACGTGCAGGCGCTTCTGGTACCATGGGACACCAGAAGCTCCGGCTGCCGTACCTTCGCACGCGCGGCCGGTCTCGCAGTGGAGAATGCCATGGTGAGTTGGATGATGGCGGCAAGCATTGCGCTGGCGTACATCGGCGCCGCGCAGCAGGTCTCCGACGAGCAGGAGGGAGCCGCGACGAGCCAGGTGGCCGCAAGCCAGCCGGCGAGCAGGCCGGCCGGTTCCAGAACTACGTTTCGCAAGCCGGACCAGGCGCGCGTTCTGGAAGAGCTGCTTCAACGGAAGGAGATGCCCAAGCCGATCCTGCCCTCGTACCCGCAGGGGGAGGGGGCTGCCCGAAGTGTCGGCGAGGCAGACCGCAGACCGGGGGAGCCTCTGCTGTTGGAGGGCACGGTTCTGGTCGAGCGGCCGGGGAGGTACGTGACGGCGGACGGCCGGGCGCTGTTCCTCTTTCACGCGGATGCTTCCAGCCGCAAGGCCGAGCGCATGGAGATCCTGGCGAATCAGTATCTGGAGATCATGGAGAACGAGGTGAGGGCGGGCATCTCGGAATTCGTGATTACGGCGGAGGTTACCAGCTATCGCGGGCAGAACTATCTGTTGCTGCGCAAGGTGCTCCGTCGGGTGCCGAACCGCAATCTCTCGCCGTAGTTTGGGTAGGGGAGGAGAAATAGGCAAGAATTGACGGGAAACAGCCGTTGTCAATTCTCGCTTAATCGCAAGTCAGCCGTCCAGATCGTGGGTTCGCGCGCGGGCAGGCCGCTATATGTGGGGCCGGTCTCAAACGAGGGACGCGATATTGCCCAGGTTAACGGCGCGCGCGCGGTAATGGGCAAAGATCACCCAGTGCATCCCATAAGCGTTCGGGGTATCCTTTCCGATATAGCCGATAAGAAGTTGGTTAAACCAGGACGTATGAGCACCTAAGGTGCGGAGGTGCGGCAAACGGATATGGACGCGGATCCCGGTCGGTAGGGCTGCCCAGGGAAGGGCCGCGAACGACCGAGGGCATCGGCCAAGCAGGGACGCCAGGCCGATGCTTTTATCACCTATCCCGGCGCGGGAATTCGCACGAGCAACGTATTTGGGTGGATTCGCTGGTGTGACGTCGCAGGCCATCAAGGCGATCTGATCTGATTGCGATCCGTTTTTGATGGCCCCCTCGCTCGAAACCCAACCCCCTGCCCCTGCGGGCGTCCATCAGAATCCACCCAAATCTTTTTTTGCGCGCACGTTCCCCTACTCGCGCGATTCGGCCGCCAGCCGCACCCACCGGAAGCGGGAGGTCGAGCGACTGCCGTCCAGCCCGGATCCCCAGGTGAAGTCCGTCCGTTGCGCGTGGCCGCCGTCGTCGTCGGCATAGCGCAGGGCCAACAGCAGGCGCGTAGCGGGGGCAAAGCGGCTCAGGCCGAGCGAACGGGCCGGGATCTCAATGCGGTAGAGACGCGCGGCGTCGGGCTGGTCGGCGTCCAGTTGGCAACGCCAGCCGCGCAGCGCCTCCGCCGACGTCCCATGAAGCGGCTGTAATCGCGGAGCGTCGGGCGCTCCGGCAATTCGTAGCTCAACGTGACGCTCAGCATTCTCGAGTGCGAGCCCGAACAGCAACTCGTCACCAGTGGCAGCCTGGTTGGGGGTGGAGGCGTCACGCGGGACGAAGTGATCGTCGGACACGGCGATGGCCACATGGAGGCGGCGGCGCTCGTAGCCGGCGTAAAGCGTGCCGGCGGCGGTGGCACCCTCCGGGTCGGCGGTGGCGAACTGCCCAATGCGATGGCTGGGGTCGGTGATCTGCGAGCCGCGCTTGAGGGGCGGCACATTGACAAGCGGGCGCACCTCGAGCGGGACAGTGATCCGCCGACCCTCTAGGGACAGACTTACCGTGAGCGACGCGGCTTCGAAGGAGCGTCCGGGTTTCGGCGTGAGGGCGACGTCGTAGCGCAGCGTGTCGCCGGCCTGGGCGGTCAGCGCGCGGGCCGAGAACGACGACTCGAAGGGGGAATCGGTGGGCAGGGCGAGTTGCAGGAAACTGCGCTTGCCCAGGGCGAATGGGGCGTTGATTTCCAGCGTGAAGGTGGTGTCGCGGCCGCAGAAGACCGGCACGGGCACGCTCAGCCAGGGGTGCGCCAGGGCGAGTTGCGGCTCGGGCTGGGCACTCTCCAGGTCTAGCGTGACGAAGAACGGACGGTCGAGGCTTGCCACCAGCGGCGGGGCGGAGGATTGTAGGAGTCTGAGCGGGCGACGTTCGAAGTCGTGCGCCTTGAATTCGCCCGGCACGCCGTGGATTGGGGCCACGACCGCCGGCCGGAGACGGTTCGGCTTGGGCAATAGCACGGCGACTTGGCGATCGCTGCCGATGAGAAGCGCGGACTCAAAGGCCTCCGGTGTGCCGAGGACCGGACCGGCGTAGCGCAGCCCGGTCAGCATTCCGACCGCGGTGGCATAGCCCAGCAACGGCGTCTTCGGGGAGAACGCGCGACGAGCCAGACCACGCATAGCGGCGGGGTTGTCGGGGTCGGCAGTGTCGTCGCGGAGGTCGGACCAGATGACTCCGGCGACGCCGGCCCCCGCCGCCGCCAGGTAATGTCGAAGCACCGCGACGGCTTCGTAGTCCGTGCCGGTATCCGGTAGCGGGCCGGCGGTGTGTAGCCACCAGTGCGACCGCTGCCAGGTGAATTGGTGACGCTCGGCGAACGCCCGCAGATCGGCGAGCGCCGCGGCCGAGTCCCCGCGCGTTTGAAACGTCAAGTAAGGCCCGGCCGGGGCCGAGGCAGGCGGCGGGGTGTCGGATTGCTTGTCAGCCGGCGGGACCGGGTACGGGGCTGAGAGAAGGCGCGCGTCCACCTGGACAACGGCGAGTTGCTTCTGAAGCTCAACGATGAGGTTGTGCTGTTTGGCAGGTGACGTGACCCCCAGGGCCTCCAGCGTGCACTGATAGAAGGAGACCTTTCGGCCGTAGTGCCGGGCGCATGTCCGCAGCAGGGCCCCGAGGCTTGTGGCGCGCGAGCCGGACACCGCGTCGAGCCACTCCGGTGGCTGGGACACGACGATCATGGGGGCCATGTCCTTGTCCGTGATGGCGTCGATCAACGGATCGAACAGCTCGAAGTCATAATCGCCGGCCTTCGGCTCGACCAGGTGCCAGGGCATCTCAATGGCCAGCAGATGGACGCCGATCTGCCGGGCCAAGTTGATCTCGAGCATCCGATCAGCGCGCGGCTCACCGATCAGGTCGGTGTGGACGCCGAAGAACGCCGAGCGCCCACGGGGCAGGTTGCGGTTGGTGGGCGTGACGGCGATGGTGGTTTTGAAGAGGTTGTCGGATCTCCAGCCTGGGGCGTGGGCACGAGCCACGAGCTGGTAGAGCCCCGGCTGGTCGATGCGTTGCGAGAAGTCGATTGCCTGGTGAGAGCGGTACTCGTCTCCGCTGGCGGGCAGGTTCACACTGGCCCGTTGTGTCTTGAGCACCGAGCCGTCGGGGCGTAGCCAGGCCAGTTTCACCGAGACGCGCACGGGCCGCGTGCGCGAACGGTTCTCCAACACGACGGCGGCAGCGACCGATGAGCCTGGTCGGTAGATCTTGGTGGGTTCGTCAAAGCGGAAATCCCCGCGGATTATGTCGATGGTCGGAACGCGGTGCTCGACCTGCAGCTCGTCGAGGTAGACGGTCTGACGCCCGATCCGCTGGGTCGAGACGCGGTAGCCCTGCACCTCGAGCGGCCAGACCACGCGCGGCGCGCCCGGGGCCGCGGCTTCCGAGTCATTGTCCGTGCTTGCCCGCCCGCCGACCACCGGCTTCAGCTTGGCCGGGTCCAGGTCGGCAACGATGCGCACCCAGCGATAGCGCTCTCTCACGGTCTGCCCGGCGGTCTCAAAGACCTGTCCGAGCGCGTCACGCACGCGGAAGGCCAGCTCGATCTCGCCTTCCCTCAGCCAGCAATAGCTCGCCACGCGGTTGGCCTGGTCGAAGCGTGTCGCGACGCGGAACCGCAGGTCGCAGGCGATCGAGGCGTTCCGGGTCGTGGCGCCGATCTCCAACCCCAGCGAGCGTTGCCCGCGGGCCGGGATGGGCGTCATGCGGGCCGAGCAGTCGGCCGCCAGCACGTTCTGCACGTCGCTGATGCTCGCCGCCGCCGAATCGTCCTCGAAGTCGGTCAGCACCGTCACCACCGGCTCGTCGGCCGGGGCCGGCCGGGCTGCCGTTAGCAAGCCGATCACGGCGAAGACGACTGAGACGCTTCGGAATGTCATCGTGGTTCGGCCTGTCACGCTCGGGAACCGCCGTGCGTCGGCTGAATGCCGACTTGTCGGGCGAGGGCCTCTAGTCGCTGTGCGTAAGAGTGGTGTTGCAGCAGGTGCCGGCGAGCGCGTTCGACTCGGCGGGCGATCTGTTCGGGCCGCTCGCGGAAGAGCCGCAAGGCGTTCCGGAGCTCCTTTGCCCCAGTGAAGGCCTGGAAATGCTGCTCGGGCTGAAGGATCTTTCCGAGCCGGACAGCGAGCGGCTCGCCGCCCGGGCTGTGCAGCAGCAGCGGCCAGCCGAGCAAGCCCGCCTCGAGCAGTGCGGGTGTGAGCGGGTCGGGGCGCGCGGCGAAGATGGCCACCGCCGGCCGCATCTCCGACGCGGGACGGCTCAGCTCGAGGGCGTCTTCGGTAAGCAGCTCGACGTTTTTCGATGGGCAGCGCCTCCAGCCCCGGCCAACGGCCAAGACTCGTAATCGTTCCTGTTCCAGGGTCTGCACGATTCTTCCGAGGACGACGGCGGGAATCAAGACGTGCTTAACAAGCCGCAGCATTTCGTGCCGCAGCGAGTTGACGGCCAGCCGCACGCCGCTGGCACGTTCGGCGTGCCGTAGCAGCGTTTCTGGAGAGCGGATGTCCCGCGTTTCCCAGGCGCGGTCCGTCGCCGCGTGCAGACGCTCCCAAAGCTGCTTGTGCGTCGTCTGGTCGAAGCCGGAGACCTCGGGGCTCGCGTCCGGCAGATCGGCCACGAGTACGATTGCGTCAGATGGCGGTTTCTGCGCAGCGTCGCCGACCGTGTCGCTTCCGCAGGCCCAGTAGAAGTCGAGCAGGCGCTGGTCGGAAGCAGGGGCGGCGGCGCGCAGCGCCGCGGCAACCGCGGGGCTGGCCGCCAAACGCCACGTCCCGTCGTCCGGCAATTGGTCGGGTACCTCGTCGGCCGCGAGATACCACTCACAAACCGGGTCGGGCAGCGGGCGCGGCATGCACGCGCGGGCATGGTTGACGCAGATCGTCAGCGACGGGGCGTAGCCGGCCAACGCCTCGACGTGGGCCAGCACCTGAACGTCTCGCGGGCCCTCCGTCGCGCACCGCCGTACGTCCCAACCCATCTGCCCCGCCGCCCGGGCGAGCGCCTGACTGGCGACGAGCGACGGACGGTCCGGGCCTAACGCCAGCACGGCCAGACGGGTGGTGCTCGTTGTGGCGGGCTGTTCGGAAGCGGCCGCACGGGCGAGTCCCTCAATCCGCTGTGTTCGGCGCTGCGCAGTACGCAACGCAACCCGCTCGCAGGTGGAGCGCAGTTGCTCGAGCCGGGAAGCGGAAACGTGCGGCAAACAGAGGATGTTGCCTGGTGGCAGCAGGCCCGGGTGGCGTTCGAGCAGCTCGGCCAGCCACGGCTCCTCTCGTTCCGGCGGGACCAGGACGCAGCGTCCGGCCCGGATGTGGTCGGCGAGGTCCGCGACGCGCAGCACCGCGGCCAGCGCGGCAAGCTCGCCCTCGAACACGAAGACGGCCTTGTGCGTCGGAAGATGCCTAAGCAAGAGCGTCAGCTCCGTGCCGGCCGCGATCGAGGGCAGGGCGGGGTTCTTGTCGCCCGGTCGAAAGTCGGCCAGCAGCGCGTTGGCGCGTGTCATGGGGGCGGCGGTCGCGGCCAGCCACGTCGGCGCTTGCCCCGGCGGTTCCGCGCGGAACGTGATGCAGCCGTCGAGCGCCTGGACGGGCCGCCAATTCTGGGGGAGAGCGGTTTGCGTGAGCTGGTCCGCCAGCGGGGACTCGATTTGGCGGAGGGCGGCGAGGTTATCGGACCACGCCCGGCCCTCCAGGTTTACGACTCGGGCGTCGTCAAAACGCGCGAGACTATCAGCTTGCGGACGCTCGCCTATCACCCGCCCGACTTGAAAATCGCCGCCCATAGCAGAAACAGAAACCATAGTGCGTACAGCACGCTCAGGATTATCAGGGCACCTTCCGGACGCCGCGCCTCGGTCCCGTAGGGAGCATCGGACGATTCGGGTGCTTGGCCTTCGGACCCACCGCTCATGCCTGGCCTTTCGGTTCCTGTTTCTCCTCGGTCACCTGGTCGTCTTCGGCAGCAGATACGGCCCCGCGCGCCGGCGGGGTTGGTTCGTTCGGCGGAGGCGCTGGCTGGGGCAGTTCCGCCAGTCGCCGAACCTCGGGCAGCAGATACTCGCTGCACAGCGATTTCACCGTACCGGCGATCGGGATGGAGAGCAACATACCCAGCAGCCCGGCCAACTGACCCCCGATCAACAGCACGACGACCGTGGTTATCGGGTGCAGGCCGGCGGACTGGCCGGTGATGTACGGCGAGAGGATGAAGTTCTCCAAGGCCTGCACCGCCAGGAACACCGCCATCGTCAGAACGACCGGCCAAATCCAGTCCTGTCCGGCCTCGGTTGCCGCCAGGTAGCTGAACAGCAGCGCGGGCGGCAGGCCCAGGAACGCCAGGAAAGGCACCAGGTTCAGAACCCCCACGGCCAGACCCAGCGGCAGGCCGTAGCGCACCCCGACGGCGAACCAGCCGATGGCGGTCAGCAGGCCGACGATCAGGCAGATGATGAATCGGCCGCGGAAGAAGTCGGCGGTGGCCCGATCGATCATGCTGACGATTCGGACGATGGTGGGGCGGTAGGGGGCCGGCAGGTGGTCACGGGCGGCATTGACGATCGGGGTGAAGTGCCAGAGGAAGAAGAAGGAGTACATGGGGATTAAAACGGTCAGGCTCAGCCAGTAGGTGACGCTGGACACCAGCCCGCGCGCGTAGCCCAGCACGGACCCGGCCACGTCCAGACCGTGCTTTCGCAGTAGCTCTGTGATCTGCTCTTCCTGATCGCCGCTCTCGAGCAACCCGGGGAAGCTCTGGTTGAGCCAGTTGACCAGGTCATCCGCGTAGCGCGGCAGGTCCTGGGCGAAGGCGATCAGTTGGGCGCCGCCGGCCGTGATCAGGAATACCGCCACCACCAGCGTCGCGCCGATGCCGAGCACGTAGATAGTGACGATCGAGGTCAGCCGCTGTACGCCGCGCCTTTCCAGCCAACTGACCAGTGGGTTGAGAATGTAGGCAATGGCCAGGGCGGTCGCGATCGGAGTGAGCACCGGCCGCAGCAGCAGCGCTACCCAGGCCAGCAAGCCGAGCACGACCAGCAGGGCGAAAAACCGAACCCAGCGTGTAGCCGGCTCGGACAACGAGGGCAGGAAGCGTTCCATGGAGCTGTTCTCAGCTACTCGTCCAGGGCGTCGAAAGAGATCTGGTACGAGTTGAAGGCCTGGTCGAAGTCGTAGACCTCGTGGAAATCTTCGGGGCGGTCGGCGTCTTGCTTGCCCATCATGCCGAGGTTGATGAGGAAATAGACCATTTCGCCGAAATCGCGTGTGGCCCGAATGTTCCAGCGGGCCAGCACGTCGCGGGCCAGCGGTCCCCATTGCTCGAGGGCGAGCCCGCGTAGACCTTCACAGAGCTGTTGCCCGCTTACGTGTCGCGGGCCTTCGGTCGGTTCGTTGCCGTGCACCATCCGCGTGGCGTATTCCAGCCCACGGTGGAGAAACTCGTACGCCTCGGGCGCGTAGCGCCCATCTTCACGAATGGCTCGCTCGATGCGCTCGCTGGCGTCAGGTTCCATGGCAGTAGGGCTGCTCTTTCGCGACGGTGCGGTCAAGTCTCGTCAGTGTCCGGCGGTCTTTCCGGGCGTCGGCGTCCGGGTCGCCGCCGTCGTCGTCGCCGACGCGAGGCCGATGAATGTTTCGAGGTCGGCTTCGCTGGCTCCTCGCTCGCCTGGTCGCCCGTGGGCGATTCCGCTTCCGGGCGTGGTCGGGTGGTTTCCGCGTCGGGGGCGTCAGGGGGCTGCGGCGTGGGGCGGCTCTTGGCGTCATCCGTGCCCGCGGCAGCGGGCGCGTCCGGAACAAACCGGCTTTTCTGGCGACCCCCGCCTGCGGGGACGGCTGCGTCACCGGGGGCGGCCTCGTCACTCACCGCTTGGACGGGCTTCGGCTTCGGCAGGTTGAACGCGAGAACCTCCTCGACCGGGATGACGAGCTCGCGCCGATCGGCTTCCAGACGCACCAGCACCAGTTGCGTCAAGACCTGACGGTCGAGCACGGTGCCGATCCCTTCGGTGGTATCGACCCGGCTGTTGGCCCGCGGGAGCTTGCGGGCCAGTTCCTCGTAGCCCTCGTGCTCGAAGCGCAGGCAGCAGCGCAGCCGCCCGCAACGGCCCGAGACCTTCGACGGGTCGAGCGTGGACTTTTGCAGCTTGGCCATCTTCATGTTCACGGGCTGAAGCTTCTTGAGGAAGTTCCGGCAGCAGCACTCCCGACCGCAGATCTCATAGTCGGCCACCAAGCGGGCCTCGTCGCGCGCCCCGACCTGACGCATCTCGATACGCGTCTGGTAGTACTGGGCCAGCTCGCGCACGAGCTGACGAAAATCCAGCCGCCCGTCTGCCCGGAAGTAAAAGACGATGCGCTCTCCGCCCAGCAGATGCTCGGCGGTCACCACCTTCATTTCCAGGCCCAGCCTTGCCGCCAACACCGCGCAACGCTGCACATCCGCGGTGAGGTCGCCGTTGAGGCGGTTGTGTTCGTCGAGGTCCTGCGGCGTGGCCGCGCGCAAGATGCTGCCGCAATTCCACCGGTAGAACTCCGGCCCGCTGCGCTCGACATACGCTTCCAGTTGCTCGCGACTGACCGACTCCGCACAGCCCTGGCATGGCAGCGCGAGCGACTCGCCCAGTTCGAGCCCGCGATCCGTCTGAATCACCACGTTACCGCCCGGAGAGAAGTCGAGCCCGGTCGGCCGGCGGAATTCCCCGAGCCAGTGCATGGCGCCGTAGCGGACGCCGGTGGTGTAGCGGCCCGGCTTGGGTTGCTCCCTGTCCGGCGCACCATCGTCCGTGGAGGCGGGTTCGCGGTTCTCGGGCTCGTCTGGAGGCAGCGCAACCATTCCCGGCTCGCCTGGCCGCAGCGCGGCCGATTCCCATGTTTCCATACTAGCGTCTATTGTGCCATTAGCGGGGCACTTCGACAAGCTGATCAAGGGCGCGCTCGCCGCGGATCTCCTGGATGCCCAGGTGCAGGGCCGACCCGGTTAGGTCGCGGGCGTCCGTGAAGCGGTAGACCCGTACGGTGACGTCCCCCGGCGCGACGTTTAGGAATGTCTGCTCGGCCCGGGCCCAGGCCGGGGCTTGGCAGAAGGCCGTGAAGCTGACGGACTTGTCGGAGAGGTTTCGCAGAAGCTGTTGCACGACCAGGTCGTCGTCCCTCCACCAAGCCTGCGCTTCCAGCAGGATGTCCCGCAGTCCGACCGTGATGGGAACGACGAACTCCAACTCGGCCGACGCCGGCAGCTTTACCGAGATGCGAACACGCAGGTCATGCTGAGCGGCAACCTGCCGGGGAGGCAGGACCAGCTTGAGCACACGCTCAAATGTCTCCCCCGGGCCGAGCTCGAAGCGGATGGACCGCGCCGCCAGCTCCCACCACCTCGGCGGCTCCAGCGTGATGCTGCCGCTGATCTGCTGCTCGTAGAAGTTGCGGAAGCTGAGGACCGGTCTCGGTTCGGGATCGTGAAGCTGCACGTGCGTGGGGTCGATCTGGAAACTCGCTTGCAGCAGGGCCAGCGGGGCGTCTACGCCGTGGACAATCAGCGGCATCGGCGTGAGGTGCAGGTGGGTCCGGCCGTCCGTGATTTCCGTCGGTTGCGGTCGCCCCCATAGATCGACGGCGTTGGGGGTCTGGCCGAGATACAGCTCCACGGGGGTGCCGGCCGGTTCGTCGCGCCAGGTCCAGGCCACGAGACAACTGGAGATTGTATCGTCGAACACCAGCGCGACGCCGTCGTTTTCCAGGGTCATCGCGCCGATAGCGTCCTTGCCGGACAGGGCGTGAAACAGCGTGCGCAAGACGATGTACTGTTCGGTGGGTTGCCAGGCCGGACCGCCGCTGGAATTGGTCAACTCGAACGGGGCCTGCACGAAGACGCACTCGGGTCCGAGCGCCTTGGCCAGGACGATCCGCCGGGCCAGGTCCGCCAAACGCGACTCGCGTTCGAGCCCGGGTCGTTGGTCGGACTCGAGCGTGAGCCAGCGCGCGGCCGGGCCCGCTTCGACCAGGAACTCGAGCTGACGCGGCAGCGTCCGCGTGGGGATGGCTGCCGAAACCCATATCGTCTGCGGATCTCCGTCCGGGGGCGGCGGATTCAGCGCGTCGTGCGGCACGATCAGCTCGGGGATGGCTATGAATCGGGCCGCGTGCTCACGCACTTGTTCGACCAAGGCCGCGTCCCAGCCGCGAGGGTGGCGCAGCTCGATGTCTTCGTAGCCCAGTTGCCAGGCTCGCAGCAAACCGCTGAAATATGCCAGCGTCGGGCTGGACAGCCTGCGCCAGTTGCTAGTGGTTTCGATGAACTCATGGGTTGGAGTGCCGCGCGCGGCTGCGGGCGCGAGGATCACGCCGGTGGTTTCGATCCGCTGTCGAGCGAGTTGGCGGACGAGGTCGCCGATCTGGCGGAAGGTTTTGGCTTCCCGGTTCGACGTGCGGCTGGTGACCATGGGCACACCGATCTTGACCGCCCCGCAGCCCAGGGCTGCCGCCAGCTCATGTGCCCCGGCAGTGTCCCCACCGCGCCAGGGGCCGATGTCCACGCCGAGGTCCGCCCGCCGGCGTGGGCCGAGCGGCAGCTCAGCCAGAACGGCAAAGCGCATCGTCCGTTCCATGAGTAAGTGGTTGCCGGCCAAGATGCGCAAGCTGGCCCGGTACAGGCCCGGCGCGAGCGCCGGGATACGCAGCGAGACCGTCGCGGGCGCTGGAGATGGGGCGGACTGCGTTTCGGGGAATTGCCCGGCGACGTGCCGCCCGCCCGTCTCGGCCTCGACCACCGCCCCGGAGCGGTTCAGCGCCGAGGGGACATCCGCCCGCTCGGTGTGGCACACTCGGTCAGCGCTGTCCGTGATGACGAACTCGGCATCGAGCCCCTGCGCGGTGGCGCTGGCGAATTCCAACAGGAAGGACTCGGCTTGCCCCGCAGCGACGATGCCGCCCGGGTTCGACAGCCGCAGTCGCGCCTTCGGCAGACGATAGACGGAGATGTCGTCGAACCACGCGCGGGCGTGAATGTCCCGGCGGACGATTGGGTCCACCTCCAACTCGCTCGGGCTGCACCACACGTACGATTGCAGAATCCACAGCCGCGGACGCAGCGCGTAGGCGGTTGGATAATCGCCCGGCACATCGACCCATAGAAGCTGCCACGCGGTCGCCTCAGACGGGTCCGACCGGATCAGCTCGCTGACGCGGTTGCTGTGCGGGATCGTCTCGCCATAGCGGTCCACCAGGTAGACCTCGAGGAAGGCCCGCGCCTGCCGCAGCCCCTCGGTCCGTACGTACGCGTCCACCCGATAGTCCGACCCGGGAATCACCGTCAGATCCCGCTGCTGGTACTCATACCCGACGTTCCCGCCGATCAGCCGGAGCTGGAACGACGGCGGAGCCTCGTGCCCGACCTCGTGGTCGAACCGGCCGCGGGCATACGTGGGCAGCCCCGGACCCGCCAGTCGGATCCAGTGCATGGGCGTATCCTCGTAGTTGCCCAGCGGCCGCTCGTCGAAATCGAAGTGCTTGACCAGCTTATAGAAGTCTGTCGGTTGCGTATCCGAATTCGGCACGTCCGGCGGCTCGTCCGCCCGGAGGGGGCTTCCGCCGAGCAGACCGACCGATAATGCAAATGCGATGACCAGGCGCACCGCGGACGGCGCGTACACCAAGCGCGTCATGCCCTAGCTATCGGTCGTGCTCGACCGGCTGTTGAAAACGCGCCGGCGTCGGCGGGGAGAGGCCCCGACCCGCCCGCGACCCGGCTGCCGCGATGGCCGAGGGCTCACGGCGCGTCTATGGACCCGGCGGCGGGACCGGCGGGGGGCCGCTCTGCGCCGGGGTGATCGCCGCCGCCCACGTCGCCCGCGCAATGCCGGCCTGTTCACGGAACCGTCTGCCCACCCGGACGTACAGGATGAACGCCATTACCTGGAAGACGAGCACGGCTATGCCGAGCACGCCGATGAGACACACTGCCGCCATCATGCTGCCGCCGCCGAAGCTGCCGGCCCAGGCTCCGAAGCCTGTCTGTGTGGCGCCCGATGGTGCGGAACTCGTGGCCGCGCCTGCCCCGGACCCAGGGCGTGTCATCCCGATGACCGAAGGGAGGAAGGATCTGGCCACGAGTCGAATATGCCTGCGGCGTCGCGGAAAGATTTCTCGTCGCTGGCGCTCCTCGGAATGACAGCGAAGCGGGCGGCGCCTTAGCAGGGCAGCGGTGGATTCAGAACAGCACCGGCTTGCCCAGCTTGCGCCGCACCACGGCCCACTGACCAGCATGCATTAGCTCGTGGATGCCGATGATGACCCACGCGGCGGCGACGGTGGGCGCGTAGGAGCGCATCGGCTCGGGCGCGGGCTTCTCGAAGTCGGCCTCCGGCGTGGCTTCGAGGGCCGCCAGCGTCGCCGTCCGCATCTTGTCCATCAGGGCTAGGTACTCATCCTTGCTGGCAAACTTGCCGGGGTCGTCGGATTGGGCGGTTTCGTTGCCGTGGGCCTCAGCAAACCCGCTGGGCAGCTCCGGCATCTGGTGGCCCAGAGCCGTCAGCATCTCGCGCTCGGCGGAAATCAGGTGCCCCAATTGCCAGGCGATGTGGTTGGCCTGCGTCACCGGGCGCGTGAGCAGATCGGCGTCGCTCATGTCGCCAAGGTAGCCCGCAGAAACCTCCCGCGTGGTCTCCATCGTTTGCTTGAATACATTCGTAGGGGTCATCGGTCATACTCCGTTCCAGGTACCATCGCAGATACAAACTCTGCGACAGGCCGTAGAATAGCGTGGCCGGAACGTCCCGGCGACTGTGAGCGGGCAGCGATCAGCGGTCAGCAATCAGCCATTACTCGTGATTCAGCTCATCGGCATCCTGAACGTCACGCGCGACTCGTTTTCCGACGGCGGGCGGTTCCTGGACTCCGAGGCCGGGTTGGAGCACGCCCGACAACTGGCAGCCGACGGGGCCGACATCATCGACGTTGGGGCCGAATCGACCCATCCCGACGCCGAGGACGTGCCGGCCGAAGTCGAGATCGAGCGCCTGACGCCGGTGATCGAACGGTTGAAGGCCGACGACGTTGTGGTCTCGGTGGACACGCACAAGGCGGCAGTGCTGCGGCACGTGCTGGCGCTGGGGGCGGATCTGATCAACGACGTCACCGCCCTGCGCGATCCGGAAGCGGTGGCCGCCGTCCGTGACTCGGACGCCCGCCTGATCATCATGCACTCCCGTGCCTCCGGCGCGCGGGCCGAACGCAGGGTGACAACTCCGCCTTCACGGCGAACATGGCCGCTTGAGAAGCGGCCATGCCACCCACCGGCTTCCACCCGGCGCAACTCCGACACGATCGTCGATGAAATCGTGGCGTTCTTCGAGCGGCGGGTTGCGGAGTTGACGGCGGCCTGGATCGATCGCCGGCGCCTGATCCTCGATCCCGGCATGGGCTTTTTTCTCAGTCCGCGTCCGGAGGACAGTCTGGCGGTGTTGCGCGGACTGGAGCGCATCGGTGCGCTCGGTTTGCCGGTGTGTGTCTCCACGTCGCGGAAGTCGTTCATCGGATCCGTTCTGGGCGGGGAGGGGAAGCCGTGCCCGGTGGCCCAGCGTGGTGCCGGAACGCTGGCAACGGAGCTGTGGGCGGCCCGGCACGGGGCGGCCTACATCCGCACGCACGACGTCCGGGCCCTACGCGACGCGTTGGCCATGCTCGCGGCCATCGAGCGGGGTGCCCCACCCGCCCCGAGCGTGGGGGACTGACCTGGGCGGCGAACGGGGGGTGCGGGCTGGCCCGCCGAGCCGTACAATCCGCCCATTCACATAGGCTTCATTGTCACAGGAAGGAGCCGCAATCATGAACCCCTTCACAGGTACGTACACCGCACTGATTACGCCGTTTCGCGAGGGGCAGGTCGATTACGAGGCGTTCGAGAAGATCATCGAGCACCAGATCGAGGCGGGGGTGGACGGGCTGGTGCCGTGCGGCACGACCGGCGAAGCGCCCACGCTCACGCACTATGAGCACGATGAGGTCATCGAACGGGTCATCAAATTCGTGCACAAGCGGGTCCCGGTGATGGCGGGCACGGGGAGCAATTCGACCGACGAAGCCGTGTATCTGTCGAACCACGCGGCCGAGGCCGGGGCCGACGGGTTGCTGGTCGTCTCACCCTATTACAACAAGCCGACGCAGGAGGGCTTGTTTCAGCACTTCTCCGCGGTCGCTCGCACCGTGGAGCTGCCCATTGTGCTGTACAACAACCCGGGCCGCTGCGGGGTCGAGATCTCGAACGACACGATGCGGCGGCTGCGCGAAGCGCACGACAACGTCGTGGCCGTCAAGCACGCCCTCGGCCGGGTTGATCCGGCCGCCGAGCTGATGCAGACGTGCGATATCGCCGTTCTGTCCGGCGACGATCCGATCACGCTGCCGCTGATGAGCCTGGGGGCGGTGGGGGTGATCAGCGTCTTGTCGAACCTGGCGCCCAAGGCGGTCAAGCGGCTGACGCAGGCGGCGCTGGACGGGGACTTCGTGGCGGCCCGCGAGGCGCACCGGGTGATGTACCCGTTGGCCAAGGCCTTGCTCACGCTTGAGAGCAACCCGATCCCACTTAAGGCGGCCATGGCGATTCGCGGCTGGTGTACCGACGATGTCCGCCTGCCGCTCTGCCCCATCTCGCCAGAGCAACACGCGAAGCTGGAAGCCCTGCTCAAGGAATACCCTTTGGAGTAGCTACGCTGTCATCCCGACGACCGAAGGGAGGAGGGATTTGCCCGCGAACTGAGAATAAGCTGTTGTCATCCCAGCCAGATTCCTCGTCGCTCGCGCTCGTCGGAATGACGTGCGAGCGAGCGTCTCCGCGGGTGGCAGGGCTGTGTCAGCCGTGGTTTCGACGTGCACGCTTCATCTGTCGCTGGTGTTAGACCCATGACACAACGGGACGCGCGCTATTGGCGACGTACACGCCGTGTCACGGTCGGTGTGGGCATATTGTTGGTCGGGTGTGGCGTGGTTCTCCTGTGGACGGCCGTCCGCTTCTGGTCCCTCACAGGACGCGTCGAGGCCGAAGTTGCTGGGCTCGCAGCGCGCGACCCGGCTGTCAGTGAAGGCCAGGAGCTGATCGCGCGGATGCGCCGCGGCGTATATAGCAGTGTGCTCTGTGCCGGTCTGGTCTTCGCGTCTGCGTTCCTGTCAATCTGGGAGGTGAAGCGCGCTGGACGCGAGTTGCGGAGGTTGGCCGGACGCTGCGCCAAATGCGGCTACGATCTGAGAGGCCTGCCCGAGCCGCGGTGTCCGGAGTGCGGGACGCCGTTCAATCCGGAGGATAATCCGGGATTGTCAGCGCCTCGGCCTGAGAGTCGCCAGGCATGAGCGTGCGGGCGACGACCGCCGCGTAGATGCGCTTGGCGCCGACCTTGCGTAGCACCTTGGACACCTCGTGGACCGTAGCGCCGGTGGCGATCAGGTTATCTACGATACAGACGGTCTGGTCGTGGACGCGTTTCGGCCGGTGGGCGGCGAAACAACCCTTGACGTTCGCAAACCGCTGGGCCCGCGACG
Source organism: uncultured Planctomycetales bacterium (assembly GCA_964572345.1). Taxonomy (GTDB): domain Bacteria; phylum Planctomycetota; class Phycisphaerae; order UBA1845; family Fen-1342; genus JAUWXH01. The sequence continues at coordinate 23,653 of CAZNFA010000018.1, forward strand.
TGATCCGCGTCTGGCTCGGGGTGTTCTTCTTGCGTCGGACGCCCTCAAGCACCGGGATTCCGAGCTGTCTTGCAAGGGCGGCGGTCAGCACGGCGGTGTGATCGCAGCGGCGCTGCCAGCGCCGTAGCCGGTGCATTGGAACTGGTACCAGGGCGTCGATTTCGCTGAGCCATGGACGTGAGCGGAGCGCGGCGGCCATCAGCTCGCCCAAATACGCCGCGTTCCGCTCCCGGCCGTGATACTTGAGCCCCACGATCAGGCGGCGAATGGGCGGGTCGTACGCGCCGACGCGGGCCACGCCGCCCACGTTCCAGAAGTGCTCTCGGCGACACCACCCGCAGCCTTTCTCGTCCATCGTGACCGGCTGGGCCGTGCGTCCGCAACGCCGGCAGTAGGGAACGCGGCGTACGGCCGCCAGATTCTCCCGGCATTCACCGCAGGTAGGTGCCTGGTCGGCGGGGATGCGTACGCCGCAGACCACGCACGTTTGCGGCAGCAGAACGTCGGTCAACCCGCCGAGCAGAAGACGTGCCCGAGCGAGTGTGCTGGAAAGCACGGCCGGCATGCGGGTGGTTTCCTACTCGGCGTTTTCGTCGTCGGCCGGAGCGGCTGGCTCGGGCTCGAAGGGCTCGGTGCGGAGTCGGCCGGCCGCGTCCTGCTGAATCTTCTTGATGCGCTGCTCGGCCTCGTCCAGGATTTCGCGGCAGTCCGCCGCCAGCCTCATGGCCTCCTCGTACTTGGCGATTGATTCCTCGATCCCGATCTGGCCGGACTCCATCGCCTCCACGATCGCGTCGAGCCGCTCCATGGCCTGCTCAAACTTGAGTTTCTTGCCGGGCTTGCTCATGGTTGTCACTTTTGACGGCTGTGGTGGATGGTGCATCATGGCGGCCGGACGCAACGCTCGTCAAGGGTCTATCCCGCCTGGCGGGTGGGCTGCTCGCTCCACAGATGGAGGCGACGAAAGGCTTTGACAATGGCCAGGGCATGTTTCATACTGTCCGTCTCGCGGAGGGGGTGGACGGTGGCAGTGGCGCGTGCCCGGCCGATTTTGAGCGAGAGCGGATACCTGCGAAGCGGGGATTGTCCTCGGTGAGCATGAAGGAGTGAGCGCATGGCGGGTCGACCTGCAGCGGGCCGCGGCGGCGGTCTGACCGGGCTGCACTACGGCTTGATCACGTTCGTGATTCTGTTCGTGTTGGTGCTGGCCGGTTTCATCTGGGTGTTCACGATGCTCAAGGGTTACCAGGATGAGGCCGCCAAGGCCACTCGCCGCCTGGATCAGATGGGCACGCCGCCCGCTTACTACGTCGAAGAGGCCACCAGCCGCAGCAGCCCGGTCGCGATGGTCATGGACGAGCATCTGCGCAGTTACGCCAGCCTGGTCGCCGGCGACCCGGACACGGTCTGGCCGGCGGCCGAGCAGGCGGCCAACGCGCAGCTTGCCCGAGCCGCCGCCGCCCATGCCGGCACCCTCAACCCGGGCGACACGCTCCTGACCGCCGTGCAGCGACTGGATGAGGGCCTCAGCAAGGCGAAACTGACCAACGCAGACCTGCTCACGGAGCTGCAGGTCGTTCAGGATGAGAACCAGTCGTTGAAGGAGGGCGTCAAGGGGGCGCAGGACCAGTTCGAGGCCCAGGTCGCCGCCCTCAGCGAACGCGTGGCCCAGCTCGACCGGGAGAAGACCGACGCGCTGGCGGCCAAGGACGAGCAACTGAGCGACCTGGGCGCGACCCTCGAAGACAACACCCAGGAAACCAACCGGCTCAAGCAGGAGTGGGTCAGCCAGCGCCGCAATAGAGACCTGGAGATCGGCCGGCTGCAAACCCATCTCAGCGAGCTGCAGAAGAAAATGCAGGCCCTCAAGCCGACCGCCCTCGACCCGGCCGCCATTCTCACCAAGGCGGACGGCCGCATCGTGCGGGCCATACCGGGCAGCGACATCGTCTATATCAACCTGGGCTCGAACGACAAGATCAAGCCCGGCATGGGCTTCGAGGTGTTCTCGCAGACGCATGAGCCGCGCGAGGGCCTGCGCGGTAAGGCCTCCGTCGAGGTGGCCACGGTCATGCAGAACACCGCCGAGTGCCGCGTCACACGGGCGACCCCCGGCGAGCCCATTGTTGAGGACGACGTCTGTGTCAACATCGCCTACGAGCGCGGCCGGCTGCCCAAGTTCGTCGTCCGCGGCGAGTTCGACCTGAACTACGACGGGACCGTGGATTTCGACGGGATCGAGCGGGTCACCGCCATCATTAAGCAGTGGGGCGGGCAGGTCGTGCCCGAGCTCGACGAGACCGTCGATTTCGTCGTGATCGGAGCGCGGCCGCAAGCGCGGGAGATCGCCCCGGGCGAGCGCGTCAGCGCGGTGGTTGAGGCCCTGGCTGAGGACAAGCGCCTGGCTCGCGCCCGGTTCGGCCAATTGGTTGACCGCGCCACCGCGATGTACATCCCGGTGATCACGCAGAACCAGTTTTTGTTCCTGACCGGCTACGTCGGCGACTGGTCCAGCCTGGCGCGGTGAGAAAGGGGTCACAGGAAAGGGGTCAGGACCCTTTTTGTGCAAAGGTCCTGCCCCGTTTTTTCGTTTTTCCCGCCCCCATTTTTCCCGCTATGGCGGTGGCCTCACCGTGCAGGTCGTTTGGGCGCTCATCACATGCCCGGTGAGGTAGTCCTGGAACACAGCCCGGATGGTGACCTCGGAGTGTTCCGGCGGGCCGTGCTGCCAGGGGCATTTGAGCGTGTAGTGGTAGGTCCACAACTTGCCGCGCCACTCGTTGCCGACGGTCTTCGCCGGGAAGTGATACTCGCCGAGCAGATTGCGTCCGGGAGGATTGGCCAAGTCATACAACTGGATGCGAATATCACCGAGCGCCTTGACGACGTCGCCGGCCTTGTCAAGCGGTCTGAGGTAGACGGTGACACCGTCGTCGCCCGGCTGACCGTCGTAGTCCTCTCCGCCCGAAAGCTTCTCGATCTCCAGGCGGACCGGATAGAAGACGCGCTCGAGAATGGGTTGCGGCAGGCCGACCAGGTCGTCAATCCGTTTCTGTTGCTCCTTGATCGTGGCCTGGCGGGCGGCGAGCTCGTGGTCCTTCTCTACGATGATCTGGTCGAGTCGGGCGATGCGAACCTCGTAGTCTTCCCTAGTCGGGCCGCATCCCGCAAGCGCGAGCACGGCCATGCCGAGGATCAGGACCGCGGAGCAGCGCCGCGACCGGGCGGCCACAAGTAGTCGGTGGTCAGCCATTAGCAATTAGCCATCAGCAGCTAGCCATTCTCTGTCGCGCGCAGCGACGGCGAGGACGATTCGGGCATGGCCTCCAGAACCTTGTCGGCCAGCCCGTAGTTCACCGCCTCTTGGGCGTCCATCCAGTTGTTGCGGTCGCAGTCCTTGGTGATTTGCTCGAGCGACCTGCCGGTATGTTTACCGAGCAGCGCGTAGAGCTGCTTCTGCGTCCGCAACATCTCGTCCAGCTCGATTTTCAGGTCGGTGGCCGGGCCCCGCGCGCCGCCCAGCGGCTGATGGATCATCACGCGCGCGTGGGGCAGGACGAAGCGTTTTCCGGGGGTGCCGGCGGCGGCCAGCACCGCGCCCATGCTCGCCGCGGCCCCGATCACGTAGGTGGCCACCGGGCATCTGACGAACTGCATGGTGTCATAGATGCCCATCCCGGTGTAGACCGACCCGCCGGGCGAGTTGATATACATGTGGACGTCTGCCTTGGCGTCTTCGTTTGCCAGAAACAGAAGTTGGGCGATGGTCACGTTCGACACATCCGAGTCGATCTCGGCACCCAGAAAGACGATGCGGTCTTTCAACAGCCGCGAGTAAATATCGTACGAGCGTTCCGCCCGTCCCTCGCGCTCGACGACGATGGGGATGAGACTCTGCGATCTTGTCATACCGGACGTTCCTCACTTCTTTTTCTTGTCGGTGGGTGTTTCCTCGAGGATCTCATCGATCAGGCCGTACTCCAACGCCTCCGCCGCATCCATGAAGCGGTCGCGTTCGGTGTCCTTTTCGATCTGCTCGGTGGACTTGCCGGTGTGTCGCGCCAGGATCTCGATCAGCGTGCGCTTGACCTTGAGGATCTCGTCGGCCTGGATGCGCATGTCGGCCGCCTGCCCGCCGACCAGACCCCAGGGCTGGTGGATCATCACCTTGGCGTGCGGGAGGGCGAAGCGTTTGCCCTTGGTGCCGGCGGCCAGGATGATCGCCCCCCCGCTGCTGGCGGCGCCCACGCAATAGGTCGCCACGTCGCATTTCAGGTAGCCCATCGTGTCGTAGATTGCCATGGTGTCGTCAATATCGCCGCCGGGACAGTTGATGTACATGTGGATGTCCTGGTCGCGCTTGACCGACTGCAGATAGAGCATGCTCTTGATGATGTGCGAGCAAACCGTGCTGCTGTTGATCGTGATGCGCGGGTCCAGGGGCAGGTCCAGGAAGATGATGCGGTTGTCCAGCAGCAGCTCGTTCAGCCCCATCTGACGCCACTGCTGGTACGGCGGCCCCTGCACCCGGGGGCGCTGTGAATCAGGCCAGTATGCCATGGATTCTCCTTCCGGCTCGAGCACCCCGTGGTCGCCGGGGCGCAGCGACGACGGCTAGTCTGATTTCTTCTTTCGGCTCTTGCGGGCCTTGGGCTTGGCGGGCGTGGTCTTTTCGGCGCCGGCCGCGGCCTTGGCCGGAGCTTTCTTCTTCTTTTTCTTCTTGATCGCCTTGGGTTTGGCCTTCTTCTTCGTCTTTGGGGCCGCTTCGACGATCTTGGCGTCCTGCAAGAGCAGTTGCACGCACTTGTCCTGGCGGATTTGCTCGCCCAGTTGCTCCAGCAGCCCGCGTTTTTGCAGGTCGTCGCGTATGCGGTCGAAGCGGCGGTTGTACAGGCGGGCCATGCGCGCGATTTCGGTGTTGACCTCCTCGTCGGTCACGCCCACTTCCAGTTGCTCGGCGACCTTGTCCAGGATGAAGTCCAGCTTCAGATCGCGATTCACCTGTTCGGTGGCCGAGGTACGCAGCTCGTCGATGCGGGCCTCGATCTCGCTCGGCGGGGTCCCCGATTGCTGGAGCTCTACGGTTCGGCGGGTGACAGCCCGCTCGATCTGCCGGGCCGACACACCCGGCGGCAAGTCGAGCGTGGTGTTCTCCAGCAGGTAGTCGAGAATCTGCTGTTTCCGGGCCCGCCGGATGAGCTGGTCCATCTCCGCTTCCATGTCCTCGCGGATGAACTGGCGTAGCTGGGCCTCGGACTCGGCGCCGGTCTGTTCGATAAAGGCCTCCATCGTGACCGGGACCAGGCGCTTCAGATCGTGGATCTTGAACTCGAAGCGCCCCGACTTGCCGCGCAGGTCGGCCCGTTCGTAATCGTCGGGGATCTCGCAGTCCACGGCGCGCTCGTCGCCGGGCCTGGCGCCCTTGAGGGCCTTGTCGAGTTCCATGAGTGGGACGCCGTCGAGCCGGGTCGGGCGAACGCCCAACTGCACGTTCTCTTCCTTCTTGACCAGCGCGTCGTCCACCTTCAAGGTCACGTCGGCAACAACCAGGTCGTCCTCTTCGGCGGTGCCTTCGATCAGCGGCTCGTAGCGGGCGCGGATCTTGAGTTGCCGCAGGATGTGCTTTTCGACATCCTCGTCGGCGACCTGGACTTGCGGGGCTTGGACCTCGATGCCCTTCAGCTCCGGCAGGTCGAACGAGGGCTTGATCTCGACCTCGCAGACGTAGGTGAAGTCTTCGTTGTCGGGCAGCTTGATTTGCTCGAGGGCCTCGTCGAGGTTCATCAGCTTGACGCCGTCCTCGATCGTGATCCGAAACAGCGGATCACCGAGAACCTCGAGCTCCTCGTTCTCCACCACGGCGAAGTAGGCTTGTCCGAGGATCGTGGTCTTGGCCGACTCGCGCACTTCCGAGCCGAACCGTTTTTGGATGAGCTGCAGCGGCGCGCGGCCCTTGCGGAACCCGGGCACCAGCGCGTCGTGTTTGAGCTCGTCATAGTTGTGCGTGAGGTGGCTGGCGATGGTCTTGGCCGGGACGGTGATGCGCAGCTCCTTGCGCAGCGTGCCGATTTCCTGGACCTCGGCCTGAACCTCCTTTTTCAGCTCTTCGAGCAGCCGATCGGATTCCTGCTCGGCCTTTTCGAGCATCTGCGGGTCTTCGGCCAGCCCGGGAATGTCCATTTCATTCTCCCGTTCTGCTTCTCGGAAACGGGCGTCGGGCCGACGCCGGCCTGTCTGTCCGACTTGCGGTTCTCCTGACCGCCGTGGGGCGTCGCCCGGCTACCGTTGTACTCGCCCAGGCGCCCGAGGCCAATGCCGGACGGCTCAAAATCCCGCGGGCAAGCATGCGCCGCTGTTGGGCCAACGGCGTTGTGGGGGCGGGCGGCCGACCGCTGCCGCCGACAGGACGCTAAGGAACGGCGTTCGGTGGCCGGCGTTCGCAGTCGCTCTGCTTGTGGGGCTCCTTCGCGTCCTGCTAGAGGAATAAGCTCCCCAGGCCGAATCCGCCGAACTGGTCGGTGAACTCGAGCATCTCGGCCGGATCGACGCCGAACACCACTGTGACGAATAGCTGAACCAGCATCGTCAGCAGCGTCGTCAGGAAGCCGGACCAGAGCCCGTTGTAGTCAATGCCTCCCAGGGCCTGCAAGATACCCAGGGAGATGCCGCCCGTCGAAAGCCCGTGAATCACATACCGGTATCGTCGCATGGGACATCCTTTCTGCCGCCCGCCGGCAGGCCACCCCGGTGCGAAACCTAAGTAATATCCGCTGCTTTCGGTGTCAAGCCGGCCACGCCGCGCCCCGGCGCAGAAGCGGCGCCTCGGGTGCGGGCGGCATGAGCGCCGGCGCTGGCGGGGGTTCCGAGAAAACCTGACCATCGACCTCGCGGGTGGGATTCCCCACCGGCTGCCGGTCCACGCCTGCCCAGCGGGCTCCCCGCGGCCGAATTTGGCGGCTCGGACTGCTCAAGAATCTCCCACCGCTGGATCGATCAATGCGGTGCGAGCGGTGGGGGGTGCTCTCGGAAACGGGGCACAACTCGAGCGGTCGTAGACCCGTCCCCGGCGACATGGATGCGCCGGCTTCGTTCGTAATTGCCTGTCACGCCCCCCTGGGGTCCGTGTGGAATCGCGGCAGAGGACAGGCGTTTTCGAGGAAGGCCATCCATGTCGGAGCCCTTCTTGATCCGCTACCTGCAGCCCCTGCTGGGCGGCCGCCGGTCCGAGTGCTTCAACCTGATTTGCGCAGCCCTCGACAACGGCTGGGCTGCCGAGCGGCTGATCCAGGAGGTCGTCTGGCCGGCCATGGCCCAGGTCGATCGGCTCTACCGCGACGACCGCATCAACGCCGCCGTGGAGAACATGGCCTGCCGAATCAACCGCACCGTGGCCGACCAGTTGCAGGCCCATCTGCCCAAACGGCCCCCGAACGGCAGGTGCGTCCTGGTCGCCTGTGTGGCCGAGTTCGGCGAGGAGCTGGGAGCCCAGATGGTGGCCGACCTGTTTCAGGCCGACGGGTGGCAGGTCTATTTCATCGGCGGGAGCGTGCCGCACGACGAGCTGCTCAGCATGGTGGGCGAGTTGCGTCCGCACGTTTTGCTCCTGTTCGGGGCGGGCCCGCAGGCCGTCCCGGCGGTGCGCGGACTGATCGATCTGATCCGCGATATCGGTGTGTGCCCGGCGATGAACATCATGCTTTCCGGCGGGGCGTTCAACCGGGTGGACGGGCTTTGGCGCGAGGTGGGGGCGGACGCGTTTGCCGGCTCGGCCGACGACGTGCTGGCGTTGGCCAACGAGTTGCCGCCGCGGGAGCTGAACGCCCCGCGTCTGGGGATCGTCAAGAAGCGTCGTCGCCGTCGCCGCCGAACCGCCCCCAAGCCGCAGCTCGAGACGGCCCGCACACCAGCGCGGCTGTAACGCCCGGCACCCCCATCTTGTTGTGGCACCGGTTTTTAACTGGTGAATGATAGCACCCGATGTACCTGCGAATGTAGCGGCCGGCGCCCCTGCCGGCCGTGGCGCTCTTGGCGGTTTCCAGCGTTGTCGTGCCAGGCGCTATACGTGCTCGGTGGCGATGCCGTACATCTGGCCGTAGGCCTCGAAGTCGCGCAGGTGGTCGCCGTAGATGAACAACTGGTGGAAGCCCTTCGTGTCGCGCGTGTCGGGCGGCCCGTCGAGGGCCAATTCGACCGAAGTACGGCAACCGCCGGCCGGCGGCGTGTCGAAGTTCCTCAGCACCTTGCCCTTGCCGAGGAGCATCTTGCCCGGGCCGGCGAACTGCATGAGTGTGACTTCCCGCCCCACCGGCCACAGAACCTGCAACGACACGCCTAGGTCGGACTCGGAATGGCTGCGGAGGATGAACGGCGTGCGCGGCTGGTCATACCCGTCGAGCCGCGTGGCACACACGCAGTGGGCGCCGATCAGCGTGTTGTGGACAGTCTCCGGCACCGGGTCCTGCTGGAAGCCGGGCTTGTCGAGCAGCTTGCAGCACAGCGTGTGCGACATCACCGCATTGATGTCCGCCTCACATATGGCCGGAATCCCGACATCGAGGAATCTTGACCAGGCCATGCATGGGGGACAGGGGATCTTCCGCTCGAATACCGCCCCCAGGCAGTCCATGGTGATGCCGTTGCAGTCCTCATCTTTGAGGATCTTCAGGGATGCGAAGTAGTTCCGGGCCGCGTTGATCAGATCGGTCCGCGAGGGCTCCACGACCTTCTGAGCGGCTTTCTGGTACTCTTCGGCCAAAGCCACCACGTCCGGTGTTTCGCCGATCGTCTTCAACGTGTCGGCGAAGCGTTTTCGCGGCAGCCGGCGAATCTTCAGCCCGAACGGTTCCAGGACTTCGTCCTTGGTCTTGTCTCCGGCCAGCACGGCGATCCGCGTCCGCCGCACGTCGTGCGCGGTGCGAATCATCTTCAGGCCGTAGCGGACCGGGTTGAGCTCGAAGTCCGGTGAGGAGGCCAGATAGACGCCTGGCAGCCGCGAGATCTTCTGGATGTGGCCGGTGAAGCACACGCCGAGCCCGGCGAAGACGATGGTCGGGATGCCTGCGTGGGCGATCTTGTCGATCAGTTTCCACTGGTATATGTGCAGCGGGAACACCACGACGCCCTTGGGTTTGGTGGCCTTGATTTTGGCGACGAACTTGTCCACCGCGGCGGCATCGTAGAGTGGCTCGGGCTCGAAGTTGACGCGGACTTTGAGTTCCCGGCCGAACTTGGTCAGCAGATTGTGGCTTTCGGTCAGGAAATCCTGATAGCGGTTGACCTCCCACGCGGTACCCGGCCAGCCGAGCCAGTACTTGTCCTTCAGTCGCAAGTACGCCACGCACACGTCGGGCCACTCATCCTGCGGCTCGGTCTGGATGGTCTGGGCCGCCTCCGCTGCGGTCGCGGCGCGCAGCAGGAACCCGCCGGCCATCGTCGTGCCGGCCGCCGCGACCAGAAACCCCCGCCGCGAAATCTCACTGTCCAGTCCGTGACAGGAACAATTACTGTGGTGGCACATGGTCGCCGCTCTCCTGTTGCTGAGGCTCCTCCGGAACCGCGCCAATGCTTCCGATCCCTCTCACGCGAGGGGGCACGAAGTGCCGGTTCGTCCGTGAGTATGCCCCGACTTCGGCGACGCGCCAAGCCGGCCGGCCACAGGCGACCGTGCCCGCGGGAACGGGTGCACGACGGATTCGGCGGGGTCCAGGGGACGCTGGTATGGTGGGACCTGTCCCGGAGGGACAGGGGCGATTTGCCACGGGTGGAGCGCAGCGTAACCCGTGGACATGGTCCGCCCCCCAACAAGTCTCCGCCCCGAAGGGGCGGCGGATGAAGCGCTCAGTCCTGCAGATACCGCTGGTCGTACTCGATCCCGTGTGCGTCCAGCAGCGCCTTCAACTCCTCCACGAATCCTCGCTGCCGGCGGTGGGCCGCCTGATTCTGGACATAGCGCCGCACCGTCTCCAACTGCGACGGGCTCACAGCGAACGGCGCATGACCTTCCGGCCACGCTCGCCGCGGACGATCCCGCCGAGATAGTCGTACAGGCGCGCCTGTAACTCGGGCGCAATCAGGTTGGCGCGATGCTTGGTGCTGAAGACGACGTGATACAGCAAGGGAGTGAAGGTGCCGGCCATGGATGTCTCCCCCGCCCCGGCGGGGCGGCATGATGACTCGGCACGCGTCCTATCCACGGGTTGCGCTGCGCTCCACCCGCGGCCATGCGCCTGCGCCCCTGCGGGGCGGGATGATGACTCAGCACGCGTCCTATCCACGGGTTGCGCTGCGCTCCACCCGCGGCCATGCGCCTGCGCCCCTGCGGGGCGGGATGATGACTCAGCACGCATCCTATCCACGGGTTGCGCTTCGCTCCACCCGCGGTCACGCGCCTGCGCCCCTGCAGGGCAAGACAGCGACCACCCCGCCGATTTCGTCACGCACCCGCGCGAACGCGGCTGGCAAAGCTCCCGCCCCATCCGCGGCCGAATGTGCTAGAATGAGGGATTAGGCATTGTCGGGTGGTGCGTCTGCGACCGTTGAAGGGCTGGGGCAGGCATCAGGCGTGTGCCCGGGGTTGGGAAGGTGGACTGCCGCCGGTGGTCGTCGCTGGACGAGGCAGACAGCGTGGAAACGAAGCTCATTCGTGTCGTCGGTGCCCGGCAGCACAACCTGCAGAACATCGACGTGGACATTCCGCGCGATCGATTCGTGGTGGTAACCGGGCTGAGCGGCTCGGGCAAGAGCAGCCTGGCCTTCGACACAATCTACGCCGAGGGGCAACGCAAGTACGTCGAGTCGCTCAGCGTGCATGCCCGGCTGTTTCTCGAGCAGGTGGGCAAGCCGGACGTGGAGCGGATTGAGGGTTTGCCACCAACGCTGGCGATCGAGCAGCGCGCCGCGGCCGCCAATCCGCGCTCCACCGTCGCCACGACCACGGAGATATACGACTTTCTGCGGCTGCTTTTTGCGCGCGTGGGGCAGCCGCACTGTCCCAAGTGCGGCCGGCACATCTATCGGCGCACAGTCGATCAGATGGTAGACGCGGTGCTGTCGTACCCGCCCGACGCGCGCATCATGGTGCTGGCTCCGCTGGCACGGGGGCACCTGGGCGACCAGCGGCCCGTGCTACGCCGAATCCAGCGCGAGGGTTTCGTGCGGGCACGCATCAACGGCGAGTTGCGCGACGTTCAGGACCTGTCCGAGCTCTCCGCCACACGCAAGCCCGCGCGTAGCGGACCAGCGGGGATCGATATTGACGTGGTCGTGGACCGGCTGGTGTTGCGCCCCGATCTGCGCCACCGCCTGACCGATGCGATCGAACTTTCCCTTTCGCTCGGCGAGGGGACCGTCATCGTCAGTCGCGCCGCGGACGCCCACCATGCGCAACCTGCCGATGCCGAGACCTGGATCGACGAGGTCTTCAGCGAGCGGTACACGTGTACGGCCTGCGGGGTCGGCTTGCCTGAGCTCTCGCCGCGGGCGTTCAGCTTCAACTCGCCCTACGGCGCGTGCGAGGGTTGCAGCGGACTGGGGACGACGCTGCGCTTCGACCCCGAGCTGATCGTGCCCGACGAGAAGCGCTCGCTGGTGGACGGGGCGATCGCCCCCTGGTCGTTCCGCGGCCGGGTGGCCGGGCGTGACCGCGGAGGCGCCAAGCTGCGCATCGCGGCCACATACCTCAAAGCGCTGCGCGCGCTCTGCGCCGCGTTCGACGTCAAGCCGGGCACCGCCTTCGAGAACCTGCCCGAGGATCTGCGGCGCATCGTTCTCCACGGTACGCGGTCCGCTGATAAGAAGCAGTTCGGCGTTGAGTTCGAGGGTGTGATCCCCAACCTGAGCCGCCGCTGGAAGGCCGCCGGATCCGAGGGCAGTCGCAGCCGGCTCGGCGCGTACCAATCCGAGCACGTTTGCGGGCGCTGCAGCGGCGCGCGTTTGCGTCCCGAGGCGCTGGCGGTGCGCATCGACTCGCACAACATTCATGAGGTCACGCGCTTCTCGATCGAGCGGGCCGCGAGACACTTCGACGAAATGCGCTTTGATGGTGAGGCGGGGCAGATCGCCGAGCCGATCCTGCACGAGATCCGCCAGCGCCTACGCTTCATGGACGAGGTGGGCCTGGGATACCTCACGCTGGACCGGACCAGCGCCACGCTCTCCAACGGCGAAGCCCAACGCATTCGGCTGGCGACACAGCTTGGCAGCAGGTTGGTCGGCGTGTGCTACGTCCTGGACGAGCCGACCATCGGCCTGCACCAGCGCGACAACGAACGCCTGCTGCACTCCATCCGCCGGCTGGTGGACATCGGCAACACCGTCCTGGTCGTCGAGCACGACGAGGACGTCATCCGCGCCGCCGACTACTTGATTGACATGGGGCCGGGTGCGGGCCTGCACGGCGGAAAGATCATCGCCCAGGGACCGGCCGAACAGGCCCTCAAGCATCCCCAGTCGATTACCGGCAAGTTCATTCGCGGCGAATACCACATTCCCCTCCCGGAGCAGCGGCGCAGGCCGCGTCGCTCCGATTTTGTCCAGGTGCTCGGGGCCTGCGAGAACAACCTCAGGACAATCGATGTGAGGTTCCCCACCGGCGTGTTCTGCGCGGTTACCGGCGTCAGCGGCAGCGGTAAGAGTACGCTGGTCTCGCAAACGCTCTTGCCGGCCCTGCGGCGACGACTCTATAGATCCCGCGAGCGACCTGGTGCGCACGAGCGGCTCGTCGGCGCCAACAAGATCGACAAGGTCATCGAGATCAACCAGACGCCCATCGGCCGCACGCCGCGGAGCAACCCGGCCACGTACACCGGGGTGTTCGACGAGATCCGTCGGCTCTATGCCAAGACCAAGGAGGCTCGCATCCACGGCTATAACTCGGGCCGTTTCAGCTTCAACAACAAGGGCGGGCGCTGCGAGGCCTGCCAGGGGCAGGGCGTGCGGGGGATCGAGATGCACTTCCTGCCCGACATGTTCGTCGAATGCCAGGAGTGCAAGGGCACGCGCTATAACCGCGAGACGCTCGAGGTGCGCTACCGCGGCAAGTCGATCGCCGACGTGCTGGCCATGCGCGTCGAGGAAGCCTTGCGCTTCTTCGACAGCTTCCCCAAGATCAAGCAGGGCTTGCAGGCGCTCTCCGACGTCGGGCTGGGCTACGTTGAGCTTGGGCAGCCGTCGAATACGCTCTCAGGCGGCGAGGCTCAGCGGGTGAAGCTGGCCGCTGAGCTTGCCAAGGGCGCGCTGCACCCGACGCCGCCCTCAGGACCGCCGCCCGCCTCTGCCACGCAGCGCGCCCGGCTGGAAACGCACACGCTCTACGTCCTGGACGAGCCGACCACCGGCCTGCACTTCGCCGACATCCAGACGCTGCTGGCGGTCCTCAACCGCCTGGTGGACATGGGCAACACCGTGCTGGTGATCGAGCACAATCTTGAGGTCGTCAAGACCGCCGACTGGATCATCGACCTCGGTCCGGAAGGTGGCGACGCCGGCGGCACGGTCGTCGCCGAGGGGCCCCCGGAACAACTCGCCGCCTGCGAGCGCAGCCATACCGGGCGCTACCTGCAGGCGAAGCTCGGCCGACTCTGAGACCACAATCACCAGTGTCTCCGCCGGACCAAGCCTGCCGGGCGGTAGTAGGGGACAGTTCGCATTCTCCAACACGGGTGGGGCGTCGCTAACGCTACGCACCAACGGGCGGATTAGCGCTTTGGATTGTCCCGGCCGCCGGCGAAATACAGTATACTGAGAAGCTGGGAGAATCGATCGACAGTCCGGTACCCTAGGCCTGGCTCAATGAGGTAGTCGGAACTGTACGGGCTGTAAAGGAGGGAAAGATGGGGTCTCGCGGAGCACTTCTGAGCGGATTAGGCCTGCTGAGCAGCGCGCTCGTGATCACCGCTGGTGTGAGCGCGGCCCACGCCCAGTGCGAGGCGAATGAGTTGGTCAAACTTGCCGCCGAGGACGCTGCGCAGAGTGACAAGTTCGGCCGGTCCGCCTCGTTCGACGGCGACACGATGGTCATCGGGGCGTTCGGCGATGAGAACGAGATGGGGGCCGCCTACGTATTCGTCGGTGAGGGTCCGGACTGGAGCCAGCAAGCCAAGCTGGTCGCACCCGACGGGCAGGTTACCGACTATTTCGGCTGGTCGGTCGCTATTGACGGCCACACCGTTGTCGTCGCGTGTCGCAATGACGACGACCTGGGCGACAACTCCGGCTCGGCCTACGTGTTTGTCCGCGACGGGACCACCTGGAGTCTGCAGGCCAAGCTACTGGCCGACGACGGGGAGGCGGTGGACCTGTTCGGCGAATCGGTGGCCATCGACGGGGACACGGTCGTCGTCGGCGCGATCGGGGATGACGACGTCGTGGACCGGGCGGGCGCGGCCTACGTCTTCGTCCGCGACGGGACGAGCTGGAGCCAACAGGCCAAGCTGGTGGCCGACGACGCCGGTGTCCGGGACGAGTTCGGCACTTCGGTCACCATCGCCGGCGATACGATCGTCGTCGGGTCCATTGGCGACGACGACAACGGCGACTGCGCCGGCGCCGCCTATGTGTACCAGCGAAACGAGACGACCTGGACCAAACAGGCCAAGCTGGTTGCAGACGATGGGGCCATGTCCGACAACTTCGGCATGTCCGTTTCGCTCCGCGGCGACCGGGTGGTGGTCGGAACGCCCGCCGATGACGACGGGGGCGCCACGTCGGGTTCGGCCTATCTGTATGTCAGGGACGGCGCGGACTGGGAGCAGGAGCAAAAGCTCGTGGCCAGCGACGCCTCGCCGAATGCCCAGTTCGGTGAGTCCGTCTCGCTTCTCGGCGACATGCTCGTGGTCGGAGCCGTCAACGAGGCCAATGACGGGGGTAGTGGGGCGGGCTCGGCCTACGTGTTCGTGCGCACCGGCAGAGCATCGTGGACACAGGGTGCCAAGCTGCTGGCCAGCGACGGCGACGTCGTGGACAGCTTCGGCAGCTCGGTCGGCCTCAGCGGCGACACGGTCGTCATCGGGGCCCGGAACGACGACGATGCCGGTAACAACTCCGGCTCCGCGTACCTCTTCCGTGGCTTGGATGACTGCAACGACAACGACGCGCTCGACATCTGCGACATCGCCGACGGCTACAGTCAGGACGACAACGGTAATGGCATCCCCGATGAGTGCGAGTGCGCCGGCGACCTTGACGGCGATGGCGACACCGACCAGGCCGACCTCGGCATCCTGCTGGCCGACTGGGGCTGCAACGATCCGGTAAACGGCTGTGCGGGCGATCTCGACGGCGACGATGATACGGATCAAGGCGATCTTGGCATTCTGCTCGCCGACTGGGGCTGTGGCGTCGGCCAATAGCGCGGCGGCGCGGGTTTTCGGGGAGCACCGACGCGCGGGCGGTTCGGGAGAGCCACATCGTCCATGCCGGATAATGGCCGACCTCAAGCACTCCGGGGAACCGGCTGCGATTGACCTTACCTCTGCTAAGCCGTTTGCCTTACAGGCGATAGCTGGCTTGGCTGACGAAGCCAGGAGAGCATATCCGAAGCGGAAGGAGGGCGGAGCGCAAGACGCGTTTGTTGCGGGGTTCTGAGAGCAGGCGGAATAGGTCCCCGGGAGAGTGTAGGCCCGTTGCTGATCACCGCCAGGCTGCTGGTGGCGGTACGGGAGGCTCGGAGCTTTCCAGGCATATTTCCTGAAATGGGCTTGACGCATATTCTGAAACCCTCTATACTCGCCATCATTATGTTCCGGTAGGCGCCCGGCAGGGAAACAGTGCTTCAGGCCAGACGCGCGGAGCCGCTGTTTCGCCACACCGGGAGGGCCCCTGCGGGGCTCGTCAGCAGCGCCTTCGGCGCGCCTACGCAAGCCTTGACGGCGATGGCGATGTCGGCCTGTCGCACCTGGCGCAGTTGCTGGCGAACTATGGCACGACCGCCGGCGCCACCTACGAGGATTGTGACCTCGATGGTGACGAGGATGTCGATCTGTCGGATCGCGCCACCCTGCTAGCGGACTATGGGGCGGGCTGCCTCTAGCCGCGCGTGTGACTTGGTTGGCAAAACCCGTGATGGATGGCTCAACTGGATGAGCATGAACCGAGACGAAACCAGCACGATCGAGACACCGTCGCTTGAGGAAGACGCCAAGCGCGTGCTTCTGATGGTCCGCAACGCATTCGGGGCGATACTCGAGGCGGTGCCAGGCCTTGAACCACGAGCGCAGGAGGTCACGGAAGCCCTGGCCATCCCCAGGAAACTGGGCTGGCAGATCGCCAAGGCCGTTTGCGAGAGCGACCCGCTGCTCGTGGGCCGCTACCTACCGGCGCGCGGCGGAATGAACGCCTTCCTGAACGGCGCCGCGCGGCGGAACGTGCCGAAGGAGTTGATCGAGTCGGCGGCCGCCGCGGTCAAGGAATACGAACGACTCATCAACGTCCACGCCGATGATCGCGCATCGCTGAAGATGATGTTGTCGGCGTGTGCATCCCGCGCAGACGTACAAACGGACGGCGAATGGCGCAAGGCGGCCTTTATGGGCAACAGCTACATTTGGGGCGTGCGAGCCAAGACGCAACTGAAGGCCCACTTTCTGTTTCCGGGCGCCGAGCATGGGCGGATGGACATCGCCTCGCTCCGTGGCTTCATCGGCTTACGCCGCATGCGCCCGAACGTTCCCTGGGTCATCGCTCGGGCGAGATGCACAGACGACGACGGCAAGGTGCGCCGGCCGTTCGCGAGCCAGGGGCTGGACACGGCCCACACCGCCGAGGAAGGCCGCGTGGCGGTCCCGCTGCTGCGGGAGTTCTGCTCCAAGCCCCTGCCCAGATTCCGCCGAACCGTCAGGCAGTACGGGTTCGTGGAAGACGAACTGGTCGAAGGTCCGGTCGGCAACACTGCCGCAATCACCTGCATCACCGGCGAGATATCGCGTGGGGTGGCCTCGTACTACCGCAGCGAGCATAACCGGTGTGGCGCGGTTGTTGGCCGCATGCGCACCCCTTGTGAGGCGCTAGTTCTCGATCAACTCGTGCACGAAGACTTGTTCGGGCGAATCTCACCGGAGCTGATTGTCTACAGCGAGCTCAGCGATAGACCGTCGATTCCGTTCCCAGGGATGGAGCATGACCGCCTGCCCGTATCTGAATCGGTCGAGTACCTGGGAAGGGAACCGTCGGTTGTCTATACGCCACACGTTGCCCGCTACGCGGAAATGGTGCAATACGTGTTCGACAAGCTCGGGTTGGACGGCAAGCGCTTCGACGTGTACCGCGCGGTGCTGCTGTATCCGCCCATTCCCACATCGGTCGTCATGAGCCATGAGCTGCCGGAAGCACCTGCTGTGGGAGAATCGTGAGCGTGTCTTGAGAGTGAGAAGGAGTTCGGTACAGAGGAGGAGAAAGTCTGAAGCACAAGAAGCCAGGATCGTTAGCTGCGGATGAAAGCGCCGGACAATGTGCCAGGCACTGCCAATCAGGCTGTGGTACGGAGCCAGCGGCGGCTCGGGTCTGAGGGCGGCTGCAGGGGTTCGGGGAAGACAGATCCCACCCGCGCGGCCTTCGCTACGCGGCTCAGTGACGGCCCGTTAAAGGACGGGGCGCTATGTTCAAAATCTGTTTACGTTTGGATTACGGAGGAGAACTGAAATGAGGATCTCAAAAATGATGCGCGGCATGTTGGTGTTGTCGACAGCCGGACTGTTGCTCGCCGGGGGGATGGAGATAGCACAGGCTCAGCCGTGCGAGACGGATGAGTTTGCCTTGTGCATGGCTTCCGACTGGGCCCGGTGGCATCACCTGGGCACATCGGTCTCCATCAGCGGTGACACGGCCGTGGCCGGCGGGCACCCCGAGGACAGTGAGTACGGCGCCCCGGGCTGGGCGTACGTGTACGAGCGCAATCACGGCGGCGTCGGCAACTGGGGTGAAGTGGTCAAGCTTACTCCCTCGGACGGCGTGGACGGCGACAGGTTCGGCTGTTCGGTCTCTATCAGGGGTGACACGATCGTGGTCGGCGCGTATGGCCAGGATAATCCGTTCAGTAACTGCGGCGCGGCGTACGTGTTCGAACGCGACGCGGGCGGCGCCGACAATTGGGGCCAAGTGGCCAAGCTCCGCACCTCCGACGCCGAAGGCAACGATAGCCTCGGTTATGCGGTTGCGATCGATGGCGACGTGATCGTGGCCGGCGCCCGGAGCGAGGATGTGGAGGGGGCGGCCTACGTCTTCGTTAAGCCAGCGGACGGCTGGACTGACATGTTCCAAACCGCCAAGTTCAAAGCCGCCAACCCGATTCGGAATGAGAAGTTCGGGGCGGCCGTGGCCGTCTGCGGCGACACGATCGTGATCGGGGACTATAACACGCCGGGGTACGAAGGGATCGGCGCCGCGTACATCTTCGAGAAGCCGGCGGACGGCTGGGTGGACGCCACCGAAACCGCGAAATTGACCGCCTCCGACGGGGCGGCGAATGACTTCTTCGGCCTGTCGGTTGCGATCGACGGCGAGGTGGTCGTAGTCGGATCGCCGCAGGACGACGACGCGGGCAGCGATTCCGGGTCGGCGTACGTCTTCGAAGAGCCCCAGGGCGGCTGGGTGGACATGACTGAAACCGTCAAGTTGAACTCCTACGGCGGCGTCGCGAATGAGAATTTCGGTCGGTCGGTTGCCATCGACGGGGACATCGCGCTGATCGGGCTGCCCCAACGCTGGAGCGGTGGCATCGGCGCCGGGTGCGTGTTCATCTACGACGGCTCGAACTGGATCGAGCAAGGCAGGCTGTTGCCTTCTGATGGCGAGCCGTATGACGGCTACGCCTGTTCTGTCTGCATCAGTGGTGACCAGGGTGTGATCGGGGCGCCGGAGTGGGACTATCACCCCGGTGGCGTCCCTGGCCGGCTCGTCGGTGCGATGTACGTGTTCGACTACCTGTCTGACTGCAACGACAACGGCGTATTGGATGCCTGTGACATCGACGATGGCGTACTTCACGACGCCGACAACGACGGCGTGCCTGATGAGTGCGAGTGCCCCGGCGACATCGACGGCGACGGCGACACCGACCACTCCGACCTGGGTGAATTGCTCGCGGCCTGGTGTACGCAGGAGGGCGACCCGAACTGGAATCCGAATGCCGACCTCGATGGCGACGGCCACGTTGGTCACGGCGACCTGGGCATCCTGCTGGCCGACTGGGGCTGCGGCGTAAGCCCATAACGACGGGCGTGCCGCTCAAACTGTAGTAGGAAGCGCCGCAGCCGGCAAGGCGGGCGGGAGTGTCAATGTGCGCCCAGTATATCGGGCGGACCAAAAAAACGACGTTTGGGGACCACAAGAGGAGTAGAGCGATGTCTTATCGAAAAAACGTGCTAGTGATACTGACCGCAGCGCTGACTATCGTCTTTGTGACCAGTCCCGGCTCGGCGTGGGCACAACCCGCTCAACGAACCGACGTTCTCCAGATCACTCATCCCTGGGATAACGATATTTTTCGAGCCGGTGACATTGTGGAGATCCACGGGACCGTCCAGGGAGACGACTTTGAGTACTACGTGGTGGAATGGGGCTTCGGCGAGAATCCAACCGAGTGGTTTACAACGGGGATCGAGCTGATGAACGGCGGCCTGGAGCCGGTCTTCGACGGCACTCTGGCGCTGTGGGAGACGGGCTCGATCACCGAGGCCACGTTCACGACGCTACGCGTAACCGCCTCGTTCGGCGACTCTCAGTTGGAAGAGCTCTGCAAGGTATACCTCGATCCGACATTCAAGGAGGGCTGGCCGGTCAAGCTCTTTAGCTACGCGGATCAGGACCAGGGTATCGGGCACTTCGAGCCGGCCGCCGCCGATTTGGACAACGATGGTTATCAGGAAATCATCGTGTACAAGGCCGGCCGGCAACCCCTTCTGTATGTCTACGACCATAATGGTAATGTCTTGCCCAACTTCCCAATAGAGATTGAACCCGATAGTGGCGACGACATCCGCGTGCCGTTTCCGATCGTGGCAGACATGAACAATGATGGGTACAACGAAATCGTCATCTACAGACCCAAGAACGGCGTGGGCGGCTGCGACGATCCACCATGTGTGCTGGTATACAACTACAATGGGGACTTGCTCGAGCAGTTTCCCGTCGCCTATCCCGGGTTTTCGCCCGGATACTGTCGCGATTTCTCTAGCGGGCGCCAGAAGCTGGCCGTCGCTGATATCAACGGGAATGGAAACCTGGAAATAGTGATCCTCGGAGAGTGGGCCGTCACCGTCCTGGACAACGAAGGGAATACGTTTGATGATTGGCCCAAACATGTCTACGGGTGGATTGGCGGAAGCCACGAAGGCAGTCCGGCGTTCGGAAACCTGGATGCTGACGAGGACCTCGAAATAGTCATCGCCAAGGATTGGGCCGATCCGCCCAACGAGCCGGGCGAGTATCGCGGCCGCGTCTATGCTTATAACCTGGATGGCAGTGACGTTCCCGGTTGGCCGGTCACCACCCGCGGCTACAGTTTCTCTTCCCCGAGCGTAGGGGATATCGACAACGATGGGGATGAGGAGATCGTTGTTGGGTTCCGCTACCTCCCCAACGAGCCGCAAGAGTACGCACTCTACGTTTATGACAGAAACGGCGCTGTTGAGGAGGGGTGGCCACAACTTCAAGGAAAGGAAATGTGGAGTAACCCCGTTCTGGCGGATTTCGACGGGGACTATGAATTAGAGATTGTCGCCAGTCCAGAGGGCAATGGGGGCGGCGGCAGCACCTACGTGTTCCGGAGTGATGGGTCTATCGTTGAGGGCTGGCCGCAGGAGATGTGCTGGATTGATTGGTATTCGCCGGTGGTCGGGGACATCACCGGGGACGGAGTCCCGGATGTCGTGACGAACACGAATTACCTCTACGGGACGTGTTCAGTGTACGCCTGGAGTTTTCAGGGCGAGCTCATTGCAGGTTTCCCGAAGGTAACCGGGGCGTCGGTCGGCCCGCCGGTGATCATCACCGATATGGACAATGACGGCTTCGTGGAGCTGATAGCAACCTCCAATTTGAGAATGTGGGGCGAGGCCGACATGGTGCAGGGGTGCATATACGTCTGGGAGCTGGATGCCCCGTATGACCCGGCGACCATGCACTGGCCCACCTTCCAGCATGACGACGAACGCACCGGCCGGTACGAACGGCCAGCAAGCTGCCCCGGCGACCTGGACGGCGACGGCGACACGGATCACTCTGACCTGGGCGTCCTGCTGGGTGACTGGGGCTGCAACGATCCGGTGAACGGGTGCGCCGGCGACCTCGACGGCGACGACGACACCGACCATGCGGACCTCGGCATCCTGCTCGCCGACTGGGGCTGCGGCGTAAGCCCATAACGACGGGCGTGCCGCTCAAACTGTAGTAGGAAGCGCCGTAGCCGGCAAGGCGGGCGCGGGGCCAATGTGTGCCCAGTATGTCGGCCGGACCAAAATGGTGACCCTTGGGGACTACAAGAGGAGTAGAGCGATGTCTCATCGAGGAAACGTGCTAGTGATACTGACCGCAGCGCTGGCTATGGTCTTTGTGACCAGTCTGGGATAGGCGTGGGCAGAAGCCGCTCAGCGGACGGACGTTCTCCAAATCACTCATCCCTGGGATAACGATTTTTTCCGAGCCGGTAAGGTCGTGGAGATCAACGGGACCGTCCAGGGAGACGACTTTGAGAACTACGTGGCGGAGTGGGGTTTCGGCGAGAATCCAACCGAGTGGTTTACGACCGGGATCGAACTGATGAACGGGGGTCTTGAGCCGGTCTTCGACGGCACTCTGGCGCTGTGGGACACGGGCTCGATCACCGAGGCCACGTTCACGACGCTGCGCGTGACGGCGTCGTTTGGCGACTCTCAACTGGAAGAGCTCTGCAAGGTATACCTCGATCCGACAGTGAAGCTCGGCTGGCCCGTCAAGCTTTTCAGCTACGGGGACCAAGACTTGGGCATCGGCCATTTCGACCCGGCCGCCGCCGATCTGAACAATGACGGCTATGAGGAAATCATCGTGTACAAGGCCGGTAGGCATCCGGCCCTGTATGTGTATGACCACGACGGAAATCTCCTGCCCAACTTTCCGATAGAGGTTGAGCCGGATGGTGGCGACGATATCTACGTGCCGTTTCCGATCGCGGCAGACATGAATAATGATGGGTACAACGAAATCGTTATCTACAGACCGAAGAACGGCATCGGTTACTGCGACAATCCGCCATATGTCCTGGTGTACAACTACAATGGGGACTTGCTGGACCGGTTTCCCGTGGCCTATCCCGACTTTTCCAGCGCATGCCGCGATTTCTGCACTGGGCGCCAGAAACTGGCCGTCGCCGATATCAACAGGAACGGTAACCTGGAAATAGTCGTCCTTGGAGAAGGGGCCGTCACCGTGCTGGACAATCAGGGGAATACGTTTGACGATTGGCCCAAACACATCCGCGGGTGGATCGGAGGAAGCCACGAAGGCGGTCCGGCGTTCGGAAACCTGGATGCCGACGAAGATCTGGAAATCGTGATCGCGAAGGATTGGGCCGATCCGCCCGGCGAGCCCGGCGAGGATCAGGGCCGCGTCTATGCCTATAACCTGGATGGAAGTGATGTTCCCGGTTGGCCGGTCACGACCGGCGGCTACAGTTTCTCGTCCCCGAGCATAGGGGATATCGATAACGATGGGGAGGAGGAGATAGCTGTCGGTTTCAAATATCACCCCAACGAGCCACAAGAGTACGCGCTGTACGTTTTCGACAGGCATGGCGACGTTGAGGAGGGCTGGCCACAACTCCAGGGAAAGGAAATGTGGAGTAACCCTGTTTTGGCGGACTTCGACGGGGATGGGGAACTCGAGGTGGTTGCCAGTCCACACAATGGGGGCGGCGGCAGCACGTACGTGTTCCGGAGTGATGGTTCGATCGTCGAAGGCTGGCCGCAGCAAATGTGCTGGATTGACTGGTATTCGCCGGTCGTCGGGGACGTCACGGGCGACGGAGTCCCCGATGTCGTAACGAACACGAATTACCTCTACGGGACGTGTTCAGTGTACGCCTGGAGTTTTCAGGGCGAGCTTATCGAAGGCTTCCCGAAGGTAACCGGAGCCTCCGTTGACCCGCCGGTGATCATCACCGATATGGACAATGATGGCTACGTGGAGCTGATAGCAACCTCCAATCTGAGAATGTGGGGCGAGGCGGGCATGGTGCAGGGGTGCATATACGTCTGGGAGCTGGATGCTCCCTATGACCCGGCAACCATGCACTGGCCCACCTTCCAGCACGACGACCAACGCACCGGCCGGTACGAACGGCCACCAAGCTGCCCCGGCGACCTGGACGGCGACGGTGACACGGATCACTCTGACCTCGGGATCCTCCTGGGCGATTGGGGCTGCAACGATCCGGTGAACGGGTGCGCCGGCGACCTCGACGGCGACGACGATACCGACCATGCGGACCTCGGCATCCTGCTCGCCGACTGGGGCTGCGGCGTCGGTCCGTAAGCCGGCAGCTTACCGTCCGGTTTATGCGAGGCGGGGCTGGTTCGCTTGCATGAACGCGCGGATTGCTTCGAGTGGTTCTATGCCCGCGGTGGCGCCGGGGGTTTGGATGCCGTGGGCGGCGACGGCATTGCCGAGCAGCGCCGCTTGCTCCAGGGGAAGGCCTTCCCGCAACCCGACTAGAAAGCCGGCGCTCCAGCAGTCGCCGGCCCCGGTCGCGTCCACCACAGGCTCGACGTGGAAAGCCGGCACGAGCCGCTCGCGGCCCTGTGTGTCGCGGCAAAAGGCCCCGCGCTGCCCGAGCTTGATCACAATGTTGCCCGCGCCGCGTGCCTGGAAACCGCGCGCGATTGCGGAGAGGTCTTCCAGCCCGCTGATGGCGCGCGCCTCCGGGCGCGACGGGACAAAGTAGTCCACGTGCGGCAGCGCGGGAAGGATCCGCCGATGCCATTCCGCTGGCGGCGCCGATTCCACGTAGACGGTATCCAGCAAGGTCGTCGCCCCGAAGGCGCGGGCGTCGGCCAACAGTCCGGCGGTGGGCTCCCCGTCCAGACTGTCCATGACCATGGCCCCGGTCACGAACACGAGCCGGCGTTCGCGCAGACGGTCGGGCGGGACGTCCGCGCGGCAGATCCGCGCGTCGGCACCGGTGGTATGGAGGAAGCTGCGCTCGCCGCTGCTCCCTACGGCCGCGAACGTGAACGCCGTACTCGTGCTGGAATCGCGTACGACGCCGTCGGTAGGCACCCCGTGCCCAGCCAACTCTGCAACCACAAAGTCTCCGAGGATGTCCGTGCCGACGCGTGCGACCACGTCGCAGGGCACGCCCAGCTTCGCCAGCGCGATGGAGCAGTTGATCGCGCAGCCGCCGGTGCTGATGGTCAGGTGCTTAAAAAAAAGAAGCCCGCCGGGCCGCGGGAACTCGTCCACCGGCCGCCCGATAGCGTCTACCGTGGCAATCCCGACTATGAGAATATCATTCATTTCGCTGGCATCTCCGGCCGTCAGCGTTCCGTTCGTCGCACGCGCCATTGATCGACCGCGACGGCGATGATGATAATGTGGCCGACGATCATTTCCTGCACGAAGTTCGGCCAGCCCAGGACCGTACAGCGGTTGCGCAAGTACGCCATCAGGAACGCGCCGACCAGCGTGCCCACAATTGAGCCCTGGCCGCCGGCCAGCGACCCGCCGCCGATCACGACTGCCGCGATCACGTCCAGCTCGAGGCCGATTGCGACGGTCGGATCGCCCTGCGTGAGCCGGGCGAACTGCATCAGCCCGGCGAGACCAACCATCAATCCCGCCAGCACGTAGATGTACACTTTCACCCGCGGTACGCGGATGCCGCACAGGCGTGCCGTGGCTTCGTTCGACCCGATCGCGAACGTATAGCGGCCGAGGATCGTGTAGCGCAGGACGGCTACCAGGAACACGCCGAGTCCCAGCATCAGCCAGACGCCCGGGGCAAACGGCAGCCATTCCTGAAGAGGAACCGGGCGGACCCAGCCCTCCAAACCGTGGGTCGGCGCGCTGACCGGCATACTGTCCGAGATCCACTTGGCGACACCGCGATAAAACCCCAGCGTGCCCAGCGTCGCGATGAACGGCGGCAGGCGCAGGGCGGTGATGAGCACGGCGTTGTAGAGCCCGCAGGTCGCGCCGGTAGCCAGTGCCACGCCGATGGCGATTGGCAGCGGCCAACCGTGTTTGAGTGCCAGGGCCGCGGCGACGCTCGAGAGTGCGATCGCGGAGCCGACGGAGAGGTCGATGCCGCCGCTGATGATGATGAAGGTCATGCCCATCGCGGCGATGCCGACGATCATCGTATGCACGGCGACGGTCTGGAGGTGGAGCATTGTCACGGGCGGGTGTGGTGGAATCGTGTAGAACAAGGCCACCACCACAGCCAGTCCCAAGAAAGGCGCCAGGGCCGTGAGAACGCGCTCCCAGGGCGACGAGCGCTGCATGCGGGCGTACTTCAAGGGGGCCTGGGCGTTCACGCGGCCGCCTCCCTGCCGCTGGCAGCAGCGGCGATGATCGCGTGCTCGGTCCACTCGTCGGCCGGACGTGGCGTTCCCAACCGGCCGCGATGCATGACGGCGATGCGATCGCAGATTCCGATGAGCTCAGGAATGTAGCTGCTGACCATCAGGATGGCCTTGCCGCGGGCGGCCAGCTCGCCGATCAACTGGTAAGTCTGGGCCTTGCTGGCCACGTCGATGCCGCGGGTCGGCTCGTCCAGCAGCAGCACGTCCACGTCGTGGTGCAGCAGCCGCGCCAAGGCGGCCTTCTGTTGATTGCCGCCGGACAGCTCGCGGACGCGTTGATCGGTGCTGCGGGCGCGGATATCGAGTCGCCGAATCCACTCCGTCGTTGCGCGCCGCATGGCCCGCAGGTTGATCCAGCCCCAACGGGCAAACGGCGACAAACGGCTTAGCATCACGTTGTCTGCGATTGAGCGTGACAGTGCTAAGCCCTCGGTCTGCCGATCCTCGCTCAGCAAGCCCACGCCCTGCGCCAGGCGGCGAGCGGGCGCTTGTTTTCCCCCGCTGTAGTTCGCCACGCGCACGCTACCGCGTCGCACCGCCTCCAAACCGAAGACGGCGCGCAACAGCTCCGTCCGCCCGGCACCGACCAACCCCGCCAGGCCCAGGATCTCGCCGCGGTGAAGCGTCAGGTCGGCATCGAGCGGTGCGCGTCGGCCGTACAGGCCCTCGATATGGAGCGCGGGCTCGCCGACTTCGTGCGGCACGCGTGGGAACATCTGTTCGAGCCGTCGGCCGATCATCAGCTCGACCAGCCGGGTCAGGGTCACGTCGCCGATCGGCCCGCTGCCGACGTTGCGACCGTCGCGCAGGACGGTGTAGCGTTGAGCGACGCGTTGGACTTCTTCGAGGAAGTGTGAGATGTACACGATGGCAACGCCGCCGGCTCGCAGTCGCTCGATCACCGCGAATAGCTGTTCGATGTCCGCCAGGCCCAGGCTGCTGGTCGGCTCGTCCATGACCAGGACGCGTGCATCGGTCATCAGGGCCCGCGCGATCTCGACGAGTTGTCGCTCGGCCGGCGAGAGTCGGCGCACCGGAACGTCCGGTCGAATGTCCGGGCGGTTCAGACGCTTGAGGGTCTCGGCTATTCGCCGGCGCAGGGTGGAACGGCGAATGAAACCGGCTGCGTGTCGCTCGATGCCCAGCGTGACGTTCTGCTCGACGGTCAGGTGCGGGGCGAGGTTAAGCTCCTGGTAGATCATGGCCACGCCCGCCGCCCGGGCTGCCAGCGGATCGGACGGGGTGAACGGGCGTCCATCCAGCCACATCTGGCCGGCGTCGGGGCGCAGCGCGCCCGAGAGCACCTTCATCAAGGTTGATTTGCCCGCCCCGTTTTCGCCGACCAGGGCATGGACCTCACCGGCCGGCACGGTCAGATCGACGCCCGCCAGAGCTACCGTCGCCCCGAAGCGCTTGCAGACGCCCCGCATTTCCAACCGCGGCGTGTCGGTGTGCAGCGCGCCCATCACTTTGAGCGATCCGGCGACAGCAGCTCTTTGTACTCGGGTTCGTCCATGGTCTGGCGGGTTACCAGCACGACGCCGGTGTCCTGAAGCGGCTCCACAGGCTTGCCTTGCAGATAGTCCACCGCGGTCTTCACGCCTACGTAGCCCATCTTCAACGGGTTCTGCACGACCAAGCCGTCCAGTTCGCCCTTCGACAGCGCTTCGACGAGTCCGGGGCTGGCGTCGAAGCCGACGAAGCGAACCTTGCCGGCCAGACCGCGACTGCGCACCGCCAGCAGCATGCCGAAGGTGGACGATTCATTCGGGCAGAAGATGCCCTGGACGTCGTCGTGGACGGTGAGCAGGTTCTCGGCGGCCTCTTGTGCGGTCGCGCGCGTCGGCCCGGCGTAGCGCTTGGGATCGATCAGTTCGATTCCCGGGAACTCGGCGATCGTCTCGACGAAGCCGCGCTCGCGCTGGACCGTGCTGGCCGAACCCTCTTGGTAGCGCAGCAACAGCACGCGCCCCTTGCCGTCGAGCACTTCGGCCAGGCGTCGCCCGCCCAGTTGTCCGCCCTGGTAGTTGTTCGTGGCCGCATAGCTGATGAAGTCCTTGCCGACCTCGCCGGCCAGGCTGGAGTCGATAATCACGACCGGGATTCTCGCCGCCGTGGCCTGTTGCACCGCCGGCAGCAGGGCCTTGTCATCTAGCGGGGCCAGCACGATCGCGTCCACGCGGCTGCTGATGAAGTTCTGTACCAGCGAGATCTGCTGCTCGCGGTCGTCCTCCTTCTCCGGGCCGCGGAAGATGATTTCCGCGTTGGCGAGCTCGCGCTCGGCCTTGAGCGCGCCGGCGTGCACGGATTTCCAGAAGTCGTGCGTCGTTCCCTTGGGGATTACCGCGATTCGTAGACCCGCCTCGGTCGGCTCGCCCGCTGCGTCTGAACCTCCCGGCCGCGTCGGCTGACGCTCACAACCCCACAGCAGTGCCACCAACGCGCACAGGCAGATCCGTGCCGCCATCCCGCTGCTCCTCTGAATAAGCTGCATTCCTGAACGCGGTGCGCATCATAACCGCGCGCGCGCTGCTCGCAACCCGCGTGCACTCCCGCGCCGTGTCAAAGGTCGAAGCTGTCGCCTGCCAACGCGGGAACCGTCGCAAGCATGCTCATGGCGCGTGCGTGGCGGGTCGGCGTCACGGTAGATGCTGGGCGCGAGGGTCGCGCGCTAGGCCTTGTCTGCCCCGGCCGTCGTTGCTGGCCGAGGCGCCCGGCGGCCAAGAACAAATGGAAGGTACTTGTCGAGGATCAGTATGATTGGTACGCAGATCGCAATTGACAGCGCCGTCGCCAAGACGCATATGCCGGTGAACAACCAGGCGTTGAGCCCGGGAAGCATGCGCACAATCCACCTGGCAAAGTAATAGTTCACCTCGTTGTGGAACACACCGTCCAGGCACATCAGCGCGAGGGTGATCTGCCCGATGTACTTGAGTACCCGGCTGCCGGAGAGTACTTGACTGACGTATATGACGAAGAACGATCCGGCCAAGCTGGTGAGCGCGAACCACCATAGCTCTCCGTACTTGGCGCTGATCAGGAAGACGACGGGCATGGCGTTGTGGCCCAAGGCGCGATTCAGTTCGTTGTCTGCCACGGCTTGATTCAGATCGAAGGTGACCAGCGTGATCGCCAGGCACAGTGCGCCCAGCACGGCACAGCGCAGCCTTCCCTGCCGACTGACCAGCCAGCCGAGTCGCCGCATTAGTATCCCGAGCTGATAGAAGACCATCGCGCCAACCCCGGAGGTTATGTACCACCAGTGTCTCTTGGCCCCCAGGAGGTTGTGAATGGGATGCGCGTAGGAATCCACAAGGACGGCCAGCACGCCGAAACCGACAATCGAAACGACCAGGCGCGTGTTGTTTCGCAGCAGAGGGCGCAGGAAGAACTGCCACAGTTCGACGGTGAACAGACAGAAAAGAAACCACGTCACGATATTCCAGCGGGCCTCGCCCAGGACAAACATGGGCAGCGTTTCCGTGGCACAGTAGCGCAGCAGGCTCAGCCAGCCGTGGTCGCCGATGTGGCCGAAATCGGGCTGCAGGAATTCGGACCTTATCCAGGCCAGCATGCAGACGATGTTGAAGGCCCAGGCCGGTACCAGGCGCGTGCGAATCTGACGGATGAGAAACGCGCCGACTGAAATGTCACGGTCCTTGTAGATAAAACCCAACAAGACAAAAAACACGGGAATATGAAAGGAATAAACCCACTTCATGTGATCGGCCGCGGCGGGCGCGTTCCAACGAACGAAATGCTCCACGAGATGGCCGTAAAAGACCAAGGTGATGCCGACCGCTTTGGCGACGTCCACCCAGTCGATGCGCGAAGCCGTGCTCGCCGGGGAGGGAATGGCGTTCATGAGCTCTTTCCGAATACCTAGCCTCCCCGGTCGCACAGCGCGGCCGCCGGAAGCGTGTGTTGCATGGTGCCAGTTGGGCCGCGTCGGTGCAAGCCTCGGCGCGAGCAGGTTGTCGCAGTGCCGGGTTGCTGCCGGTCTGAGACGGGAATCGCGGAAGTGGTTCCGGGGTGACTGGTGCGGGCATGATCCGGGCGTGGTTGGGCCGCGTGGGTGCGGCGGTCGCGACGTGCTTGAATGTCTGGTCATCTGCCGGAATCGCCGATGTTATCGGGCGTCCAGTGAGCAGGCCCAACCCGCACGGTCAGCTCCGGCTGCTCGCCACGCGGTTGCCAGCGAGGATTCCGACCCGGCGGTCACGAACTCTCGCGTATAATGATGCATTGCGAGTCGCGATGTGGTATGTTGGGGGTGTATTGGAGGCGTCCAACGGGGGGTTGCGGAAGGCGCCGCATGATCCCGCTGTCGCACGGGATGGGAAGTCCGGAGTGGCGGCGGGGAGGCGCAGCGGTCTGCCGGTGCCGGCAGATCGACTGCTGAGAACGATCGACGTGATGATCGGCGCTCATGAGGTAGGTGCGCGCCCAGCGCGATGGGTGTGTATTTTCCTCGCGCGTGGGAAGGTGTGGCGGCGTGCGCGAGCGCTTCTGTTTGGCCTCGGCGCGCCGGTTCGTACGGTGTCTTCCGTGGAAGGAGCTTCCGACGGTTTTGGCCGGCCGACGTGTGGTCTTTGGTGACTGATACGGACGAAGTGAACATGTAAGGGAGGTAAACGCTCATGCGAGCGCCCGAGACAAGCTTACGCATCTGGCACGGGGTGCTGGTCGTGGCGGCGTTGCTCGCTACGGCGGGGTCGAGCGTTGCTGGGGGGAGTTGGGTGGCGGTTGCGTCCGACGGCGCGGCGGGCGTCAGCCGGGATGGGCTGCCCCGAGCCCCACACGTCAACGTTGAGTGGTACGACGAGACCGGCCTGGACCTGACGGTTGACCTGGCCGGCCTGGAATTTTCCGTCGAGGCGACGCGCGGGGGCAAGTTCCTGTGGGCGCGTTGGCCGGAAGCCGCTCTGGGCGGGGCGATCGGGGAACCGACGCTGCCGGTGGTACGGAAGCTCGTCGCCGTCCCGCAAGGCACCACGCTCGATTTGCACGTTGCCCAGGGGCGCGGTTCGGTGATCGACCTGACGGCGACCGGGTTCTCTGATCCGCTGATGCCCGTGCAGGCACCGATTCCGATGGTCCCCGGGGCCCTGCAGCGCGCCCCGTTCCATTTCGACCACGCGGCTTACGCGGCCGACGCCTTTGGCCCGGGCGAGCGCGGGCAGCTTACCGAGCTGGGTGTGCTGCGCGGGTGGCAGCTTCACTTGCTGGAGATCCGTCCGGTGGCGTACAACCCGGTCCGCCAGGCGCTGATGGTCTGGCCGCACATTAAGGTGGCCCTCCGCTTTGCCGGCTGGGACGAAGCGGGCGGTGCTCGGGGCCCGCTGCCACCGCTGAAGGGCGTCTTGCTGAACCCGCCGCCACGGCCAACCGGGCGTGGTTCGGGCAACTATCTCATCGTTGTGGCCGAGGCGTACGCTTCGGCGATCACCTCGTTCGCGGAAGCCAAGACGGCACAGGGCTTCACCGTGATGACCTACTCGGTACCGGCCGACACCAGCAAGGAGACCATCAAGGCCTACATCCAAAGCCTGTGGGGCACGGCTGACGCGCCGGACTACGTTCTGCTGGTGGGCGACACCGACACGATTCCGTATTGGGCCGGTGTTGGCCCCAGGCGTGCGGTCACCGATCTGCCTTACGCGTGCATGGACGGGGGTGATGACTGGTATCCGGACATCGCCATCGGACGCTTCGCGGTGAGCTCGACCGGCCAGTTGCAGGCGGTGGTGAACAAGAGTCTGTTCGTCGAGGCCGGCGACTATCCCGATCCGGACTACATCAAACGTGTGGCGTTGTTGGCGAGCGAGGATATGAACAGCGGTGCCGAGGACGTACACGACTGGGTGGCGGAGAACTACTTGGAGCCGAACGGCTACGAAGCCAACAAGATCTACGCCAGACTCGGGGGCAATACGCAGGACGTGTTCGACGCCATCAACGGCGGCTCGCTCTTCGTCGTCTACTTTGGCCACAGCAGCTCGACCGGCTGGTGGAATCCGTTGTTCCGTAAATACGAGATAGAGGACCTGGTCAACACGGGGCTGTACGGCTTGGCCGTCGGCTTCTGCTGCGACACGTCCCATTATGAATACGACGAGTGCGTCGGCGAAGTCTGGATCCGCCGGTACAACAAGGGCGCAGCCGCGTATCTGGCGCCCTCGAACAAGATCTACTGGCAGCAGACGCCGTGGCACGAATCTCAGAACCTCGAGAAATACTTCTTCGAGTCGTTCTTCGTCGATGACATCTGGGAAGTGAGCCCGGCCTGGCAGGCCGCATTGGTGCGTTTCCTCGCGCATTACGGGCCGACCGACATTACCCGCGATCACTTCGAGATGTTCGTCCTGCTGGGCGACCCTAGCCTGCACCTGCCCAGCGCGAGGGCCATCCCCGGCGACCTGAACGGCGACGGGTGTGTCGATCACCCCGACCTGGGCATACTCTTGGGTGACTGGGGGTGCAGCGGCGGTGACTGCCCCGGCGACGCGGACGGCGACGGAGATACCGACCACGCTGACTTGGGCGTGCTGTTGGGCCACTGGGGGGAGGGGTGCTGATCAACCCGGACAGCAGGTAGATTGACTGTGACGAGGAGTTCCAGACCCGTTCGCAATCGCTTCTGAAACAGAAAGCGCTGAGAGGAGAGGTATAATGCCGCCATCAGGCATATGCTCGCCGGCGTGTACTCGCGTTGCGGCCGCGGCGACGCTGCTGGTGATGATGGTAGCGAGCGCGGCGGGCGGATCGGGCAACTACCTGATCATTACGGCTTCCGAGTACGACGGCAGCATGCCGCTCAATCAGTTCATCGCCGCCAAGTCGGCCGGGGGCTTCGACGTGATGACCTACATGGCCCCTGCGGGTACGAGCCGAGAGACGATCAAGTCGTACATTGCGAGTCTGTGGGGTACGGGCGACGCGCCCGATTATATCCTGCTGGTCGGCGACGCGGCGAGCTCAAACGCCACCTCCACTGAGCTTCCCTACTGGAGCGGCGGCGGCAGCAAGCACGCGCCGACCGACTTACCCTACGCGTGCATGGGGGGTGGTGACGACTGGCATCCCGACATCGCCATCGGACGCTTTCCGGTGATCTCGGTGAGCATGTTGCAGACCGTGGTGGACAAGACCCTGTTCGTCGAGGCCGGGAACTTCCCCGACCCGGATTACGTCAAGCGCGGCGCATTCCTGGCCAATCCGAGTACGCAGGGAATGGCCGAGCCCACCCACGACTGGGTCATCGAGAACTATTTCGAGCCGAATGACTATGAGGGTATCCGCATCTATTCCTCCCAGGGCGCGGGGACCCAGGACGTGACCGACGCCGTGAACCGCGGCTGCCTGTGGGCCATCTATTATGGTCACAGCAGCTCGAGCGGGTGGTGGGATCCGTCCTTCGGCCAGGGCAACGTGCGGGCCCTGAGCAACGAGGGGCTGTACGGCGTCATTACCAGCTTCAGTTGCAACGTGGGCAACTTTACCCTCAGCGAGTGCTTTGGCGAAACGTGGCTGCGCGAGGCCGACAAGGGGGCCGCGGCGGTCATCTTTCCCTCGGGTTTCATCTATTGGGGAAGCCCGGAAGCCTGGGAGCCGTCTACTGTCCTCGAGCACTGCTTCTACGGCTCGTTCTTCGCAAAGGACATCTGGGAGGTAGGACCCGCCTGGCAGTCAGCTTTGATTGCGTTCGAGGGAGACTACGACGGCGATACCGACATCAAGCGGAATTTCTTCGAGCTGTACAACCTGTTGGGCGACCCGGCTCTGCTTTTGCCGCAGCCGTTCGGTTTCACCCTCGCGGCCGACCCGCTTTCGCAGGACCTCTGCTCCCCGCCGGATGACCAGGCCGTGTACACCATCGAGGTTGGCCAGACTGGCGGTTTCGACGAGGCGGTTACGCTCAGTCTCAGCGGCGAGCCGAGCGGGGCAACCGTTGACTTCAGCGTCAACTCGGTCCCGCCGCCGTTCACGTCGGTAATGACCATCGGCAACCTCAGTGATGCCGCGGCCGATCAGTACAATCTTGTGATTACCGGCACGGCGACATCCGCGCAGCGCTCCACGGGCGTGGGGCTGAACATCTCCAACGACATTCCGGCCACGGTGACGCTGATCAGCCCGCCGGACGGTGCCGACGGCGTTGCCCTGATGCCCGAGCTGACCTGGCAGGCCTCGCCGCAGGCTGTGGAGTACGACCTCGAGGTGGCAAGCGACTCGGGCTTCGCGAACGTCGTCTACAGTGCGACGGCTGCCCAGCCGAGCCACACTCTGGACACTCCCCTCGATACGCTGACGAGGTACTACTGGCACGTCCGGGCCGTCAACGCCTGCGGCGCCAGCGACTACTCGTCCGCCTTCAACTTCATCACGGTGAACATGCTTGTGCCCGTCGCCTATGACATGCTCAACGGCGAGACCGGCACCTACACCTACTTTGATGACAACTACAACGGTGATGGCGACAACCAGGTGCCCCTGGCTCCGCTCAGCAATGGAGTCGGTGACCTGACGGATAATGTGATCGCTACCGAGAACTGGAACGTCACCTGGCTGCCCTACGTCGGGTGGAAGAGTATCGAACCGACTATCACCTTCCACTTTGATCACGTCGTGCCCGTCGAGACGGTTACGCTCCACTTGGACGATTCCAACGGGTCCGGCGGCGTCTATCCCCCCACGGACGTCAGCATCGCCATGGGCGATACCGTCCTGGAATTCGAGGTTGACGATCCCTCCGGCGGTGAGCCGTTCTCCGTTACCTTTGACCAGCTCGGCCTGAGCGGCGATACCCTGGAAATCACGCTGCTCGACGACTACTTCAGCACCAGCCGCTACATGATGCTCAGCGAGGTCGAACTATACGGCGGGTCAATCGCGGGTGACCTGAACGGAGACGCGTGCGTTGATCAGGACGACCTGGGCATTCTCTTGGCCGACTGGGGGTGCACCGGCGGCGACTGCCCCGGCGACTGTGACCTTGACGGAGATACCGACCAGGTTGACTTGGGCATCCTGCTGGCCCACTGGGGTCAGGGATGTCCATGATACCGTTGCTGGGTGTGCTGCGGTTGCAACCAGGGAGTCTATGCTGATTCAACGTTCTTGAACTGAGATTCCTGAAGCAGGAGAGCGCCAATGCAAGTTGCGAAGATGTACTTTGGAACACGGAGCCGGACGCTAGTCGCAGCGGCGCTGCTTGTCGCGACGGCCTCGAGTGCGGCCGACGGCACCTGCCTGATCATCAGCGAGGTCGTCTGCGGGGCGGCGAGCGGTGATTGCCCAAACTGGATCGAGATCACCAACACCGGGCTGACCGACTTCACCTTCGATGAGGGCGGCATCATCATCCAGATGGACGGCAACGACGATGTCGAAGTGGGTGTCAATATGTCCGGCGTCACCATCTACGCCGGCCAGTCCTTCGTGATCGTTTCAAACTACCTTTGCACGGGCGGCTTCCAGGGCATCTATGGGATGGAGGCCGATCTCTACACGGACAAGCAGTTCGGCGACGGCGATGACCGCTACATCATCACCGACACTGCCGACGGGTCTAACCTGATCGACATCTACGGCGAGTTCGGCGTGGACGGCACCGGGGAAGAATGGGAGTACACCCGCGGCTACTCTTACCGCCTTCCAGCCTACAACTCCGGAAACAACGGGGACTTCGCCCCGGAGGAGTGGTTCTTCGGCGGCCCGGAGAGCCTCTCAGGCGGCGACGCCGAATGGCTGCTGCTGGAGTACACCACGCCGAAGGTGCATGAGTATGACGTGAGCTGCGTTCCCGGCGACCTGAACGGCGACGGCTGCGTTAGTCACGCCGATTTGGGCATCCTCTTGGCCGACTGGGGGTGCAGCGGCGGAGGCTGCCCCGGCGATTGCGACGATGACGGTGATACTGACCACAGTGACCTGGGCATCCTGCTGGCCCACTGGGGCGAAGGGTGTCCCTAACCATAGCTGGATCTATCGCGCCGGTGGCGAGCACGAACACGGCGCTGTGAGATCGCTTCTGGAGTGTGAATCTCGGAGAGGAGAATACTGATGCAGGCACCAAAGATAAACCTTAGACTGTGTGGACGGGCGGGGCTCGCCCTGGCACTGCTGGCGATGGCCGTGTCGAGCGCCGCCGCCGGATCGGGCAACTACCTGATCATCACGGCGTCCGAATACGACGGCAGCGCCCCGCTGAATGAGCTCATCGCCGCCAAAGCGGCCCTGGGCTTCAACGTAATGACCTACACGGCAATTACGGGCACGAGCCGCGACACAATCAAGGCGTACATCGAGGGCCTGTGGGGTACCGCTGACGCGCCGGATTACATCCTGCTGGTCGGCGACGCCTCGAGCTCAACAGCCACCCCGACGACGCTTCCGTACTGGACCGGCGGCGGCAGCAAGCACGCGCCCACCGACCTGCCATATACCTGCATGGATGGGGGCGACGACTGGCATCCGGACATTGCCATTGGCCGTTTCTCGGTCACCTCGGTGAGCATGTTGCAGGACGTGGTGGACAAGACCCTGTGCGTCGAGGCCGGGGACTTCCCCGACCCCGATTATGTCAGGCGTGGCGCGTTCCTGGCCCACGACGATACATGCGGCATGGCCGAGCCCACGCATGACTGGGTCATCGAGAACTACTTCGAGCCCAACGACTATGAGGGCATCAAGCTCTACGCGCGGGACGGTGCGGGTACCCAGGACGTGACCAACGCGGTCAACTACGGCTGCCTGTGGGTCGTCTACTACGGTCATGCCGTTGGGAGCTGGTGGAACCCGCCGTTTTCCCAGAGCAACGTGCAGGCCCTGAGCAACGAGGGGCTGTACGGGGTCGTTACCAGCCACAGTTGCAAGGTCGGCGACTACTTCAGAACCGGCGAGTGCTTCGGTGAGACGTGGCTCCGCGAGGCTGACAAGGGCGCCGCCGCGGTGATCTTCCCCTCGGAGTACATCTACTGGGGCAGCCAACAAGCCTGGTTGCCCTCCACCGTGCTGGAGCACTCTTGGTTCAGGGCCTTTTTCGAAGATGACATTTGGGAGGTGGGGCCGGCCTGGCGCGCCGCGTTGTACCACTTCGAGGCCGACTTCACCGGCAGTACGGATATCGAGCGGAACTTCTTCGAGGAATTCAACCTGCTGGGCGACCCGAGCCTGTGCCTGCCTCACACCCCGAATCCGATGTCCGTCAGCCCCAACGACGACCTGGAGTCCGAGGGTCCGGTGGGCGGCCCCTTCGTGCCTGACAGTATCACGTATACGATGACCAACCGCGCGGATTACGCGATTGACTACGAAGTTACCCATGATGGGGCTATCTGGGTGACGCTGTCCGGCGACCTCTCCGGCACGCTTCTGCCCGATGTTACCGCCCAGGTAACTGTGGAGATCAACAGCCACGCCGATGGGCTGGGGATCGGCCACTACACTGATATAGTCTATTTCACCAACCTCACCGATCACGTCGGCGACACGACGCGCGAGGTGCAGCTCACCGTCGGCGCGCCGGTGCTGCAGTATCAGTGGGCGTTCGACGCCGATCCCGGCTGGAGCACCGAGGGCCAGTGGGCCTTCGGCCAGCCGACCGGCGGCGGCTCCCACAATTATGACCCCAGCTCCGGCCACACCGGAAGCAACGTCTGCGGCTACAACCTCTATGGTGACTACACCAACAACATGCCCGTCTACTACTTGACCACGACGGCGATCGACTGCACCACCCTGATCGAGGTCACCCTGAAGTTCTGGCGCTGGCTAGGCGTTGAGTCCGCCAGCTATGACCACGCCAACATCCAAGTCTCCAATAACGGCTCCGCGTGGAATACGATCTGGAATCACAGCGGCGGCAGCATCTCGGACAGCAGTTGGCACGCAATGGAATTCGATATCTCCGCCTTCGCCGACAATCAGCCCACCGTCTACGTCCGCTGGGGCATGGGGCCGACCGACAGCTCCGTGACTTACCCCGGCTGGAACGTCGACGATGTCGAAATCTGGGCCATCTCGGTCATCCCTGGCGACATAAACGGGGACGGGTGCGTCTATCAGGAGGATCTAGGTATCCTCTTGGCCGACTGGGGCTGCAGCGGCGGAGGCTGCCCCGGTGACTGCGACGCCGACGGCGATACCGACGAGGCCGACCTCGGCATCTTGCTGGCTAACTGGGGCGAAGGCTGCCCATAGACACGACTGCCGCCTGCCGGTGGTGTCATACATCCTGGCCGGCCGCGAAGCTCGGGTGACATGTTCACCGCGGCGCGGTTGGCGGAGCACTCGCTCGCCTGAAGGCCGTTTGGGGTGCCCCTGGCGGCTCGTCCGCCAGTGCACGGGCAGGCAAGGTGCCGGTGGCAGCCGTTTTGAGATACTCTCTGATTGGTCAATGCTCTGCGCTCCCTGCGACCCCTGTGGCGAATAGTCCGCCTTGGCAGTCCGCCGTGGAATCCGCGCATCCGCAACACACCTGCTGAGCGAGGAGCCGACGAGGCGGCCGAACGATCACAGCGTGACAGGGCGGCCCAGAAACCCCGGCCCGAACGCCCGACGGCTTGCCGATCGAGCCAAACGCCTGTACGAACCGCGTAGGCTACGCGAGGGTCCGCGTTGTTGAGGTTTCACGATGGCGATTGAGCTGCGTCCGGCCGAACGGTGTGAGTACGATCTCGTCAGTCTGGGCGAATGCATGCTGCGGCTCAGCCCGCCCGGGCATGAGCGCATCGAGTTCGCCAAGCAGCTCGAGGTCTGGGTCGGGGGGGCCGAGTACAACGTGGCATACGCCCTGGCTCGACTCGGTTTGCGAACCGCGTGGGTAGGCGGCCTGGTTGATAACCCACTCGGCCGCATCATCGTCAACCACGCGCGCGGCGTCGGGGTCGATCTCACCCACGCCGTCACCCGGCCCTACGACGACGTCGGCCGCGCGGTACGGGTCGGGCTGAATTTCACGGAAGTCGGCAGCGGCGTGCGCGGCAGCCTGACCATGTACGACCGCGGTCACTCGGCCACCAGCAAACTCAAATCCGCCGATGTCGATTGGCAACGGGTCTTCGACAAAGGCGGCGTGCGCTGGTTCCACTCCGGCGGCACGTTCACCTGCCTTAGCGCGAGCACGGCACAGGTCGCCGCGGACGCGCTCCAAGCAGCGCACCGCGCGAACACCTTCGTATCGTACGACCTGAATTACCGCAGCAAGCTATGGAGCGGCGAACAGGCCCAGCGCGCCACGCGCCCGCTCGTGCAATACGTCGATTGCCTCATCGGCAACGAGGAGGACTTCCAGATGGTGCTGGGTTACGAGGTGGAGGGTGCGGATCGCCAGCTCCACAGACTGCCCGTCGAGGCGTATCAGAAGATGGTGCGCCTGGTTGCGCGCGACTACCCCAACCTCAAGCTCATCGGCACTACCCTGCGCGAGGTGGTCAGCGGGCAGGTCAATCACTGGTCGGCAATCGTATACGTGCCTGAGGCCGACACCTTCTACGAAGGACCCCGCTTTACGCGGCTCGAGATCGAGGACCGCGTCGGCGGCGGTGACGGCTTTGCTGCCGGGTTGGCCTACGGCTTCTTGAGCGGCCAAGATCCGCAAACCTGCGTTAACCTGGGCACGGCCCACGGCGCGCTGTTGCAGTCAACCCGCGGTGACACGTCGCAGATCACGCTGGACGAGCTCGAGCGTCTCGCCGCCGGCGGCTCCGCCCGCATTCAGCGGTAGGGGAGGAGGAGAGTGGGCATCGCCCGACGTTTCCACCGCTGCCGTCGAATCCCCGGAATGCTGCACGATGCCCAGCCTACTCTTCCACGGAGCACAGCCGTGCGGGCATTCAGGATCGTTGTCGTCCTACTGAGCACGATTGCCGCGCCTGTCGTCGCCGGCGAACCGCCGTTGGCTGGGCAATGGCAGCCCTCACAAGCGCCCGAGCGAACCGACGTATTCATCAGCGGCACCGATGGCTATCACACCTACCGCATTCCCGCGCTGCTCGTCTCGAAAAAGGGCCCGCTGCTGGCCTTCTGCGAAGGGCGCAAGGCCGGCCGCGACGACAGCGGCGACATCGACCTGCTGCTCAAACGCTCTGAAGACGGCGGGAAAACGTGGGGCCGGCCGCGGATCATCTGGGACGAGAAGAACAACACCTGCGGCAACCCTTGCCCGGTGGTGGACCAGGAGAGCGGCACCATCTGGCTGCTGATGACCCACAACCTCGGCGTGGACCGCGAGCAACAGATCGTCGATCAGACGGGCAAGGGCACACGCACGGTCTGGGTGACCTCCAGCACGGATGACGGGCTGACCTGGACCGAGCCGCGGAATATCACCGACGCCGCCAAGAAGCCCGGCTGGACCTGGTACGCCACCGGCCCGGGCGTCGGTATCCAGCTCCGCCGTGACCCGCACAAAG
Organism: uncultured Planctomycetales bacterium; assembly: GCA_964572345.1. Taxonomy (GTDB): domain Bacteria; phylum Planctomycetota; class Phycisphaerae; order UBA1845; family Fen-1342; genus JAUWXH01. Next base: position 63,623 of record CAZNFA010000018.1, read on the forward strand.
GCCGCTTGATCGTCCCCTGCGATCACATCGAGGCCGAATCGAAGAAGTACTACTCACACGTCATCTACTCCGACAACCGTGGCCGGACGTGGCAGCTCGGCGGCAACAGCCCCGTGGACCGGCTCAACGAGTGCCAGGTCATCGAGCTCACCGACGGCCGCCTGATGCTCAACAGCCGCAATTACGACCGCCGACAGAAGCAGCGCGCGGTCTGCTTCAGTGATGACGGCGGGCTTACCTGGTCCGGCTTCCGCCACGACGCGACGCTGATTGAGCCGATCTGTCAGGCTAGTCTGATTCGCTACCGACCCGCCGACGCACCGGGCGCGCCGCTGGTGCTGTTTTCCAACCCCGCCAGCGAGGACGAACGCATCCGCATGACCGTGCGGCTGAGCTGCGACGATGGGCGCAGTTGGCCGCTATCGACGCAGTTGCACGCCGGACCCGCTGCGTATTCGTGTCTCGCCGCGTTGCCCGACGGCACCGTCGCCTGCCTGTACGAGAGCGGTGACAAACACCCGTACGAGAAGATCACCTATGCCCGCTTCAGCCTCGAATGGCTCGCCGACAGTAAGCCCGGCAAGCACACCGCCGTGGCGGCGACGCCGCACTTGACTGATTGGTGGCTGAAGCGGCATGAGAGTTTCAACGCCCGCGCTCGGCGCGGCGAGGCCGATCTAATCTTCCTCGGCGACTCGATCACGCATGCCTGGGAAGGGGCCGGCGCGGACGTTTGGGAGAAGTACTACGCTGATCGCAAAGCGGTGAACATGGGCATCGGCGGCGACCGAACCCAGCACGTCTTATGGCGGCTCGACCACGGCAACGTCGATGGAATGTCGCCGAAGGTCGTCGTGCTGATGATCGGCACCAACAACTCCAACGGGGACGAGTGCACGGCCGAGCAGATTGCCGACGGGATCGTCGCCGTCGTTGAGAAGCTGCGGGCGAAACTGCCGCGCACCAAGGTGCTCCTGCTGGCGATTTTCCCGCGTGGCGCAGGCCCCAGCCCGCAACGGGACAAGAACGCCCAGGCCAGCCGGCTCGCCGCAAGGGTCGCCGATGGGATGATGATCCACTATCTGGACATCGGCGACGAGTTCCTCGGGCCTGATCAGGGTCTCTCGCGCGAGATCATGCCCGACCTGCTGCACCTCAGCCCGGCCGGCTACGAAATCTGGGCCGAGTCGATCGAGCCGAAGCTGGCCGAACTGCTGGGCCAAGGGCGGTAGGGGGTGAGCGTCAGGAAAGTGGGTAACCTCCAGATGTCATTCCGACCGCGTCCGCCGATGGCGGACGCGCGGAGGAATCTGCCTCAATCGCGCGACCGGGGCCAGATTCCTCGGCGCTTCGCTTCTCGGAATGACAGGTCGGGACGTCCGACTCGGGGCCCGGCCGCTACACCAGTTCCGTTTCGCCTGGTACGGCTATCGGTTGGACGGCCAAGTCGCCGAACTCGTACGCCGGCGGCGTCAGGTCCAGCGCGGACTTGTTCATCACCCAGTCCCACTTCAGCTCGCGCCCGGTGTACGCCGACATGCGGCCCATGATTGCCGTCAACGTGCTTTCGGCGACGCGCCTACCTTCATTGAGCGGCCTGCCGTTGCGGATACTGGCGATCAGGTCGGCGTGCTCCTGAACGTAGGGGTTCACGGCCGGATCCGGGGCTTCGTACTTGTACGAGCGCCTGCCTTCAATGAGCCCGTTGGGATCGGCGACGCCCTTCGTGCCAACGAGCCGTTCCGAGACGCGGGTCGAGCAGCCGTCGATCTGGCGGCACATGCTCAGCACGCGGGCCCCGTTGGGGTACTCATACTCGACCGCGAAGTGGTCAAAGATGTTCCCGCATTCCGGCCCGGTGCGCACCTGTCGGCCGCCCATGCCCACGCATTTGACCGGCGGCGACTGCATGGCCCAGTTGACGATGTCCAGGTTATGAATGTGCTGCTCGACGATGTGGTCGCCGGACAGCCACGTGAAGTAGAGCCAATTGCGGCACTGCCACTCCATGTCGGACCATTCCGGCTTCTGCTCCTTGACCCACAGGAACTCCTGATTCCAGTAGCACTGCGCGGCCACAATCTCGCCGATGGCCCCGTCGTGGATGCGCTTCATCGTTTCTAGGTAGCTCGGTTGGTGCCGGCGTTGCGTGCCGGCGACGATCGCCAGACCCTTCTGGGCCGCCAGCTCCGACGAAGCGATGATTGAGCGAATACCGACCGGATCGACCGCCACCGGCTTCTCCATGAAAACGTGCTTGCCGGCTTCGATCACCGCCTTCAGATGCAACGGGCGGAAGTGCGGCGGCGGAGCCATGACCACCATGTCGATATCGCAGTCCAGCACACCGAGGTAGTTGTCAAAGCCGGTGAAGCACCGGTCGTCAGTGACATTCACGTGCTCGCCGACTTTCTCCATCAGGTGCTTGCGCGAGCCGTCCAGACGATCCTGGAACAGGTCGCCCAGCGCGACGATCTCCACGTTCTCCGCGGATTCCACGCAGTTTATTGCCGCGCCGGTTCCCCGACCGCCGCAACCAATGACCCCGATACGCAGCTTCTCGGGCTCTCCGGGATGCAAGATCGCCGGTCCGGCCTGACCTTTCCTCATGCTCGCGCACCCGGCGGCGAAGGTAGTGGCGGCGGCGACCGAGGTTTCTAGAAACCTGCGTCTAGTGATGTGCTCGCTTACCTTGGTAGATTGCTGCTTCATGACGACTTCTCCATACTCAGGCTATACACTGCTTCTCTCTGGGTTGTGTGCGCCGGTTATGCGACACTTCGCGCCGTCGCGGATCCGAATGCCCCCTTTCGGACCCGGATGCCCCCTTCAGGGGGGATCCCCGCGCAAGCGGGTTACAGGCCAGCCCCTGGGGGGCTGGTAACAGGGCGCGTGGGATGATAACCTCACAGTCGCTCCCGGGTTAGCGCGTTTCAACGCGCTTTTGACCCGAATCGGGCATTGCTGATTGAGGGGCTTCCGGTGCCACGCAATGTCTATCACGAAATCAACCTGCACATCGTTTGGCGCACCAAAGACAGCGCGCCCGTGCTCGTTAACCATGTCGAGAACCGCTGCCACCATTACATCCGGCATCGCGCGATCCAGACGGGCGGCGTGTTCGTTCACGAGATCGGCGGGATGCCTGACCACGTGCACCTGGTCGTCAGCGTGCCGCCCACGCTGCTGATCAGCGAGTGGGTCGGGCAACTCAAGGGGGCCAGTTCCCACCATATCAACCACGAGATCTGCAACCGCAACGTGCTCGCCTGGCAGACCGGCTATGGTGTCGTGAGTTTCGGGACGCGCGACGTGCCCTGGGTGATTGACTACGTTCGGCGGCAACGGGAGCACCACACTGAGGGGCGCGGGTTTGACCGGCTGGAACGGATCGAGCGGTTGGATGATGAGACGCGCGCGGGTGAGGGCGACGCCCGTTGAAACGGGCTCGCGCGCCGCGTGAAGGAGGGGGAATCGGCGCCGCCCGCTGACCAGCCGTTCAACGGCTGGCCTGCAACCCGCCTGCGGCGGGAATGGCCGCTGAAGCGGCCGAAAGCTCCTAAGCTCGGGTCCAGTTCGGGTCACGTTCCCTTCACCAGTTTCGTAAACGCCACCGTATGCCACAGGCTGCCCAGCCGCCGACCGTCATGGGCAGGGCAACCCAGAGCGACGCCGTCAGCACTCGCGGGAAACTGCCAGCCGACCAATCGGCCAGGGAAAGCGACGTTGCCGTGAGCGCACCCCCTAACAGCATCGTCAGACACCCAGCCCACACGAGGAACGTTCCCGTGCTCAGGCCACCGGCCCATTCGCAGATGACCGACACCACCCAGGCAAACACAAAGCCGAGCCCGAGCAGTGCGAGCCCCAGGCGGCTCCAGAAGAAGTCGGCCAGCAACGAGTGGTTCGGGCCCCGCAGCAACGCGACCGCAACCAGCGCAGCCCCGATGACGAGGGCCGCGACGGTGCCCGTACACAGCCCCCGAATAAGACCGATCTGCGGCGTCCAGTCGTCTTCTCCCATGCAGCCGGATGATCCCTACTGCCGCCTGCAAAACCGGGGTCAGAACTCATCGCAGGCCCGATACGCGTCGATCACCGCGCGCTCACCCTCCTTGCCCGGTTTGGACTTCCCGTGCTCCATGCCGACGATGCCCTGGAAGCCCTTGGCGCGGATGTGGCGAAAGACGTTGCGATAGTTGATCTCGCCGGTGGTCGGCTCCTTGCGGCCCGGGTTGTCGCCCACCTGGAAGTAGGCGATCTCGCTCCAGGCTGCGTCGATATTGGGGATCAGGTTCCCCTCGCTGACCTGCTGGTGATACAGGTCGTCGAGGATCTTGCAGGACGGGCTGTTCACCGCCCGGCAGATCTCGTAGGCCTGGGCCATCTTGGTCAAGAACAGGTTGGGATGATCGCGGAAGTTGAGCGGCTCCAGGACCATGACCAGCCCGTGCGGCTCGAAGATCTCGGCGCCGCGCCGCAGCGCTTCCACAACGTTCGTCGTCTGGTAACCCATGTCGAGCCGCGGCTGGACCGTGCCGGGCACGACCGTCATCCACTTGGCCTTGACGCGCTTGGCGACCTCGACCGACTCACGGCAATCGCTCACGAACCGATCGAGGTGTTCTTTCTTGCCGGTCGTGAGCGTGGGATCCTTCCAGCCGATCGTGTTGGCGACAAACACCCCCATCGTCATGCCCAGCTCGTGCATCGCCTTGCCGATGCGCTCCTGGTCCGGCACGGAGCGACCTTTCATGCCATTGTCTTCGAGCGCTGTGAAACCCTGGTCGGCCATGAACTTGAGCTGTTCGATCGGGTCCTCGCCGGCGTGGTGTTTGAACATACCGAAATGCGGGGCGTATTTCAGCTTGAAGCCCGGCTTGTTGGACGCTACGCGCGTTTCTCCGGTTTCGCCGCGAGCGGTCGCCGCAAGTTTGGACGCAGCCGCCACGCCGGCCAGGCCCGTCGCCAAGAATGTCCGTCGGTTCATGCCCTCTACCTCCCTCTAGCTCGAGACAATCAAGGTGGGCGCCAATCCACTGGCGGCATCGTAAACCTGGCGTGGCCCACGTTCAACATGCGTCCGGGAACCCTTCAGACCGTCGGCGCTTCGGCCGGTTCGTCGAGCAGTTGGGGCACGCGCGCGTCGTCCAGCCAGCCGGCCTCGCTGAGCAGGTCTCCCAACGTGAAGCGGGCCCGAATGAGATGTGCGTAGCGCACGGCGGCGTGCGCGCTTGAGCGGCGGATCGGCTCGTTCAAATCGGCGAAACGTCGCGGCGCGCCCGCTCGGCGTAATGCGTCTTCGATCTCCGCGATGGGTCGCACAGCGTCGCGCAGGAAGGCGTCAAACGCACCGCCACGGTGCTGCTCGACGAAGGCTCGCCGAGCGTCGCGCGCCGCACGCCAGCGCGTCAGCTTCCGCTGGAAATGCTGCCAGATCTCGCTGATCAGGGTTCCACGCGTGTCGTAGCGCCGGCAGGCACTCTCGATCATCTCACGGTAGAGGCCGTCCTCCTGATCCACCGTGAGTCGTTCGAGATCAAGTTCATTCCAGGCCCGTTCGTAGGCGCGGGCGGCCACCAGCGTGCCGACGCCGACCTGCCCACCATGCAGCGCCGCTTCGCGGCCGTCGTGGGCGGCGGTCAGATCGAGAAAATGGCTGACTGCATGTTCCCACCCGGACAGCGGTGCAGTTTGCCCGATTAGCGACATCGCCATCCCCGCCAGCAGAACCGCCTCGGTCACCGCGCGCACAGCGTCAGGGTTGCCCGTGGCTACGCCTTCGGCGTGAGCGATCATGTCGCGTTCGGCCGTCTCGAGCAGCCGGCTCGGCACGTAGCTGAAGGTGTCGTCCATGCCGAGCTGCGACGCGAGGTACCAGTCGCCGTACGAGACGCCGCGGGCCAACACGTCGCCGAAGCCTGCCTGCGTCATGATCCGCGGCGCGTCGCCGAGCGTACGCGAATCGCAAATAACCGCGTCGGGGGGCGAGGCCGGCAGCGTCCGTTTGACGCCCGCGATCGTCAGCGCGGCCAGAGCGGACGTATACGCCGTCACGCTCGCGGCTGTGGGAAAGCTGATGAATGGCAGCTTTCGCCTTGCCTTCTGCACGAACAAGTGCCGCGCGTATTTGACCGTGTCGGTGATGCTGCCCGAGCCGACGGAGACCACCGCCGAGAAACCGTCCAATTCATCCGCCAGCCGCCGGGCGCCTTCGATATGCGCATAAAACGCTTTGTCCAATTCATCGGGCAGCCGCCGGACCATCAGCGACACGACCTTCCCGAGTGCCTCTTCGACCAGCGGCTTGAGATCATCCCCGCCACGCCGCATCGGCGTGCGGTCAACAACCATCATTACCAGTCCGCCGCCCGCCCGCGAGCGCACCGCCTCCGCAAGCGTGTCGATCGCGTCATCGGCGATCACCAGCTCGTCGATCCGTACCGGATGAACTGTCTCGTGCGGCGCCGCCCACGCGAACGCGCGTTCGTTGATCCCGGCGATGTCGGTCGGGTCGATACGGTCACTGCGGTTGTAGCTGGTCCGCTCTGCCATGCTGTTTGCCTATGGTAGCGGGTCAGCCGCTCCCGCGCGAGAGGGCCGTCGCGCGGGTTCCACGACGCGGCTCCATCAGAGCCATCGGCAGCGCCGCGTCAGCGTGGTGGCACGTCCGATATCGGGGGCCTGCCATCGTAAGTTCCCCTTGAGACCGGCTGCCCGGCCCGTTATGGTGAAGTGTACGAGGGGGTTCTCTGCAGGCACTCTGCGAGCCCGCTGGAGAGGAGAAGATCATGGGCCGTTTCGGCGTGTCCACCACGATGATCGTCGGGGTCGTCACGATCCTTCTGTGCTCAACTGCCGCCGCGCAGGACGAGCCCATTTGGAGAGGCGACCAGCTCATCTACCCGGAGGGGGCAACGATCCCGCGCGGGCTGACTGACGTTGAGCGGGCTTTCCTTGAACGGTACCCGCCGCCATTCCCCCTGCGGTCGACCCCGCCGCCGACCGGCCCGATCCACTGCGTGGCCGAGTACGAGCCGATGGACGCGATCCTGATCGCCTGGGAGGGCTGGACCACGATTCTGAACCAGATCGGGGCAAACGTGACCACCACGGGCGACGCGGACCTGTATGTCGCGGTGGACAATTCCAACGAGCAGAGCAGTGCCTATAGCAGCTTGGCCGCGGCCGGGGCGGACATGGACCGCGTGCATTTCGTCGTCCGGGTGACCGACACCGTTTGGATTCGCGACTACGGCCCACGCTACATCTACGAGGGTCAGTGCCGGGCCATCATTGACCACGAATACAACCGGCCGCGCCCCAATGACAACGCCTTTAACGCATACTTCAGCACCTACAAGAACCACGCATACTACGAAATCCCGCTGGTGCACGGCGGCGGGAACTACCACTTGGACGCGCGCGACAACGGCTACGCCACGCGGCTGATCTGTGAGGAGAATCCCGGCCTGAGCGAGCAGGAGATCCACGACCTGTGGCAGGCTTATCAGAATGTGGACACCAACTTCTTTGAGAAGTTCCAGCAATCTGTGGACTGGACCGGCCACATCGACATGTGGATGCAGGTCACGGGCGATTACGACGTGATCATCAGCGATTGGCCGTACAACGCCGGCTCGACCCAAGATCAGATTTGCGACGACGCCGCGGTCTGGTTCGCCTCGGTGGGCTACACCGTGTACCGCATACCCGCCCGTCTGCTCGGCGGCACGCACTACACCTACACCAACATGGTCCTGTGCAACGACCTGGCCCTGATCCCGTATTACACGAATTCCCAGGTTCAGCAGCACAACTCCGAGGCTCTAGCTGTTTACCAGGCCGCCCTGCCCGGCAAGACGGTCGTTCAGATAGACTGCGAGTCGATCATCGGCTCGGCCGGCGCGCTGCACTGCATCGTCATGCACGTGCCCGCGCCGCCCGGCGGTGCGAACCCCACCGTCTACCTCAGGAACCTCCGCGGCGGCGAGGTGCTCGAGCCGGACGAGCAGGTCGAGATCCTGTGGATTTCCGATGACGACGAAGCGGTGCAGGACGTGGACATCCTGCTCTCGACCGACAGCGGGGCCAACTTCGATACCACCATCGTCGCAGGAACCGCCGACGACGGCTCGTACATCTGGACCGTGCCCGACATCTACACTACCCACGCGCGCCTGCGACTCGTCGTGCACGATGCCGACGACAACAGCGGCTCGGACGAAAGCGATGCCGATTTCACCATCAACGGCACGCCGCCGGAGTGCCCGGGCGACGTGGACGGCGACGGCGATACCGACCACTCCGACCTGGGTCTGCTGCTGGCCGACTGGGGTTGTACCGGCGGCGACTGCGTCGGCGACCTCAACGGCGACGGTACCACCGGGCACGCTGACCTGGGCATCCTCCTGGCCGACTGGAACTGCGGCGTCGATCCGTAGCGGCCGGCGCCCTCGCCTGGCCGTCTTCCGTAGCGGCCGGGCCCCGTACCGGCCGTCTTGAATCGCCAGCCTCGCAGCGCGGCCCGGGGCGTCATTCTGAGGGAGCGCAGCGACCGAAGAATCTCGCCATTGGGTTCGCGGTGCATCCGAGCCGCGACCGTCAGCGAGCGGTCACTAGCTGAGCCGCGACCGTGAGGGAGCTGTTGCCCCCGCGCAAAACGTCACGCTCGCGGCCGCCGGGTGGACCGTTCATCCACTCCGGGCGGCCGCGAGCGTTATTGAATGAAACCTGCTTGTGCGGTGCTACTTACGGCGCAGCAGCGCGCCGGCACCGAGCAGCAACAGGCAGATCGTGCCCGGCTCGGGAACTTCCGTTCCATAAATCCGCAGGGCGGTCGGACCGGAGGCGTAGTCATTATTCCCGCTGCGCGAGAACGAGTTCTCACCGCTGACGCCGGGGAAGATCGCCGACCAATGGTTCGGGTCGCCATTGTCGCTCCACCGCATCCAGTAGTGACCCGGCTGCAGCGTGACGTCGAAGGGTTCGTCCCGCCAGTTGGGGTTCCACGCGTCGGTGCCCAAGTAGTACACGGCGCTGGCAATCGGATTGTTCTCGTCCGGGTAGTTCGCGCCGGTATCGGGCAGAAGCGTCCCGAGCATGCCCAGCCCCATCGGGTCCTGGACGTTCCAGCCGTCCGTGCCGATCGTCTCGATGATCCAACCCGGGTCGGTAACGGTGAACGGCTGGAATACCATCCAGCCACCGGCGATACCAACGCCGCTCACGGTTCGCCCGCTACCGTTGGCGATCGACCCATTGTCGAGCAGCAGGTCAGCCTGCGCCGGCATCCCGAGGATGCCCGCCAAGGCCAGACACACTAACACCTTTGCGATGTGCATAAACTTCCTCCTCTTCCTGTAGAAGTCCACTGGTCTGCTAACAGGCCTGCCCCGGGAGTTGACCAAACCCTCCTCCCGAGAGGTCGGCCTAACGTAGCTATAGTAGAGCACAACCCGGCTGGCGTGTAAAGCTTTTTTTTTCGCAAAGGGTTATCGGACGCGCCCGGCCTGCGGACCGACCTCCCCAGTGCTCAGCGCCCCCCGTGCTTTCCCGTCATTTCCCTTCATCCCCGAGCAGGCCCGACGCCCGCTCCATTCTCCACCAGCGACCACGCCGGCTCCCACACCGACCATTCCGACCTCGGCACTGTCCCGGCCGACTGGAACTGCGGCGTCGATCCGTAATCGACCCGTCGGTGGGTACTGGCCGATCGTCATTCTGAGGGAGCGCAGCGACCGAAGAATCTCGTTACTGCGTTCGCGCTGCATCCGAGCCGCGAGCGTAAGCGACCGGTCAACATGCGTACGGCCGTCCGTCCCCCACCTTTTGCTGCACGCGGCATGGGGCACCCGCCCAGCCTCGGAGAGCGGCCCGGGCCGTCATTCTGAGGGAGCACAGCGACCGAAGAATCTCGCCATTGACGTCTGGCATGCCCAAGCCGAAGGCGCGGGCATGATCTTCGTCCCGCAAAGGCCACGGCCGCGCTACGCTTGGCCATGCCACACACCGTCGGCGTTTTTGCCTTGTCCCACTTACCGCTCGTTTGGCCAGGCGATGCGGTGGCGGATAGTGGCGTAGAGGGTGGCGGCGATGAGGGCCAGGGTGGCGCCGCCGAGCCAGAGGGCGGTGGGGCCGGCGTAACTTAGGACCAGGCCGCCGAGGGGGGCGCCGATCATGCCGGCGCCGGAGAAGGACATGCCGAAGACGCCCATGTAGCGGGCGCGCATGTTTTCCGGGGCGAGCTCGGTAACGATGGGCGGCAGGTGGGGGAACTGCATCATTTCGCCGAGCGTCCAGATCACGACGGTGCCGATGAAGGTCAGCTCGCTGAAGGCAACCGACTTCAGGCCGAAGCCGAGGGCGGAGAGCATAGCGGCGGTGATCAGCAGGTGGCCGCGGTGCTTGCCGTGCATCCAGTTGGTGAGCGGGAGCTGGCCGAGGACGATCAGCAGGCCGTTGAGGGCGATGATGCGGCCGTACTGGGCGGGGCCGAAGCCGAGGCTGTTAAGGTAGAGAGGGAACGTGGACATGGCCTGCATGTAAACCAGGGCGATGAAAAAGGACGCGGCGCAGAGGGCGAGGAAGGTGGTGTCGCTGAGCATGTGGCGGATGGCGGCGGCGAAGCTGACCTGGGGCAGGTCGGGGGCGGCATCAGTGGTGGTCGTTGTGGCGGCGGCGGATTCGGCCGCGGTAACGGTTTCGGCGTCCGTTGCGAGCGGAACGGTTGCCCGGGCGGGACGCCCCAGCGTCTCACGAATGCCGAACAGGATTATCAGGGCGTAGAGGGCGCAGGTGGCGGCGTCGCCCACGAAGAGCCATTGGAAGGAGTACTCGGCGATGAAGCCGCCGACGGCGGGTCCGATGGCGAAGCCGAGGTTGATCGAGACGTACATGAGAGCGAAGGCGTGCGAGCGTTGGGTAGGCGTGGTGAGGTCGGCGATCATGGCCGACGCCGCGGGGCGGTAAGTGTCGCCTACAGCGGAGAAAAAGAAGATGCCGACGAGAAAGGCGCCGGCGCTCGTGAGCTGGCTGATGAGCAAGAGGATGGCGGCGGCGCCGAGCAGGGCGGTGAGCATGACCGGTCGGCGGCCGACGCGGTCGGCCAGATGCCCGCCGGTGATTGAGCCGCAGATCGACCCGAGGCCGAAGACGCCCATGGCCACGGGCGCAAAGGCGTCGCCGGCGCCGAGCGCCTCGCGCATGTAGATGGTCATGAAGGGGATGATGAAGGTGCCGGCGCGGTTGATGAAGGTGCCCAGGCAGAGGACGTGCACGGGACGCGGCAGCTTGAGGTAGTTGCGGAGCATTCATCTTTCGCGGCGGTTAAGCCGGAAGCATAGCGGGAAATCGTGATAGGCGGGCGGTTCTGGTCTAGCGCTGCCGGGAAGAGATTCCCGGGTTTCTGCGTGCGAGAAGGGGTTCTCGCGCCGTGTGGCATGCCCAAGCCGAAGGCGCGGGCATGATGTCCATCCGGGAGGGCGAGGCCACTGCTTTCATGATCTTTGGCCTCGCCGGGTGTTGACCTTG